>NZ_JBITIG010000006.1:0-446006 GCF_044458745.1 Streptomyces sp. NPDC050418
ATCTGGCGTTGACTTTTGGCACGCTGTTGAGTTCTCAAGGAACGGACGCTTCCTTTGTACTCACCCTCTCGGGCTTTCCTCCGGGCTTCCCTTCGGTGTTTCCGACTCTATCAGACTCTTTCGAGTTCCGATTCCCTGTCGGCGGGATTTGCCTTTCGGCGGTCTATTCGGCCTCGCGGCCTTTCGACATTCACTACGTTAGCCGATTCCTTCGGTAACTCATAATCGAGTCACGGGAATCGAATTTCGGCATGCCGAAATGGACCCCGTTGAGGGAAGTCGCAGTAGTGGTTTGGCCGCTTCCGGCTGCTGTCAAAGGCAGTACCCGGTTCAAGCGGCTCGGGCTACATTACGGATCCGCCCGGGCCGCGTCAAGTCCCGTCAAGACGTCCTTCGTCGGGGCGTATGGGCTCGATAAGGGCTGACGGTCGGGTCGTTGGCGATCCAGAAGCGGTACGGGTGGACGCCGCCCTCCCCCGAGACTCCCGTGCGCGGACCGCTCCGTACCTGGTCGGCGGGTGCGGGAGCCCCTGTATAGAGGGAGAGGGGTGCGGTCGGGCCGGCGCAGACGTCCGTGCCGTTGAGGGCGCGGTCCACGTCCAGTGCCGTGGCGAGGCGGGCCGGGCCTTTGGCCAGTTCCTTGTCATGGCGGGCCGATTGCCGACGGTGCCGGGTCAGCTCGGCGCCGTCGATGATCTCGCCGGCCCGCAGCAGGACTCCGCTCGCGAAGCCCTCGGGACCGCAGACCATGTTGAGGCAGTGCCACATGCCGTACGTGAAGTAGACGTATGCGTGACCCGGAGGTCCGTACATCACCTCGTTGCGTGCGGTCCGGCCGCGATAGGCGTGTGAGCCGGGGTCGGACTCGCCCTCGTATGCCTCCACCTCTGTGAGGCGCAGTGCGATCGGACCGTCCGGGGTGCTGCGGACGAGGATGCGGCCCAGAAGATCGGGGGCCACTTCCAGAACAGGGCGGTCGAAGAAGGCGCGGGGCAGGGGCGTACGGTCGGGGGCCGCGATCATGGCGTACGAGCGTAGTGCAAATGTTCTGTACGGGTGGGTGGTCACCGGGGCCCGGGCTTGGAAGGGTGTGGGCCGGAACCAGCGCCTGCCGGTTCGCGTTGATAGATGAGAGATCACTGATCAAGACGGGCCGTCGTCGTACGGCACGGGGAGGACTGACATGGGGTTCAAGAGGCTGCTTGCGAGCATGGGTGCCGGGGGCGCTTCGGTGGAGACCGTGCTGACCGAGGCCAATGTGGTCCCGGGCGGCGTCGTCCAGGGCGAGGTCCGGATCCAGGGCGGGTCGGTCGATCAGCAGATCGAGGCGCTGTCGGTCGGTCTGCAGGCCCGGGTCGAGGTCGAAGGCGGTGACCAGGAGGTCAAGCAGGACATCGAGTTCACCAAGCAGCGGCTCGGTGGCGCGTTCGAGCTGAAGGCCAACGCGCTGCACGCGGTGCAGTTCGGTCTGGAGATCCCGTGGGAGACGCCGGTCACGACGATCGACGGTCAGACGCTGCGCGGCATGAACATCGGTGTGACCACGGAGCTGGAGATCGCGCGCGCCGTGGACTCCGGTGACCTGGACCCGATCAACGTGCACCCGCTGCCGGCGCAGCAGGCGATCCTCGACGCTTTCATCCAGCTGGGCTTCCGCTTCAAGAGCGCGGACATGGAGCGCGGTCACATCCGCGGCACGCGTCAGAAGCTGCCGTTCTACCAGGAGATCGAGTTCTTCCCGCCGTCGCAGTACCAGGGTCTGAGCCAGGTCGAGCTGAGCTTCGTAGCCGACGACCGTGAGATGGACGTCGTCCTGGAGATGGACAAGAAGCCGGGCCTGTTCAATTCGGGTGGCGACACCTTCCGTGCCTTCAAGGTCGGTCTGAACGACTACCAGGGCACCGACTGGACGGCTTACCTGAACGAGTGGATTTCCCAGGTCGGCGGCAAGCGCAACTGGGCCTAGGCTCTGAGGCGCAGACCCGAGACTGCCGACCGGAGGTTAGACGTGACGGACAAGCGGCGACCGCTCCCCCATGACTTCCACCCCCAGGTGCCGTCGTTCACGGTGCTGAGCGACGATGTCGCGCCGGGTGAAGTCCTGGACGATGCCCAGGTGTTCGCGCAGGGCAATGTCTCGCCGCAGCTGCGGTGGGAGGGTTTCCCGGCGGGGACCAAGAGCTTCGCGGTGACCTGTTACGACCCGGATGCCCCGACGGGCAGCGGGTTCTGGCACTGGGTGCTCTTCGACCTTCCGGTCTCCGTCACGGAGTTGGCGGCCGGTGCCGGCAGCGGCAAGTTCGAGGGGCTGCCCGAGGGCGCGGTGCACGCGCGCAACGACTACGGGACGAAGGACTTCGGTGGTGCCGCTCCCCCGCCCGGGGATGGTTCGCACCGTTATGTCTTCACCGTCTATGCGGTGGACCAGGAGAAGCTGGGGCCGGACGCGGAGGCGTCGCCTGCCGTCGTCGGCTTCAATCTCCGGTTCCACACGCTCGCGCGTGCGCAGCTCGTCGGGGAGTACGAGGCGCCTGCCGAGAGCTGAGCGGGGAGCCGAGGGTTCATCCGCTGTTTGCCCGCCCCTGGTCATGGAATTGATCAGGGGCGGGCATTTTTATTCCGTTGTCCAGATCAGCCCGCCCGGCCAGAGTTGATCCCAGTCCGCCGCGCGGTGGGCAGGTGCGCACGGGAGGGTGGGCGAGATGCGGGACACGCTGGTGCTGAACGCGAGCTTCGAGCCGCTGTCGACGGTGACGTTGAACCGAGCAGTTGTGCTGGTTCTGACGGACAAGGCCGTGGTCGAGCAGGCCCACCCCGAGCTGAAGATGCGTGCGGCCACGATGGAACTGCCGGTGCCGCGGGTGATCAGGTTGTGCCGCTACGTACGGGTGCCGTTCCGAAGACACGCGCCCTGGTCGAGGCGGGGTGTCTTGATCAGGGACCGTAACAAGTGCGCGTACTGCGGCAGGCGGGCCACCACGGTGGACCACGTCGTGCCGAAGGCGCAGGGCGGTGGGGACACGTGGTTGAACACGGTGGCCTCGTGTGCGCCGGACAACCACCGCAAGGCTGACCGGACACCGGAGCAGGCGCAGATGCCGCTGTTGTTCGACCCGTTCGTGCCGACGCCGAGCGACGCGATGTTGTTCGCGCTGGCCGCGGATGACAGGTCGGCGCTGCCGGAGTGGCTGACTCAGTCGGTGGCGGCGTAAGCAGTCGTACGAGACGTGGTCCCGTCGAGGCCCGCCTTCCCGGATGGGGAGGCGGGCCTCGGTGCGTCAGGCCTTGGGCCGGGGCCGGATCACCAGCTCGCCGCCGCAGTTGGGGCAGGTGTGATCCATGGCCGAGGTGCACGCGGGGCACCAGGTGCACTCGTATACGCAGATGTACGCGGTCTCGTGCGGGGCGATGGCGCACTCGCAGCGCTCGCACACGGTGCGCATCTCAAGAGCCATGGGTCACCTCAGCAGTAGTTGGATCAAGGCGACTGTACCGACGGCCACGATCAGGCCTCGCAGCACCCCCGACGGGATGCGCCGACCCAGTGTTCCGCCCACGAAACCACCCACCGTGGAGCCGGCCGCCAGGAGCAGGACCACGTTCCAGTCGAAGTGGGCCGCGAAGAGGAAGAAGAGCGCGGCGACCGCGTTGACCATGGCGGCCAGGATGTTCTTGACGGCGTTGGCGCGCTGCAGTGATTCGCCGAGGAACATGCCCATCAGGGCCATGTAGAGGATGCCTTGGGCGGCGGTGAAGTAGCCGCCGTAGACGCTCGCGAGGAACAGGCCGATGTGCAGCCAGGGTCCGCCGAACTCGCTGCCGGGTTCGCCCTTGCGCTCCCGTCGGCGCTGAACGGCCTTGCCGATCCAGGGCTGGAGCGCGATGAGGACGAGCGCGAGGCCGACAAGGACCGGGACGATCATCTCGAAGGCGGAGTGCGGGAGGGTCAGGAGCAGGATCGCCCCGCACAGTCCGCCCGCGGTGACAACGATGCCGAAGCGCAGGACGCGCGCCCGCTGCCCGGCCAGTTCACGGCGGTAGCCGAAGACTCCGCCGGCGAAGCCGGGCAGCAGACCGAGCCCGTTGGAGACCGTGGCGGTCACGGGTGGGAGGCCGATGGCCAGCAGGACCGGGAAGGTGATGAGGGTCCCGGAGCCCACGACCGTATTGATGGCCCCTGCACCGAATCCGGCGGCAAGGACCCCGACGATCTCCCAGGGCGTCACGACGGATCAGTCGACCGGCGGCTGTTCGCGGCGCTCCGCATTGGGCGCGCCGGCCTGCGGGCCGACGCCGCCGAGCGGTCCGCCGCCAAAGTTCCCGATCGCACCGGACAGGCCCTTGAGCGCGTCGCCGATCTCGCTGGGCACGATCCAGAGCTTGTTCGCGTCGCCTTCGGCGATCTTCGGGAGCATCTGGAGGTACTGGTAGGAGAGCAGCTTCTGGTCGGGGTCGCCCGCGTGGATCGACTCGAAGACCGTACGGATGGCCTGAGCCTCGCCCTCTGCGCGCAGGGCCGCGGCCTTCGCCTCACCTTCCGCGCGCAGGATCGCGGACTGCTTCTCACCTTCGGCGGTGAGGATCTGCGACTGGCGGATACCTTCGGCGGTGAGGATCGCGGCGCGCTTGTCACGGTCGGCGCGCATCTGCTTCTCCATCGAGTCCTGGATGGAGGTGGGCGGCTCGATCGCCTTGAGCTCGACACGGTTGACGCGGATGCCCCACTTGCCGGTGGCCTCGTCGAGGACGCCGCGCAGCGCCGCGTTGATCTCCTCGCGGGAGGTCAGCGTCCGCTCGAGGTCCATGCCGCCGATGATGTTGCGGAGCGTGGTGACGGTGAGCTGCTCGATCGCCTGGATGTAGGAGGCGACCTCGTACGTGGCGGCTCGGGCGTCGGTCACCTGGTAGTAGATGACGGTGTCGATGTTGACGACGAGGTTGTCCTGGGTGATCACCGGCTGGGGCGGGAACGGGACGACCTGTTCGCGCAGGTCGATCCGGTTGCGGATCGAGTCGATGAACGGGACCACGATGTTCAGGCCCGCGTTGAGCGTGCGCGTGTAGCGGCCGAAGCGCTCCACGATGGCGGCGCTGGCCTGCGGGATCACCTGGATCGTCTTGATCAGGGCGATGAAGACCAACACCACCAGGATGATGAGGACGATGATGACCGGTTGCATCGCGCTCCCCGTGCCCTTCGAGCCTGAAGTACCTGAATACGCTGCGTGGTTCGCGTACGTCTGAAGATCTTGCTGGTCGAGTCTGTCAGAACGGCGTGTGCTGCGAGTCCAGTTCCGTGGATCAGCCTGTGGTCACATCACGACGGCGGTGGCGCCGTCGATGTCGACCACGTCGACCTGGCGGCCCACCTCGTACGACTGTGTGGCGTCGAGGGAGCGGGCCGACCAGATCTCGCCGCCGAGCTTGATCCGGCCGCCGCGGGCGTCGACCCGTTCCAGGACGACGGCCTGTTTGCCCTTCAACGCCTCGACCCCGGTGGCGAGTTGGGGCCGCTGGGCTTTGTGCCGGGCCGCGATGGGGCGTACGACGGCGATCAGCGCCACCGAGACGGCGGCGAAGACGATCACCTGGAGCACGACGTCGCCGCCGAGACCGGCGGTCACGGCGGCGGCGACTGCACCGGCGGAGAGCATCCCGAGCTCGGGCATCGCGGTGATCACGAGGGCGATGCCCAGGACGACCGCGCCGATCAGCCACCACAGCCAAGGGTCCATGTTGTTCATGGTAGGGGTGGGGTGGCCCCTCGGGACAGGGTGCGCGTGGGCATGGACTGCGGCAGCCGTGCGCCCCCTGCCGCGGATCAGGCGATCGGCAGGCCCTGTGCCGTCCAGCGGTCGCCGACCTGCTCGACGACGAGCGGGAGGCCGAAGCACAGGGAGAGGTTGCGGGAGGTGAGCTCCAGCTCCAGCGGGCCGGCGGCGAGCACCTTGCCCTGACGGATCATCAGAACGTGGGTGAAGCCGGGGGCGATCTCCTCGACATGGTGCGTGACCATGATCATGGAGGGGGCGATCGGGTCGCGGGCCAGCCTGCCGAGGCGGCGCACCAGGTCCTCGCGGCCGCCGAGGTCGAGGCCGGCGGCCGGCTCGTCGAGGAGCAGCAGCTCGGGGTCGGTCATCAGCGCGCGGGCGATCATCGTGCGCTTGCGCTCGCCCTCGGAGAGGGTGCCGAACTTGCGGTCCAGGAAGTCGGACATGCCGAGGCGGTCGAGGAAGGCGCGGGCGCGCTGCTCGTCCATCTCCTCGTACTGCTCGTTCCAGCCGGCGGTCATGCCGTACGCGGCGGTGAGCACGGTCTGCAGGACGGTCTGGCTCTTGGGGAGCTTGTCGGCGATGGCGATGCCGGCCATGCCGATGCGCGGGCGCAGCTCGAAGACATCCACCTGGCCGAGGGTGTCGCCGAGGATGGTCGCAGTGCCCTTGCTCGGGAACAGGTAGCTGGAGGCGACATTGAGCAGCGTCGTCTTGCCGGCGCCATTGGGGCCGAGGATGACCCAGCGCTCCCCCTCCTTCACCGACCAGGAGACCTGATCCACCAGCGCGCGGCCCCCTCGGACCACGGACACGTCCTCCAGCTCGAGCACATCGCTCATGAGCGTGCTGTCTCCCATGCGTATCGGAACTTGCGAGCGTCGGGTGGACGCCGCCCCCAGGGAAAACCTACGCCACCGGGCGATGAGTCCTGTCGGCAGTCCAGTCCTTAGGCTGGTGTCCATGCTCACGGAACCACGCTCGGGCCTGTTGGCCTCTTGGGGTAATGCGTTGATTGCCGGACTTATCTCGCCGGACGAGGCCGTGCTCGCCATCGTCGGGGACGATGCCGTGCACCGGGTGGAAGGGCTGCCGGGTGAGTCCGGGCAGGTCGGGCTGACGCTCGCGCTCGGGCGGCTGCGGGCGCTCGGCGCTCAGGGACTGCGGGTCGCGCTGCCCGCGCCCGGGCATCCGCTGGGGCTCAGCGGGCCGCCGGAGTTCAACGCGCGGGCGCTGGAGGCCGAGGAGGCCGTGGTCTGTCACGGGGTCGCGCTGGGGCTGGTGCCCGAGGTGTACGAGGACGACGTACACGTGGAGGTCGTCTGGCACTGTCTGCCCGTGCGCGAGGCGCCGCCCGCGGACGTGCCCTCGCTCGGCGAGGCGGAGCGTGAGCTGGCAGAGGCGCTGCGGGAGGCGACGGCGCTTCTGACGCAGCTGGACGTCGCGGGCTCGGGTCCGGTGGCCGAGGCGGCCGTCGACGCCTACCGGGCGCGGGCCGAACGCGGGCGCGAGGTGCTCGCGCCGGGGTATCCGCCGCGTGCGGTGCGGGTGTTGGAGCTGGCGCAGCGGGTCGGGCTGCTGATCTCGGTGGCGTCCGAGAACGGGCACGGCGGGGCCGTCAGCTCCTCGGAGATCGGGGCGCGGGCCGAGGCGCTGCGGCCGGTGGAGCGGACGGCGCGCCGGGCGCAGGTGGCCGCGTACAACGCGTATGTCGAGGAGCTGCTGCGGGGCTGAGGCCCCCGCCGGACCTCCCGGACGCGGATGCGTTGCGGACGCGGCCCCATGGACATGCCGAAGCCCCGCGAACAGGAAGGTGTTCGCGGGGCTCGTGGCAGTCAGGATCAGTCGTTCACGGCGGTGTTGCCGAACGCCGGGTTCAGGATACCGATCACGTTGACGGAGTTGCCCGAGGCGTTCACCGGGACGTGCACCGGCAGCTGGACGAGGTTGCCGGAGGCGACACCCGGGGACTGGGTGGCCTGGCCGCCCGCCTCGGCGTCGGCGAACGCGGCACCGGCGGAGGCGCCCGCGGCCATCGAAGCGGCGGCGGCGACCAGAGCGGCCTTCTTGGCGAAGTTCATGAGGTTGTTCCTCCATCAAGTCCCGTACCAGGTACGGGAGTTCACTGTTCCGCGACCCCAGCCGCGGGGTCGTACGCTGAAGAACGCTTGGGCCGTCCGGATGACACGGATCGCCGCGCGATGACCCTCGTACGGATCAATAGGACGACGATCTGTGGAATCCGGCCGGGATGTGTGGCAAGCAAGGGATGCATGGCAAGCCGGGATGCGTGGCACACACGCGACCGGCCCCCCAGGCAGCGCCTGGAGGGCCGGTGGTCAGTCGCCGTGCGACCGGGCGAACGTCAGCCGTTGAAGCAGTCGTTGCCGAAGGCCGGGTTCAGCAGACCGACCACATTGACGGTGTTGCCGCACGCGTTGACCGGCACGTGGACCGGCACCTGGATGAGGTTGCCCGAGGCGACGCCCGGCGACTTGGTGGCGTGGCCGTCGGCGTGCGCGCCGTCCGTGGCGGAGGCGAAACCGGCACCGGCTGCGACCAGGCCGCCCGCCACCATCGTGACAGCCGCGGCCTTCTTCAGGTTCTTCACTTCTGAGTCCTCCTTGCGGTGACTGCGGCCAGCCGCCGCAGCATGCAAGGAGAACGGCCCACGGCCGCCCGGGATACGCCATCCGGGGGACATCCACACGACGGTATGAATCTCAGACCGGAAGACGACGATCCGCAACCGTTCCCGGGCGAAACGGTCCTGCCGGCAGCGATCGTCCCTGATCAGCCGTTAAGACCGTGCCGTACGGCCCACAGAGCGGCCTGGGTGCGGTCGGCCACGTCGAGTTTCATCAGGATGTTCGATACGTGGGTCTTGACGGTCTTCTCGGAGAGGACGAGCGCGCGTGCGATCTCCCGGTTGGACCGTCCGTCGGCGATCAGGCCGAGCACCTCGCGCTCGCGCTCGGTGAGCGAACCGCCGCGCCCCTGCGCACCGTTGCCCTCGTCCTGCGCGAGGAGCACCCCGGCCACCTCGGGCTGGAGCAGGACGTGACCGGCGTGCACGGAACGGATCGCGCCGGCGAGCGCGTCGGGGTCCACGTCCTTGTAGACGTATCCCGCGGCGCCCGCCTTCAGTGCGGGGACCACCGTGCGCTGCTCGGTGAAGCTGGTGACGATCAGCACCCGGGCGGGGTTGGCGAGTTCGCGCAGCTTGCGCAGGGCCTCGACGCCGTCCATGCCGGGCATCTTGACGTCCATGAGGACGACGTCCGGCTTCAGCTCCTCGGCGCGCTCGACGCCTTCGGCCCCGTCCGAGGCCTCGCCGACGACCTCGATGTCCTCCTGGATCTCCAGGAAGGTGCGCAGTCCGCGCCGTACGACCTGGTGGTCGTCGACCAGCAGTACACGGATCACCTTGTCAGCCACCGGGCACCTCCATCTCGATCGTGGTGCCCTCGCCGGGCGCCGATTCCACCGTCAGCCGGCCGCCGACGCCGCTCGCCCGGTCCCGCATGGAGACCAGGCCGAGGTGGCGTCCCGCGCGCCGGGTCGCGCGCGGCTCGAAGCCCCGGCCGTCGTCCGTGACCCGCAGCACGGCGCCCTGGCCGTGCTTCTCGAGGACGACGGTCACGTGGGCGGCGTCGGAGTGCCGCAACGCGTTGTGCAGTGCCTCCTGGGCGACCCGCAGCATCGCCTCCTCCTGGGAGGCGGGCAGTGCCCGTACGCCTTCGCAGCGGAAGGTCACCACGGGGGCGTGGGCGCGGTCGAGCACCTGGATGTGGGTGCGGAGCGTGGCGACCAGGCCGTCCTCGTCGAGCGCCGTGGGCCGCAGCTCCGTGACGGCGGCGCGCAGTTCGTCGGCGGCCTCGGCGGCGAGTGCGGCCACCTGCTGGAGCTCGCCCTTGGCGCGCACCGGGTCGCGGTCGATCAGCTTGGCGGCCGCCTGGGCCGTGAGCCGCAGCGAGAAGAGCTTCTGGCTGACCGCGTCGTGCAGTTCGTGGGCGAGGCGGGTGCGTTCCTCGGCGATGGTCAGCTCGCGGCTGCGCTCGTACAGCCGGGCGTTGGTGAGGGCGATGGCGGCGTGCTGGGCGAGGATGCCCAGCAAGTCCTCGTCCTCCTGGGTGAAGCCGCAGCCGCCGTCCGGCTTGGGGCAGTTCTTGTTGGCGAGGAACAGGGCGCCGATGGTCTCGTCGCCGTCGCGGATCGGCAGGCCCAGGAAGTCGGACATGTCGGGGTGCGCGGTGGGCCAGCCGCCGAAGCGCGGGTCCTTGCGGACGTCCGCGAGCCGCTCGGGCCCGTCGTCGTGGAGCATCGCGGCGAGGATGCCGTGCTGGCGCGGGAGCGGGCCGATGGCCTTCCACTGTTCGTCGCTCACGCCGTCGACGACGAACTGGGCGAAGCCGCCGTGGTCGTCGGGGACGCCGAGCGCCGCGTACTCGGCGTCGAGCAGTTCACGGGCCGAGGCCACGATCGTCTTGAGGACGTCGCGCACTTCGAGATGCCTGCTCATCGCCAGGAGCGCAGTGCTCACGGCGTACAGGCCGGATCGGGGGCCGTCGGTCATGGACACACCGTACCGGCGGGGTTCCACGGCCCGTATCGGACCACGGACCGCCCCTGCCTAGGACCCCGGGCGTAGTCCGAAGGACCTTGCGCAGGCGGGTCCCGCGTCCGAGGTGCCCGGGCCCTCCCTCTTTCTACGTTGAGGGCAGTGACGTACAGAGCGACGTACTAAGACGTACTAAGGGGACGGACATCATGCCGGTAGCGATCATCACGGGGGCTTCGAAGGGGTTCGGCAAGGCGCTCGCGGGCGCGCTCGCCGCCCGCGGCTGGGATCTGGTCGTCGACGCGCGGTCCGCGGACGCGCTGACGAAGGCCGCGGAGGAGCTGGGGGCGCACGGCACGCGGGTGGTGGCGCTGCCGGGGACGGTCGCCGACGCCTGGCACCGCTCGGCGCTCATCGCCGCGGCGCGTGACCTCGGCGGGCTCGATCTGCTGGTGAACAACGCGAGCGTGCTGGGCTCCGAACCGCTCGTACCGCTGGAACGGCATCCGCTCGACGGACTGCGCGAGGCCTTCGAGGTCAATGTGGTGGCGCCGCTGGGTCTGGTGCAGGAGGCGCTGCCGCTGCTGCGGGAGGCCGCGGCGGGGACGGTGATCTCGCTGAGTTCGGACGCTGCCGCGGAGGCGTACGAGACATGGGGCGGATACGGCGCCTCGAAGGCGGCGCTCGACCACCTCAGTGCCGTGCTCGCGGTGGAGGAGCCGGGGCTGCGGGTGTGGGCGGTGGATCCGGGTGACATGCGCACCGATCTCTACCGCGCCGCCGTACCGGTCGACGACGACTCGGGGCGGCCCGAGCCCGCGACGGTCGTGCCCGCGTTCCTGCGGCTGCTCGACGAGCGTCCGGCGAGCGGTCGGTACGCGGCTCCGGCGCTCCTGGAGACACGGTGAGCGTCGACGAGGCGGTGCGCCTCGCAGATCTGCGCGTCCCCGAGGAGCTGTCGGCCCGTGAGCCCGCCGAGCAGCGCGGTCCGGGACGGGACCGGGACGCGGTCCGGCTGCTCGTCTCGCGCGGCACCGCGGTCTCCCACCACACCTTCCGTGCGCTGCCCGAGCTGCTGCGGGCGGGCGATCTGCTCATCGTCAACACCTCGCCGACGCTGGCCGCCGCGCTCGACGGCCGGATCGGGGACACGGACGTGGTCGTCCACTTCTCCACGCGGGGCGCCGACGGCCGCTGGGCGGTGGAGCTGCGCGAGCCCGACCGCGCGGGCACGACGCGGGCGCTGGCGGGCCGGCCGGTGACGGTGCGGCTGCCGGGCGGTGCCTCCCTTGTACTGGAGGAGCCGCTCGATCCGGCCGGGACGCGGATCTGGTGGGCGCGGGCGTCCGTGCCGGTGCCGGCGCTGCTCGGCCGGTACGGGCGGGCCATCCGCTACTCGTACACGAGGAAGGACCAGCCGCTCTCCGCGTACCAGACGGTTTTCGCGCTGCCGCAGCCCGGCGGGGCGGGGTCCGCTGAGATGCCGAGCGCGGGGCGGCCGTTCACGGCGCGGCTCGTGGCGGAGCTGGTGAGCCGCGGGGTGCAGTTCGCTCCGATCACCCTGCATACGGGGGTGGCGTCGGGCGAGGCGCACGAGCCGCCGTATCCCGAGCGCTTCGAGGTGCCGGCCGCGTCGGCGCGGCTGATCAACGCCGCGAAGGCCGGGGGCGGCCGGATCATCGCGGTCGGGACGACGGGGGTGCGGGCCGTGGAGTCGGCGGCGGGCAGCGACGGGATCGTGCGGCCGGCCGCGGGCTGGACGGATCTCGTGGTCACACCTGAGCGCGGCGTAAAGGTCGTGGACGGGCTTCTGACCGGACTGCACGAGCCGGAGGCCTCTCATCTCCTGATGCTCGAAGCCATTGCGGGAAGGCCCGCGTTGGAGCGTTCTTATGCCGCAGCGGTACGCGGGCTCTATCTCTGGCATGAGTTCGGGGACAGCCACCTCATCCTTCCGAATGAGGGCGACTACCCGCTGAATTGCAGTGGCAACTCCTGGTGAAACCGTTACACGCCCGATGTGAGCCCGCGCATAGGACCTACATCACTTACGAGGCCCCCTAGTAGAACCCTAGGGGGCCTCACGGGCGGGAGATTGCCCCCTTCAATGCCCCATTCAGGACTTAGGTCCCACAGCCTGATCCACTAAGCGTCTTCGTACGTCACATGATTGCACCAGAATTTTGCGGCCGCTAAGAATGGCACCCGTCGCTCGGAGCAGTGGTCATCCGCCACCGCTCGGATGGCCGGAATCTGTTTCCGAGCCGGAAAGGCGACCCCCGCTATTCGAAGAGGTCCATTCGCCATGCCCAAGCACCGAACTGCTGGTCAGTCCCTGACCAAGAGCCAGAAGATCTCGATGGCCGGCGTCGCCGTCCTCGGCGCCGCTGCTCTCGCGGTCTCCGTCGTGCCGGGCAACGCCGACGAGTCCTCCCCGGCGCAGGCCGCCGAGGTCTCCGCCAACCCTGTGGCCTTCACGGTCAACAAGGACCTCCAGACCACGATCGACAAGCAGCACGCCGCCGCGGCCAAGAACGCCGACGCCGCCGTGAAGCGCGCCGAGGCCGAGGCGAAGGCCGCGCAGGCCAAGGCCGACGCGAAGGCCAAGGCCGAGGCCGAGGCGAAGGCGAAGAAGGCCCGCGAGCAGAAGGAGGCGGCCAGCCGTGCCGCCGCCCGCAAGCCGGTCTACGCCAACAACCTCGACGGCTGGATCCGTGAGTCGCTCGACATCATGAAGAAGAACGGCATCCCGGGCACGTACAACGGCATCTACAAGAACGTGATGCGTGAGTCGTCCGGCAACCCCAACGCCATCAACAACTGGGACATCAACGCCCAGAACGGCGTGCCGTCCATCGGTCTTCTGCAGGTCATCAAGCCGACCTTCGACGCGTACCACGTGTCCGGAACCGAGCACAACCAGTACAACCCGGTCTCGAACATCGTCGCCGCCTCGAACTACGCGGCCGACCGCTACGGCTCGATCGACAACGTGAACAGCGCGTACTGATCAGTCCCGCGTACTGATCACGTCCTCAGCAACGCCGAAGGGCGGCACCCCGCATGGGTGCCGCCCTTCGGCGTTCGCCTGGACCACCGGGTCACTTGCGCATGACCTCGGGCTCGTGCCGGCGCAGGAAGCGCAGGACGAGGAAGCCGCAGAGGGCGCCGAGGGCGAGCAGCGCGGCCATGTCGATGCCGTAGGCCGCGGCCTCGTGGTCCCACAGCGGGTCGGTGCTGCCCGGATCGTCGGTGTTGGGATTGATCCGGTTGAAGTCGAGCGTGGTGCCCGCGGCCGCGACCGCCCAGCGGGACGGCATCAGGTACGAGAACTCGTTGACGCCGACCGTGCCGTGCAGGATGAAGAGGCAGCCGGTGAAGACCACCTGGATGATCGCGAACATGACCAGGAGCGGCATGGTCTTCTCGGCGGTCTTCACCAGGGCCGAGATGATCAGGCCGAACATCATCGAGGTGAAGCCGAGCGCCATGATCGGCAGCGAGAGCTCCAGCAGCACCTGGCTGCCGAGCAGCAGGCCCTCCTCGGGGATCTCACGGGTGGAGAAGCCGATCACGCCGACCAGCGCGCCCTGGATGACCGTGATGAGGCCGAGGACGATCACCTTGGACATGAGGTACGCGGAGCGGGACAGGCCGGTGGCCCGTTCGCGCTCGTAGATCACCCGTTCCTTGATCAGTTCTCGTACGGAGTTGGCGGCACCGGC
This sequence comes from Streptomyces sp. NPDC050418, assembly GCF_044458745.1. Classification (NCBI taxonomy): domain Bacteria; kingdom Bacillati; phylum Actinomycetota; class Actinomycetes; order Kitasatosporales; family Streptomycetaceae; genus Streptomyces; species Streptomyces sp. NPDC050418. The sequence continues at coordinate 14,058 of NZ_JBITIG010000006.1, forward strand.
GAAACAGGCGCCGACCGCCATGATCAGCAGAACGGTGGTCGCCGTGCCGTTGGGGATGATCCGGCCGGTCTGCTCGTTGACGTTGACCAACAGGCCCTTGTCCGGCTCGATCAGCAGGCTGACCGCGCCGAGCACGGCGGGCAGGATCACCATCAGGGCCATGAAGCCCTTGTCGGAGGCGATCACCGACACATAGCGGCGCACCAGCGTGAGCAGCTGCGAGAACCAGCCCTGCGGCTTCGGCGGGTTGATCTGCTGCATCGGCGGCATCTGTACCGGCTGCGCGGCGACGGCGTCGATGTCGGCCGCGTACATCTGGTAGTGCTGCGAGCCCTTCCAGCGGCCCGCCCAGTCGTAGTCGCGGTAGTTCTCGAACGCGGAGAACACATCGGCCCACGTGCTGTAGCCGAAGAAGTTCAGCGCTTCCTCCGGCGGGCCGAAGTAGGCCACCGAACCGCCGGGCGCCATCACGAGCAGCTTGTCGCAGATCGCGAGCTCGGCCACGGAGTGCGTGACGACGAGGACGGTGCGGCCGTCGTCCGCGAGACCGCGGAGCAGCTGCATCACGTCGCGGTCCATGCCCGGGTCGAGACCCGAGGTGGGCTCGTCCAGGAAGATCAGCGACGGCTTGGTGAGCAGCTCGAGGGCCACGGACACGCGCTTGCGCTGACCACCCGAGAGCGAGGTGATCTTCTTGTCCTTGTGGATGTCGAGCTTGAGCTCGCGCAGCACCTCGTCGATCCGGGCGGCACGCTCGGCCTCGGTGGTGTCCGAGGGGAAGCGGAGCTTGGCCGCGTACTTGAGGGCCTTCCGTACGGTCAGCTCCTTGTGCAGGATGTCGTCCTGCGGGACCAGACCGATGCGCTGGCGCAGCTCGGCGAACTGCTTGTACAGGTTCCGGTTGTCGTAGAGGACGTCGCCCTGGTTGGCCGGGCGGTAGCCCGTGAGCGCCTTGAGCAGCGTCGACTTTCCAGAACCGGACGGGCCGATGACGGCGATCAGCGACTTCTCGGGGACGCCGAAGGAGACGTCCTTGAGGATCTGCTTGCCGCCGTCGACGGTGACCGTGAGGTGGCGGGCCGAGAAGGAGACCTCACCGGTGTCGACGAACTCCTCGAGCTGGCCGCCGACGATACGGAACGTGGAGTGGCCGACGCCGACGATGTCGTTGGGGCCGAGCAGGGCGGTGCCGCCCTTGGCGATCGGCATACCGTTGACATACGTGCCGTTGTGCGAGCCGAGGTCGCGGATCTCCATCCGGCCGTCGGGCGTCGCGTGGAACTCGGCGTGGTGACGCGAGACCTGGAGGTCGGAGACGACCAGCTCGTTCTCCAGCGCACGGCCGATGCGCATCACGCGGCCGAGAGCCAGCTGGTGGAACGTGGTGGGGCTGCGGTCGCCGTAGACCGGCGGCGCCCCCGCGTTGCCGCCCTGCTGCGGGAGCTGCGGCGACGGCTGCTGCTGCCAGCCCTGCTGCTGCGGCACGCCCTGCTGCGGGGCCGGCGGCTGCTGCGGCTGCTGCTGCGACCAGCCGGGGGCACCCTGCTGGGGCGCGGCCTGCTGGTGCGCCTGCTGCTGGGCGTGCTGCGGCTGGGCCGGCGCCTGGCGCTGGGCCTGCTGCTGCGGGGCGGCGGCAGCGGCGCCCGCCGCGGCTCCGGCGCCCGCGCCCGTCAGGTTCACCCGCGGGCCGTCCGTCGCGTTGCCGAGGTGGACCGCCGAGCCGGGGCCGATCTCCATCTGATGGATCCGCTGGCCCTGGACGAACGTGCCGTTCGTCGAGCCGTGGTCCTCGATGACCCAACTCCGGCCGCCCCAGCTGATGGTGGCGTGACGCCAGGAAACCCGCGCATCGTCGATCGCCACATCACCGCCCGGGTCGCGTCCGAGCGTGTATGACCTGGACGGATCCAGGGTCCAGGTCCGTCCGTTCAATTCCAGTACGAGTTCCGGCACTCCATGCCCCACTACGTTGTCCCCCGAGTTACCCCCGACATGGGGAGTCTAGGGATGTCGAACATCGTGGGGAACTATTTCAGGCGCAGGCCCCTGTCCGAAAGTCGGGCCTTGTGAAGAGAGCGTAGGCGCCCTGCGGTTCGCCCCGTTGACGGTCCGGAAACCGCCCCGGAGAGTAGTAATCACCCATCAGTGCAGACAGATCATGCGGAACGGAACAGATCGATCACCCGCTCCTGGCGGATCCCACAGGAGCGAATCTGTACATAGGTGGCAAAGGTCTACGGATCGGGGGACGGCCGATGGGCGCGATGCGGTCGACTGCGGCGGCCGGCCAAGTGCCGCGGATTCGCTGGGGTGATGTACTGCTCACCGCGGTGGCCTGTGTGAGCTGGGCCCTCATCGGGATGGCCGGGGTCGCGGCCCTCGGCCTCCATCTGCTCGGCGCGGACGCGGCAGGCTCGCTCGGACCGATGACGGCCGCGGCCGTGGTGCTCGGGGCGGGCGGTTCGGTGACCCCTTCGGGCGATGTGTCGGCTTTCGGCCTCGATGGCGCGGAAGCGACGACCGCAATAGAGGTGACTCCGCTGGGAGTCGGGCTCGCGGGCGCCCTGCTCCTCGCCTTCTTCTTCCTGCGGTCGTTACGGGCCCTGGGAGTTGACGTGACGGCCCGCGAGCTGGCCGCGCGGGCGGGCGCCGTGGCGGTGCTCTTCCTCGCGATGCTGGCCGGGCTCGCCTGGGCCGGCCACGACGTGATCACCCTCGACGGCGCCTCGCTCGGGCTCGACGAGCTGCCGGGCGGCGGCGGTCTCACCGACGACCTGCCGGGCGGACTCGGCGATCTGCTCCCCGACCGGCTCGGCGATCTCGCCGAGGCCGAGGCGGCGGTCGGCTTCACCGTGAACACGGGGCCCTCCCTGCTCGGCGGCCTGGTGTGGGTGCTCGGGGTGCTGGCCATCGCGCTCCTCGCCTCGCGCCGCACGGCGCTGCCCGCGGCGCTCTCGTCCCTGCACACGGTCGTACGGCCCGCGGTGTCCGCCCTCGTCACGGTGCTCCTGGTGGCGGTGGCGGCGGGGCTCGCGGCGGCGGCGTACGCGGCGGTCGGCGACGACCATCCCGGGCGGATCGCGGGGGCCGCACTGCTCGGGGCACCCAACGGCGTGTGGCTCGCGGTGCCGCTCGGGATGTTCGTGCCCTGGGAGGGCAAGGCGACCGGTGCGCTGACCGAGGTCCTGCCGGCGCCGCTCGACGAGTTTTTCCGGGTCGGCGCGGACGAACCCGCCACGATCGGGCGGCTCGCCTCGCTCGACGGGCGGGTGTGGCTGCTCGTGGTGGCCGTCGCGGTGATGATGCTGTTCGCGGGGGTGCTCACGGCGGTGCGCACTCCCGTGGGGCCCTTGTCGGCGGCGGGGTTCGCGGGGCGGTGCGCGGTGCGGCTCGGCGCGGCCACGGCGCTCGCGGTGCCGCTCCTGATCCAGCTCACCACGGTCACCGCGGACGCGTCCCTGTCCGTCCTGGGCTTCGACGCCTTCGGGGCCGGGTTGTCGCTGCAGGGGCAGGCGGGTCTCGGGGTGCTGCTCGGGGCCGCGTGGGGGCTTGGGGCCGGAGGGCTCGGAGGGCTTCTCGCGTACGGGACGGGGGCGGCGGGTGGGCGTGCGGTGAGTGTCGGCGGGGCCGTGCCCGACCTGGATGCACCGGACCCGGACGCCTCGGGTCCCTACGATCCCGCACCGCCGTTCCGGCCGGCGAATCCGCACACCAACCCGTACCTCCAGCTCCCGGACGACTTCCGGGATCCGCCGGGGTCCGGTGGCGGCCGGTGATCTTCTTCCCCCACCCCGCCCCTTCCCGGCAGTGACATTTGCGGCTCCGCCGCGTGGGGGGCTTCGCCCCGGACCCCGCATCCGAACTTCGTTCGGATGTCCTCAATCGCCGGACGGGCTGAATTTTCGGGAAGGGGCGGGGTGGGGGAGGGAGCCCGCCGCAGGCGCCACGCACCCGCGCCCAAGAACGAGACCGCACCCCACCCCATCCCACAACCCGGGCACCCCCCACCCCCGATCCGGGCGCCCGCTACCGTGGACCCACCATGAGCTCACCGCAGCCCCCGCAGGGCAACGCCGATGTCCCCACGCTGCTTGTCAAGATCTTCGGGAAGGACCGGCCCGGGATCACCGCCGGGCTCTTCGACACCCTGGCCGCCTTCTCCGTCGACGTCGTCGATCTGGAGCAGGTCGTGACCCGGGGCCGGATCGTGCTCTGCGCGCTCGTCACCGAGCCCGCGGCCGGGCTCGAGGGCGAGCTGCGGTCGACCGTGCACAGCTGGGCGGACTCGCTCAAACTGCAGGCCGAGATCATCTCGGGCGTCGGCGACAACCGCCCCCGCGGCGAGGGCCGTTCCCACGTCACCGTCCTCGGGCACCCGCTGACCGCCGAGTCCACCGCCGCCATCGCGGCGTGCATCACCGCGACCGGCGGCAACATCGACCGTATCTTCCGGCTCGCCAAGTACCCGGTGACCGCCGTGGAGTTCGCTGTCTCCGGTACGCCGACGGAACCGCTGCGCACCGCCCTCGCCATAGAGGCCGCCGCGCTCGGCGTCGACGTGGCCGTCGTCTCGGCGGGGCTGCACCGCCGCGCCCAGCGGCTCGTCGTGATGGATGTCGACTCGACGCTGATCCAGGACGAGGTCATCGAGCTCTTCGCCGCGCACGCGGGCTGCGAGGAGGAGGTCGCCGAGGTGACCGCCCGCGCGATGCGCGGCGAGCTGGACTTCGAGCAGTCGCTGCACGCCCGGGTCGCGCTCCTGGAGGGCCTCGACGCCTCGGTCGTCGACAAGGTGCGCTCCGAGGTGCGGCTCACGCCCGGCGCCCGCACCCTGGTGCGCACGCTCAAGCGGCTCGGCTACCAAGTCGGCGTCGTATCGGGCGGGTTCACCCAGGTCACGGATGATCTGCGGGAGCGTCTCGGCCTCGACTTCGCGCAGGCCAACACCCTGGAGATCGTCGACGGAAAGCTGACCGGCCGGGTCACCGGCGAGATCGTGGACCGGGCCGGGAAGGCGCGGCTCCTCAAGCGTTTCGCCGCGGAGGCCGGTGTCCCGCTGGAGCAGACGGTGGCGATCGGCGACGGCGCCAACGACCTCGACATGCTCAACGCGGCGGGCCTCGGTGTCGCGTTCAACGCGAAGCCTGTCGTGCGGGAGGCGGCGCACACCGCGGTGAACTTCCCGTTCCTCGACACGGTGCTCTATCTCCTCGGCGTCACCCGCGAAGAGGTCGAGGCGGCCGACACCCACGTGGGCTGAGCGCCCTCACACACATCGAGGGCCCCGGCAGCGCTGCCGGGGCCCTCGCGTACGTATGGAATCCAGGTGCGCTGCCTACTCGTTCGGCGCCCAGTAGTCGAAGAGCTTCGCCACGCCCGGCTCCAGGGACTTCCAGGAGCCCTTGAAGGTCAGCATCGCCATCGCCGAGGTCGGGAATCCGCGGCGGTTGAGCCGCGCCAGCACCTCGTCGTCGGCGGAGCCCGCGAGGATCTCGGTGAGGGCCTGCATCCCGGGGTTGTGGCCGATCAGGAGCAGATCCGCGACATCGTCCTGCGTCTCGTTGAGCACGGCGATCAGTTCGCCGGGCGAGGCCTCGTAGACCCGCTCCTCGTACACGGTCCGCGGGCGGTGCGGCAGCTCGCCGACGGCCAGCTTCCAGGTCTCGCGGGTGCGGGCGGCCGTGGAGCAGACGGCGAGGTCGAAGGCGATCCCGCTCTCCGCGAGCCGGCGGCCCACCGAAGGGGCGTCCTTGCGGCCCCGTTCGGCCAACGGCCTTTCGTGGTCGGAGATCTGGGGCCAGTCGGCCTTCGCGTGCCTGAGGAGGACAAGCCTGCGCGGTGTATCGACACTCATGTGTCCCAGCTTCGCACGAAACGCTCCCTGCGGCGCAGGGAGTTGACGGGCTCTCCCTCGAAGGATGACGGCCGGTTCACGGGACGGCGAAGAACGCGGAAGCGGTTCACGGGATGCGGAACATCAGCGCTTCCTTGAGGCGGCCGAGGAAGTCGCCGACGGCCGGGTCGCCGGTCGTGGCGTGCGCCTCGGCCGGATGCAGCACGATCATGAGCAGCGCGACGAAGGCGATCACGGGAAGGACGACGCCCCACCACGGAAGGCGGGTGCCGGCGTCACGGGCCTGCTGCGGGGAGCGGGTGTGCGCTGGGGCCGACATGACGCCTCCGGGTCTTCAGGTCTGGGTGGCCGCGTCCTCGCGGCGTACTCACAAACCTACGGAGGCCCGGGCCTCCAACCCATCCGGTGATCCACCCACTTGACCCTGACACCAGCCCCCTAGGGGATGGTGGTGCCAGCACCACCATGGGGCGCCACGGGGGCGGTCACGGTGAGGCGATCGTGGCGATGATCCCGATGACGACGGTGATCGCCATCATGGCGCCGAAGACGATGAGCAGCTTCTTCTGGCTGTTCTTGGGGTGCGGGTCGAGCACTGGCATACGGCCAGTCTCGCACCCTTTGCGCACTCCCCCGCCGCCGGGGTCACCCGGCAACGATGGTCAGGCCGCGCACTCGTCCTCGACGGTGCGCTGCCGTCCGGCCAGGATGCCGAAGACGATCTGCGGCACGAGGATCGCGCCCATGAGGACGATCGGCACCTCCCAGCCACCGGTGTGCTGGTAGAGGACGCCGACGAGCAGCGGTCCCGGGATCGACAGGAGATAGCCCGCGCTCTGCGCGAAGGCCGACAGCTGCACGACACCCGGACCGGTCCGGGCGCGCATCCCGACCATGGTGAGGGCCAGCGGGAACGAGCAGTTGGAGATGCCGAGCACCACGGCCCACACCCAGGCTCCGCCGGCGGGGGCGAGGTAGAGGCCGGTGTAGCCGATGAGTCCGCAGATGCCGAGCGCGGCGACGATGGGGCCCTGGTGGTTCATGCGGGCCGCGGTGCGCGGGATCACGAAGGACAGCGGGACTCCGACGGCCATGGTGATGGCCAGGAGCACACCGGCGGTCTCGGCGGAGACCCCGGCGTCGCGGAAGATCTGCGGCATCCAGCCCATCGTGATGTACGCGCCGGTGGCCTGGAGCCCGAAGAAGACGGCCAGCGCCCACGCCGTACCACTGCGCGTGATCCGCAGCTTCACCGCGGGCTGCGGCGCCTGCTCGGGGGAGGTGGCGACGGCGGGGTTACGGGGCCCTCGGAGCACCGGCAGCCACGGGATCACCGCGGCTGCGGCGAGCGCGGCCCACACGGCGAGGCCGGTCTGCCAGCTGCCGCCGAGCGCCTCCGTGACGGGGACGGTGATGGCGGCCGCGAGCGAGGTGCCCAGCGCGAGGGCCATCGAGTAGAGCCCGGTCATCGAGCCGACGCGCTGCGGGAACCACTCCTTGATGACGACGGGCATCAGGACGTTGGAGACGGCGATGCCCGCGAGCGCGAGGGCGCTGGTGGCGAGGAAGGCGGCGGTGCTGCCGGTGAACGGGCGCACCACGAGGCCGGCCGCGATGGCGGCCATGCCGCCGCAGACGACGGCCGCCGGGCCGAAGCGGCGGGCCAGGCGCGGGGCCAGGCTGCCGAAGACCGCGAAGCAGAGCGGCGGTACGGAGGTGAGGACACCGGCGACCGAGCCGCTCATGCCCAGGCCGACCCGTACCTCTTCGAGGAGGGCGCCGAGGCTGGTGATGGCGGGGCGCAGGTTGAGGGCGGCCAGGACGATGCCGGCGATCACGAAGGGCACGCCCCAGGTGCGCGCGGCCGAGGCGGGCTCGGGCTGCGCGAGGGGGGTCGCCGCGGAGGTGGCGGCGGGCGCCTCGGTCGGGGGCAGAACTGTCGACTTCTCACTGGCCATGAGAGCCATCATAGAATCATGGGATGATTGGTTGTCCAGTCGGTCCTGGTCACACCCGGTTCCGGCCCGGCGGTACGGTCAGGTCGACCGCCGCTTTCGTAGTTCTGCTGAAGGAAGAGCCATGGCCCTCTCGTCCCCGCGGCGCTCCGCGCTCGCCGACCAGGTGATCGCCGAGCTCAGGAACCAGATCACCTCGGGCGAGTGGCCGGTCGGCTCCCGCATCCCCACCGAGCCCGAGCTGGTCGAGCAGCTGGGCGTGGCGCGCAACACGGTGCGCGAGGCGGTGCGCGCGCTCGCGCACAACGGGCTCCTCGACATCCGCCAGGGCTCGGGCACGTACGTGGTGGCCACGAGCGAGCTGGCCGGGGTGATGCAGCAGCGCTTCGCGTCCGCCGATCCGCGGCACATCGCGGAGCTGCGCGCCACGCTGGAGTCCACGGCGGCGAAGCTGGCAGCGGGGCGGCGCACCGAGCGCGACCTGAAGCAGCTCGACGCGCTCCTGGACCGGCGTGAGCTGGCCTGGGAGTCCGGCGACCGCGAGACGTTCGTGGGCGCAGACGCGACCTTCCACCTGGCGGTCGTCTCGGCCGCGCACAACGACGTCCTGACCGAGCTGTACGCGGACCTCGGGGATGTGCTCCGCGGCTGGCTGCGGGACGACATCGGCGAGACCCTGCGGCCCGAGAACCACATGGACCACACCCGTCTCGTGGACGCGATCCGGAACGGGGACGCGCAGGCGGCGGCGGACGAGGCGGCGAGCTACCCGTTCATGTGCCGCCTGGAGCACTTCCGCCCGCGCTGATCAGCCTCGGGGCGCGCGGGCGTGGCTCACCCACGCGGAGCCGACGCCCTTCCAGCAGCGCCCGCTCAGCCGCACCGTCTGCGCGGGGCCCGTCGCGACCGGCGCGGCGTCCGTGTCGATGTCCCACCACTGCTCGCACTCGATGTGCAGCCGCACGTGGTCCGTCTCGGGATACGGGTTGTGGCAGTACGCGGTGACCCGGGACCCGTCGACGCCGGTACGGCAGTCGGCGCCGAAGGGACGCGGCTCGGGTGCGGGCTGCGCGGCGGCGGGTGCGGTGCCGGCGTGGCCCGGCAGCACGAGCAGCAGGCTCAGCCCCGCGAGGAGGGGCCCGTACCACCGCGGACTGCGCACCACTCGGAAGACCTCCTCGGCCGTACCGCGACCCGGCAGTCAACTGCCGCCGCGGCTGCACCTCAAGGGGGGAACTGGACTTCCACCGTGCGCCGTTCACCTCCCGCCCGCAGGCGGAGAGCGCCCGAACGGGCGAGGCCCCGCCTCCCGCGCGGTGCGGGAAACGGGGCCTCGGGGGTCCGTGAAGGCCGGGGCGTCACCGCCCTCGTACGGGAACTACGCGCCGATGGCGTGCAGACCGCCGTCCACGTGGATGATCTCGCCCGTCGTCTTCGGGAACCAGTCCGACAGCAGGGCCACGATCGCCTTGCCCGTCGGCTCCGGGTCCGTGAGCTCCCAGTTCAGGGGCGAGCGCGTGTCCCAGACCGAGGCCAGGTCGGAGAAGCCCGGGATGGACTTCGCGGCCATCGAGCCGAGCGGGCCGGCCGAGACGAGGTTGCAGCGGATGTTGTCCGGGCCGAGGTAGCGCGCCATGTAGCGGTTGGTCGCCTCCAGCGCGGCCTTCGCCGGGCCCATCCAGTCGTACTGCGGCCACGCGAACTGCGCGTCGAAGGTCAGGCCGACCACCGAGCCGCCGTCGGTCATCAGCGGCTTCAGGGCCATCGTCAGCGACTTCAGGGAGTACGCCGAGACGTGCATGGCCGTCGACACCGACTCGAAGGGAGTGTCGAGGAAGTTGCCGCCCAGGGCGTCCTGCGGCGCGAAGCCGATGGAGTGCACGACGCCGTCGAGACCGCCGAGGTCGGCGCGGACCTTGTCGGCGAGCGAGGCCATGTGCTCGTCGTTGGTGACGTCGAGCTCGATGACCGTGACCGGCTTCGGGAGCTTCTTGGCGATGCGCTCGGTCAGCGTCGGCCGGGGCCAGGCGGTGAGGATGATCTCCGCGCCCTGTTCCTGCGCCAGCTTCGCGGCGTGGAAGGCGATGGAGGACTCCATCAGCACACCGGTGATGAGGATCTTCTTGCCCTCGAGGATTCCAGCCATGGTGATCAGTGACCCATTCCCAGTCCGCCGTCAACCGGGATGACGGCACCAGTGATGTACGAAGCGTCGTCCGACGCGAGGAAGGCGACCGCCGCCGCGATCTCCGCCGGCTGCGCGTACCGGCCGAGCGGCACCTGCGAGACGATGCCGGCGCGCTGCTCGTCGGTGAGCACCTTGGTCATGTCGGTGTCGACGAAACCGGGCGCGACGACGTTGAAGGTGATGTTGCGCGAGCCCAGCTCACGGGCGAGCGAGCGGGCGAAGCCGACGAGGGCGGCCTTGGAGGCGGCGTAGTTGGCCTGGCCGGCCGAGCCGAGAAGGCCCACGACCGACGAGATCAGGACGACTCGGCCCTTCTTCGCGCGCAGCATGCCGCGGTTGGCGCGCTTCACGACACGGAAGGTGCCGGTGAGGTTGGTGTCGAGGACGGACGTGAAGTCGTCCTCGGACATGCGCATGAGGAGCTGGTCCTTGGTGACGCCGGCGTTGGCGACGAGCACCTCGACGGGACCGTGCTTCTCCTCGATCTCCTTGTAGGCCTGGTCCACCTGCTCGCTGTCGGTGATGTCGCACTTGACGGCGAGGAGACCCTGCTTCTCCAGCTCGGCGGGGTCGCCCGAGCGGTAAGTGATCGCGACCTTGTCGCCGGCCTCGGCGAACGCGAGGGCGATGGCGAGGCCGATGCCCCGGTTTCCTCCGGTGACGAGAACCGAGCGGCTCAACGGATCACCCTTTCGATAGTGGTCGGATACCCGGAAACTTATCTGGCCCGTCGTGGTTACGGAGAATCGGTCACCCACAGTGACCCGGAGCAGTCCCTGTCGGGTCCCTACAGAAAGGCTGGTGCTGAAGTGCCCCAAGCCCGTCACGTCCTCGACGCGACCTTCACCGCACTCCCGCTGCGCGCGCTCGCGGACGCCGCGCTGGCCCGGGCGCGTGCGCTCGGCGCCGACCACGCGGACTTCCGCTTCGAGCGGGTGCGCAGCGCCGCCTGGCGGCTGAGGGACGCGAAGCCGTCCGGTTCGTCGGACACGACGGACCTGGGCTATGCCGTCCGTGTGGTGCACGGCGGCAGCTGGGGGTTCGCCTCCGGTGTCGATCTGTCGATGGACGCGGCCGCGAAGGTCGCCTCGCAGGCCGTCGCCATGGCGAAGCTCTCCGCGCAGGTGATCGCCGCCGCCGGTTCGGACGAGCGGGTGGAGCTCGCGGCGGAGCCGGTCCATGCGGACAAGGAGTGGATCTCCTCGTACGAGATCAATCCCTTCGACGTGCCGGACGCCGAGAAGACCGGGCTGCTCGCCGACTGGAGTGCGCGGCTGCTCGCGGCGGAGGGCGTGGCGCATGTGGACGCCTCGCTCCTGACCGTGCAGGAGAACAAGTTCTACGCGGACACGGCGGGGACGGTGACCACCCAGCAGCGCGTGCGGCTGCATCCGCAGCTGACCGCGACGGCGGTGGACGAGCGGACCGGCGAGTTCGACTCGATGCGCACCATCGCACCGCCGGTCGGGCGCGGCTGGGAGTACCTCGGCAAGGAGGTGTGGGACTGGGACAAGGAGCTGGCGCAGATCCCGGAGTTCCTGGCCGAGAAGATGCGGGCGCCGAGTGTCGAGGCGGGGCGCTACGACCTGGTCGTCGACCCCTCGAACCTCTGGCTGACGATCCACGAGTCGATCGGCCACGCCACGGAGCTGGACCGTGCGCTCGGCTACGAGGCGGCGTACGCGGGCACGTCGTTCGCGACGTTCGACCAGCTCGGGAAGCTGGCGTACGGCTCCGAGATCATGAACGTGACCGGTGACCGCACGGCCGAGCACGGCCTCGCGACCATCGGGTTCGACGACGAGGGCGTGGCCGGGCAGTCCTGGGACCTGGTGAAGGACGGCACGCTCGTCGGCTACCAGCTGGACCGCCGGATCGCGAAGCTCACGGGCTTCGAGCGCTCCAACGGCTGCGCGTACGCGGACTCCCCGAGCCATGTGCCGGTGCAGCGGATGGCGAACGTCTCGCTGCAGCCCGCGCCCGAGGGGCCCTCGACGGACGAGCTGATCGCGGGGGTCGAACGCGGGATCTACGTGGTCGGCGACAGGTCCTGGTCGATCGACATGCAGCGGTACAACTTCCAGTTCACCGGGCAGCGGTTCTTCAGGATCGAGAACGGGCAGCTCGCGGGCCAGCTGCGCGATGTGGCGTACCAGGCGACGACCACCGACTTCTGGGGCTCGATGGCAGCGGTCGGCGGCCCCGACACGTATGTCCTCGGCGGAGCCTTCAACTGCGGCAAGGCGCAGCCGGGCCAGGTGGCGGCGGTCTCGCACGGCTGCCCCTCCGCACTCTTCCAGAACGTGAACATCCTCAACACGACGCAGGAGGCCGGTCGATGAGCTCTCGGACGCACCGTGGCAGCAAGCCGCACGAGATCGTCGAGCGGGCCCTGGACCTGTCCACCGCCGACGGGTGCGTGGTGATCGCCGACGAGGAGTCCAGCGCCAACCTGCGCTGGGCGGGCAACGCGCTCACCACGAACGGCGTCACACGCGGCCGCACCCTCACGGTCATCGCCACGGTCGACGGCAAGGAGGGCACGGCCTCCGGGGTCGTCTCGCGCTCGGCCGTCACCGCCGATGACCTGGAGGATCTCGTACGGGCCGCGGAGAAGGCGGCACGCGACGGTGAACCGGCCGAGGACGCCCGGGCGCTGGTGTCCGGCACGCCTGCCTCGCCGGGCTTCGCCGACTCCCCCGCCGAGACCTCGTCGGCCGTCTTCGGCGCGTTCGCCCCGGCCCTCGGCGAGGCCTTCGCACGGGCCCGCTCGGGCGGCCGTGAGCTGTACGGGTTCGCGCACCACGAGATGACATCGAGCTATGTCGGTACGTCGACAGGGCTGCGGCTGCGGCACGACCAGCCCAACGGGACGCTGGAGCTGAACGCCAAATCGCCGGACCGTACGCGCTCGGCGTGGGCGGGTCGCGCGACACGGGACTTCGCGGACGTGGACCCCGGAGCGCTCGACGCCGAACTCGCCCAGCGTCTCGGCTGGGCGGAGCGCCGCATCGAGCTGCCGGCCGGGCGCTACGAGACCCTGCTGCCGCCGACGGCGGTGGCGGATCTGCTGATCTACCAGTACTGGTCGTCGGCGGGCCGGGACGCGGTGGAGGGCCGGACCGTCTTCTCCAAGCCCGGCGGCGGCACCCGCATCGGCGACCGGCTCAGCGAACTGCCCCTGACCCTGCGCAGCGACCCGCGGGAGCCCGGTCTGGAGTCCGCTCCCTTCGTCATCGCGCACGCCTCGGGCGACACCTCGTCGGTCTTCGACAACGGTCTGCCGCTCGCGGCCACCGAGTGGATCCGCGAGGGCGAGCTCGCCCGGCTTGTCACGACGCGGCACAGCGCGGGCCTGACGGGACTGCCCCTCGCCCCGGACATCGACAACCTGGTCCTGGAGGGCGGCGGCGACCGCTCCCTCGACGAGATGGTCGCCGGGACCGAGCGCGGGCTGCTCCTGACCTGCCTCTGGTACATCCGCGAGGTCGACCCGGCGTCCCTGCTCCTGACCGGGCTCACGCGCGACGGCGTGTACCTCGTGGAGAACGGCGAGGTGGTCGGCGAGGTGAACAACTTCCGCTTCAACGAGTCCCCCGTCGACCTGCTCGGCCGCGCCACGGAGGCGGGCCGCACGGAGAAGACGCTGCCGCGCGAGTGGGGCGACTACTTCACCCGTGCCGCGATGCCGCCGCTGCGGGTGCCGGACTTCAACATGAGCTCGGTGAGCCAGGGCGTCTGACCCGGGCGGTGATCCTGCGGCGACGATCTTGAAGGGTGGAATCCGGTCGGCTCCTGGCCGCCGCCCCCATAGACTGGTGAAGCGCCTGCGGCGGACCGTGGGCGCTTCACCGCCTCCCGAGGAGATCCACCACCGTGACCGACATCGTCGACGAGCTGAAGTGGCGCGGCCTTTTCGCCCAGTCCACTGATGAAGACGCCCTGCGCAAGGCGCTCGCGGACGGCCCGGTCACGTATTACTGCGGCTTCGACCCGACCGCGGCGAGCCTGCACGTGGGCCACCTCGTCCAGGTCCTCACCCTGCGCCGGCTGCAGCAGGCCGGGCACCGGCCGCTGGCCCTCGTGGGCGGCGCCACCGGCCAGATCGGCGACCCGCGCCCGACCGCGGAGCGCACGCTGAACGACCCGGCGGTCATCGCCGAGTGGGTGCAGCGGCTGCGCTCGCAGATCGAGCCGTTCCTCGACTTCGAGGGCGAGAACGCGGCGCAGATGGTGAACAACCTGGACTGGACCGCGGGCATGTCCGCGATCGAGTTCCTGCGCGACATCGGCAAGCACTTCCGCGTCAACAAGATGCTCACCAAGGACTCGGTGGCCCGCCGCCTGGAGTCCCAGGAGGGCATCAGCTACACGGAGTTCAGCTACCAGCTCCTGCAGGGCATGGACTTCCTGGAGCTGTACCGGCGCCACGGCTGTGTCATCCAGCAGGGCGGCTCGGACCAGTGGGGCAACCTGACGGCCGGCATCGACCTGATCCACCGGATGCACCCCGAGGCCGAGGTGCACTGCTACTCGACGCCGCTGATGGTGAAGTCGGACGGCACCAAGTTCGGCAAGACCGAGGGCGGCGCCATCTGGCTCGACCCGGAGATGACGACGCCGTACGCGTTCTACCAGTTCTGGCTGAACACGGACGACCGTGACATCTCCACGTACATGCGCATCCTCAGCTTCAAGTCCCGCGAGGAGCTGGAGGAGCTGGAGAAGCTCACCGAGGAGCGGCCGCAGGCCCGGGCCGCGCAGCGCGCGCTCGCCGAGGAACTGACCACGCTGGTGCACGGCGCCGACCAGTGCGCCGCGGTCATGAACGCGTCCAAGGCGCTGTTCGGCCAGGGCGAGCTGGGTGACCTCGACGCGGCCACCCTGGCCGCCGCGCTGTCCGAGGTGCCGCACGCGCAGGTCACCGAGCTGCGCCCGGTCGTGGACCTGTTCGCGGAGGTCGGCCTCGTGGCGTCGAAGTCGGCCGCCCGGCGCACCGTCAAGGAGGGCGGCGCGTACGTGAACAACGTGAAGGTCGCCGGCGAGGACGCGGTCCCCGCCGCTCAGGACCTGCTGCACGGCCGCTGGCTGGTGCTGCGGCGCGGCAAGAAGAACCTGGCGGCGATCGAGGTCGTCGCGGGCTGATCGAGGTCGTCGCGGGCTGACGCACGCACATGAGGGGCCGGTCCGTATGGACCGGCCCCTCATGCGTGTACCGAAGGCTCAGGTGGCCTGTCTGCTGCCGCCCTTGACCGCCTTGTAGATCATGTCGCCCAGGAAGACGAGCACGACGGCCGCAGCGATCTGCAGCGCGTGCCGGCCCCAGTCGATACCGCGGGTCTCGTCGATGCCGAAGCCCGCCGCGAGGGAGTTGCCGGCCACACCGCCGATGATGCCGAGGATGGTGGTCATCCACAGCGGCATGTGCTGCTTTCCGGGCAGGATCGCCTTCGCGAGCAGACCCAGTACAAATCCCACAATGATCGCCCACAACCAGCCCATGACCGCCTCCTCATATGCGCACGGGTGAGCAGTACCGCCAGTCTCCGTCCCTCGGCCATACGGCGCATGTCGGGCACCCCCATACGGGGTACGGCGCAGTGGATCCGCCCCGGCGGCGACCGCCCCGGTCTCGAAGGCTGCGCAGGCCCGGCGTACCGTGGAGCCGTGTCCGGTCCGGGGAGAGTCCGGCAGCAGAGCGGGTGGTGGAACGTGATGCGGAAGCAGAGCACAGCGGGCGGGACCGAGGTCTTCCGGATCACGGGAGCGCGCCAGTCCCTCGCGGACGACGTCCGGGGCAGGCAGCGCCGCTACGTGATCTCCATGTCGATCCGGACGCTGTCGGTGATTCTCGCGGCCGTCCTGTGGAACGTGGAGCGGCATGTCGCCATCGTGGCGCTCGCCGCGGGTGTGCTGCTCCCCTACATCGCCGTCGTGATCGCCAACGCCGGGCGGGAGAACGTCCCTTCGCTGCCGTCGACCTTCGTCGCGGCGCCCGTGCGGCCGATGCTGCCGCCGCCCTCCGCACCCGATCCGGCGGAATCCGTCCCGGAATCCGCGGGGCAGGAGACACAGGAGGGCTCGGGCAGCCGAACCTGACCTGCACCGGTCTGCAAAGCTCAAGAAAAGCTCAGATCAATCATGTAGTTCCGGTGCACCGCACGGGGTCCCCCGTGACATACTTCGTACGCGCTCCGCATCCCCCGTCGGAGCGACAGACCGACGCCGGGCAGCTCCCCCCGTGGCTGCTCGGCGTCGCCTTTTCCGCAGCGTTTAGGGTTGAGGCGTGATCCTCCCCGAACCTTCCATCGACACCCCGCAGTGCTCCGCCAAGGGCTGCCGGACCGCCGCGGTCTGGGTCCTCGCGTGGAACAACCCGAAGGTGCACACGCCGGAGCGCCGCAAGACCTGGCTCGCGTGTGAGGAGCACCGCGAGCACCTGTCCCAATTCCTGGGCGTGCGCGGGTTCTTGAAGGATGTCGTACGGCTCTCCGACTGGGACGCCGCGCAGGAGAGCGACTAGCCGCCGATTTGACGAGCGGCTAGCCGCCGATCGCGGACATGGGGCGGGCGGGCTGAAGGAACGTGGGGTCGTCCAGACCAGAACCGGCCTTCTTGCCCCACATCGCCAGCTTCCACAGCCGGGCGACCTCTTCGTCCGAGGAGTCCTCGGCGCGCAGGGCCGCGCGCAGATCGGTCTCCTCGGTGGCGAACAGACAGGTGCGCACCTGGCCGTCGGCCGTCAGGCGCGTCCGGTCGCAGGCGCGGCAGAACGGGCGGGTGACCGAGGCGATCACGCCCACGGTGTGCGGGCCGCCGTCGACGATCCAGCGCTCGGCCGGGGCGGAGCCGCGCTCGTCCTGGCCCTCCTCGGTGAGCGAGAAGCGGGTGCGCAGCGACTGCAGGATGTCACCGGCCGTGATCATCCCGTCGCGCTTCCAGCCGTGCTGGGCGTCCAGCGGCATCTGCTCGATGAACCGCAGCTCGTAGTCGTTCTCCATCGCCCAGGCGAGGAGGTCGGGGGCCTCGTCGTCGTTGAGGCCGGGCATCAGGACCGCATTGACCTTGACCGGGGTCAGACCGGCGTCGCGGGCGGCGGCCATGCCGTCGAGCACGTCCTGGTGGCGGTCGCGGCGGGTGAGCGTCTTGAAGACGTCGGGGCGCAGGGTGTCGAGCGAGACGTTCACCCGGTCCAGGCCCGCCGCCTTGAGGGCGGTGGCGGTGCGCTTGAGGCCGATGCCGTTGGTGGTCAGGGACATCTTGGGGCGCGGCCCGAGGGCCGCGACGCGCTCGACGATGCCGACGATCCCGGGGCGCAGCAGCGGCTCACCGCCGGTGAAGCGGACCTCTTCGACGCCGAGCTGTGTGACGGCGATACGGATCAGCCGGACGATCTCGTCGTCGGTGAGCAGGTCGGGCTTGGCCAGCCACTGCAGGCCCTCTTCGGGCATGCAGTAGGTGCACCGCAGATTGCACCGGTCCGTGAGCGAGACCCGGAGATCGGTGGCCACGCGGCCGAACGTGTCGATGAGCACGTGGGGCCCCTCCCTTGGCGATGCGGCTGGAACTGGCTTCTGTATACGAGCCTACGCGAGGGGGCTGACAGGTATCAGGGTGTTGATCGCACGACGACCGGTACGGCCGCGTCGTAGAGACCTACGACGCGGCCGTGACCCGTGCGGACCGGAGCGCCGTCAGTGGGCGCCGGTGCCGGTGAGCGAGCGGACCTCGAGCTCCGCGTACTTGCCGGTGTCGGGCTCCTCCTTGGACAGGACGGTGCCAAGCCAGCCCATCAGGAAGCCGAACGGGATGGAGATCAGACCCGGGTTCTTCAGCGGGAACCAGGCGAAGTCCACGTCCGGGAACATCGCCTTCGGGTCGCCGGAGACGACCGGCGAGAAGAGCACCAGGCCGACGGCGACGATCAGACCACCGTAGATCGACCACAGGGCGCCCTGGGTGGTGAACCGCTTCCAGAACAGGCTGTAGAGGATCGTCGGCAGGTTCGCCGAGGCCGCCACGGCGAAGGCGAGGGCGACGAGGCCGGCGACGTTGAGGTCGCGGGCCAGGGCGCCGAGCAGGATGGACACCGCGCCGATGCCGATGGTGGCGAGCTTCGCGGCGCGCATCTCCTCCTTCTCGGTGGCCTTGCCGCGCTTGATGACGTTGGCGTAGATGTCATGCGCGAACGAGGACGAGGACGCGAGGGTGAGGCCCGCGACCACGGCCAGGATGGTGGCGAAGGCGACAGCGGAGATCACGGCGAGCAGGATCGCGCCCCAGGCCGAGTCGGTGCCGCCCAGGTGCAGGGCGAGCAGCGGGGCCGCCGTGTTCCCGGACGGGTTGGACGCGATGATCTCGTCCGGCTTGATGAGGGCCGCCGCGCCGAAGCCGAGCGCGATGGTCATCAGGTAGAAGCCGCCGATGATGCCGATCGCCCAGTTCACGGACTTACGGGCGGCCTTGGCGTTGGGCACCGTGTAGAAGCGGATCAGGATGTGCGGCAGACCGGCGGTGCCGAGCACCAGGGCGATGCCGAGCGAGATGAAGTCGAGCTTGGTGGTCGCGTCCGCTCCGTACTGCAGCCCGGGCTCCAGGAAGGCGTCGCCCTTGCCGCTGTTCTCGGCGGCGGTGCCGAGCAGGTCGGAGATGTTGAAGTTGAACTTGAGCAGCACCAGGAAGGTGATGAGGATCGTGCCGCCGATCAGGAGCACGGCCTTGACCATCTGGACCCAGGTGGTGCCCTTCATGCCGCCGATGGACACGTAGACGATCATCAGGACGCCGACCAGGGCGACGATGCCGATCTTGCCCGCGTCCGAGGTGATGCCGAGGAGCAGCGAGACGAGCACACCGGCGCCTGCCATCTGCGCGAGCAGATAGAAGATCGAGACGACGATGGTCGAGGTGCCGGCGGCAGTCCGCACGGGACGCTGCCGCATGCGGTACGCGAGGACGTCGCCCATCGTGTAGCGGCCGGAGTTGCGCAGCGGCTCGGCGACCAGGAGCAGCGCCACCAGCCAGGCGACGAGGAAGCCGATGGAGTACAGGAAGCCGTCGTAGCCGAAGAGCGCGATGGCGCCCGCGATACCGAGGAACGACGCGGCCGACATGTAGTCGCCGGAGACGGCGAGTCCGTTCTGGAACGCGGTGAACGACCGTCCGCCCGCGTAGAAGTCGGAGGCGTCCTTGGTCTGCCGTCCGGCCCAGATCGTGATGCCGAGGGTCGCGAGGACGAACGCCCCGAACAGCGAGATGATCAGCGGCCGGTGTTCGCTGGCCTCGTTGGCCGCGAGCAGGGTGTCACCCATCGCGGACTGGATCATGGGGCTCATGCGCCGCCCTCCATACGGGACTTGATCGCCTCGGCCTTGGGGTCGAGCTTGGCGGCGGCGTGCCGCGAGTACCACCAGGCGATGAGGAACGTGGTGAGGAACTGGGCGATGCCGAACACGAAGGCGACGTTGATGTTGCCGAAGAGCTTGGCGCCCATGAAGCCGCCCGCGTAGTTCGAGAGCAGCACGTACAGCAGGTACCAGGTGGTGAACGCGATCGTGAGCGGGAACGCGAAGGAGCGGTAGGACCGGCGCAGTTCACCGAACTCCGCGCTCTCCTGGACCTCCAGGAAGGCCTCGGTCGACGGCGTTACGGGTTCTGGCCCGCCTTTGGCGGGCGGTGGTGCGTCGGTGGCCACGGGGACTCCTTGCGCGACGGAAGCGGTGGATGGGGACATTCG
Organism: Streptomyces sp. NPDC050418; assembly: GCF_044458745.1. NCBI lineage: Bacteria > Bacillati > Actinomycetota > Actinomycetes > Kitasatosporales > Streptomycetaceae > Streptomyces > Streptomyces sp. NPDC050418. The sequence goes on from NZ_JBITIG010000006.1 coordinate 33,791, forward strand.
ACCTCGCTGTGAACAGGGACCACTCCGGCCGGGAGGGCGAGTCGGTGACCTCCCCGGGGTGATCCGGCAGGGGGCTGATGCTGGCTTCTCCCCCTGCCAACCGCACGGCGACGCGCGCGTTGTGGTTCAACGCCCCACCCGGCCAGTCGGAAACTTTTCCGCCCACTCACCCCGCTCCCATTGCTCGGCCGACATGCCGGGCGCTAGCTTCACGTTCGTTGTACGCGCCAACAGCCCTGCCTATTACGGCAGTTGGGGCATAAAGGCGCACCGAACCAAGCAAATCCCTCACAACGGATGAAGTGGAGATCCCATGACTCATCTGCGTTCCAGACGGCGTCGTCTCGTCGCCCCGCTGGGCCTGGTCCTCACACTGGCCACGCTCGGCGTCGCACCCGCGGCCCAGGCCGCGGCTCCGGCCGACGTTCCGACGGCTTCGACGCAGACCGGTCCGAAGTTGCCGTATGTGGTGAACACGCGGACGGACCACCGCACGATCTCCTCCGTGGAGAAGGCGATAGCCAAGGCCGGTGGTGAGGTCGTCATCACCTACCGGCAGATAGGCGTGATCGTCGTCCACTCGACGAACCCCTCGTTCGGCGAGCAGATACGCAAGGTGCGCGGCGTGCAGAGCGCGGGCGCGACCCGCACCGCGCCGCTCGCGCCCGCGGGCATCACCCGCGAGGGCTCCGTCCAGGAGCTCACGCCGGAGGATGCCGCGAAGATCACTGCGCAGGCGGGCAAGGGCCAGGAGCCCCTGGAGCCCGAGCAGTGGGATCTCCGTGCGATCGGCGCGGACAAGGCCGCGAAGATCAACGACGGCAGCCGGAGGGTCACGGTCGGTGTCATCGACACCGGTGTGGATGACACCCACCCGGACCTCGCGCCGAACTTCTCGGCCTCGCAGTCCGCCAACTGTGTCGGCGGCAAGCCCGACACGTCCCCCGGCGCCTGGCGCCCGGCCGACCCCTCGCACGACCACGGCACCCACGTGGCGGGCGAGATCGCGGCCGCGCGCAACGGCATCGGTGTCGCGGGTGTGGCGCCCGGTGTGAAGGTCGCGGGCATCAAGGTGGCCGAGCCGGACACCCAGCTGTTCTTCCCGGAGTCCGTGGTCTGCGCGTTCGTCTTCGCCGCGGACAAGGGCATCGAGATCACCAACAACAGCTATTACGTGGACCCCTGGCTGTACAACTGCATGAACGACCCGGACCAGCGGGCGATCGTCGACGCGGTCAACCGGTCCCAGCTGTACGCACAGCGCAAGGGCACCCTCAACGTCGCGGCCGCGGGCAACTCCAACCACGACCTCGACTCGGACGCGATCGTGGACGACTCCAGCCCGGACGACGTCGAGACGCCCCAGACGCGCACCATCGACCCGCACGAGTGCTTCGACATCCCGACCCAGCTGCCGGGTGTCGTGACGGTCAGCTCGGTGGGCGTCAAGGGCACCAAGTCGTACTTCTCCACGTACGGCAAGGGCGTCATCGACGTCGCGGCGCCGGGTGGCGACAAGTACCAGATCCCGGACACCCCGCTGAAGAACGGCCGCATCCTGTCGACCGTGCCGGGCGGCGGCTGGGACTACATGCAGGGCACCTCGATGGCGTCGCCGCACGCCTCGGGCGTGGCCGCGCTCCTCAAGAGCGAGTACCCGTGGGCGAGCCCCAAGCAGCTGCAGGCGATGCTCAAGGCGCAGGCCGACAACCCGGGCTGCCCGACGGCTCCGTACGACGGTGACGGCGACGGTGTCGTGGACGCGTGGTGCAAGGAGGGCAAGCGCACCAACGGGTTCTTCGGGGCCGGAGTGGTGAACGCCCTGGACGCGGTGAAGTAGCAGTACCGCACGAACCGCCGGTACGCCTTCGCGCGGCCGGCATCCGAAGGACCGCACGGGCGCGCCCCTCCTCCCGAGGGGCGGGCCCGTGCGCATGTGTGGGCGCCACTGCGGTGAGCGCCACCGCTGTGAGTGCCACCGCACCTCCCGCCCGGCCCGTCATCCGTTCCCGCCTCCGGAGGCCCCGTTGAACGCGTCGCCGACTCCCCTCTCCATCGACCCGCTGGTCCAGGACCTCGACGGCGAGACCGCCCGGCTGCGCGCGGCCGGGCCGATCGTGCGGATCGATCTGCTCGGCGCGCCCGCGTGGACCGTCACCTCGCACACCGTGGCGCGGCGGCTGCTCACGGATGCGCGCCTGGTCAAGGACATCAACCAGTGGGGGCTCTTCACCTCGGGGCAGGTCACCCATGACTGGCCGTTGATCGGCATGGTCGACGTACCGCCGTCGATGTTCACGACGGACGGCGCCGAGCACCGGCGGCTGCGCACGAAGATCGCGCAGGCGCTGACCGCGCGCCGCGTCGAGGATCTGCGGCCGGTCATCGAGGGGTACACCGAGCAGCTCCTCGACGCCATGGCCGGGCAGGCCAAGAGCGCGCCAGGCGGGGTGGTGGACCTGAAGCCGGCGTTCGCGGGGCCGCTGCCGATGTCCGTGGTCTGCCATCTGATGGGCGTCGCGGAGGCGGAGATACCCCGGCAGATGCGGCTGTGGAAGGCCTTCTTCTCGATGCTGACGCCGCAGGACGAGCGGCTCGCGGTGATGGCGGAGATCTACGGGATCTTCCTCAAGATGGTCGAGGAGAAGAAGGCCGCGCCCGGCGACGACCTGACCAGCGCGCTGATCCTGGCCGACGAGGGCGGCGCGCCGATGAGCCGCGAGGAGATCGCCGGCAATCTGCAGTCGATGATCGCGGCCGGTCACGAGACCACGATCGCGCTGATCCTGAGTGCGGTACGGGGCCTGCTCACCCACCCCGCCCAGCTGGAGCTCGTGCTCGGCGGGAGCGTTTCGTGGGAGGCCGTGATCGAGGAGGCGCTGCGCTGGGACCCGCCGGTCACGCATCTGCTGATGCGCTTCGCGACCGAGGACGTGGTGGTCGACGAAGCGGGCGGCTTCGTGATCGAGAAGGGCGAGGGCGTCGTCATGTCCTACCGGGCGATCGGCCGCGACACCTCCTTCTACGGCGACGACGCGGACTCCTTCGACATCACCCGTACCGACGCCGCCCGCAACGTCGCCTTCGGCCACGGCCCGCACATCTGCCCCGGTGCGGCGCTCTCGCGCCTGGAAGCGGCCATCGCGCTGCCCGCGCTCTTCGCGCGCTTCCCGTCGCTGCGGCTGGCGGTCCCCGCGCAGGAGCTGCGCAAGGCGCCGGTCCTGACGCAGAACGACCTTGAGGCGCTGCCCGTGGTCCTCGAAGGCTGAGCAGATCGTGGGTCCGTGGCCGCTGACCGGGGGCGACGTACGGGTGGCTCCGGGCCGACCTGCACCGTCAACCGTTGCAACAATCACACTGTTCCGGTCAAAATCGATCAATGACCGTATCCCGCCCCTCCGTTGCGGCCGCCCCGGCCGAAGAATCAGACGGCAGCATGGGAACTGACGCTCCGTCGGCTCCCGAGCGCAGGTCCGCGCTGCGCCGCGGCGCAGCCGTGCTCGTCCTGCTGCTGCTCGCCGCCCTGGTGCCGCTGCTCGGCCCCGATCTCGCGCTGTACGAATCGGGCGAGGCGACCCCGCCGGGAATCGGCATGGTCACGGCGTTGCGGATGGTCATGTTCGCCGCCCTGTGCGTGCTCGCCGGGCAGGCCGCCGACGGCTGGCTGACCCGCCGGGTGCCCGGGGCGCCCGAGCCGCGGCCCGTGAACTGGTCGGTGATGGCGGCGTTCGTCGGCGCCGTCGCCGCGGTGGGTCTCGCGCTGATCGTCGCCAACGGCAACATCCCGCCGGACTCCCTGGCCGAGCTGCGGCCGGGGCGGCTGTGGCAGACGACGGACGGGCGCCTGGCGCTCCTGGAGGTCAACGCGTTCATCGCCGCCGGCTACTGCGCCCAGTCCCGCCGCCCCGGCAGCGCGTTCCTGCCGCTCGTGGTGCTCGCGGCGGCGGAGGCGCTGCGGGCGCACCCGAATATCGGCCCCGAGGAAGACCCGCTGATCGGCAGCGCGCTGACCTTTGTCCACCTCACGTCGGCCGCGCTCTGGGCGGGCGGACTGCTCCATGTGCTGCGGACGCTGCGGCTGTGGCGGGCCCGGCCTGCGCCCTCGGCCGCGCTGCTCGGCCTGTACGCGCGGGTCGCGGCCGTGCTGTTCGCCGCGATCACGGCGTCGGGCATCTGCTCGACGCTGCGCAAGCTGCCGCTCGACTCGCTGCTGACCACCGCGTACGGTCGCGTGCTCTTCGCCAAGCTGCTGCTCGTGGTGGTGATCGCGGGCCTCGCCGTCACCGCCCGGGCCCGCCTCGGACGCGGCGGTGCGGTGGCCGCCGCGGTGCCCGCGCGGGCGGAGGTCGTGGTGCTCGGCCTCGCGGTCGCGGTGTCGGCTCTGCTCACCGCGGTGCCGGCGCCGATCTGGTGGGACCGGCCGCTGTGGGGGTGACGGCGAGAAGGGCGGCCCCGTGACGGCGAAAAGGACGGCCCTAGAACGTGACCAGCACCTTCAGCGCCGTTCGCGCGTCCATCGCCTTGTAGCCGTCCGGCACCTGGTCCAGGCCGACCGTCAGGTCGAAGACCGGGGACGGGTCGATCGTGCCGTCGAGGACGTCGGGCAGCAGTTCCGGGATGTACGTGCGCACGGGCGCGACGCCGCCGCGCAGCGCGATGTTGCGGTCGAACATGACGCCCAGGTCGAGACCCGTGCCGCTGCCGTGCGGGACGCCGACGAAGCCGATCGCTCCGCCGTCGCGGGTGATGTTCACGGCCGTGCTCATGGACTGCTCGGTACCGACCGCCTCGACCACGCAGGCCGCGCCCTGCCCGCGCGTGAGCGCCCGTACCGCCTCGACGGCCTCGTCGCCGCGCTCGGCGACCACGTCCGTGGCACCGAAGCGGCGGGCGATGTCGGTCCGCACCTGGTGGCGGCCGAGCGCGATGATCCGCTCGGCGCCGAGCCGCTTGGCGGCGAGCACCGCGCACAGGCCGACGGCCCCGTCGCCGACGACGGCGACCGTGGAGCCCTCGCGCACGCCCGCGCCGAGCGCCGCGTGGTGGCCGGTGCCCAGCACGTCGGAGAGCGTGAGCAGCGCGGTGAGCAGGTGGTCGTCGGAGGCGGCGTCGGCGGGCAGCCGTACGAGGGTGCCGTCCGCGTACGGGACGCGCACGGCCTCGCCCTGGCCGCCGTCGTGCCCGACCGCGCCCCAGAACCCGCCGTGCTCGCAGGACGTGGTGAGCCCTTCGGCGCAGTAGTCGCAGACGCCGTCGGACCACATGAACGGTGCGACGACGAGGTCGCCGGCCTTGAATCCGCGCACGTCGGACCCGGTCTCCTCGACGATGCCGAGGAACTCGTGCCCGATCCGCTGCCCCTTCTGCCGCGCGGCCTCCCCGCGGTAGGCCCACAGGTCGCTGCCGCAGATACAGGCCCGCAGGACGCGCAGCACGGCGTCGGTGGGCTGCTCGACCCGTGGGTCCGCCACCTCCTCCACGCGCATGTCGTACGGAGCGTGGATGGTGGTGGCGCGCATGGCGGGTCCTTCGGGTGTACGGGTGCGGCGGGCCGCGAAAGCGGGGGTACGGCGGGCCGCGTCGCCGTCAGGGCGCTGCGGCGGCCGTGCGGCTCTCACCGTACGCCGCGGCCTGCTCCTTCTGCGCGTCGAGCCCGGCGAGTACGCCCTTGACCAGCAGCGCCTGCGCCGCCGCGTACGTGAGCATCACCCAGAAGTCGGGGCGCGGCAGCTGCGGCCACTCCGCGATCCCGGTGGCGATGAGGGTGTCGGAGAGCAGGAACAGCGCGCCGCCGATCCCCGCGACGAGCCCGAACCGCGCGGCCGCCCGCAGCGCCATCGCGGTGAGCAGCAGGCTGTACGCGGCGACGGGCACCCGCAGGTCGCCGGGCAGGTCGCCCCACATGAGGACGAGGGTCAGGGCGAGGACGAGGCCGTACGCGGCCGCGAGCGGGGCGGTGTGCCGGTGCGGGGTCCCGTACTTCGCGAAGAGAACGAGGTAGCAGATGTGACCGACCGCGAAGCCGCCCATGCCGGCGAGGAAGGCCGCGTCGGCGTCGAACATCAGCAGGACGTCACCGGTCCAGCCGAAGAACAGGGCGGCGAGCAGCAGCCGGGGTGCCTTGCGGGTCACCGCGTACGCGAGGAGCAGCGGGACGAGGAGCGGCTTGAAGACCGTGTGGCCGAGGTCCCAGTCCGCGAGCAGGGAGACGAGGTCGCCGGTGACAGCTACGGCGAAGGCCCACAGCAGGATCATGCGACACGCTCCGGAACCGTCTCGGCGGCGGCCGGCTCGGGCGACCAGCCGGGTCCGCGCAGGATCCGTCCGAAGCGCTCGCGCCAACTGGTCGCGGCCTTGAGGTCCTTGGCGATCGACACGTATTCGTGGGTGGCGACCTTGAACGGATTGTGGGTCGTGATGTTCTTCGTCAGACCGAAGACGGGGCGCTCGGTCTCGGCGACGAAGGAACCGAACATACGGTCCCAGACGATCAGGATCCCGCCGAAGTTCCGGTCCAGGTAGCCACCCTGGGAGGCGTGGTGGACGCGGTGGTGGGAGGGGGTGTTGAAGACGAACTCGAACCACCGCGGCATCTTGTCGATGCGCTCGGTGTGGATCCAGAACTGGTAGACGAGGTTCGCCGAGGAGCAGAAGGCCAGCGCGGCCGGGTGCACACCGCACGCGATGAGGGGCAGGTAGAACGGCCAGGACGTGACGGAGGTCCAGGGCTGGCGCAGCGCCGTGGAGAGGTTGAACTTCCGGCTGGAGTGGTGGACCACGTGGCAGGCCCACAGGATCCGGATGACGTGGTGTCCGCGGTGCGACCAGTAGTAGAAGAAGTCCTGCGCGAGCAGCATCAGCAGGACCGTCCACCAGAGCACGGGCACGCGAGCGGGCGTGAGCTCGTACACGGCGGTGTAGATCGCGACGACCGGGATCTTCCACAGGAAGTCGAAGCCCAGACTGCCGAGCCCCATGGTGATGCTGGTGGCGGCGTCCTTGGTCTCGTATCCGGCGGCGTCCTCGTCGGGGTGCAGCCGCACGCTGACGATCTCGATGATCGTCAGAAGGACGAAGGCAGGTATGGACCACAGGACCACGTCGGGCAGGTTAGGCATGGGTGCACGGTAAGGGCGCTGGTGGGGCCGGGGCTAGAGGTAGTTACCGACAAGTATTACCAGTGGTTACGCCCTGTCTCTTGGCGGACTCCGCCAAGAGGCCCGCAGGCACCGGACGCCTCAGCCCCCGACGGCCCCGAGCAGCGACCCGGCGCCGTAGGTCACCGCCATCGCCAGCGCGCCGCCCGCCACATTGCGCAGGACGGACGGGGCCGTCGGGGCCTCGCCCAGGCGGGCGCTCCACCAGCCGGTGAAGCACAGCGCGGCGAGTACGGCGGCGACCGTGACCGGCAGACGCAGGGACTCGGACGGCAGGACGATCGCGAGGAGCGGCAGCAGCGCCCCGACTGTGAACGCGAGGAAGGAGGCGCCCGCCGCGTGCCAGGGATTGGTGAGGGCGTCCGGGTCGATGCCCAGCTCCACGCGGGCGTGGGCGCGCAGCGCGTCCTTCTCGGTGAGCTGCACGGCGGCTTCGCGGGCCACCTTGGCGCTGAGGCCGCGGGCCTGGAGCAGACCGGTCAGCTCGTCGAGTTCGGCGTCGGGTTCTCACGCAGTTCGCGCTTCTCCTGGGCGAGCGCCGCCTTCTCGGAGGCCCGCTGGGTCGCCACGGAGACGTATTCGCCGGCCGCCATGGACATGGAGCCGGCGAGCAGTCCCGCGAGACCTGCCGTCAGGAGCGTGTCGCGCTCGGAGGTGGCGCCCGCGACGCCGACGACAAGGCCCGCCGTGGAGACGATGCCGTCATTGGCGCCGAGCACCGCGGCCCGCAGCCAGTTGAGCCGCGTGGACATCCCGGAGTCGTGGTGCTCGACGTGCCCGGCGCGGTCGTTCGGCTCGTTCATGCCGGGAGGTTCTCACGCCCTCCCGGCATGAACGCTCACCACACGCGGACCTTGCCCCCTGGCGCGAAGACCGGCGAAGTCGCGTCCGACGGCGGTTCCTTGAGGGGTTCGGCGATCTCCTCGACCGTCGGCCCGACCTTCGCCGCGAGCGGGTCGAGGAGATCGAGGTCGAAGCCGTAGACGCGGGCGGCGTTGCCGCCGACCATCGCCGCGACCTCGGCTTGCGGCAGCCCCGCGTAGGCGATCCGCAGACCTTCCCTCGTATAGGGATACGTGCCTTCGTCGTGCGGGTAGTCGCTGCCCCACATGATCTTGTCGAGGCCGATCCGTTCACGCAGCGGCACCTCGTGCGGGCGCATGAAGCTGGCGCCGACGAAGCAGTTCTCCGCCCAGACCGTGGACGGCCCCTTGCCCATGGAGGCCGCGAGGCCCTGGCCGAATTTCGACTCCGCGGTGTTGGCCTTCGGCCCGGCCGCCTTCGTCGCGGCCTTCACCAGACGCGCGTGGTAGTAGTCCAGCATGTCCAGGACGCCGGGGATCCAGCCCGAGCCCTGTTCGGTGAGGACCAGCTTCAGATCGGGGTTGCGGCGGAAGGCGCCCCCGAAGATCAGGTGCCACAGGGCGCGGTGCGAGAACCAGGTGGTCTCCACCATGAACACCGCGCGCGCCGCGGGTTCCTCGCCCAGCGGCGGGGACGCGGAGCCCGCGTGGTGGTTCACGGGCACGCCGAGCTCGGCGCAGACGGCCCAGATCGGGTCGTACTCCTGCGAGTAGAGCTCGGGCAGCCCCGAACCCGGTGGCGTACCGGGCAGCAGCAGCCCGCCGGTGAGCCCCGCCCCGTGCGCCCAGCGGATCTCCTTGACCGCCTCCTCGACGTCGTTGAGGAGGATCTGGAAGACGCCCGCGCGGCGGCCGGGGGCCAGCGAACAGAAGTCCGCGAGCCAGCGGTTGTGCGCGCGCAGCCCCGCCCAGCGCTGCTCGTACTCCTCGCGTGTGGGCGCGGGCGCCATCAGCGCGGCGGACGGGAAGAACGGCGGGATGGTGTTGGGGAACACCACCTCGGCGACGATCCCGTCCTCCTCCATCTCGGCGATCCGCCGGTCGGAGTTCCAGTTCTTGTCGGCGGTGTCGGCGAGGAGGTCCTCGTACGGATTGACGTACGTGGCCGCCCACGCGTCGAAGGCCTCGTGGTGCCCGGACGCCAAATAGGGCTTGTAGTCGAGGAGATCGGCGCCGGCGTGGCAGTCGGCGGAGATGACGGTGTAGCGGTCCTCGCTCATGGCACCTGCACCCCCATCGTCGGAAAGTCGTTGCCGGTGAGCCAGTGCCGGCCCACCTCGCGCGAACGGGCCCAGGAGGCCTCGACCGCCGACTGGTCCTCGGGCTGGCCGAGGTCGGCGGGCGTGGGGCCGATGCGGCGGGCGACCGGCGCGAGCTTCTCCGTGTCGAAGCCGAAGACATCCGCGGCCGCGAGCCCGAGCATCCGCCGGGTCTCCGCCACCGGGATGTCGTGGAAGGTGTTCTTGAGCCAGGTACGGGTGTTGGGCCAGGTCCCTTCCGGGTGCGGGAAGTCGGAGCCCCAGAGGATGTTGTCGACGCCGATCTCGTAGCGCTGGGCGAGTTCGCGCCGTTTGGTGTTGGTGGCGCAGATGAACACCTGGCGGTCGAGGTACTCGCTCGGCGGCCGCTTCAGCTCGGAGAACGGCGAGAGCTTCTTGCCGCCGTGCGCGCCGAGGTAGAGGCGGTCCATGAACCACAGGAGGTTCGGCAGCCACCAGCAACCGGACTCCGCCACCCCGAACTTCAGGCCCGGGTGCCGTTCGAAGACACCCGACCAGATGAGGAAGTGCAGCGGCCGCGCGGGCCACCACGTCACCTCGCTCACGTAGATCCCGAGATGATCGCCGTACTCGTGCCGCGGCGCCGCACCGGAGTGCGTGACCAGCGGCATCTGCGTCTCGGCGGCCGCGGCCCAGACCGGCTCGTAGCGGCGGTCGTGGTACGGCGGGTGGTCGACCCACATGGACGGGATCATCAGGGCGCCGAGCCCCGACTCCTTGGCCCGGTGGATCTCGGCGACGACCTTGTCGACGTCGGCGGTGATCGGCAGCAGGGCCACGCCGCAGTGCCGTTCGGGGTTCTCGCCCACGAACTCCGCCAGCCAGCGGTTGTGCGCCTGTGCCCCCGCCATGCCGAGCGCGGGGTCCTGGTCGCCGGAGAGCCCGAGTCCGACGCCGAAGGGCGCGGCGGTCTGGCTGTCGACGGCGTCGGCGTCCGGGAAGACCACCTCGGCGGCCACCCCGTCGCCGTCGAGTTCCTTCAGGCGCTGGGCGACGTCCCAGCCGCCGCGCAGCCCTTCCTCGTTGTCGCTGAACCACTTGTCCGCGAAGGCCTCGTTGCGGACGCCGAGCCGGGTCATCTCCTCGCGGCGCCGGTCGCGGCCCGCGAGGAATTCGTCGAACTCCCCGTGGAAACGGGAGTCCAGATACGGCCGGTACTCCTCGGTGGGGAGCCCGGCATGGCAGTCGCTCGAAATGATCAGATACGGATCCTGTGCCTCTGTCATGGCGCCCCTCAGTCCAGGATGAAGCTCTCGAGATACGCGGGGTTCGCACGGTCGAGCATCGACTGCGACCGTGCCTTGATCTGCCGGTCGCTGTGCTCGCTCGCCGGCATCATCCAGAAGCTGCCGGCCTCGATGCACTCGGCCACGAAGTCGGCGACCTCCTCGACCGGCGTGAACTGCACCTCGTGTCCGGCGGCCTTCATCGCCGCCTCGTACTGGTCGAGGCTGCGGTACGGCGTTTTGCGCGGCTTCTCCTTCGCGTACCGCTCGGGCCGGTTGCGGTGCGACTCCCACAGTCCGGTGCGCAGCATGTGCGGGCCCGGGAACAGCACGGACGCGCCCACCTGTACGCCCTCGGCCTTGAGGTGCGCGTACAGCGACTCGGTCATCGTGACGACCGCCGCCTTGGTGACCGCGTACACGGAGGCGGTCGGAAGGGGGGCGATCCCGCCGTCCCCTGACGAGGTGTTGACGACATGGCCCGGCTGCCCGCCCTCGATCATCCGCGGCACGAAGGCCTGGATGCCGTGGAAGACGCCCCACACGTTGACGGAGAAGGCCCACTTCCAGTCGTTGGGCTCGTGCTGCCACATCCGGCCCTCGGCGCCCGAGCCGACGCCCGCGTTGTTGCAGAGGACGTGCACGGCGCCGTACGCGTCGTACGCGGCGTCCGCCAGCGCGATCACGGAGTCGCGGTCGGAGACGTCGACGACGCGGGCGAGCACCTCGGCGCCGTCCTCCCTGAGCGAGGCGGCGGCCTTCTCCAGGGCGCCCTCCTCCACATCGGCGAGGACCACCTTGAGTCCGCTCGCGGCGAAGCGGCGGGCCATCGCGAGACCGATGCCGCTCGCGGCGCCGGTGACGACGGCGACCTGTCCGGCTTCCAGCTTCATCGGGTACCGGCCTCCCTGTCGCTGCCCTCCGGCGGGCCGTCGAGGATCTGCTGCGGGTCGTCATAGCGCTGGTGGATGTACGGCAGCAGGGCCTGGGCGCTGACCCGTTCGACGACCTTGCCGCGCTGGTCGGTGGTCTTCTCGCCGATGGTGATCTCCACGATGGTGCGGACGGGAAGGTCCGCGATCGGGTCGAACATCGACTCCCGCAGCACCACGTCGCCGGTGATCCGCTCCAGCTTGCGCACCTTCTCGTTGCGGGTGCAGTGCACGAGGACCGGGTCGGCGTCGAAGCCCGAACCGTCCACGGCGGGCAGGAACTTGAAATAGAAGTCGGTCTTCTGCGTGGGCTCGGGCAGCGGCAGATCGCCGTTGACCGCACCCCGCACCTCCACGAACGCGATGCCGTGCCGGGCGAGGCGGGCGTTGACCACCAGACCGTCGCGGTCCACGGTCACCTCGCCGAGCTTCTTCGGCTCGCCGAAGACCTCGCGGCCGCCGATGAGGGCCCGCTCGTGGGTCATCGGCATGACGAGCGGATACCAGCCCTCGACACCGTTGTGCTCTGCGGCGACCGCCACGGAGCCCGCGCCGAGCGGATAGCCCGGCAGGTCGACCTTGCTGATGTTCGCCCGTACGAGCGGCTTCTCGGTGGGCTTGAGCGGCGGTGGCAGCACCGCGGCCACCGCGTCCGGATCGCTCTCCCAGACCGCGACCACACCGGTCGACCAGATGTCGGGGAGCTTCGAGCTCTTCTCGCGCGCCGTCTGGATCTCGGCCTCGGTGCGCGCGCCGTACCGTACTCGTGCCATGGCGTACCGCCCTTCGATGGGGGTGTTCCAACGAGCCTGTAACACTGTTACACCGCCCGCGATGAAGGGTAAAGAGCCGTGCGGGAAACGGAAGTTGGGAGTCTTATGAGCGACGCACCGAAGCGCGCACTCACCCGGGACGACGTCCTCGCCGCCGCCGCGGCCATGGTCAAGGAGCACGGCCCGCGCGCGCTGACGATGCGCAAGCTCGCCGCCGAGCTCGGCACGGCCGTCACCTCGATCTACTGGCATGTCGGCAATCGCGAATCGCTGCTCGACGCCCTGGTGGAACGCACGGTCGCGGACCTCGGCGAGATCCGCGCCCAGGGCCGCACCCCCACCACCCGGATCGTCTCGGTGACCCGCGCCCTGCGCGCGCAGCTGCGCGGCCACCCCCACCTGGTGGCGATGGTGCACGAACGGGGCCTGACCGAGCGGATGTTCCAGCCCGCCACCCAGGCCCTGGTGCACGAGGTGCACGCGGCGGGACTGCGCGGCGGCCAGGCGGCGGACGTCGTACGGTCGCTGCTCTTCCAGGTCGTCGGTTTCGTCCTGGTCGAGCGCAATCGCGAACGGGCGCCCGTGCAGTACCCCGGTGACGAGTCCCTGTGGGACGCCGGTGCGAGCGAGCACGATCCGGGGCTCGCCAAGGGCCTGGCGGCCGAGCCGGATCCCGAGCGGCTCTTCCTGCTCTCCGTACGGGCCATGGTGGAGGGCCTGCTGGCCGCTCCCCCTCGCTGAAGCCGCCGCTCTCCCGCACTGAACACGAGGGTCCGCAACCGGTCGGTCCCGCAGCCGGTTTGGCCCCGCTGTCCGTCTTGTCAGTGTCGGGCCCTATCCTCATGGACCATGCTCGAAGACCCCACCACCGCCGCACCGTGGCCGGCCGCCTACCCGTCGGGGTATGCGGTCGTCGACGTCGAGACCACCGGTCTCGCCCGCGACGACCGCATCATCTCCGCCGCCGTCTACCGGCTGGACGCACGAGGCGAGGTGGAGGACCACTGGTACACGCTGGTCAATCCCGAGCGTGATCCGGGCCCCGTATGGATTCACGGTCTGACGAGCGACGCGCTCGAAGGAGCGCCCCTCTTCCCGGAGATCGCCGAGGAGTTCTCGGCCCGGCTCGACGGCCGGGTGCTCGTCGCGCACAACGCTGTCTTCGACTGGCAGATGATCGCCCGCGAGTACGCACGGGCCGCGCTCACCCCGCCCGTACGGCAGCGGCTGTGCACCATCGCGCTCTCCAAGGAGCTGGCGCTGCCGCTGCCCAACCACAAACTGGAGTCGCTGGCCGCCCACTTCGGCGTCGTCCAGCAGCGGGCACACGACGCGCTCGACGACGCACGCGTGCTCGCGGAGGCGTTCCGGCCCAGCCTGCGGGCGGCCGCGAAGGATTCCATGCGGCTGCCGCTGCACGAATGCCGGCCGCTCACCGAGTGGAGCGCGCCGCCGTCGCCGGGCATCGGCCGGCAGTACAGCCCGCAGACGAACTGGCGGCCGGCCCGCAAGCTGGCGCCGAGCCCGTATCCGAACCCGGGGCGGTACGAGGAGGGGCGGCCGCTGCGGCAGGGCATGCGGGTCGCGTTCTCGGGCGACACCTCCACCGAGCGCGAGCTCCTGGAGGACCGTGCGGTCGAGGCGGGGCTCCATGTGGCGACCAGCCTGTCGCGGCTGACGAGCCTGCTCGTGACGAACGATCCGGACTCGGGCACGTCCAAGGTCGTCAAGGCGAAGAGCTTCGGGACACCGATCGTGGACGAGGCGGCCTTCGGCCAGCTGCTGCGGGATGTGGCACCGGCGGCGACCGGGGGCTGACGGGAGCGGAGGAAGGACCGGAGCGGCCGGGTCCGTGGCTCGCGGGTGTGCCCGCCGGGAAGCTGTCCGGGTGATTATCAGCCCGCGTCCCGCATGCCGTGGTGACGGCCGCCGCGCCGGATCCCCACTCTGTGGCGCATGGCACGTTGTGAAGTCTGCGGAAACGACTACTCCATGAGCTTCGAGATCCACGCCCAGGGCGCGGTCCATGTCTTCGACTGTTTCTCCTGCGCCATCCACCGCATGGCCCCCATCTGCGAGCACTGCAGGTGCCAGATCATCGGGCAGGGCGTCGAGGTCGAGGGCCACTGGTACTGCGGAGCGCACTGCTCGCGCGCGGAGGGGCAGGTGGGCATCGTCGACCGGGTGTGACCCCTCCGTTCTGTCCGTTTCGGCCCCCTCCGGGACCCTCCCGCAGGGGGCCTTCGCGTGCCGGGGTACCGTCGACGGCGTGTACCGCTTCCTGTTGACCCGGCAGTGGGTGTTCGTCACCCTGCTCGCCCTTGTGCTCATCCCCGTGATGATCGAGCTGGGCTTCTGGCAGATGCACCGGCACGAGGCGCGCGTCGCGCAGAACGCGCTGATCGCGAAGAGCCTCAATGCAAAGGCCGTCCCCGTCGAGGAGCTCACCGCCCCCGGTGAGACCCTGCCGCGCGCCGACTACTGGCGCCAGGTCACCGCGACCGGCCGCTTCGACACGGAGCACGAGGTCGTGGTCCGGCGCCGGACGAACTCCGACGACCGCGTCGGCTTCCACGTCCTGACCCCGTTCGTCCTCGAGGACGGCAAGGTCCTCCTGGTGAACCGCGGCTGGGTGCCCACGGCCGACGACCAGAAGGCGTTCCCGAAGGTTCCCCCGCCGCCGGCCGGCGAGCGGACGGTGACGGGCCGCCTGATGGCCTCGCAGACCACGGACGCCAGCGGCATCAAGGACCTCAAGGGCCTGCCCGACCGCCAGGTGATGCTGATCAGCAGCGAGCAGCAGGCGCAGCTCCTCGGCAAGGACGTCCTCGGCGGCTACATCGAGCTGACCGACCCGGCCACCGAGTCCCCGGAGCAGATCCCGGCGCCCGACCACGACTCGATCGGCAACCACTTCGCGTACGCGGTCCAGTGGTGGCTGTTCACCGCGGCCGTCCCGGTCGGCTGGGTCTTCCTCGTACGGCGGGAGCTCCGCGAGCGCCGTGAGCGCGAGCGGGAGGCGGCCGAGGAGGAAGCCGCGCCGGTTCCGGCCTGAGAGCCTGTTTCCGAACCCCCGTCGTTCGTCCGAAGGACGGCGCAGCGGCGGTCGGTGCGTGCTCTCGGCGTGCGGCGTTCCAGGTCATGTGGCGGAGCCACCTGTCCTGGGGCGCCGTGCGCCGAGAGTGCGTGCCGGGCGTCGGGGCGCAGACGGGGGTTCGGAAACAGGCTCTGACCCCGGACTCCCCCGGTGCGCGCGGACGCGGCAGGATGGGGCCATGGATCTTGGACTGAAGGACCGTGTGTACGTCGTCACCGGAGCCACCCGCGGCCTCGGGTACGCGAGCGCCGCCGCGCTGGTCGCGGACGGTGCGAAGGTCGTGATCACCGGACGCGAGGAGAAGGCCGCCGCCGAGGCCGCCGCCGCGCTCGGTGAGAACGCCGTCGGGGTCGGCGCCGACAATTCCGACCCGGCCGTCGCCCAGCGGCTGATCGACACCGCGCGTGAGCGCTTCGGCCGCTTCGACGGCATCCTCGTGAGCGTCGGCGGCCCCGCCCCCGGCACGGCCGCCTCCAACACCGACGAGCAGTGGCAGGACGCCTTCGACGCGGTGTTCCTCGGCGCGGTACGGCTCGCGCGCACCGCGGCCGCCGAGCTCGGCGAGGGCGGCACGATCGCCTTCGTCCTGTCCGGTTCGGTGTACGAGCCGATCGGCGGTCTGACCATCTCCAACGGTCTGCGCCCTGGCCTCGCGGGCTTCGCGAAGTCCCTCGCGGACGAGGTCGGCCCGCGTGGCATCCGGGTTCTCGGTCTGCTCCCGGGGCGGATCGCCACGGACCGGCTGCGCCAGCTCGACGGCCTCTCCCCCGATCCGGAGGCGGCCCGCGCCGCCAACGAGTCCCGTATCCCGCTGCGCCGCTACGGCACGCCGGAGGAGTTCGGCCGGGTCGCGGCGTTCACGCTGTCGCCCGCGGCCTCGTATCTGACCGGTGTGATGGTGCCGGTGGACGGCGGGGCGCTGCGCGGGTTCTGACCGGCGGTCTCGGCAGGTGGGCGGTCGCGTGGGGCGCGGCCGCCCATGCGCAGGGCTCAGACCAGAATCGCGAGCACCAGCGCGATGAAGGCGATGAAGAAGACCGCCCCGACGATCATGCCCATCACGGAGCGGGCCGCGTCGGCGGCGTCCTCGATCCGCCAGGAGACGGGCCGCGGATCGGCCCGCCCGGGTGCGTCGTCGTGCACATTGCCGAGGTACATCCAGCCGCCGTCGCCGTCGGGTTCCCAGACGTCGCCGTTCTCGTCGACCCACTGGCCCCGCGGGCCCGAAGGGCCCTGTGGTGGTTGTCCCATGGCCGCGCCCCTCATACGTGAACCGTGTGCGGTTGCCCGGGAGTTCACGCCCCAGTGTGCTCGCGACCCAGACGGTGCGGAACCCCGGCGGGCGCCCGGCGCCGCGGTCAGCTCACGCGCTGCGCCCGGCGCCTGACCACCCCCAGCTCCACCTGCGCCGGCAGCCGCTCCAGACCCGCCGAGTCGCGCGCCTGGGCCAGCGCCTCGTCGGTCAGCCCACGCAGTGTCTCCTTCGGTTCCGCGCCGGCGGACAGGACGAGGTGGACGCGGGCCTCGGGCGCGTTGCGGCGCCCGACGAGCAGTACGTCGGCCTGGTCGACGCCGTCCAGCTCCTCGGCGGCACCGGCCAGGACGCCCGCGAGGGCCCGAGCCCGCAGCAGGGCGCCCTGTCCGTCGCCGCTGTCGACGAGGACCTCGGTGAGGCGGTTGCGCCGGATCTGGGCGATCACCGACCACACCATGAGCCCGAACAGCACGCCGAGCGCCCCGAACACCGCGGGCCACCACCAGGTGTCCTCACGGCACCGGTCCCGCGCCGACTCGGCGAGCAGGACATCGCCCTGCGCGTCGTGGAACCACCACGAGGGCACCGGCCCGCCGAGCCCTGCGACCAGCACGCTCCCGCCGACGACGAGCAGCGTCAGGCCGACGGCTCCGAGCAGCACACGGTTGAGAATCCTCAGCATCGCTCACGCCCCCTTCGCGGACTTGCCCGGACGGGCGACCGTCACCGACAGCGCGGGGCCCACGACGAGGCCCAGCGAGCGGATGCCGTCGCCGAGCGCGGCGTCCAGATCGGCGCGCACCTCGTCGAGTTCACGGAAGTGCGAGACCGCGCGGACGTCGACCTTCGCGCGGTACACCCGGACCCGTACCGACTGCACCCCGGCGACCTCCATCGCCCGGTCGCGCAGCACGAGGGCCGCGGCGGCGCTGTCCAGCCACGCCCGTACCTCGCCGTCGCCGCTGCGCATCGGCAGGGCGGCGCGGTGGCCTGGTGCGGCGGCCAGGAGCAGGAGCGCGAGGCCGAGCAGTACGGCCGCCGCGGCGCCCGCGAGCACCCACCCGTCGTCGAGAGGACGGGTGCCGAGCTGTGCGGCGAGCTCTCTGCGCCAGGCCATCGCGGTCTGTTCGGCCCGTACTGCCGCGAGGTCGTAGACCAGCAGCCCGGCGGCGGCCGCGAGCACGAGGGCGAGCACACCCGCGGGGATCCGGCGCACGGACCACAGGCGGCCGCCGTCGCCGTCCTCCTGCGGGGTGACCACCGGGGCGTACCGCGCGGCCGACGCCGACTGGTCGAGCGCGGCCGACGCCCCGGCCTGCCCGGACTTCTCGAGTACGGGCAGACTCCCTGTCGTGCCCTCGCTCCCGGGACCGGGCGGTGCCGCCCGCCCTTCGCGTCCTTCGCTCATCGTGTCCTCCCCACCGCGTGCGCCGGATGCAGTCCGTCCACCCGGACGGCCACCTCGGGCACGGTCATCCCCGCCAACGCCTCTACCCGTTCGGTGACTTGACGACGCACGGCCGCGCACTGAGCGCCGATGTCGCAGGGGTAGCCGAGGTCGAGGGTGATCCGCACTCGTACGGTGGTGTCCCTGACCCGGATCGCGGCCCGGGGCCGTACGCCGGGTGCGGGCACGTCCGCCGTGAGTGCCTCGTACGCCGCGCGTGCCGCGATCTTCTCGACGACACGGTCGGCGACGGAGGTCGCGCCCCGCTCGGCCGGCGGGACGGTGCGCACCCCGGGCCGGGACGCGCTGTCGTCACCGGCCATCACCGCCGCCGGTCGCCACGGGACTCGCCCCGGCCGCGGAAGAGGTCGCCCACATCCAGCTCCCCGTCCGCGTACCGCCCGACGAGAAAGCCGAGCGCGCCGAGCGCCGCCACCAGCAGGAACGCGCCGAACCCGCCGAAGTACGCGGCGAATCCGAGGGCCATCCCGGCGAGCAGCCCGATCGAAGCCCTGCTCATCGCACCCGCCTCCCAACTCGTCGCCGACTCCCCGAAGCCACGGTCACGTGCCGTACCGGGGGCGCTGCCCGACGGCCGGCGGGAACCGTCGGCCGGTGTCTCACCGGGACCGACGCTCCGCTGCCGCTCGCAGCAGATCGTCCGGTGCCGCCTGAACTCGCCGACCCTGTCCGCCGGCTCACTGCAGCCGCGTCTCGTCGTCGTCCTCCTCGTCGGGCAGCTTCACGTCGCCGACCGCGATGTTGACCTCGACGACCTCGAGCCCGGTCATCCTCTCCACGGCGGCGATCACGTTCTCGCGCACGGCACGGGCCACGTCCCCGATCGAGACGCCGTACTCCACGACGATCTCCAGGTCGAGTGCCGTCTGCACCTCGCCCACCTCGGCCTTGACGCCGCGCGTCACGGACTTGGCGCCGGGCACGCGGTCCCGCACCGCGCCGAAGGTACGGGACAGTCCGCTGCCCATCGCGTGCACCCCGAGCACATCGCGTGCGGCCAGGCCCGCGATCTTCTCCACCACTCCGTCGGCGATGGTGGTGCGCCCGCGGGTCGCGGGGTCACCGCCGCCCCGCTTCCTCACCACCGCGGCCGGTTCCCCCGCCGCCGCTTGCGCCGCTTCGGTCGCTTCCGCCTTGACGCTGCCTTGTTGTGCGGTCTCGGTCATCGCTTGTCCCCATCGCTGCCGATTGCGCTTCCCGGCCCACCGTAAGTGCGCGTGCCCGTTCGGTCACCGGGCAAGCTGCATCCATGGAAAGAAGGGACGCGAGGGACGGTCTCGCGCGGACGGTCCGCCAACAGCTGCGCCTGGGGCGTCTGTTGGCGCTCGGCGGCCCCGCGGACGGCGCGTGGATCGCGGAGTCGGCGGCGCGCGCGGTCCTGGAGCACGCCGCCGCGGCGCTACGGGGCGTGCGCCTCGATGCCGTCGGCCTGGCCCTCGCCGACCCTGACACGACCGCCGAGCCGGTGGTGCCGGGACCGCCGAGCGCACTGCGGCCGGGGCCGCTCAGGATGACCGCGCGGATCGCGGCGGAGAGCGGCGAGCCGCTGCCCGCGGTGGCCCGGCGGCTGCGGTCGGCGCTCGCGGTCACCGCGCACGGGCTCGGTCTGGTGGTGGACGCGGTGGACGTGGAGATCACCGAGCTGCTCCCGCCGGAGACTAAGGCCCGCGAGCCGGGCCGGCGCACCAACAGGGCCCGCACCGAAACGACCGGCACCGAAGCGGCCCGCACGGAAACGGCCCGCACCGCGATCGGTACGGGCCGGGACCCGGCCGCCCGAGCCGCCCTCGGGGTGCCGGGAGTGTCCCGGCTCACGGGGGTGCTCGGCGGCACGGGGCGCGCCGTTCAAGTGGTGGAGCGCCGCACGCCCGGTGCGCTGACGGCACGCCACCTCCGTATCGAAGTGGCGACCGCCGCGCACCACAACGCGCTCGAAGTGGCACTCGCGGTCCGCCGGGCCGTGTCGGGCGCGCTGCCCGACCGGCCGACGGTGGCGGTCCTCGTGTCCGAGGTGGACGGGCTCACGTAGGGCCCGCGCCCCACGCGACGGACGCAAGCCGAAGCCCGCGTCCGCCGGGCGGGGAACCGGGCAGGGGCGGGGAATCAGTCCCCGAGCCCGGCCAGATCGCGCAGCCGCCGCCCCTGCGCCGCGCGCTCGGCGACCCGCTGGTCCTCGTACGAGCGCTCCACCGCACCCTGCAGCAGCGCCTTCGTCTCGACGACGGCGTCGCGCGGGGCGGCGAGCAGTGCGCCCGCCAGGTCCTGTACCGCCGCGTCGAGTTCCGCGGCGGGGACCACCAGGTTGGCGAGGCCGATCCGCTCGGCCTCGTCGGCGTGCACGAAGCGCCCGGTGACACAGATCTCCAGGGCCCGTGCGTAGCCGACCAGCGAGACCAGCGGATGCGTGCCGGTGAGGTCGGGCACGAGACCCAGGCTGGTCTCGCGCATCGCGAACTGGACGTCATCGGCCGCGACCCGGAGATCGCAGGCGAGCGCCAGCTGGAAACCGGCACCGATGGCATGCCCCTGCACGGCCGCGACGGTCAGCACATCGCTGCGCCGCCACCATGTGAACGCCTCCTGGTACTCGGCGATGAGCGCATCGAGCTCCGCTTCATCACCGCGCGCCATGTCCAGGAACGAGGGTTCGCCCTCGAATCCTTCGGGCGTGAAGGCCTGCCGGTCGAGACCGGCGGAGAACGACTTGCCCTCCCCGCGCAGGACCACCACCCGTACGCTGCCCGGCAGCGACTGGCCGGCCTCGGTCAACGCCCGCCAGAGTGCGGGACTTTGGGCGTTGCGCTTGGCCGCGTTGGCCAGGGTCACCGTGGCGAGCGCGCCGTCGATGGTGAGCCGGACGCCGTCCTTGTCGAGGACGACGGAGCCGGAGGGTTCGGTCGTGGTCATGAGGTCTCCGAGGGGTGCGGTCAGTACGGCGAACCGTTAAGTGACTGCACAGTAACCACCCGGGCGGTCAGCGGACCGACCGGGTGGCCACCATCGAGGACCAGGGGGTCAGGAAGCCGCCTTCTTGCCCCGCGTCGCCCCGCCGCGTCCCCGCAGCGTGACGCCGGACTCGCTGAGCATCCGGTGGACGAATCCATAGGAGCGGCCGGTTTCCTCGGCCAGCGCCCGGATGCTCGCACCGGAGTCGTACTTCTTCTTCAGGTCTGCCGCGAGCTTGTCGCGCGCGGCGCCGGTTACCCGGCTGCCCTTCTTCAGAGTCTCGGCCACCCGTGCCTCCTCATGGGAAGTGCGCTCTGGACTTCTCATGATCACCCCTCATGAGCGTCCTGGCCACCCATTCGGCAAGGTCCGTCCGGCCGGAATTGGCGCCTCCAAGCGCTTCCTCACAAGAGGAGGGAACAATTCCGGTGACCTTGGTTCGCCCCGCCGAACACGTCCATGAACGAACTGGCAGGTCAAGGCGCACAAGGTCGCGGTCAACCCCGCACGGCCAGGCCAGCCCTTGATCCGGTGTACGACACACCGCGGTACTAGGCGATCTCACACAGACGAAGGATCACGCATCAGCAGAATGATCCAGACGAAGTGGATCAGGCTCGTCCGATCGTGTTCCGGACGAGCCTCCCCACGGCCTTGCCGGGCTCCCTCGCCTTACGCGAGCGCCACCAGGTCCGCGTAGTCCGCGCCCCACAGGTCCTCGACACCGTCCGGCAGCAGGATGATCCGCTCCGGCTGCAGCGCCTCGACCGCGCCCTCGTCGTGCGTGACCAGCACGACCGCGCCCTGGTACGTACGCAGCGCGCCGAGGATCTCCTCGCGGCTCGCGGGGTCGAGGTTGTTGGTGGGCTCGTCGAGCAACAGCACGTTGGCGGAGGAGACGACGAGGGTCGCGAGCGCGAGCCGGGTCTTCTCGCCGCCGGACAGGACACCGGCCGGCTTGTCGACGTCGTCACCGGAGAACAGGAACGAGCCGAGCGTCTTGCGCACCTGGACCAGATCGAGGTCAGGGGCCGCCGAGCGCATGTTCTCCAGGACGGTGCGCTCCGGGTCGAGGGTCTCGTGCTCCTGCGCGTAGTAGCCGAGCTTGAGCCCGTGCCCGGGCGTGACCTCGCCGGTGTCGGGCTGCTCGACGCCCGCGAGCAGACGGAGCAGGGTCGTCTTGCCCGCACCGTTGAGCCCGAGGATGACCACGCGCGAGCCCTTGTCGATGGCGAGGTCCACATCCGTGAAGATCTCGAGCGAGCCGTACGACTTCGACAGGCCCTCCGCCGTCAGCGGCGTCTTGCCGCAGGGCGAGGGGTCGGGGAAGCGCAGCTTGGCCACCTTGTCGGACTGGCGGACCTCATCGAGGCCGGACAGGAGGCGCTCGGCGCGCCGGGCCATGTTCTGTGCGGCGACGGTCTTCGTGGCCTTGGCGCGCATCTTGTCGGCCTGCGCGTTGAGGGCCGCGGCCTTCTTCTCGGCGTTCTGCCGCTCGCGCTTGCGGCGCTTCTCGTCGGCCTCGCGCTGCTGCTGGTAGAGCTTCCAGCCCATGTTGTAGACGTCGATGTGGGCGCGGTTGGCGTCCAGGTAGAAGACCTTGTTGACCACGGTCTCGACCAGGTCGACGTCGTGGGAGATCACGATGAAGCCGCCGCGGTACGTCTTCAGGTACTCGCGCAGCCAGACGATCGAGTCGGCGTCGAGGTGGTTCGTGGGCTCGTCGAGGAGCAGGGTGTCGGCGTCCGAGAACAGGATCCGCGCGAGCTCGACGCGGCGGCGCTGACCGCCGGAGAGCGTATGCAGCGGCTGGCCGAGCACGCGGTCGGGCAGCCCGAGCGCGGCGGCGATGGTGGCGGCCTCGGCCTCGGCCGCGTAGCCGCCCTTGGTGAGGAACTCGGTCTCCTGGCGCTCGTACTGCTTCAGCGCCTTCTCGCGCGTGCCGCCCTGGCCGGTGGCGATGCGCTGCTCGTTCTCGCGCATCTTGCGGATCAGGGTGTCCAGGCCGCGGGCGGACAGGATGCGGTCGCGGGCCAGGATGTCGAGGTCGCCGGTGCGCGGGTCCTGCGGCAGGTAGCCGACCTCGCCGGAGCGCGTGATGGTGCCTGCGGCCGGGATGCCTTCACCGGCAAGGCACTTGGTGAGGGTGGTCTTGCCGGCGCCGTTGCGCCCGACCAGACCGATGCGGTCGCCCTTGGCGACGCGGAAGGTGGCGTTCTCGATGAGGATGCGGGCGCCGGCGCGCAGCTCGATGCCGGTTGCGGTGATCACGGGACAGTCTCCAGGCAGGTGGGACGGGCGAGGACAGGGCTGAGGGACGTGTCGACGCCGCCTAATGCACAAGGAGAATGGCCATGGCGGCAATTCTACCGGGGGCGGGCAACTGCTTTACGGGGCCGGTGGGCCCGGGGGCCGCGGTTACGGGAGCGCGTTGCCCATGGGGCGCCGGTGCGGCGCGATCCGCCCGAGGTCGTCCACCGCCACGATCTCCAGCGGCCAGGCCACCGCCGCACCGGAGCACGGCTGTGCGATCACCCACGCCGAGCCGTGCCGCACCGCGCGCTCCGGAGCGAAGGCGCAGCCGCGGCGGGCGGGCAGCACCCAGCGCAGATCGCCGTCGGCCGTGCGGTACGCGGTGATCCGCTCCGGGGTGACCACGGCGACCATCCGCGCCTCGGCGTCCAGGGGCCGCAGCACGCCCCGGGCACCGTGGGCACGCAGCCGGGCGGCCGCGCCGGGGAGGGCCCGGTGCCAGCGGACCGCGCTGCCGTCGCGCAGGGTGTCGGTGATCAGCCCGTCGTCCCAGACCGTGACCGCGTGCCCGGGAGCGGGCAGCAGGGCGAGGGCCCGGCGTCCGGTGCGCGCGTGGGTCCAGCGGGGGCGGTCGGCGGCCGCGTCGTAGGCGCGTACCGCTCCGTTCTCGATACGGAGGCGGGGTTCGGCCTTGCCGGTACGCAGGCGGGCCTCGACCGGGCCCGAGGCGTGCCGCACGAGGCGGTCGCCGAAGGGGGCGGGGCGGGCGTCGTGCGCGGCGGTGATCAGGGGGACGGCCGCGGCGAGTGCGAGGGCCAGCGGGAGCATCAGGCGGGTGGCTCGGCGCGGGGGGCGCCGCGGGCCGTCCGGCCGGGTCGGCGCGTAGGGTCCGCCGGCCGGATGCCGGCCGGCGTGCGGCTCCCGTGCGGGGGGCGTGACGGCCCCGGTCCCCGTACGCGTCGGTGCACCGCTCACGTATCCCCCTTTGCTGCCGCCTGGATCAGGCGCAGAGCGTAGTCCCGCGGCCGGGCGCGGGCCGCCGGGGAGCCTTGCGACACGGCGGGCGCGAGTGCGGGTGTCGCCCGTTCGGTCCTCTGCTGACGCCCTCCTCCGCCGGGCGTAACAGGATGAAGAGGCCGAGAATCGGATATCGGCGGCATAAGGAGCGTGCGCCCGTGCAGTTCGACGACAACGCCAATCTGGACACCTCCGAGGTCAAGGACGTCCGCGGCAGCCGGATGAAGAGCAAGGCGGCCATGGGCGGCGGTCTCGCCGGCATCATCGCGCTGATCATGGGGCTCTTCTTCGGGGTCGGCCCGGACAACCTGGGCCTGACCTCCGGCAACGACGATCCTTCGGACGCCGCGTCGAGCGCCGCCCAGGTGCAGCAGACCTGCCGGACCGGGCAGGACGCGAACACCAAGGACGACTGCCGGATGGTCGCGGTGGTCAACAGCTTGCAGGACTACTGGCGCCAGGAGTTCCCGCGGCGGGGCGCCCGCTACAGCGACGCGCAGACCGTGTTCTTCACCAACCGGGTCAACACCGCGTGCGGCGCCGCGACCTCGGCGGTCGGCCCGTTCTACTGCCCCGGCGACCGCAAGGTCTATCTGGACCTGGGCTTCTTCAACGAGCTGCGCACCAAGTTCGGCTCGAGCGGCGGCCCGTTCGCGCAGGCCTACGTGGTGGCGCACGAGTACGGCCACCACATCCAGAACCTGGCCGGCACGCTGCAGCGCGCCCAGGACGGCCGCACCGGCGCGAACAGCAACGCCGTCCGCGTGGAGCTGCAGGCCGACTGCTACGCGGGGGTGTGGGCGAAGCACGCGACCAGCACGCCGGACGACGCCACGGGCCGCCCGCTGATCACCTCGCTCACGGACGAGGACATCCGCGACGGACTGAGCGCCGCCGCGGCGGTCGGCGACGACCGGATCCAGGAGCGCTTCCAGGGCCGGGTGCAGCCCGAGAACTGGACGCACGGCTCGGCCGAGCAGCGCCAGCAGTGGTTCTACCAGGGGTTCCGCACCGGCGACATGGCCCAGTGCAACACCTTCCGCTGAGCTCTCGCCGCTCGCCGGCCGACCGGTCCGGCGGGGATTGTCAGTGCCCGGTGGAAGACTGGGTCGCAGGTCACATCAGCCGCTGCATCCCCGAGGAAGTGGATCACCATGGCATCGTCACCGACCATCACTCCGACCCTGCTGTACGACGACGCGAAGGCCGCGATCCGCCAGCTCACCGAGGCCTTCGGCTTCAAGGAGGCCGCGCTGTACGAGAGCGAGGGCGGCGTCGTCGAGCACTGCGAGCTCACCTATGGGAACGGTGTGGTGATGCTCGGCTCCAAGAGCCGCGACGGCGTCTTCGCCAAGGCCATGGCGCAGTCGGGCCCCACCGGTCTGTTCATCCATGTCGACGACGTCGACGGACACCACCGGCACGCCGTGGAGCAGGGCGTCGAGATCCTGATGCCGCCCACCGACCAGGACTACGGCTCGCGGGACTACATGGCCCGTGACCTGGAGGGCAACGTCTGGAGCTTCGGCGACTACAGCCCGCAGGGCGGCTGAGCCCGCGCGGGCTGCCCGCACCGGCCTCGCTCAGGCTCCCCCGGTGTGCACCTGGAAGGCCGCCCGCCTCACGGCCTTGGCGAGCGCCGGGTCGGGGTGGGCGGCCGCGAGGGCGACAAGGACCTGGACGGTGCGCGGGTGCCCGACGGCCCGTACCTCGGTGAGCAGTTGGGGAATGGTCGGCTGCACCGCCGCCTCCAGGTGCCGTACGAGGAGCGTGGCCTCGCCGTGGTCGGCGACCGCGGCCGCCGTGTCCACCCACAGCCAGGTCGACTCCTCGCGGCTGAGCACGGTGTGCACGTCCTCGGGGTCGCAGCCCTCCTGCTCGGCGAGCCAGATCAGGGCGTACGGGCGGAGCAGCAGCTCGTCGACGACCGCGCGCACATCGGATTCGGCGGGGGCGCCGACCACGCGCAGGGCCTCGAAGGCGAGGCCGCGCAGCAGGGAGTCGTCGCCGCGGGCCGCGTCGAGGAGTTCGGTGACGGCGCTGCCGACGGGGCGGGCGGCGAGCCAGGCGCGGTATTCGGCGCGGGCCGCGTTGGGCCGCAGCCGTGCGCAGCCGCGGAGCATGCCCTCGGCGGCCTGCTCGATGTTCCCGGCGGGGCTCTGCGCGGCCACGATGATCTGCTCGAGCTTGACCCAGACCGCCCAGCTGCCGAGCGGCGTCATGGTGGCCTGACCGGTGTCCAGGGTGAGCGCGCCGACGGCGGCGAGACCGGCGAGCGCCCAGTCGAGCAGCGGCGCCAGGTCGGTCTCGGCGGGGACGGGTTCGGGCTGCGGGCCGTACGGGATCTCGCAGCGCTCGTCGCGCAGTTCGGCCACGCGCTGGTCGAGCAGGTCGAGCAGTTGCGGCAGGGGCACGGGCCCCTGCGAGAGCTGCAGGACGGACAGCAACTGCGGTACGGCCTCGATCACTTCGGCCACCGCGGCGGAGGCGAGCTCGACGGGCGCGGGGTGCACGAGGGACCAGGCGTCGAAGAGCGCGACCCAGCCACGCAGCACCGCCGAGTCGTCGCGGTCCCAGGCGCGCAGCCGCCAGCCGGCGCGCGCGGTGTCGCCGTGCACCTCGATCAGACCGGCCAGGCGTGCGGTGTCCCAGTCGGCGCGCACCTGCTGCTCCGTCAGCACCAGTGCGGCGGCGGCCTGTTCGGCGCTGTCCGCGGTGAGCAGTCCGCCGGGCGCCGTGCGCAGCACGTTCGGCTGCTCCCCGCCGGTGCCACCGGCCCAGCGGGCGATCCGCGCGGCGGCGGCCAGCCCTTGGCGGGCCATCCCGGCCAGCTCCGCGGGCGCGGGCGTGCCCTCGGGCGGACGGGGCGCGGGCCTGCGCCGGACCCTCGGGGGCGCTGCTGCGGGGACGGGCGCGAGGGGGCGCGGGCGGACGAGTCGGAGTCTGGAGTCGCGCGGGGTACGGGACGTCACGGGGTGCAGTCTTCCCGCTCGGCTCCCGAAAACCCAATCGGGGCCTGCAACTCCGCTCCGGAGGCACACCGCCCACCCGGCACCGTCACACCCGCACCGTCACAGCAACGGCGTCAGGAACCTCCGCATCGCCTCTTCGTACCCCGCCGGGTCCGCGTTCCACATCGCCCCGTGCGGGGCCTCGCGGACGGTGTGCAGCGTGACCAAGTCAGGCTGCCGCGCGGCGAATTCACGGCTGGCGCCCCAGGGAGCCACCGTGTCCTCAGGGCCGTGGAACAGCAGCACGGGCACCCCGACCGCGCCGTGCTTCACGGCCCCCGTGGCCCGGTCCCCCGTCAGCCCGGTCCGTCCCTGTGCGGCGCGCACCGCGAGCGGCAGCAGCGGTCCCGGGGTGCGGCCGGCGGCGGCGAGCGCGCGGACCGTGTTCTCCCAGTCGAGGACGGGCGAGTCGAGGATCAGTCCGGAGATCCGGTCGCGCAGCGCGGAGTGGGTGAGCGCGAGCAGCGCCATGGTGGCGCCGGTCGACCAGCCGTGGACGACGATGTTGCGCGCTCCGTAGCGCACCGCGTAGCGCAGGGCGGCGTCCAGGTCGCGCCATTCGGTCTCGCCGAGGTGGGCGAGTCCGTCCGGTGAGCGGGGTGCGCCGAGGTCGCCGCGGTAGGCGAGGTCGAGCACCGGGATGCGCATGCCGTGCAGGAAGTCCATGACGACCATGGGGTGTTCGCGGGTGGCGCCGAGCCCGTGCACGGTGATCACCCACGTGTCGCGCTCGGCGGGCACGAACCAGGCGGGCAGTCCGCCGAGCTCCCCGGGGATGTCGACGTCGGCGTGGTCGAGGCCGAGCGCGGTCCGCGGGTTGCCGAGGTGGACCTGCGGCGTGAGCCAGACCTTCGTACCGACGTCGAGGGTGCCGTGCGTGATGCGGTCGAGGCGGCGCACGACGGTGTCGGCCGGGTGCAGGGCGTCCTCGACGAGCGGACCGACCACGGCATGGCAGTCATGGCCGGTCAGCCCGTAGACGCCGGGCCGCCGCGAGGCGATGGCGCGGGTCAGGGCGACCTGGCGGGTGGACGTGGCATGCACGGTGAGCGCGGGCTCACCGGCGAGAGGCCGGCCCGGCGAGACCTTCAGGGCGGCATCACTGGCGTGCCGGCCGGCCGCGAGCACGGCCGCGCCGGCGCCGATCAGGGCGGTGACGGCTGCTGCCGTCGCGGTAGCGGGGCGCACGGGTCCAGTGTCGGTGCGTCACGGGCGGGCGGCCAGTGGGCGGGAGCGGTCAGGCGGTCCGTACGGGCGGGTCAGGAGGTCCGTACGGGAGGGTCAGTCGGTGGTGTCGGGCCGCTCCCGCTGCCCGTAGCCCTGAAGCTTCTCCCCCACTTCGCGCAATTCGCCGTCGGAAAGCAGGCGCGGCGTACGACCCGGCACGGAGCTCGCGGTCAGCCACAGCTGACACATCCATTCGAGTTGGGCCGTGCGGTCGTAGGCCTGCTCGAGGGTGGCTCCGTATGTGACCGTGCCGTGGTTCTGGAGTAGACAACCAGTGCGATTGCGAAGAGCCGCCAGCATGTTCTCGGCCAATTCGGCCGATCCGTAGAGGGCGTACGGGGCCACGCGGACCACTCCGCCGAGGGCCGCGGTCATGTAGTGGACGGGCGGCAGTTCGTCGACGAGCGCGGAGACGGCCGTCGCGTGCACCGCATGGGTGTGCACCACGGCCTGCGCGTCGGTCGCGCGGTAGAGCGCCAGGTGGAGCGGCAGTTCGCTGGTCGGGGTGAGCTCGCCGAGCACGGTCCTGCCGTCGAGGTCCACGGCGAGCGCGTCCTCGGCCCGCAGCCGTTCGTACGGGACACCGCTGGGCGTGACGAGGACCAGGTCCCCGACCCGTACCGACACGTTGCCCGAGGTGCCGACGACCAGACCCTCCGCGGCGGTCCTGCGGGCGGTGACCGTGAGCAGGTGCCAGGCGTCGGCGACGGCCTGCTCCTGCTCGCGCGCCTCGGCCCTGCCCTGCCAGCGGGCGGCCGCCTTGTCCTGCCAGCTGCTGCCGCCGGCCTCACCCTCGTCGCGCACCATGGGCCCGATCCTGCCAGGGCCCGCGGCGGTACGGGGCCGAAGCCGGGGCACTGTAGCCCGGAGCCCAGGGCTCCGTAAGGGCGCAAAAGCGCATACGTACCACTCTCTCCGGATTGGCCGAAGATCGATGGGCATCGGGGGGCATCGGGGGATCCCTCGCTACCCTCGGGGGGATTTGTCATGCACGTCGCCATCCGGGGGGAAATATGGCTCGTGACAAAGCGGCACGCCGTCGCAGTCGCCGTATCCGCATGCTGGCCGCGTCCGCGGCGACACTCGCACTGGGGGGAACGGCGCTCGTCGAGTCGCCGGCCGCGGCGGCCTCCAAGCCCAGAGGGCACGACGTCTCCTCGCACCAGAAGAACGTCAACTGGAAGAAGGCCAAGTCCAAGGGTGCGAAGTTCGTCTACGTGAAGGCGACCGAGTCGCACACGTACAAGAACCCGTACTACAACCAGCAGTACAAGGGTTCGCGCAGCGCCGGGCTGATCCGCGGCGCCTACCACTTCGCGCTGCCGAACAAGTCCTCCGGCACCACCCAGGCCCGCTACTTCGCGCGCAACGGCGGGGGCTGGCGTGCCGACGGGTGGACGCTGCCGCCCGCGCTCGACATCGAGTACAACCCGTACAGCAAGAAGAAGTGCTACGGCCTGAGCAAGAAGAAGATGGTCGGCTGGATCCGTGCGTTCAGCAACGAGATGGTGCGCCAGACCGGTCGGCGGCCCGTGATCTACACCAATACGAACTGGTGGAAGATGTGCACGGGCAATTACTCGGGGTTCGGCCGCAATCACGCGCTGTGGCTCGCGCGCTACAGTTCCTCGCCGGGACCGCTGCCCGCGGGATGGTCGTATCCGACCTTCTGGCAGTACGACAACAGCGGTCGTCTGCCGGGTGATCAGAATCTCTTCAACGGCTCGAGCGGGCAGCTGAAGAAGTTCGCCCGAGGTCGATAGGCCCCATTTCGCACGGGTTGGCGCCTTTTACTTGGAAATCAAGGCTGGGCGCCGACCCCGCCTTCGGACACCCAGCCGCCCGTCTCAGTTCACCTTCCGTTCACCCAGGTTGCCTACGTTCATCGAGCCACTGACATCGAACGATTGCCTGGGTAAATGGAACACTTCACGCTGCTGCTCGCGATTGTGATCGCCGTAGCTCTCGTGTTCGATTTCACGAACGGTTTCCACGACACCGCCAACGCGATGGCGACGACCATCTCGACCGGCGCAATGAAGCCCAAGGCGGCGGTCGCCATGTCCGCCGTCCTGAATCTTGTCGGAGCCTTCCTCTCGGTCGAGGTCGCCAAGACGATCTCCAGCGGCCTGGTCAGTGAGGACGGGATCCAACCCGAAGTGATCCTCGCGGCGCTCGTCGGCGCCATCCTGTGGAACCTGCTGACCTGGCTGGTCGGCCTCCCGTCCAGTTCGTCGCACGCCCTCATGGGCGGTCTGATCGGTGCCACCGTCGCCTCGATCGGCTTCGGCGGGGTCAACGGCGATGTCGTCGTCACCAAGGTCCTCATCCCCGCGATCGCCGCGCCCCTCGTGGCCGGCCTCGCCGCGATGCTCGCGACCCGCCTGACGTACAAGCTCGGCAAGAACGTCGGTGAGAAGACGTCGGCGAAGGGCTACCGCGCCGGCCAGATCGCCTCCGCCGGTCTGGTCTCGCTGGCCCACGGCACCAACGACGCCCAGAAGACGATGGGCATCATCACCCTGGCCCTGGTCGCCGGCGGCGCGCTCGCGCCCGGCTCCAACCCGCCGGTCTGGGTCATCGTCTCCGCCGGTCTGGCCATCGCGCTCGGCACCTACCTGGGCGGCTGGCGCATCATCCGCACCATGGGCAAGGGCCTCACCGACCTGCAGCCGCAGCAGGGCTTCGCCGCCCAGACCTCGGCCGCCGCGGTCATCCTGGCCTCGTCGAACCTGGGCTTCTCGCTCTCCACCACGCACTCCTGCTCGGGTGCCGTGATGGGTGCGGGTCTCGGCCGCAAGGGCGGCGTCGTGCGCTGGTCCACCGCGACCCGGATGTTCGTGGCCTGGGGTCTGACCCTGCCGGCCGCCGGTCTGGTCGCCGCGGGCGCCGAGTTCGTGGCCCGTCAGGGCGACTGGGGTGTCGCGGTCGTCGCGGTCTTCCTCGTGGCCTCCTGCGCGGCGATCTGGCTGATCTCGCGCCGCCAGGTCGTCGACCACAACAACGTGAACGAGGTCGACACCCCGGCCGCCGGCGAGCCGGCTGTCGACGGTCCCGGCGTCGTGACCACCGCCATCGCCGCGGTGACCCCGCCGCCGACCGCTGCCGCGGAAGCCGCCGAGGCGGCCGAGGCACCGGCCGCGAGCGCCGTCAAGACCACCATCCCGGCCCCCGCCCCTGCTGCCGACTCCACGCAGCCGGCCGGTGCGACCGCCTGACGCGGCGCGTCCGACACGTAAGGAATCAGCAGCATGAACATCGACTGGGCAGCTCTGGGCTCCGTCTTCGGCGTCAGCCTCCTGGCCACGGTCCTTCTCGTGGGCCTGTTCACCCTGGGCATCCTCGGCCTCTCCAAGCAGGAGGAGGCCGCCGCACAGGGCGGTTCCGCCGCGCTGGCCCGCACCGGCGCGTACGCCTGCTTCGCGCTGTGCGTGGCGGCGGTGTCGTTCGGGATCTTCCTGATCGTCAGCTGAGGTCGTCGGCCTGATCGTCGGCCGAGGTCGCGAACAGCGGCTGAAGCAGTACCGAAGCGCCCGTCGTCCGACCCCCGTTCCGGGTCGGACGACGGGCGCTTCGGCGTACGCCGGTGTGTGTCTGCGCACACTCTTCCGTCGCAGGTCAACGCCGAGTTGACGGGTGTTCTCGGTGCGTGGTGGACTGCCGGAGCCAATACGGCAGCAGCAGAGGAAGCCGGTGCGAATCCGGCGCGGTCCCGCCACTGTGACCGGGGAGTTGATCCCCGGGAGTCAGGAACTCTCGCCGCCGTCTCCTTCTGACCAGGGCGTGGACACCCTGAGTGAGGACGTATCGCGATGCGCGGCTGCTCTGCTCCGCCGGTTCCCCCGCCCTCCCTTGCTGCGGGATGTACGCCGAGTACCTCCCGCATGCGCGTTCTCCGAGGCGTGACGGCCGGCTGACCGGTGAGTGCCGATCGCACTTTCGCGTACGGCGCCGCGGCCGGCCTCCTCGGTGACCTGGTGTTCGGCGATCCTCGCCGTGGGCATCCGGTCGCCGCGTTCGGGCGCGCCGCGAGCGCCGTCGAGCGTGTCCTGTGGCGCGACCACAAGGCCGCCGGCGTCCTGCACACCGCTTTCTGCGCGGGCGGCGCGGTGGCCCTGGGAACGCTCGCGGCCGGCGCCGTACGCCGCTCCCCCGCCGCCTCCGTCGCGCTGACGGCCGTCGCCACCTGGTCGGTGGTGGGCGGCACTTCGCTCGCGCGCGAAGCGTGGCTCATCGCCTCGGCGCTGGACGCGGGCGATCTCGCGGGCGCGCGCGAGCGGCTGCCGCATCTGTGCGGCCGTGATCCGCAGGCGCTCGACGAGGCGGGCATCGCGCGCGCCGTCGTGGAGTCGGTCGCCGAGAACACCTCGGACGCGGTGGTGGGTGCGCTGGTGTGGGGTGCGGTGGCGGGGGTGCCCGGTCTCGTCGGGTTCCGTGCGGTGAACACGCTGGACGCGATGGTCGGCCACAAGTCACCCCGATACCTGAACTACGGCTGGGCTTCGGCCCGGCTCGACGACGTCGCGGGGTGGCCGGGTGCCCGGCTCACCGCGTGCCTCGCCGTGCTCGCGGGCGGTGACCCGCGGGGTGCGGTGCGCGCGTGGCGGCAGGACGCGGGGAAGCATCCCAGCCCCAACGCAGGCCCGGTGGAGGCCTCTTTCGCGGGCGCGCTCGGCGTACGGCTGGGGGGTGTTCTCTCGTACGGGGGTCGAGTGGAGCACCGCCCTGTCCTGAACGACGCCGGGCGCGCCGTCCACGTGGCGGATGTCGAACGGGCCGTGCGGCTCGCGCGGCGGGTGAACTGGCTGGCGTTCGCGGTGGCCGCGGCGGGTGGTGCGGTCGTGGGCCGTGTGTCGCGTGGCGGACTGCGGCGGATGCGTACAGGAAGAGGGATGGCATGAGCGGTGGACTGCTGGTCGCCGGGACCACGTCGGATGCCGGGAAGAGCGTGGTCACCGCGGGGATCTGCCGCTGGCTGGTGCGGCAGGGGGTGTCGGTCGCGCCGTTCAAGGCGCAGAACATGTCCCTCAACTCCTTTGTGACGCGCGAGGGCGCGGAGATCGGCCGGGCGCAGGCGATGCAGGCGCAGGCCGCACGGGTGGAGCCCACTGCGCTGATGAACCCGGTGCTGCTCAAGCCCGGCAGTGACCGGTCGAGTCAGGTCGTCCTGATGGGGAAGCCGGTCGGCGAGATGAGCGCCCGCGGCTACCACGGCGGGCGGCAGGAGGCGCTGCTCGGGACGGTCGTGGACTGCCTGGAGCAGCTGCGGAGTTCGTACGACGCGGTGATCTGCGAGGGGGCCGGGAGTCCCGCGGAGATCAACCTGCGCCGCACCGACATCGTGAACATGGGGATCGCACGGGCCGCACGCTTCCCGGTGGTCGTGGTCGGCGACATCGACCGCGGCGGGGTCTTCGCGTCCTTCTTCGGTACGACGGCGCTGCTGAGCAAGGAGGACCAGGAGCTGGTCGCCGGGTATCTGGTGAACAAGTTCCGCGGGGATGTCTCGTTGCTCGAACCGGGCCTGGACATGCTCAAGGGGCTCACCGGGCGCGCCACTTACGGGGTGCTGCCGTTCGCGCACGGGCTCGGGATCGACGAGGAGGACGGGCTCCGGGTCTCGCTGCGCGGCGCGGTGCGCGAGTCGGAGGTCGCGCCGCCGGTCGGTGACGAGGTGCTGCGGGTCGCGGTGTGCGCGATCCCGCTGATGTCGAACTTCACCGATGTGGACGCGCTCGCGGCAGAGCCGGGCGTGGTGGTCCGATTCGTGGACCGGCCCGAGGAGTTGGTCGACGCGGATCTCGTCGTGATCCCGGGAACTCGCGGGACCGTCGCGGCGTTGGCATGGTTGAGACGGCGGGGATTCGAGTCGGCGCTGAGGCGCAGGGCAGCCGAGGGACGCCCGATTCTGGGGATCTGTGGCGGATTCCAGATCCTGGGCGAGCACATCGAGGACGAGATCGAGTCCCGCGAGGGAGCGGTGGACGGGCTGGGCTTGCTGCCCGTCCGCGTCCGCTTCCGGCGCGAGAAGACGCTGACGCGTCCAGTGGGCAGGGCACTGGGCGAAAACGTCGAAGGTTACGAGATTCATCACGGGGTCGCCGAAGTGCTCGGCGGTGAGCCGTTCCTGGACGGCTGCCGGGTCGGCGGTGTGTGGGGCACGCATTGGCACGGGTCGCTGGAGAGCGACGCGTTCCGCCGTGCGTTCCTGCGTGCTGTCGCGGCGGACGCGGGCCGGCGTTTTGTGCCCGCCGACGACACGAGCTTCGGTGCTCTGCGCGAGGAGCAGCTGGACCGGCTCGGCGACCTCATCGAGGAGCACGCGGACACCTCCGCGCTGCTCAGGCTGATCGAGACCGGTGCGCCATCCGGTCTTCCTTTCATCGCTCCGGGGGCACCTTCATGACCGTTCTTCTTCTGTCCACCGCCGATACGGATCTCCTCGCGGCGCGGGCGTCCGACGCGCCGTACCGCATAGGCAATCCGATGCGGGTGGATGTCACCGAGGAGTTGCCCGGGCTGCTCGACGGCGTCGACATCGCCGTGGTGCGGCTGCTCGGCGGCAAGCGGGCCTGGGAGGACGGGCTCGCGGCGCTGCGCGCGTCCGGGGTGGCGACGGTGCTGCTCGGCGGGGAGTCCGTGCCGGACGCCGAGCTGATGGCCGAGTCGTCGGTGCCCGCGGGCGTGGTCGCCGAAGCGCTGCGCTATCTCGTCGAGGGCGGCCCGGGGAACCTCGCGGAGCTGGCGCGCTTCCTGTCGGACACGGTGCTGCTGACCGGTGAGGGCTTCGCCGAGCCGGAGAAGATGCCGGAGTTCGGCGTGCACGGCACGTATGCGCGCATCGAGGGCCGGCCCACGGTCGGGGTGCTCTTCTACCGTGCGCACGAGCTCTCCGGGAACACGGCGTTCGTCGACACGCTCTGCGAGGCGGTCGAGGCGCAGGGCGCCAACGCCCTTCCGGTGTACTGCGGTTCGCTGCGGGGCGCCGACCCCGCGCTCTATGAGCTGATCGGGCAGGCCGACGCCCTGGTGGCGACCGTGCTCGCGGCGGGCGGCACCCATGCCTCGGAGGCGTCCGCGGGCGGGGACGAGGAGGCCTGGGACATCGGTGCGCTAGCCGACCTCGACATCCCGGTGCTGCAGGGGCTCTGCCTCACGTCGTCGCGAGCGGCCTGGGAGGCCTCGGACGCGGCGCTGTCCCCGATGGACGCGGCGATGCAGGTGGCGATCCCGGAGTTCGACGGGCGGCTCATCACCGTGCCGTTCTCGTTCAAGGAGCAGGGGCCCGACGACGTTCCGGTGTACGTGGCGGACGCGGGGCGGGCCGCGCGGGTCGCCGGGATCGCGGTGCGGCACGCCCGGCTCGGGTACAAGCCCAACGCCGAGAAGAAGCTCGGCCTGGTGTTCACCGCGTATCCGACGAAGCACTCGCGCGTGGGCAACGCGGTGGGGCTGGACACGCCGGCCTCCGCGGTACGGCTGCTCGACGCGCTGCGCGACGCCGGGTACGGGGTGGTGGGGCATCCCGCCGAGGGCGATGAGCTGATCCACCGGCTCATCAACGCGGGCGGGCACGACGTGGAGTGGCTGACCGAGGAGCAGCTGGCGGCCGCGCCCGCGCGGGTGCCGCTGGCCGACTACCAGGCGTGGTTCGACCGGCTCGAGCCTTCGCTGCGCGAGGGCATGCTGGAGGCGTGGGGGGAGCCGCCCGGGTCGCTGTACGTCGACGGGGACGACATCGTGCTGGCCTCCCTGCAGTTCGGGAACGTCGTGGTGATGATCCAGCCGCCGCGCGGCTTCGGGGAGAACCCGATCGCGATCTACCACGACCCGGACATGCCGCCGTCGCATCACTACATGGCGGCGTACCGCTGGCTCGACCACACCTTCGGCGCCGACGCGATCGTGCACATGGGCAAGCACGGCACGATGGAGTGGCTGCCCGGCAAGGGGCTCGGTCTGAGCGGGAGCTGTGCGCCGGACGCGGTGCTGGGCGAGCTGCCGCTGATCTATCCGTTCATCGTGAACGACCCGGGCGAGGGCACCCAGGCCAAGCGGCGCGGTCACGCCACGGTCGTGGACCATCTGGTGCCGCCGATGGCCCGCGCGGACACCTACGGTGACCTGGCCAAGCTGGAGCAGCTGCTCGACGAGTACGCCCTGGTGAGCGATCTCGACCCGGCGAAGGCTCCGGCGGTGCGGGCCCAGATCTGGACGCTGGTGAAGGCCGCGGAGCTGCACCACGATCTGCATGTCGACGATCAGCCGGACGACGAGGCGTTCGACGAGTTCGTGATGCACATCGACGGCTACCTCTGCGAGATCAAGGATGTGCAGATCCGCGACGGCCTGCACATCCTCGGCGGCGGTCCCGTCGGCGAGCCGCGGGTCAACCTCGTGCTCGCGGTGCTGCGCGCCTCGCAGGTGTGGGGCGGTACGGCGCATGCGCTGCCGGGTCTGCGGGCCTGTCTGGCCGAGCATTTCGGCCTGGTGGAGAAGGAGTTGCTGGCGGAGCCCGGGGCGGCCGTGAAGGTGGCGGACGGTCTGACGGCGCTCGTCGACGGCCCCGCGCGCACCGGCGCGGATGCCCTGGACCTTCTGGAGCAGTTGTGCCGCCGGCTCGCGGAGGGAATGGAGGCACAGGACTGGCAGCTGTCGGCGGTGCGGGACCTTGTGCGTGACGTGCTCGGGGTCGAACTGCCGCCCGCGGTGGCCGTCCTGGGCTTCGCGTGCGAGGAGGTCGTGCCGCGGCTCGCGCGGACCACGGACGAGATCGGGAACATCCTGCGGGCCCTCGACGGGGGTTATGTGCCGGCCGGTCCTTCCGGCTCGCCCACGCGTGGCCTGGTGAACGTGCTGCCGACCGGGCGGAACTTCTACTCGGTCGATCCCAAGGCCATCCCCTCACGCCTCTCGTGGGACGTGGGGCAGGCGCTGGCCGACTCTCTTGTCGCGCGCTATCTCGCGGACACGGGCGAGTACCCGAAGTCGGTGGGCCTCACGGTGTGGGGCACGTCGGCGATGCGCACCCAGGGCGACGACATCGCGGAGATCCTCGCGCTGCTCGGCTGCCGGCCGGTGTGGGACGACGCCTCGCGCCGGGTCACCGGCTTCGAGGTGGTGCCCCTGGAGGAGCTGGGCCGCCCGCGGATCGATGTGACCGTGCGGATCTCCGGCTTCTTCCGTGATGCGTTCCCGCATGTGGTCGCCCTGATCGACGACGCCGTACGGGCGGTGGCGGAGCTCGACGAGCCCGCGTCGTCGAACTACGTACGGGCGCACGCCGACGAGGACACCGCCGAGCACGGCGACCGGCGGCGGGCGACCGCGCGCGTCTTCGGGTCCAAGCCCGGTGCGTACGGGGCCGGGCTGCTGCCGCTGATCGATGCGCGCAATTGGCGGTCCGACGCGGATCTCGCCGAGGTGTACGCGGTGTGGGGCGGCTATGCGTACGGGCGCGGGCTCGACGGGCGGGCCGCGCGCGCCGACATGGAGACGGCGTTCCGGCGGATCGCCGTCGCGGCGAAGAACGTGGACACGCGCGAGCACGACCTGGTCGACGCGGACGACTACTTCCAGTACCACGGCGGGATGGTCGCCATGGTGCGCCATCTGACCGGCGACTCGCCCGAGGCGTACGTGGGCGACTCGGCCGTTCCGGACCAGGTGAAGACGCGCACGCTCGGCGAGGAGACACACCGGGTGTTCCGTGCCCGCGTGGTCAATCCGCGCTGGATGGCGGCCATGCGGCGGCACGGCTACAAGGGCGCGTTCGAGATGGCGGCCACCGTGGACTACCTGTTCGGGTACGACGCCACGGCCGGAGTCGTGGACGACTGGATGTACGAGAAGTTGGCCGCGGAGTACGTGTTCTCGCCGGACAACCAGGAGTTCATGCGGAAGTCCAACCCCTGGGCGCTGCGCGGGATTTCGGAGCGGTTGCTCGAGGCGGCGGAGCGAGGGCTGTGGGCCGCGCCCGATCCGTCGACCCTGGAGCGGCTTCGGGCGATGTATCTGGAGCTTGAGGGTGACTTGGAAGGTGATGGGTCGTGAGCGCCCCCGTCATCCGAGCTCCGTTCGGATCTGCTCAGACGCCGCAGGGGCTGACAGTGGAGGTTTCCCTATGAACGCGCCCTATCCCTTCACCGCCCTCGTCGGCCAGGACGACCTCCGGCTTGCGCTGTTGCTCAACGCCGTCTCCCCCGCCGTCGGCGGTGTGCTGGTGCGCGGGGAGAAGGGGACGGCCAAGTCGACGGCCGTGCGGGCCCTTGCGGCCCTGCTGCCCGACGTCGATGTCGTGCCCGGGTGCCGGTTCTCGTGCGATCCGCTCGCGCCGGACGCGGAGTGTCCGGACGGGCCGCATGACGCGGCAGGGGCGGCGGCGCGGGCCGCGCGGATGGTCGAGCTGCCCGTCGGCGCCTCCGAGGACCGCCTCGTCGGTGCCCTCGACATCGAGCGGGCGCTCGCCGAGGGAGTCAAGGCCTTCGAGCCGGGGCTGCTCGCGGACGCGCATCGCGGGATCCTCTATGTCGACGAGGTCAATCTGCTGCACGACCATCTCGTCGACCTGCTGCTCGACGCCGCCGCGATGGGTGCGTCGTACGTGGAGCGCGAGGGCGTGTCCGTACGGCATGCGGCGCGGTTCCTGCTCGTCGGGACGATGAATCCCGAGGAGGGCGAGCTGCGGCCGCAGCTGCTCGACCGCTTCGGCCTGACCGTGGAGGTCGCGGCCTCGCGCGAGCCCGACCAGCGGGTCGAGGTCGTCAAGCGGCGGCTCGCCTACGACGCCGATCCCGCCGGGTTCGCCGCGCGCTGGGCCGACGAGGAGCACGCGGTGCGGGCACGGATCGTGGCCGCCCGCGCGCTGCTGCCGTCCGTACGGCTCGGAGATGGCGTGCTGCGGCAGATCGCGGCGACCTGCGCGGCCTTCGAGGTCGACGGGATGCGGGCCGACATCGTGATGGCGCGCACCGCCACCGCGCTGGCGGCCTGGGCCGGGCGTGACGAGGTCACGGCGGAGGACGTACGGCAGGCCGCGCTGCTCGCGCTGCCGCACCGGCGGCGGCGTAATCCGTTCGACGCGCCCGGGCTCGACGAGGACAAGCTCGACGAGACCCTGGAGGAGTTCGGGCCTGATCCCTCGCAGGCCGAGGGCGACGGGCCCGAGGACGACCCGGATCCCGACGGGCCGGGAGGCGGCGGTCCCGGTGGTGTCCCGCCGCAGGGCGACGGGGGCGACCAGGGCGAGGGCTCGCGGGTGCCTCCGCAGGCGCCCGCGCCCGAGTCCGGCACGGAGCAGGGCGAGCAGCCCGCGCCGTCCGGTACGGACTCGGACTCGGACACCGGCTCGGGTACGGGCTCGGCCGAACAGGGTCCGGCCGCCGCGGCCGAACCGTTCCGCACCAAACTCCTGAGCGTGCCCGGCACGGGCGCCGGGGCGGCCGGGCGGCGCTCGCGTGCGCGCACCGACCACGGGCGCACGACGGGGGCCAGGCGGCCTCAAGGGGCGCTCACCAAGCTGCACTTGGCGGCGACCGTCCAGGCGGCCGCACCCCACCAGCAGGCGCGCGGCCGCTCGGGGCGCGGGCTCGTCGTGCGCAGAGACGATCTGCGGCAGGCCGTACGGGAGGGGCGCGAGGGGAACCTCGTGCTGTTCGTCGTGGACGCCTCGGGGTCGATGGCGGCGCGGCAGCGGATGAGTGCCGTGAAGGGCGCCGTGCTCTCCCTGCTCCTCGACGCGTACCAGCGGCGGGACAAGGTGGGCCTGGTGACCTTCCGGGGTGCGGGCGCCGAGGTCGCGCTGCCTCCGACGTCCTCCGTGGACGCCGCCGCCG
This sequence comes from Streptomyces sp. NPDC050418, assembly GCF_044458745.1. Classification (NCBI taxonomy): domain Bacteria; kingdom Bacillati; phylum Actinomycetota; class Actinomycetes; order Kitasatosporales; family Streptomycetaceae; genus Streptomyces; species Streptomyces sp. NPDC050418. The sequence continues at coordinate 74,130 of NZ_JBITIG010000006.1, forward strand.
CACGTCTGGAGGCGCTGCCCACCGGCGGGCGGACCCCGCTCGCGGCGGGGCTCCTCACGGCGCACGAGGTGCTGCGGGTGGAGCGGCTGCGCGACCCCGTACGACGGCCGCTGGTCGTGCTCGTGACCGACGGGCGGGCGACGGGCGGACGGTCGGCCGGTGCGGGTGAGCCGGTGGCTCAGGCGCTGCGGGCGGCGGGCCTGTTCGCGGCCGCGTCGATCGCTTCGGTGACCGTGGACTGCGAGTCGGGGCCGGTGCGGCTGGGGCTCGCGGGGGCGGTGGCGCAGGGGCTCGGCGGCACCGTCGTCACCCTGGACGAGCTGCGCGCGGACATTATCGCGGGCCTGGTCAAGGACGTACAGAACGTCAACCGACACGAGCGGAGGGCCGCCTGATGCCCCAGGGACAGCCGGCCGTGGTGCCGGACGACGGACTGACGACGCGCCAGCGCCGCAACCGTCCGCTGGTCGTCGTGCACACGGGGATCGGCAAGGGAAAGTCGACGGCGGCGTTCGGGCTCGCGCTGCGGGCCTGGAATCAGGGCTGGCCGATCGGGGTGTTCCAGTTCGTGAAGTCGGCGAAGTGGAAGGTCGGCGAGGAGAACGCGCTGAAGGTGCTCGGCGCCTCCGGCGAGGGCGGCAGCGTCGACTGGCACAAGATGGGCGAGGGCTGGTCGTGGATCCAGCGGGCGCCCGCCGAGGGCGAGATGAGCAACGAGGACAAGGCCCGCGAGGGCTGGGAGCAGGTCAAGCGCGACCTCGCCGCCGAGACGTACAAGCTGTACGTCCTCGATGAGTTCGCCTATCCGATGCACTGGGGGTGGATCGACACCGAGGAGGTCGTGTCCGTGCTGCGGGAGCGGCCCGGCACCCAGCATGTGGTGATCACCGGGCGGAACGCCCCGGCCGCGCTGGTGGAGTTCGCGGATCTCGTCACCGACATGTCCAAGGTCAAGCACCCGATGGACACCGGGCAAAAGGGCCAGCGGGGCATCGAATGGTGACCTCGGTCCCCCGTCTGGTGATCGCCGCGCCCTCGTCCGGCAGCGGCAAGACGACCGTGGCGACGGGCCTGATGGCGGCCTTCGCCGCGGCCGGGCTCGCCGTGTCCCCGCACAAGGTCGGGCCCGACTACATCGACCCCGGGTATCACGCGCTGGCGACGGGGCGGCCGGGGCGCAATCTCGATGCGTATCTGTGCGGTCCGCAGCTGGTGGCGCCGCTGTTCGCGCACGGGGCGGCGGGCTGCGATCTCGCGGTGGTCGAGGGCGTGATGGGGCTGTTCGACGGTGCGTCGGGGCAGGGCGAGCTGGCGTCGACCGCGCAGATCGCCAAGCTGCTGCGGGCGCCGGTGGTGCTCGTCGTGGACGCGTCCTCGCAGTCGCGTTCCGTGGCCGCGCTGGTGCACGGCTTCGCGTCCTGGGACACCGGGGTGCGGGTCGCCGGGGTGATCCTCAACAAGGTCGGCTCACAGCGCCACGAGGCGTTGCTCCGCGAGGCGCTCGACGGGGCGGGTGTGCCGGTGCTCGGCGCGCTGCGCCGGGTCCGTGAAGTGCGGGCCCCGTCGCGGCACTTGGGGCTGGTGCCGGTCGCCGAGCGCTCGGACGAGGCGGTCGCGTCGGTGGCGGCGCTCGCCGAGCAGGTGCGGGCGGGCTGCGATCTGGAGGGGCTGCTCGCGCTGGCGCGCAGCGCGCCGCCGTTGGAGACGGAGGTCTGGTCGGCTCGGGAGGCGCTCGCGCGGATGCCGGGTGCTGGTGAGGCTTCGGGCGCGGAGACCGCTTCCCCTGCGGACGAGACCTCCGGGACGGCGTCCGGGATGGCGTCCGGTCGGCCGGTCGTGGCGCTCGCCTCCGGTCCGGCGTTCACGTTCTCGTACGCGGAACAGGCCGAGCTCCTGACGGCGGCGGGTGCCGAGGTCGTGCCGTTCGATCCGCTGCACGACACGGAACTGCCGGACGGCACCCGGGGGTTGGTGATCGGCGGCGGGTTCCCCGAGGTGTACGCGCCGGAGCTGTCCGCCAACGAGCCGCTGCGCAAGGCGGTCGCCGGCCTGGCGCACGGCGGTGCGCCGGTGGCGGCGGAGTGCGCGGGGCTGCTCTATCTGGCGCGCTCCCTGGACGGGAAGCCGATGTGCGGTGTCCTCGACGCCGACGCGCGGATGACGGAGCGGCTGACGCTCGGTTACCGGGAGGCGGTCGCCGTCTCCGACAGCGTGCTCGCGCCGGCGGGGACACGGGTGCGGGGGCATGAGTTCCACCGCACCGCGATCGAACCGGCCGCGGGTGCCACCCCGGCGTGGGGGCTGCATGCTCCGGAGCGCCGGGTCGAAGGGTTTGTACAGCAGGGGGTGCACGCCAGTTATCTGCACACCCATGCGGCCGCGCTGCCGTCGGCCGCCCGCAGGTTCGTGGAGAGGTGTGCGCAGTGGACAGCACGGTGAGCCGGACGCTGATCGGTGTCGGAGTGGGCCCCGGTGACCCGGAGTTGGTGACGGTCAAGGGCGTACGGGCCCTGCGTGAGGCCGATGTCGTGGTGGTGCCCGTGATGGCGGCCGCCGACGGTTCGGACGGCGGGGAGCCGGGGCGCGCCGAGGCGACGGTCCTGGAGTACGTGGCGCGCGAGAAGGTCGTCCGCGTGGTGTTCGCGCTCAACGAGCGCTCGGACCGCGGGCGCCGCGAGGCGGCCTGGGACGCGGCGGGCACGCGGGTGGCCGAGCTCCTCGAGGCGCACGCCGTGGTGGCGTTCGCGACGATCGGGGACCCCAATGTGTACTCGACGTTCACGTATCTCGCGCAGACCATCTCCGGGCTCGTCCCCGGCGTGGCGGTCGAGACCGTGCCCGGGATCACCGCGATGCAGGACCTGGCGGCGCGCAGCGGTGCCGTACTGACCGAGGGCACCGAGCCGTTGACGCTCGTGCCGGTGACGGCGGGGTCCGCGGCGCTCAAGGACGCGCTGGACGGGCCGGGCACCGTGGTGGCGTACAAGTTCGGCCGCCTCGCCGAGGAAGTGGCCGGTGCGCTGCGGGAGTCGGGGCGTACCGAGGGTGCGGTCTGGGGTTCCGCGCTCGGCCTCCCCCAGGAGTCGATCCGCCCGGCGAGCGAGCTGGCCGACGGCCCGCTGCCGTACCTCTCGACGCTGATCGCTCCGGCGCGGCGCGAGGGCGGACGGGGAGGGAAGTTGTGAGCGGCGGCGCCCGGGCGGCGGCTCACCCTCGCGACTGGCTCGCCGCCGTGTCACTCCGCCGCGCCCACCACCAGCCAGATGAAGGCCACGCCCGCGATGGTGCACAGGACCGTCGACCGGGCGGGGTGTTCGTGGTGGGCCTCGGGCAGGATCTCGGCCGCCGCGAGGTACAGGAGCGCGCCGCCGAAGAAGCCGAGGTAGGAGCCGAGCAGTTCCTCGGGCAATGTGAACAGCAGGGTGGAGGCCGCGCCGACCACCGGGGCGGCGGCGTCCGCGAAGAGCATGGCGACGGCCCGGCGGCGGGCGTTCCCGTACAGACGCGTGATCGTGTACGTGTTGAAGCCGTCGGCGAAGTCATGCGTGATCACGGCGAGGGCGACGGTCAGGCCCATCGCGCTGCCCGCCTGGAACGCGGCACCGATCGCGATGCCGTCCATGAGGCTGTGGGCGACCATCGCCGCGGCGGCCCCGAGGCCGACCTGCGGGACGCGTTCGCCGTCCGCCCCATGAGCGGCCTGGCGGAGCGCGAGGAGCCGTTCGAGCAGATGGGCGGTGAGGAAGCCGCCCACGAACAGCAACAGCGCCTGCGGTACGCCCCAGATCTCTTGGCCCGCCGCGTGCATCGCCTCGGGCAGCAGATCGAGGCCCACGACACCGAGCATCAGGCCGCCGGCCAGACCGAGTACGAGATGGCGGCGGTCGGTGACGCGTTGCGCCGTCCACCCGCCGACCAGCGTCATCAAGAACGCGCCGAGCGCTACGAACACCGCCATGCGCCCTTGCTAGCCGATGGGGCGCTCCGGCGCCCGCACGGCTCGCCGCGAGCGGCCGAGCGCACCCGGACGAGTCGGTCCGCGGCCCGCCCCGGCCCCACGCACGCCCGCCCTTCCCGCACGAACAGCCACCCCACCCCCACGAACCACCCCGAGAGGATCTCCACCCCATGGCAACCGAGGACGCTCCCGTGACCGGCAAGGTGACCTTCGTCGGCGCGGGCCCCGGCGCCGCCGATCTGCTGACGTTCCGCGCGGCGCGGGCCATCGCGGACGCGGACGTCGTGATCTGGGCGGCGAGCCTCGTACAGGCCGAAGTCCTGGAGCACGCACGCCCGGACGCCGAGATACTCGACTCCGCGACGATGTCGCTGGAGGACGTCGTCGAGGTCTACGAGCGGGCGCTGCGCGACGGCCTCGAGGTGGCCCGTATCCACTCCGGCGACCCCGCGTTGTGGGGCGGTACGCAGGAGCAGCTCGACCGCTGCGCCGCGCTCGGTCTGGAGACCGAGGTCGTGCCGGGCGTGTCCGCGTTCTCCGCGGTGGCGGCGCTCGCGCAGCGTGAGCTGACCATTCCCGAGGTGGCCCAGTCCGTGGTCCTGACGCGGCTCGGCGGCGGCAAGACGCCGATGCCGCCGGGTGAGGAGGTACGGGAGTTCGCGCGGCACGGCACGACGATGGCCCTGTTCCTGTCGGCCGCGCGCTCCGGGCAGTTGGTGCGCGAGCTGCTCGAAGGCGGCTATCCGACGACGACGCCCGTGGTGGTGGCGTACCAGGCGACCTGGCCCGAGGAGCTGCTCGTGCACTGCACGATCGGCACGCTGGAGGAGACGGTCAAGGAGCACAAGCTCTGGAAGCACACGCTGTTCCTGGTCGGGCCCGCGCTCGCCGCCTCGGGCACGCGCTCGCACCTGTACCACCCCGGTCACTTCCACGGCTACCGCAAGGCCGACCCGGCGGCCCGCAAGTCCCTGCGCACGCAAGGGGCCGGGTCATGACGGTCGCGGTCATCGGGGTGGGCGCGGGCGGGGCGCCGCTCGATGCCCGGGCCCGTGAACTGCTGGCCGCGGCGACGGTGGCCGTCGGCGGGAAGCGGCACCTCGACGCGGTGGAGCTCGGGGCGGACGTGGAGCGGATCGTGCTCGGACCACTCGCGCCGGCCCTCGACGTGCTCGACGAACGGATCGCGGACGGGCGTTCGCGCGTGGTCGTGCTCGCCTCCGGCGATCCCGGGTTCTTCGGCGTCGTCCGGGCGTTGGCGGAGCGGTTCGGTCCGCAGGCGCTGGAGATCCGGCCCGGGGTGTCCTCGGTCGCGGCGGCCTTCGCGAAGGCCGGGCTGCCGTGGGACGACGCGGTGGTGGTCAGCGCGCACGGGCGCGATCTGCGCACCGCGGTCAACGTGTGCCGTGCGCACCCCAAGACGGCGGTGCTCACGGGTCCGGGTGCCGGACCGGCCGAGCTGGGCGCGGAGTTGGTGCACCGGGCGGATCAGCGGGTGCTGCTCGTGGCGAGCGCGCTCGGCGATCCCGTGCACGAGCGGCTCGAGCGGGTCACGCCCGCGGAGGCGGCCGAGCGGGTGTGGGACGCGGTGAGCGTGGTGCTGTGTCTCGACGAGACGCGGGTGCTTTCACCGGTACGGACGGTGGCGGGGCCACGGCCTGGGCCCGCGCGGTGGGCGCTGGCGGAGGACGCGTTCGCGCACCGGGACTCGATGATCACCAAGTTCGAGGTACGGGCCCTCGCGCTGGCCCGGCTCGGGCCGCGCACCGGCGACTTCGTCTGGGACGTGGGCGCCGGCTGCGGCTCGGTGGCGATCGAGTGCGCGCGGTTCGGCGCGGCGGCGGTCGCCGTCGAGAAGACGGCGGACGGTGTCGAGCGGATCCGGGCCAACGCGGCGGCGCACGGGGTCGACGTCCGCGCGGTGCACGGCGCCGCGCCCACGGTGCTGTCCCATCTCGCCGATCCCGACGCGGTGTTCATCGGGGGCGGCGGCCGTGAGCTGCCGGCGATCGTCCGGGCCTGCGCCCGGCGCGCCCGCCGCACGGTGGTCGTCGCCCTCGCCGCGCTCGACCGCGTACCGCAGGTGCAGGCGGCCCTCGCGGAGTCCGGGTACGCGTGCGACGGCGTCCTGCTGCAGTCCTCCCGCCTGGCACCCCTGCCGGGCGAGGTGACGCGGCTCGCGGCGGGCAATCCGGTGTTCCTGCTGTGGGGGGACCGCGTAGGGGCGGCGGGCGCGCCGGACCTGGTCCCGGCGCTGAACGACGACACCCCGGCCCCGGCTTCCCCGCCGTCGCTGTCGCCGTCGCCGTCGCCGGAGTGCGACGTCACGTCCTCCCCGCACCCCCGGAACCACTCCCCTCTCACCTCCCCTGAAGGAGTCCTGAAGTGATCGGCCTGATCTCCGCCACCGCCGCGGGTGCCGCCGCGAGTGCGCGGCTCGCCGCGGTCTGGCCCGGGCGGGTGCGGGTGTACGAAGGGCCCGTCGGGTCCTGCGTGCAGCGTGCGTTCGCCGAGTGCGAGCAGCTCGTCTGCTTCCTCGCCACGGGCGCGACCGTCCGTCTCCTCGCCCCGCTGCTCACCGACAAGACCACCGATCCCGGTGTGGTGTGCGTGGACGAGGCGGGCCGGTTCGCCGTGTCGCTGGTCGGTGGCCACGGCGGCGGGGCGAACGCGCTGGCCCACGAGGTGGCCGAGGCGCTCGGCGCGCAGCCGGTGGTGACCACGGCGACGGACGCCGTGGGGATCCCCGGGCTCGACATGCTGGGGCTGCCCGTGGAGGGAGACGTCGCGGCCGTCGGCCGGGCGGTCCTCGACGGCGAACAGGTCGCCTGGGAGCCCGACTTCGCATGGCCCCTGCCCGCGCTCCCCGCACAGGTCCGGGCTCCGGAGCAGTCGGACCCGACGCCGGCGGGTCAGGGCTCCGGTGCATCCCGGAACACCGCACCGGCCCGCCTCCTCCTCAGTGACCGCACGGTCGGCCTCGCCCCGCACGAGGCCGTCCTGCGCCCGCCCTCGCTCGTCGTCGGCGTCGGCGCCTCCAAGGGCGCGCCCGTGGACGAGGTGTACGGGCTCGTCACCGACGCCCTTGCCGACGCCGGGCTCAGCGTCCGGTCCCTGGCACACCTCGCCACCGTCGACGCCAAGGCCGGGGAGCCCGGGATCGTCGACGCGGCCGCGCGGCTCGGGGTGCCGCTCGTGACGTACGACGCCGACCGCCTCGCCTGCGTCCCCGTGCCCAATCCCTCCGACGCGCCCCTCGCCGCCGTCGGCACCCCGTCCGTCGCCGAGGCCGCCGCGCTGGCCGAGACGGGCACCCGACTCCTGGTGCCGAAGCGGAAGTCCGCGCCGGAAGGGCGAGCCGCCATGGCCACGGTCGCCGTCGCGCGCCGCGCGCCGCGCGGGCGGCTCGCGGTCGTCGGGCTCGGGCCGGGTGCGCGGGACCTCGTCACGCCGCGCGCCAAGGACGAACTGCGGCGCGCCGCCGTGCTCGTGGGCCTCGACCAGTACGTGGACCAGATCCGCGATCTGCTCCGGCCCGGCACGCTCGTCCTGGAGTCCGGGCTCGGTGCCGAGGAGGAGCGGGCCCGTACCGCCGTGGCCGAGGCCGCGAAGGGGCAGACCGTCGCGCTGATCGGCTCGGGTGACGCGGGCGTGTACGCGATGGCGTCCCCCGCGCTCGCCGAGGCCGGCGACGACATCGACATCGTCGGGGTGCCCGGTGTCACCGCCGCGCTCGCGGCGGGTGCGCTGCTCGGGGCGCCGCTCGGCCATGACCATGTCTCGATCAGCCTCTCCGATCTGCACACCCCGTGGGAGGTGATCGAGCGGCGGGTCCGCGCGGCCGCCGAGGCGGATCTCGTGGTCACCTTCTACAACCCGCGCAGCCGGGGCCGCGACTGGCAGCTCCCCAAGGCCCTCGGCCTGCTCGCGGAGCACCGCACGCCGCGTACTCCGGTGGGCGTCGTGCGCAACGCGTCGCGCGCCGACGAGTCCGTACGCCTGACGACGCTGGGCGGGCTCGACCCGGCGACCGTCGACATGATGACCGTGGTCACCGTGGGCAATACGGCCACGCGCGAGATAGCGGGCCGTATGGTCACGCCGCGCGGCTACCGCTGGCAGCAGGACCCGGCCGGGACGGAGACCGCCGATGAGCACCTGTGAGGCACGGCCCGGGGCGCAGGACCCGGCCGCCGCTCCCGTGTGGGAGCGCGTGGTGCACCCCATCGAGCAGGAGTCGTTCCGCAGGCTGCGCGCCCGCCTCGACACCTCGCACTTCCCGCCGCTGACCAGGGCGGTGGTCGAGCGGGTCATCCACTCGGCGGCCGACCTGGACTACGCGGACGACCTCGTCACCGACGAGGACGCCCTCGTCCGCGGGCATGCGGCGCTGCACGCGGGCGTGCCCGTGGTGGTGGACGTGGAGATGGTCGCGGCGGGCATCACCCGGCGCGGGACGGTCTGCCGGTTGCGCGAGGCCAAGTCCGGTCCGGGGCTGACCCGTTCGGCGCACGCGATCCGCCTCGCGTACGAGCAGGTCGGGCCCGGCGCGCTCTGGGTGATCGGCTGCGCGCCCACCGCGCTTGAGGAACTTCTCACGCTCGACGCCGCGCCGGCGCTGGTGATCGGGCTGCCCGTCGGCTTCGTCGGCGCCACCGAATCGAAGGCGGCGCTCCGCGAGAGCGGACTGCCCGCCGTCAGCAACGTATCCGAGAAGGGCGGCTCCGCCGTGGCCTCGGCGGCGCTCAACGCGCTGCTGTACCACCCGGCGCCGCACACCCCCCAGCACAACCCGTCTTCGAAGGAGACCCCGTGAGCACCACCCTTCCCGCCCTGCTCGTAGCAGGGCATGGCACCCGCGATGACGGTGGCGCCGAGGCATTCCGTTCGTTCGTACGGGAGCTGGGGCGCCGCCACCCCGAACTGGCCGTGGCCGGCGGCTTCATCGAGCTCTCCCCGCCGCCGCTGGGCGATGCGGTGACCGAGTTGGTCGAGCAGGGCGTACGGCGCTTCGCCGCGGTCCCCCTGATGCTGGTGTCCGCGGGGCACGCGAAGGGGGACATCCCGGCGGCGCTGTCCCGCGAGAAGGAACGGCACCCCGGCATCACGTACACCTACGGCCGCCCGCTCGGCCCGCACCCCTCGCTGCTCGCGGTCCTGGAGCGGCGGGTGGACGAGGCGCGCGGGGAGTGGGCGCGCGAGGACGTCACGGTGCTGCTCGTCGGACGCGGCTCGACCGATCCGGACGCCAACGCCGAGGTGCACAAGGCGGCGCGGCTGTTCTGGGAGGGACGGGGATACGCGGGGGTCGAGACGGCCTTCGTGTCGCTCGCGGCTCCCGATGTGCCGAGCGGGCTTGACCGGTGCGTCCGGCTGGGGGCGCGGCGGGTCGTCGTGCTGCCGTACTTCCTGTTCACGGGGATCCTGCCGGACCGGGTGCGTCAGCAGGCCGGTGACTGGGCGGCCGCGCAGTCCGACGCCGAGGTGCGGTGCGCCGATGTGATCGGTCCCGAGGAGGAGTTGCTCGCCCTGGTCATGGAGCGCTACCGCGAGGCGCTCAAGGGCGATCTGCGGATGAACTGCGACTCGTGCGTGTACCGCGTGGCCCTGCCGGGCTTCGAGGACAAGGTGGGCCTGCCGCAGCAGCCGCACTTCCACCCCGACGACGACGGCCACCACCATCACCACGGGTCCGGTCACCACCACGGCCATGCGCACGCACACTGAGAGGGATCCGGCGGCCGTGTCAAGCGCGGCGGACCGGTCCGCGAACGGCACCTACGACCTCCGGCACCACGGTGACGCGGAGGTGCGGGACGGCGGTGCGTTGACCGATCTGGCGGTCAACGTCCGTACGGGCACGCCCCCGCAGTGGCTCCGCGACGAGATCGCGGCCGCGCTCGGCGGTCTGGCCGCCTACCCGGACGGACGGGCGGCGCGGGCGGACGTGGCGGCGCGGCACGGGGTCGACCCCGAGCGGGTGCTGCTCACGGCGGGGGCGGCGGAGGCGTTCGTGCTGCTCGCGCGGGCGCTCGACGTGCGCTGGCCGGTCGTGGTGCACCCGCAGTTCACGGAGCCGGAGGCGGCGCTGCGGGATGCCGGGCACGAGGTGGGGCGAGTCGTGCTGCCCGCGGCCGGCGGCTTCCGGCTCGACCCCGGCCTCGTACCCGAGGAGGCGGACCTCGTGGTCCTCGGGAATCCGACGAACCCCACGTCGGTGCTGCACCCGGCCCGCACCGTGGCCGCACTGGCGCGGCCCGGGCGGTTCCTGGTGGTGGACGAGGCGTTCATGGACGCGGTTCCCGGGGAGCGGGAGTCGCTGGCGGGCCGGACGGACGTGCCCGGCCTGATCGTGCTGCGGAGCCTCACGAAGACCTGGGGGCTCGCGGGTCTGCGGATCGGATACGTGCTCGCGGATCCGTCGACCGTCGCGCGTCTGGAACAGGCGCAGCCCTTGTGGCCGGTGTCCACCCCGGCCCTCGCCGCGGCATCGGCCTGCATGCGGCCCGCCGCGCTGGCGGAGGCGGAGGAGGCGGCCCGTACGTACGCGGCGAACCGGGCGTATCTTCTCGCGGCCCTGCGGGAGTTCGCGGAGGTCTCGGTCGCCGGGGAGGCCGCCGGTCCCTTCGTGCTGCTGCGGCTCGACGGGGCGATGGAGGTCCGGGCGCGCCTGCGCGAGGCCGGTTTCGCGGTCCGCCGCGGCGACACTTTCCCCGGGCTCGGCCCGCAGTGGCTGCGACTGGCAGTACGGGACAGGGCGACGACGGACCTGCTGGCAGAGGCGCTGGCGAAGGTGGGTGTGCGGTAGGCGGTGCGCGGTAGGCGGTGCGCGGTAGGCGGTGCGCGGTAGGCACCTCGCCGCACAACGAACGGCAAGCGGAACCACAAGGGGAGGGCGGCACAGGGATTTCCGCCCTCCCCTTGCTCAAGCCCCGTACAGCCCAAGGGATGTCACTGCAGGGGACGTTTCCGTGGCCGCGGGTCAGCCGCGGCTGCGGGCGCGGGCCAGGACCAGTGCGCCGCCGCCCAGACCGAGCAGAAGCACCGCACCGCCCGCGATGAACGGCGTGGCGGTGCTGCCGCCGGTCGCCGCGAGATCCTGCTGCTCCGGCTCGCCCGCGGACTGCGCCTCGATCCCGCCCTCGTCCTTGGCCTTGTCCTTCGCCTCACCGGCCGGCTTCTCCCCCTCGTCGGCCGGCTGCGGCGGCCCCGCAGGCGTCTCACACGAAGCCTCCGCGAGGGCGATGACCCCCTCAACCTCGGCGACGTTGAGGTCCAACGGGTCGACCGAGACCTTGAGTTCGAGCGCCGCCGCCGCGGCCGTCTTCGACGTCGTGTGCGTCTTCGCGTACGAGAGGGTCACCTCGCCGACCTTCGGCACGGCGACCCGGGTGACCTCGCCCGGGGAGATCGTCACCTTCTTGCCGAGAAGGGTCACGGAGCCGAGCAGGTTCGACTCGGCGACGGGCTGCTCGCCCGCCTCGCAGACCACCTTCGAGGTGACCTGCTCCACCTCGATCAGGGAGAGCAGCGGAAGGCCGGGGACATGGATCCTGGCCTGCGCGAGATTGCTGCGCGCCTCGGCCTTGTGCCGGTCCGTGGTCGCCTTGGCCGTGGCGACATCGGCCTTGAGGATGCTGACCGGCTTGCCCCGGTCGACGCCGTCGAGGCGCACCGACAGGGCGGTCTTCTCCGCGGACTGCGGCGCCTGTACCTCGTTGAGCGTCGTCCGCAGCGGGACCTGGACGGTCTTGTTGAGCAGCCCGACATCGAGCTGCGTCCGCAGCACGGCCGCGCTCGCCTTGCCCTCGTCGCCCGTGGCATGGGCGGGAACGGCGCCGGCGAGGGCCACGGGACCGGTGGCCAGGAGGGTCGCCGCGGCGGTCGCGGCGAGCCTGCGTGCGGGCATGCGTGCGGGCATGCCAAAGGTGTTGCTGTTCAAGACGGAGAAACCCCCAGGGAGACTTGGAGCCGTCGGCCCACGCGGGTACTTCCGGGACATGCGCCGTGCCGACGACCTCGACGCCGAGAATCTTTACGCACGGAGAGTGAACTGACAGCAGCGTGGCGTGAGTTCACCCCAAAGTGGGGTTTCCGGCCTGGTATTCGATTTCTGTCGCATATACGGACCCGTCCGTCACCCGTGTCGCCGACACCGCCCGAACACCGGACGAACGCGCCGGTTGACGCTCCGGCGCATGCGCAACCGTGACCAACGAGTGCCCCAGGTGAATGTCACGTTCCGTCAAGGCGGCACAGGGCACGACCCTCGGTCCTCGCAGCCGGCCGGCCCTGCTTGAGCTCACGCCCATGGCTCTCGAATGGGAACAGATCATCGTCGACTCCGAAGACCCCGTCGCCCTCGGGCGCTGGTGGGCCGAGGCGCTCGGCTGGGTGGTGGTCGACGAGACCGCGGAGATCATCGAGATCCGGCCCGCGCCGGACCGGCTGCCGGGGCTGCTCTTCGTGCCGGTCCCCGAGGGCAAGACGGCGAAGAACCGGCTGCACCCCGACTTCCGCCCCGACGACCAGGAGGCCGAGGTCGCCCGGCTCCTCTCGCTCGGCGCCCGACGCGCGAACTCCGTGCAGGACGAGCAGCACTGGGTGACCCTCCTCGACCCCGAGGGCAACGAGTTCTGCGTCCTGAGCAGCCGCAAGAGCTGACCGGAGCGGGCGGCCGTTCGGGCCTCGGCCCACCGCCCGCCGCGCCTCAACCCACCACCACCCGCCGCGCCTCAGCCCACCACCACCCCGTCGAGCACCACCCGCCGGGGCCCCGCCAGCACCCGCACATCCGCCCGCGGATCCTCCTCGTACACGACGAGGTCCGCGGGCGCGCCCTCTTCCAGGCCCGGGCGGCCGAGCCACTCGCGGGCGCCCCACGTGGCGGCGGAGAGGGCGGCGACGGCCGGGATGCCCGCCGTGACGAACTCCTCGACCTCCGCGCCCGCGAGGCCGTGGGCGAGCGCGCCGCCCGCGTCCGTGCCGACGAAGACCGGGATGCCCGCGTCGTAGGCGGCGCGCACCGTGTCGTAGCGGCGGTCGTAGAGGCGGCGCATGTGGTCGGCCCAGATGGGGAACTTCGCGTCGCCCTGCTCCGCGAGCTTGGGGAACGTGGCGATGTTGACGAGGGTGGGGACGATCGCCACGCCGCGTGCGGCGAAGAGCGGGATCGTCTCCTCGGTGAGGCCCGTCGCGTGCTCGATGCAGTCGATGCCCGCCTCGACGAGGTCGACGAGCGAGTCCTCGGCGAAGCAGTGCGCCGTCACGCGGGCACCGAGCCGGTGGGCCTCCGCGATGGCCTCGGTCACGGCCTCGCGCGGCCAGCAGGCGCCGAGGTCGCCGGACGAGCGGTCGAGCCAGTCGCCGACGAGCTTGACCCAGCCGTCGCCGCGCCGCGCCTCCTGCCCCACGTACGCGACAAGGTCCTCGGGCTCGATCTCGTGGGCGTAGTTGCGGATGTAGCGGCGGGTGCGGGCGATGTGCCGGCCGGCCCGGATGATCTTCGGCAGATCGGGCCGCTCGTCGGTCCAGCGGGTGTCCGAGGGCGAGCCGGCGTCGCGGATGAGCAGGGTGCCGGCGTCGCGGTCGGTGAGGGCCTGCTTCTCGGCGACCTCGTCGGACACGGGACCGTGGGTGTCGAGTCCGACGTGGCAGTGCGCGTCGACGAGTCCGGGCAGCGCCCAGCCCTCGACGGTGGTCACGTCGTGGGATCCGACGGGGCGGTCGTAGGTGATCCGCCCGCCGATCACCCACAGTTCGTCCCGCACGTCCTCGGGTCCGGCGAGGACCCGTCCCTTCACCCGCAGCACCGTCGACTGATCGCTCATGTACGGCAGCGTAGAACCCACTGGGTACGCTCGGACACGCAACCCGATGCATGCGCCGACCACCGCGCCACGCACTGCGCCCATCCCTGCGCCGGACCGAAGAGAGCACCATGACGCACGACCAGCACCCCTTCCTCGACCTGGCCCCGATGAGCGCCGCCGAGTTCGCCGCGATCGAGGACAAGGTGGCGCGGCTCCTGCGGACCGAGCAGGACGTCGTGATCATGCAGGGCGAGGCGCTGCTCCCGCTGGAGGGCTGCATCCGCGCGGCCGCACAGCCCGGCACGGTGGCACTGAACGTGATCACCGGTCCGTACGGGCAGACCTTCGGCAACTGGCTGCGGGACTGCGGCGCCGAGGTGATCGACCTGGCGGTCCCCTTCCACACGGCCGTGACGGCCGAGCAGATCCGCACGGCCCTCGCCGAGCGCCCGGACATCGACTTCGTCTCGCTCGTGCACGCGGAGGCCGCGACCGGCAACACCAACCCGGTGGCGGAGATCGGCGCGGTCGTACGGGAGCACGGTGCGCTCTTCTATCTGGACGCCGTCGCGTCGGTGGGCGCGGAGCCGCTGCTGCCCGACGCGTGGGGCGTCGACCTGTGTGTGATCGGGGCGCAGAAGGCCATGGGCGGTCCGGCCGGGGTGTCGGCTGTGTCGGTGAGCGAGCGGGCGTGGAAGCGGTTCGCGGACAATCCGCGGGCGCCGCGGCGTTCGTATCTGTCGCTGCTCGACTGGAAGGAGCGCTGGGTCGACGGCGGCCGCAAGGCGCTGCTGCACGCGCCGGCGCAGTTGGAGATGCTGGCGCTGGGCGCCTGTGCGGACCGGATCGAGGACGAGGGCCTGGACGCGCTGATGGCGCGGCACGCCGATGCGGCGCGTGCCACGCGTGAGGGTGCGGCGGCCGCGGGGCTCGCGCCGTACGTGCACGACGCGAAGGACGCGGCTCCGGTGGCCACGACGCTGCGGACGCCGGAGGGTGTCGACGCCTCCGCGGTGGTCGCGGCGGCGCTGGCCGCCGATGCCACGCTGCCGGTCGCCGCGGGCGGCGGGGCGCTCGCCCACGAGATGATCCGCGTCAACCACTACGGTCCCGATGCCCGTATCGACGTCGTGGAGCGCGTGCTCGCGGTACTGAGTGAAGCCATGCACCTTCAGAAGCCTTAATTGAATTAAGAATTCGTGAAAACGGGAAGCGCGTTTATACGTAGCTTCCCGTTTCGCTTCTGCCCGGTTTCCCGGGGCCTAAACACTAAGATTTTGTAGACATCTACGGGACCCTCGGGGCTGTGACCGACTCCACACCACGCCCGATTCGCACCTTAAATCGGCCCCAAATCCCCTCAAATCGCCGAGCCTCGCCCGCGCGGATAACAGACCGGCGCGCCCTGCGTAACCCCTGAGCCCCATGCGATTTCGATTTCCTCTCGGTAAATTCAATCCGCATGACCACTGCACAGGCTCTGCCTTTTAAAGGCGTCCGGCTCGACAGCCCTGAGGTTAAGGACGGGGCAGCACTGTGGCGTATCGCCCGTGACTCGAAGACGCTCGATCTGAACTCGTCGTACAGCTATCTGCTGTGGTGCCGTGATTTTTCCGGTACGTCGGTGGTGGCGCGTGACGAGCAGGGGGAACCGGTCGGCTTCATCACCGCGTACATCCGGCCCGAGAGCCCGCAGACGCTGCTCGTGTGGCAGGTCGCCGTGGACGCCGCGCACCGCGGCCGGGGCCTGGCGGCCACGCTCCTCGACGGGCTCGCCCGCAGAGTCGCCGGAACGCACGGGGTGAACCGCGTCGAGACCACGATCACGCCCGGGAACACCGCCTCCGAGCGGCTGTTCACCTCGTTCGCCGCGCGTCATGGCGCACCCCTCGAGCGCGAAGTCCTCTTCAGCGCGGAGGAGTTCCCCGACGGCAGCGCCCACGATCCCGAAGTGCTGTACCTCATCGGTCCGTTCACCACCAAGGAGTCCCTGTGACCATCACCCAGCCCGACCTCAGCGTCTTCGAGACCCTCGAGTCGGAGGTGCGCAGCTACTGCCGCGGCTGGCCCACCGTCTTCGACCGCGCGCAGGGCAGCAAGATGTACGACGAGGACGGCCATGAGTACCTGGACTTCTTCGCCGGCGCCGGCTCCCTCAACTACGGGCACAACAACCCGGTCCTGAAACGCGCACTGATCGACTATCTGGAACGTGACGGCGTCACCCACGGTCTCGACATGTCGACCACGGCCAAGCGCGCCTTCCTGGAGACCTTCCAGGAGACGGTGCTGCGGCCCCGCGACCTGCCGTACAAGGTCATGTTCCCGGGCCCGACCGGCACCAACGCCGTGGAGTCCGCGCTGAAGCTGGCCCGCAAGGTCAAGGGCCGTGAGTCGATCGTGTCGTTCACGAACGCGTTCCACGGCATGTCGCTCGGCTCGCTCGCGGTGACCGGCAACGCGTTCAAGCGCGCCGGTGCCGGTATCCCGCTGGTGCACGGCACGCCGATGCCGTTCGACAACTACCTCGACGGGCAGACCCCGGACTTCATCTGGTTCGAGCGCCTCCTGGAGGACTCCGGTTCGGGTCTGAACCACCCGGCCGCGGTGATCGTCGAGACCGTGCAGGGCGAGGGCGGCATCAACGTGGCGCGCGCCGAGTGGCTGCGCAAGCTCGCCGATGTCTGCAAGCGCTGGGACATGCTCCTGATCGTCGACGACATCCAGATGGGCTGCGGCCGCACCGGCGGCTTCTTCTCCTTCGAGGAGGCCGGGATCGTCCCGGACATCGTCACCGTCTCGAAGTCGATCTCCGGCTACGGACTCCCCATGTCGCTCTGCCTGTTCAAGCCGGAGCTCGACGTGTGGGAGCCGGGCGAGCACAACGGCACGTTCCGCGGCAACAACCCCGCGTTCGTGACGGCCGCCGCCGCGCTCAGCGCGTACTGGGCGGACGGCGAGATGGAGAAGCAGACCCTGGCGCGCGGCGAGCAGATCGAGCAGGCCATGGTCGCGATCCGCGCCGAACACCCCGAGGCCACGCGGGAGTACCGCGGCCGCGGTCTGGTGTGGGGCCTGGAGATGACCACCCCGGAGCATGCCTCGAAGATCGCCCGTCGCGCCTTCGACCTGGGGCTCCTGGTGGAGACCTCGGGCCCGGAGTCCGAGGTCGTCAAGCTGCTTCCGGCGCTGACCATCACCCCCGAGGAGCTGGACGAGGGCCTGCGCATCCTGGCCCGCGCGATCCGCGAAACCGTCTGAGCCTGCCCCGCCGACCCCACCCCCGTACGAGAGAAGGAAGCAACCCACCGTGATCGTCCGCTCGTTCCAGGAGATCGAAGGCACCGACCGGCATGTGAAGTCCGCGTCGGGCACCTGGGAGTCCAAGCGCATCGTGCTCGCCAAGGAGCGCGTGGGCTTCTCCCTGCACGAGACCGTGCTGTATGCCGGTACGACCACGTCCATGTGGTACGCGAACCACATCGAGGCCGTCGTCTGCATCGAGGGCGAGGCCGAACTGACCAATGACGAGACCGGAGAGAAGCACACCATCACGCCCGGCGTGATGTACCTGCTCGACGGGCACGAGAAGCACACGATGCGGATCAAGCAGGACTTCCGCTGCCTGTGCGTCTTCAACCCGCCGGTCACCGGCCGCGAGGACCACGACGAGAACGGGGTCTACCCCCTTCTGACGGAGCCCGATCCCGTCTGATCCACCGGCACTCCCGAACCGCACATAAGGGACCGCATGAGGAACCGTACGTAAGGAGAGGAAGGCACCATCATGACCACCGCACCCGAACGCACCGACCTGTATCCGACCCGCGCCGCGACCGAGGTGATCACCGAGCGGAAGGACCCTGTCGTGTGGTCCTCGCCGGGTGCGCCGGGGCCGATGGCGCCGTCGGAGCTGCAGGGGTTCGAGCGGGACGGGTTCCACGCGATCGAGCAGCTGATCACGCCCGACGAAGTGGGCGTGTACGCGGGGGAGCTGGAGCGGCTGATCGCCGATCCGGCGATCCGTGCGGACGAGCGCTCGATCGTCGAGCCGAAGTCGCAGGAGATCCGCTCGGTCTTCGAGGTGCACAGGATCAGCGAGGTGTTCGCACGCCTCGTGCGCGACGAGCGGGTCGTGGGCCGCGCGCGGCAGATCCTCGGCTCGGACGTGTACGTGCACCAGTCGCGGATCAACGTGAAGCCGGGCTTCGGGGCCAGCGGCTTCTACTGGCACTCGGACTTCGAGACCTGGCACGCCGAGGACGGTCTGCCGCACATGCGGACCGTGTCCGTCTCGATCGCGCTGACCGAGAACTACGACACCAACGGCGGGCTCATGATCATGCCTGGTTCGCACAAGTCGTTCCTCGGGTGTGCGGGTGAGACCCCGAAGGACAACTACAAGAAGTCGCTGCAGATGCAGGACGCGGGGACGCCGAGCGACGAGGCCCTGACCCGGTACGCGGACCGGCACGGGATCCGGCTGTTCACGGGCAGGGCCGGTTCGGCGACCTGGTTCGACTGCAACGCGATGCACGGCTCGGGCGACAACATCACGCCGTATCCGCGCTCGAACGTCTTCATCGTGTTCAACAGCGTGGAGAACGCGGCCGAGGAGCCGTTCGCGGCGCCGATCCGGCGGCCGGAGTTCATCGGGGCGAGGGACTTCACCCCGGTGCAGTAGGTCGCGGGAGTCCTCACAGCCAGGCGATCCGGGCGGCGCGCTCCAGTACGGAGCGTGCCGCCCTGCCGTCTCCGGCCAGGCCCCGCGGCACCTCGTGCGGGTCGTGGCGGCCGGCCAGGAGCAGACAGAAGTCGACAGGTTCGAGGACGAGTTCGGCCGCGACCGGCTCGTCCTCGGAGCCGAGCACCCACTCCCCCTCGCCGCCCTGCCCGGCCACCGTGAGCAGCACGGGCGCGGGGCTGTCGCCGAGCGCGAGGCCCAGCATGCGCACCCCGAGCCGGACCATGCGCCACAGGTGCGCGTCGGGCGGGGCGGGGACGGGCCGGCCCAGTGCGCGGCCGATGTCGTCGGTGTGGATCCAGGTCTCGAAGCCGCGCACCACATAGTGGTCGGCGAGCGGCAGGCGCACCCCGAGCAAGGTCGTGGCCTGCGCGGCGAGTTCGGCCGAGGCGGCCTCGGGTGCGGCGAGCAGCGCGGCCGACTGCTCCTGCCAGGACGCGACGGTGTCCGAAGGCATCCGGGTCCGCTCGTGCGCGATCACCTCGGCCGTGCGGTGCGCCCAGATCCGGCGCCAGGAGGCGTCCTGCGGCTGCGGTCCGCGCGGCACGCTGGCCGTCAGTCCCAGGCGCAGCGCCAGGGACTCGTCGGCGGCGAGCAGATGCGCGACGGTGGCGTGCACGTCCCAGTCGTGCACGACCGGGGTGCCCCAGGGGCCTTGCGCGCCCAACTCCCGCAACAGCGCCTGCAGTCCGGCCACGGCGGCGGCGTACGGGGCGGCGTGCGGTGCGGTCCGTGCGGCGGCGGGGCGCTGTGCCAGAACGGAGGCGAGCAGCCGTCCGCGGGCCGCCGGGGCGGCCGTGTCGTCGGGTTCGCCGGCGGCGGCCCGGTCGATGCGTTCGTAGGCGAGCGCGGGGTCGCCGCCGTCGAGCAGCCGGACCGTGTCGCGCAGTCGGCCGGCCTCGTCGGCGCAGCTCTCGCACTCGGCGAGATGGCCGAGCAGCCGCGGCTCGTCGGAGGGCGGGACGGCGTCGAGGGCCCAGGCTCCCAGGAGTTCGCGTACGCCTTCGTGGTCGGCGGCCATCACGTGCCCTTCTTGCCGGTGTCCGTCATCAGGCACCGCACTTCCGTGCCTGTCCTCGCGTCGCTCACCCTCACGCACCCCGTTCCACAGCCGGGTCCGGTGGCTCGGCGAGGGTGGCCGCGAGGCGGCGCAGGGCGGCGCGCAGCCGGGTCTTCGCGGTGCCTTCCGGGATGCCGAGTTCGACGGCCACCTGCCGGTAACTGTGCCCGGCGAAATACGCCAGATGCACGGCCTGCCGCTGCGGCAGCGGGAGTGCGGCGAGTGCGGAGTGCAGCAGCAGCGCCCGCTCCATGTCGACGACCGCCTCGTCCGGGCCAGGGCCCGGTGCGGGCAGGGAGCGCAGGACCGCCTCGTCCGCGTGCACGGCCTTGCGGTGCCGCTCCTCTGCGCGCACCCAGTCCACCGAGCGCCGGTGGGCGAGCATCGACAGCCAGGTGCGCAGGGTGCCGCGCTGCGGATCGTAGGTGTACGGACGGGACCACAGGTGCGCGAACACCTCCTGCGCCACGTCGTCGGCGGCGCCCGGCGCATGCGTCACGCGCAGGGCGATCCGTCGGACGAGTCCGCCGTAGGTGTCGTACGCCGCGGCCAGGGCGGTCTCGTCCCCGTACACCAGACGCCGGTGCAGCTCGGCGTCGGTCGGCGCCCGACTCTTCTCCACCGGCACCGCCTCCTCCCGGCATTCCTAGCGCGTGGACGGGGCGGGCGCCAGGGTGCGTCGGGAGGGCTCAGGCGAGCAGGTTCAGGAGGCGGTCGACGTCCTCCGTGGTGTTGTAGAGGTGGAATGAGGCCCTCAAGTTCCCGGCGCGGTCCGAGAGTTCGAGACCGGCCTCGCTGAGCTGCGGCTGCCGCGCGCCGAGGCCGGGGACGGCGACGATCGCCGAGCCGGGCGCGTCGACCGGGGTGTGGCCGAGGGCGGCCAGGCCCGTGCGGAAGCGGTCGGCGAGCGCGGTGTCGTGGGCGCGGACGGCCGGGATACCGAGGGTCTCGATCAGGTCGAGTCCGGCCACGGCTCCCGCGTACGAGTAGAGGCTCGGGCTGATGTCGAAGCGCCGTGCGGAGCGGGCGAGTTCGGTGACGGGTCCGTAGCAGCTGTCCCACGGCTGCTCGCCCGCGACCCAGCCCGCGAGGAACGGGGTGAGGCCGCCGAGGTCCTCGGGGACGGTGAGGTAGGCGATCCCGCGCGGGCCGAGCAGCCACTTGAAGCCGACCGAGACCACGAAGTCGGCCTGCGGCACCGGCAGCCAGCCCGCGGACTGCGAGACGTCGACGAGAGTGCGGGCGCCGTGGGCGCGCGCCGCGTCCCGTACGGCGTCGAGGTCGGCGATCCGGCCGTCCGCGGACTGCACCTGGCTGACCGCGACCAGGGCGGTGCCGGGGCGGACCTCCTCCGCGAGGCGCTCCAGGGCGACGGTGCGCGGCTTGAGGCCGGGACGCATGTGGAAGGGGTTCACGAGCGAGCTGAAGTCGTCCTCGGCGAGCAGGACTTCGGCGCCGTCGGGCAGCGAGGCGGCGATGAGGCCCGCGTACACGGCGACCGAGGCGCCGGTGGCGACGCGGTGCGCGGGGACGCCGGCGAGCCGCGCGAACGCGGCCCGCGCGGCCTCCACGTCACGGAAGTGATCCAGCGGGCGCCCGGCCGCGGTGGCCAGGACGCCCTCGTGCAGCGCGGCGACACCGGCGGCGGGGATCAGCCCGGTGCTCGCGGTGTTGAGATACGTCGACTGCGGGGCGACGAAGGCGTCGCCGCCCAGGGATGCGGTGCTCGGGGCGGTGCTCGGGGATGCGGTGCTCGGGGTGCGCTCCATGGACACCATGCTGGTACGGGACCAACTCCACGTCCATTGCGGAGTTTTGCAGGGTTTGTCTTAGCGATGCTTATACATGGGCTCTGAGCACCGCATCTGCGGGCGCACCCCGTCCCCCGGGTCTCAGTTCTGCGGCACCGCGCAGCCGTCCGGGCCGCACGCCTCGGCCTCTCCCTCCGGGCCGGCCCGGTCGATCAGCGTGAGCGGCGAGCGCTCGCCCCAGGCCTGCTGGAGCGCCTGGGTGAAGACCTCGGCGGGCTGGCCGCCGGAGACGCCGTACTTGCGGTCGAGGACGAAGAACGGGACGCCCGAGGCACCGAGTTCGGCGGCCTCGCGCTCGTCGGCGCGCACGTCGTCCGCGTACGCCGACTCGTCCGCGAGGGTGGCCCGCGCCTCGGCCTCGTCGAGCCCGGCCTCGGCGGCGAGGGCGACCAGGACCTCCGGGTCGAAGACGGAGCGCTCCTCGGCGAAGTTGGCGCGGTAGGCGAGCGCGAGCAGCTCGTCCTGCCTGCCGCGGGCCTTCGCGAGGTGCAGGAGGCGGTGGATGTCGAAGGTGTTGCCGTGGTCGCGGCCCTCGGTGCGGTAGCCGAGGCCCTCGGCGTGCGCGTTGGACGCGACGTGCTCCTCCATGGCGCGGGCCTCGTCCACGGTGCGGCCGTACTTCTTCGCGAGCATGTCGATCACCGGTGCGGTGTCGCCCTTGGCGCGGTTCGGGTCGAGCTCGAAGGAGCGGTGGATGATCTCGACGTCGTCGCGGTGGGCGAAGGCGGCGAGGCCGTCCTCGAAGCGCTTCTTGCCGATGTAGCACCAGGGGCAGGCGATGTCGGACCAGATCTCCACGCGCATGGGGTATGTCTCCAGGTCAGGGGTTGCTCGGGGTGTTTGGGTGAACGTTGAACCGGTGGGTTTCATTCCCTCGGGCTCAGGCCGCGCCCACCCTGCTGAACTGCACCCGGTACCCGCTGGGTGTCAGCCCCGTCCGTCGCACCACGTGCTGGCGGAGTGAGTCCGCTGTGCCCAGGCCGCAGGCGCGGGCGACCTGGTCCATGGGGAGTGTGGTCGTCTCCAACAGCTCCTTCGCGCGTTCGACGCGCTGGTGCAGGAGCCACTGGAGCGGGCTCACGCCGGACTCCGCGTGGAAGCGGCGGGTGAGCGTGCGGACGCTGACGCCCGCGTGGCGGGCCAGGTCGGTCAGGGTGAGCGGCTGGTCGAGGCGCCGCATCGCCCAGCCGCGGGTGTCGGCGCACGCGGTGCCGCGCGCGGGCGGCAGCGGGGTCTGGGTGAACTGGGTCTGGCCGCCCGGACGGACCGGCGCGACCAGGGCCAGCCGCGCGACGGTGTTGGCCGCGGCCGCCCCGTAGTCCGTGCGGATCATGTGCAGGCACAGGTCGATCCCGGCCGCGTACCCGGAGGAGGTCATGACCTGGCCGTCCTGCACGTAGAGGACGTCGCCCTGCACGTCGAGGAACGGGTAGCGCTCCTTGAGCTCCTGGGTGAGCTGCCAGTACGTCGTCGCCGAGCGGCCGTCGAGCAGCCCGGCCTCCGCGAGCACGAAGGCACCGCTGCAGATCGACGCGATGCGCAGCCCGCGCTCCGCCGCGTCCCGTACCGCCTCGACGGTGCGCGGGTCGGGCAGATAGCGGTGGCCCGTGCCCGCGACCAGGACGGTGTCGGCCGCGGCGAGCGTTTCGAGGCCGTGCGGCACCTCCAGGCCGAGCCCGCCGGTGGTGACGATCGGGCCGGGTTCGGGGGTGCAGACCACCACCTCGTACCCCCGTACGCCGTCGATCTCGACCTTCTCGAAGAGCATCTCGGGGATCGCCAGGTTGAACATCGAGACGGGCGAGGGGGCGATCACGGCGATGCGGTGCGGGATGCGGTGCGGGCTCGTCGGGGGCGGCTTTCGGGTCGGCATGGCCAGAACCTCCGGGTGCATGGCATTCAAGCCACTACTCTACGCCCGCGGCGATGGCCAAGGTAGAGGCCATGACAACCCGGACCGCACCTTCCGAGCAGGCACGACCCGCCGCCTCGGCAAGCCCCGAACACCGGCACTCCCCTGCGCTCACCCTGCTCGCCGCCCTGCTCGGCTTCTTCCTCATCACCCTCGACGTGTCCGTCGTGAACGTCGCCCTGCCGTCGATGGCCGACTCGCTCGGCGCGGGCATGACCGGTCTGCAGTGGGTGGTGGACTCGTACACCCTGGCGCTCGCCGCCCTGATGCTCTCGACCGGGGCGTTCGCGGACCGGATCGGTGCGACGAAGGCGTACGGGATCGGGGTCGCGCTGTTCACGGCGGCCTCCGTGGCCTGCGGTCTGGCCCCGAACCTCGCCGTCCTGACCGGCGCCCGCGTCCTTCAGGGCATCGGCGCCGCGATCGTGCTGCCCGCCTCGCTCGCGCTGGTCCGCCGCGCCTTTCCCGACGCGGCCCAGCGGGCCCGTGCGGTGGCGGCCTGGGCGGCGGGCGGTTCGGCGGCGACGGCGTTCGGTCCCGTCGCGGGCGGCGCCCTGACCACGGCCTGGGACTGGCGCGGGATCTTCTTCATCAACGTGCCGTTCGGCCTGCTCGCGCTCGCCCTCCTGGTGCGGGCACCGCGCTTCGAGCGCCGTCGTACGCCGCTCGACCTGCCGGGCCAGACGAGCGCGGCGGTGGCGCTGACCGCGCTGGCGTTCGCGGTGATCGAGCGCGGCGCGGTGGGTGCCGTGGCCGCGGTGGTGGCGGTCGGCGCCGCGGCGGTGTTCGTACGGATCGAGCGGCGCCAGGCACACCCGGTCGTGCCGCTCGGCCTGTTCCGCAACCGCACGGTCGCGGTGATGGTGGCGACGGGTGCGGCGGTGAGCGTGGCGTTCTACGGTCTCGTCTTCGTGTTCAGCCTCTTCTTCCAGGAGGAGCAGGGGCGTTCGGCGATGGCGGCCGGTCTGATGTTCCTGCCGATGACGGGGCTGATCGCCGTCTCCAACATCGTCGCGGGCAAGCTCGCGGGGCGGTACGGACCACGGCTGCCGATGCTGATCGGGCAGCCTGTCGCGATCGTCGGTCTGCTGTTGCTGCTCCTCGTGGACGAGCGGGACTCCACGCTCATGCTGGCGCTGATCCTGATGCCGATGGCCATCGGCTCGGCCCTGACGGTGCCGCCGCTGACCGCCGCGATCCTGGACGCCGTGCCGGCCGAGCGGGCGGGTCTGGCGGCGGGAGTCCTCAACTCGGCGCGTCAGGTGGCGGGCGCGCTGAGCGTCGCCGTGTTCGGGGTACTGATCTCGGGTTCGTCCGGCGCCCATTCGTTCGTGACCGGTCTGCACGCGAGCGTGCTGATCGCCGCGGTGTTCATGACGGCCACGGCCACGGCGACGGCTCTGCTGCCGCGCCGTGGCCGGTGAAGTACCGGACGACGGTGCTCAGTTGCCCTCCGCGCGCACCCCGGCCTCGCGCCGCCCGTCCACCACGCGCGGCAGCCCCAGCGGGTTGGCGTCGCGCAGTTCCGGCGGGAGCAGTGCCTCGGGTGTGGTCTGGTACGCGACCGGGCGCAGCCAGCGCTCGATCGCCGTGCCGCCCACGGAGGTCGAGGTCGAGGTGGTCGCGGGGTAGGGGCCGCCGTGCTGCTGGGCCGGGGCCACCGCCACACCCGTGGGCCAGCCGCCGACGAGCACACGTCCTGCGAGCGGGGTGAGCGCGGCGAGCAGCGCGGCGCCGTGGCCCTCCCCCGCGGACTCGGCCCGGGACAGGTGCAGCGTCGCGGTGAGGTTGCCGGGCAGGCGGGACAGGACGGCGGTGATCTCGGCGTCGTCGGAGTAACGGGCGACGACCGTGACGGGGCCGAAGCACTCCTCCAGGAGCAGATCGTGCGCGCCTTCCCGGGCCAGCCGCGCGGCGTCCACGGCGAGGAAGCCCGCGCCGACGGTGTGTTCGCCGCCCGCTCCCGGCGTCACCGGCGCCTCGACGCCGTCGAGCGCGGCCCGCTCGGCGACCCCGGCGACGAAGGCCTCCCGCATCCGGTGGTCGAGCAGCACCCCGGCCTCGACCTCGCTGACCCCGTGCGTCAGCTCCTTGACCAGGACGTCGCCGTCGGCGCCCGCGGGCACGAGGACGAGACCGGGCTTCGTGCAGAACTGGCCGACGCCCAAGGTCATCGAGGCCGCGAGCCCCGCCCCGAGCTCCTCGCCGCGCTCGGCGGCGGCCGCCGCGGTGACCACCACGGGGTTGAGCGAGCCGAGCTCGCCGTGGAACGGGATCGGGTGCGGCCGGGCGGCCGCCGCGTCGAAGAGGGCGCGCCCGCCGCGTACGGAACCGGTGAAGCCGGCCGCGGAGACCAGCGGGTGCCTGATCAGCTCGACGCCGGCCTCGAAGCCGTGCACCAACTGCACGACGTCCTGCGGCAGTCCGGACTGCGCGGCGGCGCGGCGCAGCACCGAGGCGCACAGCTCGGCGGTGGCCGGGTGGTCCGGGTGGGCCTTGACGACGACCGGGCAGCCCGCGGCGAGCGCGCTGGCGGTGTCGCCGCCGGGGACGGAGAAGGCGAGCGGGAAGTTGGAGGCGGCGTAGACCGCGACGACGCCGAGCGGCACCTTGATACGGCGCAGATCCGGCCACGGCGGCGTACGGGAGTCGTCGGCGTGGTTGATCACGATGTCGAGGAAGGCGCCTTCGTCGACGATGTCCGCGAAGGAGCGCAACTGGAAGGCCGTGCGGGCCAGTTCGCCGTTGAGGCGGCCGGGGCCGAGCGCGGTCTCCGCGTCGGCCGCCTCGACCACATGGGAGGCGGTCTCCTCCAGCAGGGCGGCGGCGGTGCGCAGGAACGCGGCCCGTACGGCGCGGTCGGCCAGGGCGTCCCGTACGGCGTGGGCCGTGCGGACGACGCGGTCGATTTCCTCCGCTGTGGCCTCGGCCGCAACCTCTTCACGCGGCTTCCCCGTACGGGGGTCGACACTCCAGACTTGTGCTGCTGCCACGGGCCGGTCCTTCCACGAGGCCCGGAGGGCGGAGTTTCCTGGTGCGAAACTCTGCCGCCCACCAGGGCTGTTCGATATGCTGAACGCTGTCTCCGAATGTGAATCGCTTCGGAGGCTATGCGCAGGCGAACGAAGGGGTCAAGGGCGATGTCGGCAGCCGACACCGGTGGTGCACAGGTCAAATCCGCTGTGCGGACCGTGGAATTGCTCGAGTACTTCGCGGGCCGCCCCGGAATGCACTCGCTCGCGGCGGTCCAGGAAGCGGTCGGGTACCCCAAATCCAGCCTCTACATGCTGCTGCGCACCCTCGTGGAGCTCGGCTGGGTCGAGACGGACGCGACCGGTACGCGCTACGGGATCGGGGTGCGCGCCCTGCTCGTCGGCACCTCCTACATCGACGGCGACGAGGTGGTGGCCGCGGCCCGGCCCACCCTCGACCGGCTCTCCGACGACACCACGGAGACCATCCACCTGGCGCGCCTCGACGGGGTCAACGTGGTCTATCTGGCCACCCGCCAGTCCCAGCACTATCTGCGCCCGTTCACGCGCGTCGGCCGCCGGCTGCCCGCGCACTCCACGTCCCTCGGCAAGGCGTTGCTCGCGACCCACACCGACGAGCAGGTCCGCAAGATGCTCCCGGAGACGCTCGCGCCGCTCACCGAGCACACCATCACGGACCGCGAGCAGCTGATCGAGGAGCTGCACCAGATCCGCGAGCAGGGCATCGCCGTGGACCGCGAGGAGAACACGCTCGGGCTGCGCTGCTTCGGCGTCGCCATCCCGTACCGCACACCGGCCCGTGACGCGATCAGCTGCTCGGTGCCGGTGGCCCGCCTCACGCCGGGCCATGAACAGATGATCAAGGACGCGCTGTTCGACGCGCGCGACCGTCTCACGCTCGCCACCCGGAGGCTCTGATGGATCTCGCCCTGCGCCCCGTGCACCCCAGCGACATCCCGGTGTTCTTCCGGCAGACCAACGACCCCGAGTCGATGCGCGTGGCCGCGTTCGTCTCGCCGAAGTCCGCGGACTGGGACGAGTTCGCCGCGCACTGGGCCCGCATCTGCGAGCAGTACGTGGTGCGCACGGTGCTGCTCGACGGCGATGTGGTCGGCAGCGCGGCGGTCTACGGCGACCCGGGCGAGCTGGAGGTCACGTACTGGATCGACCGTGCGTACTGGGGCAAGGGCGTCGCAACGGCCGCGCTGCGCGCACTCGTCGGCGAGGTCACCGAGCGTCCGCTGCACGCGCGGGCGGCCGCCGACAACGCGGGGTCGATCCGGGTCCTGGAGAAGTGCGGCTTCGTCCTGACGGGGCACGACCGGGGGTTCGCGCACGCGCGCGGCGAGGAGATCGACGAAGTGGTCCTGCGCCTCGACGCCTGAGCGCGCGCCCGGACCCTCGCGCGGCGGAGGCGGATCCGCCCGGACCCTCTCCCCCGCGCGGCGGAGGCGGATCGTCTTCCCGTCGGACGGCACGGGGGCGGCGGGACAGGAACGTGGAGGCATGACCACGACACCGCTCACCACCCGGACCACCGACCGACCCGCGACAAGCCGCGGCGTCAAGGCGCTGCGTGCGGTCGCCATCGCCGCGTGCGTCCCGTATCTCTCGCTCAAGCTCACCTGGATCTTCGGCGGCCGTATCGGCATCCCCGAGGACAGCACCCTGCTCGACCACCGCGCCACGATGCTGATCGCCAACACCGCGACGGTCCTGATGGACGCCTGCGTCGTCGTCCTGGCCCTGCTGCTCACCCGGCCCTGGGGGCTGCGCGTGCGGTCCTGGCTGCTCGCCGTGCCGATGTGGGCGGCGACCGGGCTGCTCGCGCCGATCATGGCCGGGTTCCCGCTGCAGATCCTGGTCCGGCTCCTCGGCGGCAGCGTCCGCACCGAGGCGGCGAACGACCCCTTCCTCCACGAGTGGGTCTTCTCGGTGGTGTACGGCGGCTTCATCCTCCAAGGCCTCGCTCTCGGCGCCCTGTTCGTGCTGTACGCGCGCCGGCGCTGGGGCCACATCTGGCAGGGGCGCGTGTGGGATCTGGACGCCGGCCCGAAGGCACCCGCCGTCGCGGCGGCCGTGTGCGCGGTCCTTCCGGTGACCACCCACACCCTCTGGGCGACCGGCTCCGCGACGGGCCTCAGCTCCGCCGCCGCGGACGGCCGCGCCTCGGACTTCTACGCCCTCGAGGTCCTGTACGCCCTCTTCCCTGTCGTCGCCGTCGCCGGCGCCCTGCTCCTCGCGTTCCGTCCCGCCCCCGGTCTCGCGCTGCGGGTGCCGCTCGCGCTCGTCTGGCTCGGCTCGGCGGCCACCGCGTGCTGGGGCGGCTGGCTGCTCATCGGCTCGCTCGCGGCCACGGACATGGCGGACCGCCCGACAGCGCTGATGCTGCTGACCTACGCTGGGGCCATGATCACCGGCCTGCTCGTCCTGCTGACCGGGGTGCGGCACACCGCCGCCCGGCGCGCGTCCGTATGAGACTGCGCGCCCGTGCCGAGGCGCTGCTCGGCCACCGCGCCCGGCTGCGCTGGGTCCATCTGGTGCTCGGCGGCGCCCTGTTGATGCCGTTCTGGCTCGTCACCGCGCTGATCGTGGCGCCGGTGGCGGGCCAGGGCAGTGTCATGGCGGGCGGGGCGGTCCTGACCCAGTTCGGGGCGTTCCTGGCGGCGCTGCCGCTCGTCGCGGTCGCCGGGCTCTTCCCGCTCGTCCGGCCCCTCTCGGTGGGCATGGCGCGGGCACTGTGCGGCGTGGACGGTGCGCGGTTCGCGGACGGTCCGGCCCGGGGATGGGCCGCCCGCCGGCGGACGGCGGGCTGGCTCACCCTTCATGTGGCGGTGGGCGGGCTGCTCAGCGGGATGATGCTCGCGCTGCCGCCGTTCGCGGTGTCGGTGATGCTCCTCCCGGTCTTCTCGGCTTTGCGGGACTGGCTGCGGCTCCCGCCGTCCCTCGAAGAACCCTGGGTGCTGGCACTCGCCCCGTTCGCCGGGCTCGCGATGCTCCTGGTGCTCGCCCTCTGCGCCACCGCCGCCGGGTCGCTGCTCGCCCGCTGCGCGCCCGTGCTGCTCGGGCCCACCCCGGCGGACCGGCTCGCGGCCGCCGAGGAACGCGCGGCGGAACTGGCCGTGCGCAACCGGCTCGCCCGCGAACTGCACGATTCCGTGGGCCATGCGCTCAGCGCCGTATCGCTGCAGGCGAGTGCCGCGCGCCGGGTCCTCGACCGCGATCCGGCCTTCGTGCGCGAGGCGTTGGCGGCCATCGAGGACACGACACGGCGCACGGTCGGTGAACTCGACGCGGTGCTCGGTCTGTTGCGCGAGGGCGACGACGCCTCGAAGGCACCGGCGCCCACGCTCGACCGCGACCTGCCCGGGCTCCTGGAGCGCACCCGGGCCACGGGAACACGGGTCACGGCCGCCGTCGAGGTCGAGACGGCGGCGCTGCCCGCCCTGGTGTCGCGGGAGGCGTACCGCATCGTCCAGGAAGGCCTGGGCAACGCGCTGCGGCACGCGGCGGACATGCCCGTCGCGCTGCGGATCGCCCCGTCCGGTGCGTCCGGCGAGGAGCTGGAGATCGTGATGGAGAACCCCCTGCCCTCCGACGACAGGGCGGCGCACCGCACCCGCCCCGGCGGCGGCCATGGCCTCAAGGGCATCGCCGACCGGGCCCGGCTGCTCGGCGGCACCGCGAGCGCCGGACCGTACGAAGGGCCCGACGGCGAGCTGTGGCGGCTCGCGGTCCGGCTTCCGCCGACCGCCGGCAAAGGCGCCCGATGAGCACGCCCCACCAGGGAGATGCCCGATGAGCACACCGTCCCCGATCCGTGTCGTGCTCGCCGACGACGAGCGCATGGTGCGCACGGCGCTGCGCGCGATCCTCGGCGCCGAGCCCGGTCTGGAGGTCGTCGGCGAGGCGGAGAACGGCCCCGAGGCCGTGTCCGTGGTGCGTGCGCTCCGTCCCGACGTGGTGCTCATGGACGTACGGATGCCCGGGATCGACGGGATCCGCGCCACCGAGCAGCTCGTCGGCTCGCTGCCCGACCCGCCCCGGATCGTCGTCGTGACGACCTTCGAGAACGACTCGTACGTCTATGACGCCCTGCGCGCGGGCGCCGCGGGCTTCCTGCTCAAACGCGCCGACGCCGACCAGCTGGTGCAGGCGGTCCGTACGGTCGCGGGCGGCGACTCCCTCCTGTTCCCGGCGGCGGTCCGCAGCCTCGCGGCGGAGCACGCGGCACGGGACCGTCCGCGGCCGCCGTGGGTGGCGCGGCTCACGGACCGCGAGGCGGAGGTGCTGCGGAGGATGGCGACCGGTCTGACGAACGCGGAGATCGCCGGGCAGCTGGGCGTGGGGCCCGCGACGGTCAAGACGCACGTGGCCGCGGTCCTCGCGAAGACCGGCGCGCGGGACCGTACCCAGGCGGTGATCGCGGCGTACGAGGCGGGCTTCGTCGGGACGTGAGGCGCGGCCCGCCCCATATGAACGTTTCCTGTGAATCGGGACACGGGCGGAACGATTCGCTCCGCCTGGTTCGTCCTCCCCAGTGATGAACAAGACGATCAGGCGGATCTCGGTCTTCACGCTGCTCCTCGTCCTGTCCCTCCTGGTGAGGGCGACATGGGTGCAGTACTACGACGGCCAGGCCCTCGCGGACAGCAAGCACAACCGGCGCGGCACCATCGACAAGTACGCGTACCCGCTGGGCGGCATCATCGTGGGCGGTGAGGACATCACCGGCTCGGTGCGGACCAAGGGCGGTGACCTCAAGTACAAGCGCTCGTACCAGGACGGATCCCTGTACGCGGCCGTGACCGGCTACAGCTCGCAGGTGTACGGGGCCACGCAGCTGGAGGGCATCTACCAGGACGTTCTCGACGGCACGGACACGCGCCTGAAGAACCCGCTCGACACGCTCACCGACAAGCGGGCCGACCCGGGCGACGTCGTCACGACCATCGATCCCGCCGTGCAGAAGGCCGCGTACGAGGCGCTCGGCGACAAGAAGGGCGCCGCGGTCGCCATCGACCCGAAGACCGGCAAGATCCTCGGCCTTGTCTCCACCCCTTCGTACGACCCGTCGAAGATCGCCGGTTCCACGGACGGTGACGCCTGGAAGCAGCTCACCGAGGACGAGGACAAGCCGCTGGTGAACCGGGCGATCCGGCAGCCGCTGCCGCCCGGTTCGACGTTCAAGCTGGTCGTCGCGGCGGCGGCGCTCGAGGACGGTCTGTACAGCTCGGTGGACGTACCGACGAAGAGCCCCTCCCCGTACACGCTGCCGGGCACCACCACGACGCTGCCCAACGACATTCCCTCGGCGCCCTGCGAGAACGCCACGATCCGCACCGGTCTGCGCTACTCGTGCAACAACGTCTTCGCGCAGATGGCGGCGGACCTCGGGCAGGACAAGGTCAAGGCGATGGCGGAGAAGTTCGGCTTCAACGACGACGAGCAGGACATCCCCGTACGGGCCTCGCAGAGCCTGTACCCGTCGGACATGGACAAGGCGCAGACGGCGCTCTCGGGTATCGGCCAGTTCGACGTGACGGCCACGCCGCTGCAGATGGCGATGGTCTCCGCGGCCATCGCCAACGGCGGCACGCTCGTCGACCCGCACATGGTCTCGCAGGTGACGGACGCGGACGGTTCGGTGCTGCAGAGCTTCGACGACGCGGACAGCTCGCGGATCGTCAGCGAGCGGGTGGCCGATGAGCTGCAGTCGGCGATGCAGACGGTCGCGGACCAGGTCGGCGCCAACGCGAAGATCCCGGGCGCGACCGTGGGCGGCAAGACGGGCACGGCCCAGCACGGTGTCGACAACGAGGGCACCCCGTACGCCTGGTTCACCTCGTACGCGAAGGGGTCCGACGGCAAGGAGGTGGCCGTCTCCGTGATCATCGAGGACTCGGGCGCGGCCCGCGACCAGATCAGCGGCACGGGTCTGGCGGCGCCGGTCGCGAAGGCGATGATGCAGGCGGCCCTGAAGAGCTGACCTTCGGTGGGGCCTTCGCCGGGGCCTTCGGTGGGGGTGCCGTGCGGGGCACCCCCACCGGCGGGCTCACTTCACGTCGAGCAGCTGCTCGATCGGGTCGATGCCGAAGTAGACGAGGAACAGGGCGGCCGCTCCCCACAGCAGCCAGTGGACCTCGCGGGCCTTGCCGAGCACCGTCTTGATCACGACGTACGCGACGAAGCCCGCGCCGATGCCGTTGGTGATCGAGTAGGTGAAGGGCATCACGACGACCGTGAGGAAGGCGGGGATCGCCAGGTCCCAGCGTTCCCAGTCGATGTGCCGTACCTGCGCCATCAGCAGGAAGCCGACCGCGACCAGGGCCGGTGCGGCGGCCTGGGCGGGGACGATCAGGGCGAGCGGCGCGAAGAACAGGGCGAGGGCGAACAGGCCACCGGTGACGAGGTTCGCGAAGCCGGTGCGGGCGCCTTCGCCGACACCGGCCGCCGACTCGATGTACGAGGTGTTGGAGGACGCGGAGGCCGCGCCGCCGGCCACGGCCGCGGCGCCGTCGATGAGGAGGACCCGGCCCAGGTGCGGGACCTTGCCCTCGTCGTCGAGCAGCCCGGCCTCGCTGGAGATGCCGACGACGGTGCCCATCGTGTCGAAGAAATCGCTCAGGATCAGCGTGAAGATCAGCAGGACGAGCGTGACGGCGCCGACCTCGGAGAAGGCACCGAACGGGCTGAACGCGCCGAGCAGCCCGAAGTCCGGGGTGCCCACCACGTCGTCGGGAACGGCCGGGACGGTCAGGCCCCAGGCGGCGGGCGCGATGTCGGCGATCTCGTTGATGATCACCGCGATGACCGTGGTGACGACGATGCTGATCAGGATCGCCCCGCGCACCTTGCGCGCGAGCAGCGCCACGGTGAGCAGCACTCCGACGCAGAAGACGAGAATCGGCCAGCCCGAGAGGTGACCGCCGGCGCCGAGCTGGACGGGTACGGAGCCGGTGTCGCCGGGGATGCGGGTGGCGAAGCCGGCGTCGATGAAGCCGATGAACGCGATGAAGAGACCGATCCCGACGCTGATCGCGTACTTCAGCGCGGGCGGGATCGCGTGCATCACGGCCTCGCGCAGGCCGGTGACGACGAGGACGCAGATGAGGATGCCCTCGACGAAGACGAGCCCCATCGCGTCCGGCCAGCTCATCTGCGGGGCGAGCTGGAACGCCACCACGGCGTTGAGTCCGAGTCCGGCGGCGAGGGCGAGCGGCAGATTGCCGCCGACGCCCATGATGACCGTCATCACGGCGGCCACCAGGGCGGTGGCGGTGACGAGTTCGGCCCCGTCGAGCTTGTTGCCGTACTTGTCCTCGGCGGTGCCGAGGATGATCGGGTTGAGCACGAGGATGTAGGCCATGGTGAAGAACGTGGCGAAGCCGCCGCGTATCTCCCGGCCGAAGGTCGAACCACGCGCGGTGATCCGGAAGAACCGGTCCACGGGGTGTGCGGATGGTTCAGGTATGCCGTCGGTCTTGCCGGCCGGCTCTCCTGTGTGTGACACGGCGTTGCTCCCGAGGGGTCAGGGTGCGGGTGTTGGCTGGATTGTTCCCCTGCTTCGATCGCTCCAGGTTTTCGCCGTGTTACGGATCGGGCGTCAACTGATCCTTTCTGTCCGCCTGTTGCCCTGTCTGCCCGTTGCCTTAGGTCCGCCCACTGCCCACGGTGTACGAGACGCCTTCCTCGGCGCGCAGCGTGGGTCCGCCGAAGACGGCGGCGGCACGGGCGGTCGCCTCGTCCGGGGTGAGCGTCGGGCCGACGTGGGTGATGAGCAGCGTGCCGACGCCCGCCTCGCGCGCCAGTGCGCCCGCGTCCTCGGGCGTGAGGTGCAGTCGCGGTCCGTTCACCCGCGGTCCGTCGTGCCGGTCCAGATATGCCTCGGCGAGCAACACGTCCGCGCCGCGCGCGAGTTCGGTCAGCTCCGGGCCCGGTCCGCTGTCGCCCGTATACGCGAGGACGTGTCCGGCGTACGTGATCCTCGCGCCGTACGCCTCGATGCCGTGCGGCACGGCGTGGCCGGTCAACTCGGCGTCTCCGAACCGGAGGGTGCCGCCGTCCTCGATCGCGTGGAACGCGAACACCTCGGCGAGGGCTCCGGGGTCCGGCTTCCCGTAGAAGGCGGCGAGGCGGCCGGGCGCGGCGGCGGGCGCGTGCACCGGGACCGGCCGGTCGATCCGCAGCCCGCCGTCGGAGATCCCCGCCTCGGCCGCGATCAGATCCGCCCAGTGATCGGAGTGCAGGTGGCTGATCCACACCGCGCTCAGCTCCTGCGGCCGCACATGCTGTTGGAGCGCGGCGAACGTCCCGGGCCCCGCGTCCATCCAGACCTTCGCGTCACCAGCCTCCACGAGGTAACCGGAACAGGGGTGCCCCGGCCGGGGGTGCGGGGCGGCGGTGCCGAGCGGGGTGAGCGTGAAGGTCATGGGCCGAGGCTAGGGGGTGGTGTGCGGAGCCCGTCCGCCACCGGCGGTCAAGGCGCCTCAGCCCGCGGCCCAGCCCGGATCGCGGCCCGCGAGGCCGACCGTGCGGTCCAGGAGCGGCGCATCGGCCGGCACGGGCACGATCGGCCCGAAGAGCCCTTCGCGCTCGGGGCCGTCCGGGGTCGCGGCCACCATCTCGTACGAGACCTGCAGCGAGGCGGGGTCGGGGGCGTACGGCTGACCGGTGGCGCGCGCCAAGTCCCAGCCGTGCAGGACCAGTTCGTTCATCGCGACCTGCCCGGCGATCTCCGCCGGGAGATCCACCCCGCCCGCCTTGGTGAAGCCCTCCCAGGCGGCGGGGTCCTGCCAGGACTCGGCGAGGGAGGCCAGGTTCTTCGCCAGCTCGTCGCGCCAGCCGGGGCCGACGTCGGACGCGGCGACGTCGGGCGCGTGGTCGGCGGCGGGACCGAGGTCCTTGCGCGCCGCGTCACGGAACGCCCCGGCGAGCCCGACGATATGCCCCAGCAGATTGCGTACGGCCAGCTCCGGACAGGGCGTCGGCAGCTCCAGCTGGTCCTCGGTGACACGGTCGGCAAGCTCGGTCACGAGACGGGTCTGGGCGGCGAAGTCGATCTGCGGCATGGCTCTCCTCCGGTGGATGCTCGTACAGGGGTGACCGTCGCGGGCACGGAAACTCATCGCACCGCGCGCCGCGGGATGACCCGCCGCCGCCGCCGCCCGCCCCTACCCACCAACCCACCCGATCTGAGGCCCGCCCTAAGGCATCCGCCCTACGCCCCGCCCGTGCCCTGCCCCCACGCTGGCCTCATGCCCTGGACAGCAGCCCGTCTCGCCCGCGACCGCAACGCCGGTCTCTATCTCGCCGGTGTCCTCGTCTCCGGTTTCGGCACCTCCGCGATGTGGCTCGTGAGCGGTGTCTGGGTCAAGGAGCTCACCGGCTCCAGCGCCCTGGCCGCCCTGGCGACCTTCGCCCTGTGGCTGCCGGTGCTCGCCGGACCGCTCCTCGGCACGCTCGCCGACCGGGTGCGCCGCCGCCCGCTCCTCGTCACGACGAACCTGGCCCTGGCCGTCCTGCTCACCGCGCTGTTCGCGGTGGACGACGCGTCCCGGGTCTGGATCCTGTTCGCGGTCCTGCTCGTGTACGGGGCCGCCGGAGTCGTCCATGACGCGGCCGAGGCGGCCCTCGTCGCGACCGCCGTCGACAAGGACCTGCTCGGTGACTTCAACGGGCTGCGGATGACCGTCAACGAGGGCATGAAGCTGATCGCCCCGCTCGCGGGGGCGGGCCTGTTCGCCGCGTACGGCGGGAGCCGGGTCGCGCTGCTCGACGCCCTCACCTTCGTCCTCGCGGCCGGTCTGTACGCGCTCCTGCGGATCCGCGAGGACCGGCCCGCACCGCCCGCCGGGACGTGGTGGGAGCGCAGCGCCGACGGCGCGCGGCACCTGTGGGCGCATCCGGTGCTGCGCCCGCTCGCCCTCGCGGGCGGCTTCACGATGCTGCTCGCGGGCGTCAACGGGGCGCTGGTCTTCGCGGTGGTGGACGAAGGACTCGGTCACGCACCCGCGTACGTGGGGGTGTTGTACGCGGTGCAGGGCGCGGGTTCCGTGGCGATCGGCCTGGCGGCCGGGCCGCTGCTGCGCCGCCTCGGGGAGCGCACGTTCGCGGCGGCCGGGCTCGGCCTCTTCTCCGTGGCGGTGGCGGTACGCGCGGTGCCCCACGACGCCGTCGTCCTGGTCTGCAGCGCGGCGATCGGGGCCGGCCTGCCGTGCGTGCTCATCGCGGTCCTGACGGCGGTGCAGCAGCGCACCCCGGAGGAACTGCTCGGCCGGGTCGCGGCCACGGCCAACACCCTGGTCTTCGCCCCGAACGCGGTGGCGCTCGGGGCGGGGGCGGGCCTGGTCGCGCTGGTCGACCACCGGGCGCTGCTCGTGGCGCTCGGGGTGGCGGGCGTCGCCGCGGTACCGGCTGTGGTGCGGGGGTCACGCGCGGGTGCGGAGCGACAGCCCGCGGCGACGGCCTAACCGAGCGCCACCCGTACCGCCTCCAGATCCGCGTCCGACGCCAACCCCGCGTGATAGAGCCGCAGTTCGGTCGCGCCGAGTTCCTTCGCCCGTGCCGCGTCCTCGCGGAGGCGGCCGGGTGCGCCTCCCATGCCGCTCACCACGGTGAAGTTGGCCGCCAGTACGGCGCCGTCCACGCCCTGTGCCGCGAACGGCGTCAGCAGGTCCGCGCCGCCCGTGCACGGCACGACCACCCCGTCGGCCACGCCCATGATGTGCGCCGGGTCGACTCCCGCGTTGGCGCCGCAGTGGTACGGCACGGGGTCCGCGTGCAGCAGCACCTGGAAGTCCGCGGGGGCCGCCGCACGGACCGCCGCGACCGCCTCCTCCTGGAGCGAGCGGGCGACCGCGGTCCTGAACTCCAGGGTCGCGGCGAGAAGTTCGCCGTCGAGCAGCTTCGCCGGCGGGGCGTCCGAGGGCGCATCCCCGCGCCACACCGGTTCGAGCGCCCGCCGCACCGACGCCGTGAGGGCGTCCGGGTCGAGCCCGGTCGCCGCATAGCCGTCACGGCACGCGCCGCAGAAGCAGAGCGACATCAGATACTGCGCCCCGTCGCCGAGCGCGACGCCGCCGGTCTTGTCGTGGGCGTGCAGATGCGCGAGGCCGTACCAGCCACAGGACTCCAGCTCGGTACCGCGCGCGCCGGGCCGCACGGCCGCCTCGGCGGCGAGGTCGACGAGGTACGTGCGGGTCGCGGGCTGGGCGATGCAGGGCGCCCACGGGTAGCGGTCGCCGTAGGCGTTGACCACCGAGGTGTCCGGATGCTCGGCGCCCATCCGGGAGTTGTGGGCGAGCACGACCCAGGTGTGCACGTCGAGCCCCGCGGCGTCGAGCGCCTCGGCCGCCGTGCCGAACGCGTCGCCCGGCGCCCAGGCCCCGGCCTCGTACGGCCGCAGCGTGCGCCCCTGCCACCGTTCGCCGGGCGGGTAGAGGACCGCCGCGTGCTCGGCGGTGACGATGCGGTGCGCCGGATGGCGCGGGGTCAGGGCGCGGGTGGAGTGGTACGCGGAGGCGAGCGTGACCTGGTGGACGCCGAGCGCGGCGATGCGGTCCGCGGCGGCCGGGTCGCCGTTGACGTCCCAGGGGTAGACGAAGGCGGAGGTCGTCATGCGCCCGCTCCTTCGGCGAGCACTTCGCGTCCGCGCGCGACGAGCGCGGCCAGCTCCTCGATCTGCTGCTCGCTCGGCTCATGCAGCGGAGGGCGTACGGTTCCGACCTCGTATCCCCTGAGCCGCACCCCTGCCTTGACCAGCGCGACCGCGAACCCGCGGCCCTGGTTGCGCAGTTCGACGAAGGGCCGGTAGAAGGCGTCGATCAGCC
Organism: Streptomyces sp. NPDC050418; assembly: GCF_044458745.1. NCBI lineage: Bacteria > Bacillati > Actinomycetota > Actinomycetes > Kitasatosporales > Streptomycetaceae > Streptomyces > Streptomyces sp. NPDC050418. Next base: position 112,251 of record NZ_JBITIG010000006.1, read on the forward strand.
GGGCGGCCGTCTTGTCGTCGCCGGAGCCGAGGGCGCGGTGGAAGGCGAGCGCGATGTCCGGCGCGAAGCAGAACACGGCGGACGAGTAGAGCGAGACGCCGATGCCGCGGTACGCGAGGCCGGTGAGTTCGGCCGTCGGCAGCCCGTTGAAGTAGAGGAAGTCCTCGTGACCGGCGCCGCGCACCGCGCTGACGATGCGCTGCATCAGGTCCAGGTCGCCGAAGCCGTCCTTGAAGCCCACGATCTTCGGGTGGGCGGCGAGCTGGACGACGGCCTCGGGGGTGAACACCGCGTTGTCCCGCTGGTAGACGATCACGTCCAGCGAGGTGGCCTCGGCGAGCGCGCCGTAGTGGGCGACCAGGCCCTGCTGTTCGGCCTTGACGAGGTACGGGGGCAGCGCGAGGAGTCCGTCGGCGCCTGCCTCCTCGGCGAGCCGCGCGTAGCGGACGGCGAGGGCGGTGCCGTATCCGGCGCCCGCGATCACCGGCACCCGGCCGTCGGCCGCCTCGACCGCGGCGGCGACGCAGGCCCGGAACTCCTCGGGGGTGACCGCGTGGAACTCCCCCGTGCCGCACACGGCGAACACCGCCGCGCCCCCGGCCTCGACGCCCGCGCGGACGTGCGCGCGGTAGACGTCGAGGTCGAGACCGCCGTCCGGCCCGTAGGCGGTCACGGGAAAGAACAGCGGTCCGCTTGGGATGCCGAGTCGAGCGGCGAGCGGGTCTGACGTCACGGGCTCTCTCCCTGGGGATCTGCGTCACGTTTCTGATCCGTGTCCATATTTCTGAACGCAGCCACGCTAAAGCGCGCGATCACGGCGGGTCAAGCGCCCGGGCGCGGCTCACCGGCTGCGAATTCGCCACACCGGCACGGGTCTTGACGCATCCCGCACACCCCTTGACGCACGGACCCGACGATCTTTAGCTTGTCCACGGATGTGAATGCCGTATAGAAATGCGTCCATCGCGTACGTGACGGTGCCCTGATGACCGCAGCCCGTATACGTTCGTGTGGTCCCGGCCCCGTTCGTGCGGCCACGGCCCGCCCGTGCGGTCACGCCCCAGGCACCCCGAGGAGAGAGTCCCCATGCCCGCACCCCGCACCGTTCTGCTCACCGGCGCCGCCGGCGGGCTCGGCTCCCTGATGCGGGGGCTGCTGCCCGCGTACGGCTACGAGTTGCGTCTCCTCGACCTGGTCGCCATCGAGACCGCCCCGGGGGAACCGGCCGCGGTCAAGGCCGATCTCGCGGACAAGGAGGCGCTGCGCGAGGCGGTGCGCGGGGTGGACGCGATCATCCATCTCGCGGGCATCTCCCTGGAGTCGACCTTCGACAAGATCATGAAGGCGAACGTCGAGGGGACGTACAACCTCTACGAGGCGGCACGCGAGGAGGGCATCCGGCGCGTCGTGTTCGCGTCCTCGAACCACGCCGTCGGCTTCACCCCGCGCCCGCGCGCGGGCGACCCGCTGATCGGGATCGACACACCGCGCCGGCCCGACACCTTCTACGGGCTGTCCAAGTCGCTCGGCGAGGATCTCGCCCAGTTCTACTGGGACAAGCACGGCATCGAGACCGTGTCCGTACGGATCGGTTCCTGCTTCATGGAGCCGACCTCGGTGCGGATGCTCTCGGTCTGGATGTCCCCCGGCGACGGCGCGCGCCTCTTCGACGCGGCCCTCACCGCTCCGGACGTCGGCCACACCGTGGTCCACGGCTCCTCCGCCAACACCCGCATCTGGTGGGACCTCTCCAGCGCCCGCGCGCTCGGGTACGACCCGCAGGACGACTCGGAGCAGTACGCGGAGAAGCTCGTCGCGGAGCAGGGCGAACTCTCCGACGACAATCCGGACCACGCGAACCTCGGCGGCCACTTCTGTACGAACCCGCCGATCTGGCCGTACTGACCCCACGCCTCGCGCCCACCGCACGCGCGCCCAAATCCGTTGGCAGGACGTCCGCCCCCGCCTCTAACCTCGCCCCATGCCACGACCTCACGGATTCCGATACGAGCAGCACGGCGACGAGCTCGTCACGATCACGCACCACGGGCGCGCGGCCACGACGCTGCGCGGCTCGCGCGCGCAGAAGTTCCTCGCCGAAGTGACCTCCGGGGACGAGCAGTTGGTGATGGCCCGCTGGACGGGCTCGTACAAGTTCGGCAACGAACGCGTCGCCCGCAACCACCCTCGCAATCGCTGAGGATGGCCTGGGTAGGCTGCCCGCCATGTTCTCGGTGGTGCAAAACGTAGCGATCGACTGTACGGACGCCTATGCCCTGGCCCGTTTCTGGAGCGAGGTGGTGGGCCACCCCCTGGACCCGGACGCGGCACCGGGCGACGAGGCCACCCAGATCCCCCTGCCCGAGGGGCCCTACCTCTACTTCAACCAGGTCCCGGAACCCAAGACGACAAAGAACCGCCTCCACCTCTGCCTCCGCCCGACCACATCCCGCGAGCCGGAAATCGACCGCCTCGTAGCCCTGGGCGCCACGTGGATCGCCGACCGCCGCGACCCCGACGGCTCGGGCTGGGCGGTCCTGGCGGACCCGGAGGGCAACGAGTTCTGCGTGTTGCGCAGTGAGTCGGACCGGGCGGCGCAGCGGGACTGACCTCGCCCGCACCGTTCGGTCATCACATCTTGGTCACCGATTGTTCATCCCACGGTCACACGCCGCTCCGCCGGCTCTACCGTCGCCCCATCCAGCACGACAGTCCAGGGGACGACATGAGCAACCCGTACACACCACCGCCGCAGTCCGGCCGCCCCGCCCCGAAATGGGCGCGCAAGCGGTTCGTTCTCCCCGCGCTCGGCCTGGCGTTCCTGCTCGGCATCGGGGCGGGCGCCGGCAGTGAGCCGGCCGACGCCAAGCCCGCGGCCGGCGAGGCGAAGCCCACCGTCACCGCGACCGTGACGGCCACCGCCACGCCCAAGGCGACGGCCGAACCCGCGCCGACCGTCACGGAGACGAAGACCGTGAAGGTCACCGCGACGGTGACAGCGGAGGCGGACGCGGGCGCCGGCGGTTCCGGCGGTTCCGACGACAGCGACAACGGCGGCGGCAGCGCGTACTACGCGAACTGCACCGAGGCCCGGGCCGCCGGAGCGGCCCCCGTCCACCGCGGCGATCCCGGCTACGGCCGTCATCTCGACCGCGACGGGGACGGCATCGGCTGCGACAGCTGACACATCCGGCATGCCGAAGGGGCGGTCACGTGCACCACGCGACCGCCCCTCGACGTCGATCAAGCCCTACAGCGCCTGCGCCGACGGCTTCACCATCCCGCGGACCGTACGGGACTTCACGAAGTCGCCCATGGCCGTCATCTCCCACTCGCCGGAGAACTGGCGGATGAGCTTGGCCATCATGACGCCCGTCTGGGCCTCCGCGTTCGTGAGGTCGAAGCGGACGAGTTCCTCGTTGGTGGTCGCGTCGATGAGGCGGCAGTAGGCCTTGGCGACCTCGGTGAACTTCTGGCCCGAGAACGAGTTGACCGTGAAGACCAGGCCCGAGACCTCCTGCGGTAGGCGGCCGAGGTCGACCACGATGACCTCGTCGTCGCCGCCGCCCTCGCCCGTGAGGTTGTCGCCGGAGTGCTTGACCGCTCCGCCCAGGATCGAGAGCTTGCCGAAGTAGCAGCTGTCGATGTGGTTGCGGTTCGGGCCGTAGGCGATGACCGAGGCGTCGAGGTCGATGTCCTTGCCGCGGAACGCGGGCTCCCAGCCGAGGCCCATCTTGACCTGGGACAGGAGCGGGCGGCCGCCCTTGACCAGGGAGACGGTCTGGTTCTTCTGGAGGCTGACGCGGCCCTTGTCCAGGTTGATCTTGCCCGTGCCCGGGGCGGGGGCCGCAGGAGCGGCCGGGGGCGCTGCGGGAGCGGCGGGTGCCGGGGTCTGCGCCCAGGCGCGCGGGTCCGGGGCCGAAGGCGCGGGCGGGGCCTGGGGTGCGGCAGGGGCGGGGGCGGGCGCCGCGGCCGGGGCGGGCGCCGCGGCCGGCTCCTCGTCCACCGAGACGCCGAAGTCCGTGGCGATCCCGGCGAGCCCGTTGGCGTAACCCTGGCCGACCGCGCGGGCCTTCCACGCGCCGTTGCGCAGATACACCTCGACGACCACGAGCGCCGTCTCCGTGCCGAGCTGCGGCGGTGTGAAGGTGGCGAGCACGCTGCCGTCGTCCGCATTGCGGATCGTGGCAGTGGGCTCGATGCCCTGGAAGGTCTGGCCCGCCGCGTCCGGGCTGGCGGTCACCACGATCTTCTCGATGCCCGCGGGCACCGCCGAGGTGTCCACCGTGATCTTGTCGGGCGCGGTGCCGCCGCCCGACTGGTAGGTGACACCTGGGCCCGAGGGCTGGTTGAAGAAGATGAAGTCGTCGTCGGAGCGCACCTTGCCGTCGGCGGTGAGCAGCAGGCCCGATACGTCGAGCCGCACCGGAGCGGCGACGTCCACCGACACGCGGACGGCGGGCAGGGGGATGTTCGAGCCGGGGGTCATAGCTGTCATGCCAGGGGTAACGAGCGAGATCTCTTTGCCGTTCCCTTACCTGAGGGCGAGTTTCCCGGCATTCGGGTGGGACGCCGGGGCACGCGGACGGGGCGAAAGGACGCGAAGGGCGCCACCCGTGGCAACAACGGGTGGCGCCCCTGTCGGAGAGCGGCCGGCGGCTCGCCTCAGGCGGCCCACGGCCAGTCCGCGTCCCGGCCCCGCTCCAGGAGCGGAACCATGCGGAACGCCGCGTCCGAGAGCCCGCCGAAGGTGTGCCGGTTGTGCGTACCCGACGGCCCGTGGCCCGCGCGGTAGCCCGCGAGGTTCCACGTGTAGACCGGCACGTCCGCCGGGACCTGCGCGGTCGGGTCGCCCACGGCGCTGTACGTGTACTGCTCGTCGGTGACGATCAGCACCCGGTCGTGCCCGTCGTAGAACCGCCGTACCGCCGCGCTGGTGTCCGTGCCGCCGAGGTCGCCGAAGCGCTCGATGACCTTGAGCACCGACTCGCCCTTGCCGCACGGCACCGTCGAGCTCGTGGACCCGAACTGCACCAGGTCGGCCCGCTCGGCACGCTGCGCGACCGCCGTGCCGAACACCGCGGCCCCGTCGGCCCGAGTGAGCTCGGAGCGGTCCGACATCCGCGAGTAGAACATCGAGCCCGAGCGGTCCACGAGCACCAGCGTGCGGCCCGGCAGCTCCGGCACGTTCGCCAGCGAGTGCGCGAGCGCCTGCTCCAGCGGGTACGCCCAGCGCAGCGAGGGCGCGTGCCGGTACGCGGCCAGGTAGCGGAACGGGAACTGCCGCGAGCGGCGCACCTGCTCCGGGTCCGCGATCTTCGCGGCCACCGCCGCGGCGACCTCGTCCGACACCCCGGCCTGGCCGAAGTTCCGCAGATTCCGTACGAGGGCCATCGCCCCCATCGACGGAATCACGGCCTCCCACGCGTCCCGGTCCATCGGACCCTGCAGCCAGCCCGCGAGCGCCTCCCAGGTCATCCCGGCCGCGGCCAGCCGCTCCGCGCCGCCCGCCCCGGTGACCACCGCACGCCGCTCGGCGACGGGCAGACCCATCAGCTCGCTGTGGGCGACGAGCACGGGGCTCGACGCGGGCGGCACCGCGGCCTCCGGGTGGTGCCGGCGGTCCAGCGCGTACTTGAACAGCTCGCCCTGCCACGTCTTGTCCGGGTCGGGCGCGGCGTGCACGAGGTTGAGGATGTCGCCGAAACGGTAGCCCTTGCCCGAAGTGTCGTACTTCAGGAGCGACTTGCCGTGGTAGAGGCGCCGGACTGCATCGGCGACACCGCGCTTGACCGGCTTGGGCAGCGCGCGTCCGTACACCGAGGTCCAGTATCCGAGCAGCTCACCGGGCTCGTCGGGGCGCTGCAGCACGGAGGCGATGACCGAGCGGTTGGACGGCCCGTCCGTGACGCCCGCATCCAGCCGCGCCTTCACGTACTCGGCGGCGCCGACCAGCGAGGCGGTGCGCAGGTTGCCCTCGCCGCGCAGCCAGCCGAGCAGACCCGCGGTCCACTCCGGGTCCTCGACGGCGAGCTTGCGCACGAGATGCGCGAAGCGGTCGTCGCGGTCGGCGCCGGCCTCGTAGAAGGTCCGCTGGCCGACCATGTTCGCGATGGCGAGCAGAAAGAGCTCGGAGCGCTCCGTGCGCTCATATCCACGGCCGCCCTCGAACGTACGCAGGGTGCGCCCCGTGGACGTCACACGGGATGTGCCGCGTGCACGAGTGGACTTGGTATTGAAACGCGTCATGAGAATTCCCCCGAATTCGGCGACCGGACAGGAGTGGGTGAATTTCAGGGGCATTTCGGCAAGGGGGTGCCCGAGGTCAGGAGTCGGCGGCGGTGACGCAGATGCTCTACCCAATTGAGCTACACCGACCCGGAGTCGATGACGGGACTCGAACCCGCAACCGTCTGATTAAGGAAGTAACCGCTGCCTGCGCACCGGGCACATCCCCCTTGCCGAAACGCCTCCCGAGATCAGATGTGGTCCGCGGCCGGTTTCAGTCGAAGAAGGAGCCGTGGACCTTCGCACCGGGAGGTGCATTTCGTTGTGCACGACTGTAGAGAAGTAACGCCGGGCCGCGCGAAGGGTTTTAGCGGTGAAAGCGATACGGGCGGCCGGTGCGGCGCTTTCGGTCCTGCCCGCGGGCCCCGTCCCGTCCCCTGGGTACCATCACCCCCGGAGCGCACGGGGGAAGGTGGCAGGCAGATCATGCAGGTGCTCAGGGATCAGGACCCACGGCAGATCGGCCCGTACCGGCTGCTCGGCCGGCTCGGCAGCGGCGGCATGGGCGAGGTCTTCCTCGCGCGCTCGCGCGGCGGCCGCACCGTAGCGGTGAAGGTGGTGCGCCAGGAGCTGGCCACGCAGGACGCGTTCCGGCTGCGTTTCCGGCGCGAGGTCGAGGCCGCACGCAAGGTCGGCGGCGACTGGACGGCACGCGTCCTTGACGCGGACACGGAGGCCGATTCCCCGTGGATCGCCACGGCGTTCGTCCCGGGCCCCGGTCTCGACACCATCGTCGAGAAGGAACACGGCCCGCTGCCCGAGCACACGGTCCTGGTGATGGCGGCCCGTCTCGCCGAGGCCCTGACCGCGATCCACACGGCGGGCCTGGTCCACCGCGACCTCAAGCCCTCCAATGTCCTCCTGACCCTCGACGGTCCTCGCGTCATCGACTTCGGCATCGCCCGCCATCTCGCCCTCGGAACCCAGCTCACCGCCACCGGCTACGCGGTGGGCTCCCCCGGCTTCATGTCCCCCGAGCAGGTGCGCGGCGAGACGGTGGGGACGGCCAGCGACGTGTTCGGCCTCGGCGCGCTCCTCGCGTACGCGGCGACGGGCCGGCGGCCGTTCGGCAGCTCGGAGATCGGGCCGCACGCGCAGATGTTCCGGATCGTCTCCGAGGAGCCCGATCTGGAGGGCGTCGACGGCACTCTGCTCACGCTCATCACGGACTGTCTGCACAAGGAGCCCGCGCTGCGCCCGTCGCTGCCGGACATCCTGGAGCGCACGGCGGAGGCGGCCGGGGCGGAGGGCGAGTGGCTCCCGACGGGCCTCGTCGGCCTGCTGGGCCGCGCGGCGGTGCGGCTCCTGGACGCGGACGTGCCGGAGGAGGACCCGGCGCGCGAATCCGGCGTACGGTCCGACAGCGCGCGAACGGAGGGTGTACGGGCCGACGGTGACGACGCGGACGCCGCGACACCGGAAGCCACTCCGACGGCCACCCCCGCAGCACCCGCCGATCCCGGCACCTTCGCCCTGCGCCCCGAGCAGCGCCCCGCGCCCGACGCCGCCGAGCCCGCGCTCCTCGCCTCCGCGGCACTCGACTCCGCCACCCCTGTCCCCGGCGCCGCGCCCGACCACGCCGACACCACGTCCCACCCCACCCCGAAGCGCCGGCGCCGCCTCGCGGTCCCGCTCGTCGCCGCGCTCGTCCTGGCCGTGACGGCCGGTGCCTTCGTGCTCGTGCCGAAGCTCCGCGGCGACGACGGCGGCGCGGGACCGGACGCGGGCGGTCCCGACGCGTCGGTCTCCGCCGACCCGGGCCGCGGCAAGGACAAGAAGTCGGACGGGCCGTCCGAGTCCCCTTCTCCGTCGAAGAGTTCGCAGGGCAAGGACAGCCCGGCGAACAACGACAAGGGCAAGCCCTCCACCGGCGCCTCCGAGAGCCCGGACGACGCCGCGGACGACCCCGGCCAGGTCGACCCGGAGGAGCCGGACGACGGCGCGGGCAACGGGTTCCCGGAGGGGTACGCGGGCTCGTGGGAGAACCGCGAGGCCGGTGACGTCTGGGCGTTCACCGTCCCGGACAGCCCCGTCGGCAAGACCGTGACGTGGAGCGTCGACCTGGGCGACGACGGCACGTACTGCGCCTACGAGGCGCCCGTCGAGGAGGCGACCGAAAGCCGCATGGTCCTCGGCAAGTCGACGGTCACGGACAACACCGGCGACGAGACCTGCACGGCGGGCGACCGCCCGTACTTCGACGTCGTCGACCTGTACCAGCTCACGTACTACGGCACCGGCATCAACAGCGGGATGTACATGGAGCGCACCGGCTGAGCGGGCCCGCCACGCGACGGCCCGCTGCCCGAAGTCCCGCCACGCGACGTCCCGCTACCCGATGTCCCGCAGCCCGTCGATCCGCGCCGCCATCGCGTCGAAGCAGGGACGCACACCCGCCCGGAGGTCCTCGCTCCACCGCTCGTCCGCGTAGCTCGTGGTGAGGTGGAGAGCACGTGCGTGCGCCAGCGGTGGCCGGTGTCCTGGAGGCAGCCGCTCCAGGGCCCACGCGGCCGCGTCGGTCTTCGGCAGGAGGTCGCCCGTCGCGACCGTCACCCAGGTCCGGGCGAGCGTGAGCAGCACGTTGCGGGTGTCGTCATCGAGGTCCGCCCTCAGCTCCTGGACGCCGGCGACGGTCGCCGCCACGACGTCCGCGTGCGGCACCGGGTCGATCAGTGAGGTGAGCGGGGGTCCGCAGAGGGCCTTCCCGTGGTGGAGCGCCTGGGTGAGCAGGACCGCGAGGTCCGGCATCGGTTCGGGTCGCGGCACGAACCCCTGCTCGTACGACGCGCGGAGCCACTCCCCGTACAGGAAGTCGCAGACCGGCGGATGACGCCACGGCCGGACGTCGGCCTGGACGACCACCACCAACTCCAGGGGCCGCGACGGCGGTTCCAGGCCGGAGAGCCGCAGCAGGCCGTCGAGGAGGGCCCGGCGCCGCGTGGTATTCAGCGAGCGCCGGGACACCACCAAGAGGTCCACGTCACTGGCCGGCCGCAGCCCGCCGTACACGGCGGAGCCGTGGAGGAAGCTGCCGATGAGCTCGGGTCCAAGGACGTCGGCAACCAGCTCCACGGCCGGTGTGAAGTGGTCCATCCGCACAGATTAGGGGTGTTCGGACGGTACCGGCCCCGTCAGGAGCGCGCGTTCCGCTTCCAGGGGCCGGAGATCGCCACCATGATGCCGGGATCCTGGATGTTGGCGTACAGCGTCCGTCCGTCGGGCGAGAAGACGACGCCGGTGAATTCGCTGTACTCCGGCTCCTCTTCGGTGCCGATGTTGAGGTCGTTGCGCGCAATCGGATACGTGCGGCCGCTGTCCGTGGCGCCGAAGAGGTGCTGGATGCCCTCGCCGTCCTCGGCGATGATCAGGCCTCCGTACGGGGAGACGGTGATGTTGTCGGGGCCGTCGAAGGCGCCGTCCTTGCCGGGGTCCGCGTTCACGCCGAGGAGGACCTTCAGGGTGAGCGTGCGGCGGCGCGGGTTGTAGAACCAGACCTGGCCGTCGTGGGGCGTGCCCGGGCTCTCGTCGCGGGCGTACGAGGAGACGATGTACGCGCCGCCGTCGGCCCACCACATGCCTTCGAGCTTGCGGGCGCGGGTCACCTCGCCCGTGGCGAACTGCTTGCGGATCGGGGTCTCCTGGGCGTCGCGCTCGGGCACGTCCACCCAGTCCACTCCGTACACCGTGCCGATCTTCGTGGCGCGCGAGAGGTCGTCGACGAACGCGCCGCCGGAGTCGTAGCACTTGGGCGCCTGCAGGGTGCCGGCGTCGTCCGCGAGCTTCCTGAACCGGCCGCGCCCGTGCCGGAAACCGTGCGGCGGCACCCAGCGGAAGAACAGCCCGTTCGGCTTGCTGTCGTCCTCGGTGAGATAGGCGTACGAGGTCTTCGGGTCGACGACCACGGCCTCGTGGTCGAAGCGGCCGAAGAACTTCAGGGGCTTCGGGTCGCGGTTGGCGCGGCCGTCGGCCGGGTCGACCTCGAAGACGTAGCCGTGGTCCTTCGTCATGCCGTTCTCGCCGGCCTTGTCGGAGTTCTCCTCGCAGGTCAGCCAGGTGCCCCAGGAGGTGCGTCCGCCCGCGCAGTTGGTGGAGGTGCCGGCGATGCCGACCCATTCGGCCACCTCGCCGCCGCGGCGCACCTCGACGACGGTGCAGCCGCCGGCCGCGGCCGGGTCGTAGACGAGCCCCTCGGCGAGCGGCACCGGGTGGTCGTAGTCGGTGCGGGGGCCGTCGAGTTCGTGGTTGTTCACGAGGAGCGTGGCGCCGCGCGGACCCTCGAAGGTCGCGGTGCCGTCGTGGTTGGACGGCGTGAACTCCCCGCTCTCCAGCTTCGTCCTGCCGCTGTACGTGATGATCTTGTACGTGAATCCGGCGGGCAGCGCGAGCATTCCCTCCGGGTCGGGGACGAGCGGGCCGTAGCCGGGGCCCTTGGGGCGGTCGCCGTGACCGGGGCCGCTCTCCTCCTGGGTGGCCAGCGCGCCGTCGGTGGTGGCGAGCACCCCGGCGGTACCGGCGAGCGCGACACCCGCGCCCGTGATCGCGGTGCGGCGGGTGAAGTCCCTGCGCGTGAGCGGCATCGTCTCTCCTGAAGCGACGGGGTGCGGGTATCTCGGGGTTCGAGGAGAGAGTTCCGGCCATGGAAGAACGGCAGTTGAACGCGGTTCGACGTCCGCCGTACGGCTTCCGTGAACGGGTCACCGCAAGCGCTGCCAATCTTCGTAAACAAGGTCAAGAGGGAGCAGACGGAGCGAGTCCCAAGATTTCGCGCGGCTGCCCTTGACCGGCGTGTGCGGCCGCAATAGACAGTCCTCATCCTGCAGGAGCGCAGTGGGCGGAGAGGCGAGCCCGGTGGACGCACACGAGGCACGCAGGCTCCATGAGGGCCGGCTGATGCAGCTGGCTCATGTGACCGGGGTGGGGATCGGGCGGGACGAGGCATCGGGCGAGGACGTGATCGTCGTCTTCGTGACCCGTGCCGTACCCCGAGATCTGCTCCCGGCCGACGAGGTGGTTCCCGACGAGCTCGAGGGCGTGCCGGTGCGCGTACTCGCGATCGGCCCGGTCGATGCCCAGGACCGGGAGTCCTGAGCCTTCGGGAAACCCCGCGCATCTAGGGGAAGTAGGTGGTCAGGCGTGACCAGCCGGCCAGAACTGATGCGAGGACCTACGGGCGGGCAGCTCAGCGACAGCTCCCGTCAGCAGGCGATGGGTGACTTCCTGCGGCGTGAGGCGCCGCTGGCGAACGTGGTCGGGTTCGGCCACGGTGTGAAGTGGGCCGAGGGCCGGCCCACGGGCGAGCAGGCCGTGCTCGTCTTCGTGACCCAGAAGGTTCCCGAGTCCATGCTGCCCGAGCGGGATGTCATCCCGCGCCAGATGGACGACGGCACCCCGACCGATGTGATCGCGGTCGGGCATGTGGCCGCGCAGCGCACCACGGGCCGCGGGCGTTCCGTGCCCTCGGCGCGCGGTGACGAACAGCAGGCGCCGGAGACCTCGGGACAGCTCGCGCAGCTGTCGCAGCCGCTGCTCGAAGAGCTGGGCGGGCTCGGCGCGTTCGAGCCGCAGCTGCTCAAGCGCCGTATGCGGCCGTGCCCTTCGGGCTTCTCGGTGGGCAACGTCCGGGTGACGGCAGGGACCCTCGGCAGTGTGGTGTACGACTTCCTGCCGGGCGCGACCGTCGACCCGCCCGGGTCGGGGCTCGGCGTCCCGTCGAAGTTCTACATCCTGTCCAACAACCATGTGCTCGCCGACTCCAACCGTGCGCAGCTGGGCAGCGCGATCCTGCAGCCCGGCACGTTCGACGGCGGGCAGGACCCGGCCGACCGGATCGCGACGCTGGAGCGTTTCGTGACGATCCAGTTCGCGCCGCAGATCCCGCTGGAGCGGCACAACAACGTGGTGGACGCGGCACTCGGCGCGGTGGACTTCCAGGACGCCACGCGTGAGCAGTACTTCAGCGGCGCGCCGCGTGCGTGGCGGCGCAAGGCGAACGTGGCGGTCGGCGACCTCGTGAAGAAGTCGGGCCGTACGACCAACATCTCCTTCGGCCGGATCATCGCGGTCGACGCGACGATCGACGTCAACTACGGCACGGCGGGGACGGCCCGGTTCAAGGACCAGATCCTCACCACGAACATCTCCGCGGGCGGCGACTCGGGCTCGCTCGTCACATCCCAGGACAACGTGGCGCTCGGCCTGCTGTTCGCCGGGTCGTCGACGGTCACCGTGATCAACCACATCGAGAACGTACGCGCCCTGCTGCGTGTCGAGATCGCCGAGCAGCTGGCCTGAGCACGGGCATCCTGGAGGGAGGCACCATGACCACACAGGCACGCAAGCAGAAGGGTTCCCAGCGGGCGGAGCACCGGTTCTTCAACCCGCAGGGCGCGGAGGTCAAGACGCGTGACGAGGCGTTCGCGTCGATGCAGCAGGACGTGGGGGCAGAGGCCGTCACGACGGCGTGCACGCTGACGCTGCACAACGGCCAGATCTCGTTCGTCCTCGACGTCCGGTACAACCCCAACACCTATCCGCACGTGGTGACTGGCGGCCAGATCAAGTCCGGTATCTGCGGGGCACCGTGGGACATCACGGGCGGCTTCATCGGCGAGTCGATCCGGCTCGACGCGAAGCGCGCGGGCCAGGGTTCGTGCGCGTCGACGATCACGATCGTCGGCGAGTACCAGAACCCGCCGGCGTTCCGCGGCACGTACGGCTTCGACGGAGCGACGTCCTCCTTCAAGCACACCACGCGTTACGAGTGCTGAACCCTGCTCCCCGCGGGGTGGTGGGCGGTCCCCTGCCGGGGCCGCCCACCGGCTTCCTCCGGTTCAGCCGTCGACGGCGTGTTCCGTGAACCGGCCGCAGGAGCGGAATCCCAGGCGGCGGTAGACGGGTTCGCCGGCGGCCGATGCCTGCAGGACCGCGATACGGTCCCGGTCGCGGGCCGTGCGCAGGGCCGCGAGGGTGATGGCTCCGCCGTGGCCGCGGCTGCGGTGGGCGGCCAGGGTCGAGATGTTGTAGATGCCGGCGACTCCCGCGTGATGGAACACCTCGGCGGAGCAGACCGGACGGTCCGCCACGTAGCCGACCAGGTACCGGGCCGGGCCGTCCGGAGCGAGCGCCTGCGGGGCGGCCGCGGCGTAGAACCGCCGGACGGTGTGGGCGGGCGGGTCCCAGTTCGCGGCGAGCACCAGGGCGTAGTCGGCGAGTTGTCCGGGCGTGGTGACGGGCCGGATGTCGAGCCCCTGGACAGCGGGCTCCGGCAGCGCGTCGTCCACCTCGGCCCACATCGCCGTCTCGTGTTCGGACGCCGGCAGACCGGCCGCCGTGAGCCGGGCACTGAGATCCGCGGGGGTCGAGGCGGGCCCCGCCCACCACGAGAAGGGGCGGCCGGTACGAGCCAGGGTCCGGACGGTCTCGGCGATCCGTGCGTCGGCGTCGGCAGCGGTGAAGCGGGCCGCGGCGACGATGTTGAAGGTGTCGTCGTCCAGACCGCTGTCCGCGACCAGAAGGTCACCGGACTCGGTGACGGTCGCACCGGTCATGCCCCGGTGCAGGTGGCAGGCGTGTTCGGCCAGGTTCCGCTCCATCCTGGCGAGCAGTTCGGCGTCATCGGGAAGGTGAAGGTTCACCAGGATCGGCTCCAGCGCGACCGAGTAGGGGCGGCATGCGGTTCTGGGCCGGCTACACCCGCGACCGCGCCTTGAACGCGGCCTTCCGTGCTTCCTTCGCCACCCGCTTGTCCGGGTGGAGGCGGCCCATCGCCTCCAGGACGTCCGCCGTCGCGGGGTGGTCGACGCGCCAGGCCGCGTCGAAGAAGCCGGAGGACTGGGAGGCCAGGCCCTCGACCAGGCCCTGGAGTTCGTCCGAGTTGCCCTCCGCCGCCAGTTGCGCGGCCACCGTGTCGATGGTCAGCCAGAAGACCATCGCCGGGTCGGGTGCGGGCACGTCCGCGAAGCCGTGTTCCGTGAGCCAGACCCGGGCGAGTCCGCCCAGTTCGGCGTCGTCGAGCACCTCGCGCAGGGCGGGCTCGGCGGCGGTTCCGGTGAGGGACAGGGCCTGCTGGCAGCGCAGCCGCCGCAGCGGGCCCGCCGGGTCCGCCCCGCGCGCGGCCGCGAGCAACTCCCGTGCCGCCGCGACCGGTTCGCGCCCGGCCAGCCACAGCTCCGTCTCGGCCTGCGCCGACACCTGCGGGAAGTCCGCGGTCGCGTCGAGCAGGACGTCCGCGCCCTTGTCCGCGAGGTCGCCCACGGCCGGCGCGTCCACTCCGGCCTCCAGCATCCGCGCCCGGATCCCGTACAGGCCGAGCGGGGTGAGGCGGACCATGCCGTACCGGCTGATGTCCTCGTCGTCCGGGATCTCGGCGACCTCGTCACCGGCCTCGGCCATCAACTCCTCGTCCACCGGCCGGAACTCGACGAGGCCGACCGGTTCGAGCAGCCGGAACTGGTCGTCGAGCCGCATCATCGCGTCCGAGACCTGCTCCAGGATGTCGTCGGTGGGCTCCCCCATGTCGTCCGGCACGATCATCGACGCGGCCAGGGCGGGCAGCGGCACGGGCTCGTCGCCGGGGCCGTCCTCGCTGACCGTGAGGAGGTAGAGGTTGCCGAGCACCCCGTCGAGGAACTCGGCCTCCGCCTCGGGGTCCCAGCCGAGTGCGGAGAGGTCGATCTCGCCGCCCTCGCCGAGCGCGTCCACGAGGTCGTCGAGATCCGGGACGCTCGCGTCGGCGAGCACCGTGTCGAGCGCGCCCTGCCAGATCGCCAGGATGTCGGCGGGGCCGCCGGAGGTGATCAGCGCGAGGTCCTCGCCCGCGGTGACGGTCCCGTCCGACTCCTCGTCCCCGTCGGTGACTTCGACGAGCCCGGTGTCGACGGCGACCCGCCACGCCTCACTGGCGTACGCGGGCCCGTCCTCGTCGTCCGCCGTGAAACCGAGCAGTTCGGCCGCCAGGGGCAGCTGCTCGTCGACCAGTTCGCCGCCCGCGCCCACCCGTGTCGCTGGACCGGCCCAGCGCGCGAGCCGTACCGCGCGGGCGAGCAGCGGGGCGGCCAGCGCGGCCCGCGCGAGCTCCGGCTCGGGGGCCAGGCGCGCCGGTGGCAAGGAGGTGCGGTCGGGCGTCGGGCTCATGGGCTGGCTCTCCTCGTACGGGTTCCCGCGGGCAATGGCGGGCGGCCCCCAGAGTAGACGGATTTCACCGCAGACCGGCCGGTTCATGGACCCGTCGGCAGCCGTACACCTCCACAGCCTTGACAACTCCCCTGCCCGCGCAAGAGATTGACGCGCGTAGATCACCGCACGGCACCACCGACCAGTCCGTCCACCGTTCTACGCGCGTCACCCGCACCGCCAGCGCACGACCCGGCATGCCGCCTCGGGTGCCGTCACCCTCATTCACCGTCCTCCTACGGAGAGTCCTATGCCGTCTCGCCCCGCCCGCCCCCACACCCTGCCGAGAACCGCCGCCGTCGTCGCGGCCGCGCTGGCCGCCGGGCTGCTCACCGCCGGCAGCGCGGACGCCGCTCCCGTCCGCATCCATGACATCCAGGGCTCGACCCGCCTCTCGCCGCTGGACGGTCAGCAGGTCAGCGAGGTCGAGGGGATCGTCACCGGCGTCCGCGCGTACGGTTCGCGCGGCTTCTGGATCCAGGACCCGAACCCGGACGCCGACGCCGCGACCAGCGAGGGCGTCTTCGTCTACACGGGCTCCGTGCCCACGGTCCGTGCGGGCGACGCGGTACGGGTGTCGGGCACCGTCACCGAGTACGTCCCGGGCGGGGCGAACTCGGGCAACCAGTCGCTGACCCAGATCACCAAGCCCACGGTCACCGTCGTCTCCTCCGGGAACGCGCTGCCGGCGGCGCACCGCATCGACGGCAAGAAGGTGCCGGGCCGCTACGCCCCCGCGGGTGACCCGGCCGACGGCGGCAGCATCAACGGGCTGCCGCTGCTGCCGCGTTCGTACGCCCTCGACTACTACGAGTCCCTGGAGGGCATGAACGTCGCGGTCGGCACGTCGCGCGTGGTCGGGGCCACGGACCCGTACAACGAACTGTGGGTGACGGTGAAGCCCTGGGAGAACCCGACCGAGCGCGGCGGTGCCCGCTACGGCTCGTACACCTCGCAGAACACCGGCCGGATCCAGATACAGCAGCTGACGCCCGTCTCGGAGAGCCCGTTCCCGAAGGCCGACGTCGGGGACCGGCTCGCCGGCGGCGCCGAAGGGCCGCTGGACTTCAACCAGTTCGGCGGCTACACGCTCACCGCCCGCACCCTGCCGGTCGTCGAGGACCGTGGCCTGGAGCGCGAGCGCACCCGCCGCCAGGACCGCGACGAGCTGGCCGTGGCCACGTACAACGTCGAGAACCTGGACCCGAAGGACCCGCAGGCCAAGTTCGACGCGCTCGCGAAGGCGGTCGTGGAGAACCTCGCGAGCCCCGACATCCTCGCCCTGGAGGAGATCCAGGACGACAACGGCGCCACGGACGACGGCACGGTGGCGGCCGGTGAGACGCTGCGGAAGTTCACCGAGGCGATCAAGGCGGCGGGCGGTCCGTCGTACGCGTGGCGCTCGATCGACCCCGAGAACAAGAAGGACGGCGGCGAGCCGGGCGGTAACATCCGCCAGGCGTTCCTCTACAACCCGGACCGGGTCTCCTTCACCGACCGTCCCGGCGGCGACGCGACCACGGCCACCGGGGTCGTACGGAAGAAGGGCCGCGCGGCCCTGACGCTCTCGCCCGGCCGGATCGACCCCGCGAACGCGGCCTGGGAGAACAGCCGCAAGCCGCTCGCCGGTGAGTTCACCTTCCGCGGGCGCACCGTGTTCGTGGTCGCCAACCACTTCGGCTCGAAGGGCGGCGACCAGTCGCTGACCTCGCGGTACCAGCCGCCGACGCGGTCGTCCGAGGAGCAGCGACTGCAGCAGGCGCAGGCGGTGAATGGTTTCGTCAAGGATCTCCTGAAGGCGCAGCGCAACGCCGATGTACTGGTGCTCGGGGACATCAACGACTTCGAGTTCTCGGCCACGACCAAGGCGCTCACCGACGGCGGCGTCCTGGAGGCGGCCATCAAGTCGCTGCCTCGCGACGAGCGCTACTCGTACGTCTACCAGGGCAACTCGCAGGTCCTCGACCAGATCCTGACGAGCCCGTCGATCGACGACTACGCGTACGACAGCGTGCACATCAACGCGGAGTTCGCGGAGCAGAACAGCGATCACGACCCGCAGGTGCTGCGCTTCGAGCCGTAGTCCTCGTCCGGCCGTGGCCGCCGTCCTGAACTCCTGGAGACCTGCGCTTGACCTCAAGCGGACTTGAGATTCCAGGATGGAGATCACCAAGACGGCGGCTACGACCGGAGGTTGGCCATGACCCTGCACATCGACACCGTTCCCGACCTGGACCGCCCGGGCATCGGCGCCGTGCTCGCCAGTACCTGGGACGTGGGGACGCCTGAACGGCAGGACGCGGCGGTCGCGGCGATCACCCGGACATGGGAGAGCCGGCCCTGGCCCGCGGACGGACCTGTCGCGTACAGCGTCTTCAAGGGAACGGACGGCGCGTCGCTGCTGCACCTTTCGCAGTGGCGCGACATCTCCGACTACGACGCCTTCGTGGAGCGGCACCGCACCGAACGCAATACGGAGATCGACGAGGCGGTGCCGGGGATCCGGCGCTTGGTCCTGGACAAGTACACGCCGTACCGGGCCGGTTCGCGCGATCCGGAGCGGGTGCCGGGGGCGTTCGTGACGGTCGAGGTCGAGTTCGACGGACCCGACCCGGCACGCCAGCGGGAGTGGATCGACACGGTCTTCACGGCCCTGGGCTCGGACCCCGCCCCGCACCCGGGCGGTATCTCGGGCCACTTCCACACCAGCCTCGACGGCACCAAGGTCCTCAACTTCGCCCAGTGGAACAGCGTCCAGGACCACATCGACGCCCTCGCCGCCCCCGGCGACGGAGTCGGCTCCCCCTCCCCGGAGTGGGCCCGGGTCCATGGCTTCCCCGGGGTGGTGGGGGGCGGGGTGCGCCGCTGGCTGCCGGGGGTGAGCCTCGGCGCCGCCTGAGGCGCGAGCGGGCGCCGTGCCAGACTCGCCGTATGCACCTGCGCACCGCCACCCGCCCCGACCTGCCCGCGATCCTCGCCCTGCTCGCCGACGAGCACGAGGTCACCGACCCCGCGACCGTGGTCGTGGACGCAGCGTACGAGCGGGCGTTCGCGTCGATCGAGGCCGATCCGCGCAACGAGATGCTGGTGCTCGTCGATGACTCCGGGCTGACCGTGGGCTGTGCGCAGCTCACGTACATCCCGGGGCTCGGGCAGGGCGGCCGGGAGCGCGCCCTCGTCGAGGCGGTACGCGTCCGCCCGGACCGGCGCGGCGAAGGGCTCGGGGCGGAGCTGATGCTCCTCGCGGTCGAGCGGGCCCGGGTGCGGGGCTGCGGGCTCATGCAGCTGACCAGCAACAAGCGGCGGGACGCGGCCCATCGCTTCTACGAGCGGCTCGGGTTCGCGCGCAGCCATGAGGGGTTCAAGCTGGCCCTGCGCGAGGACTGAGCGCGCCCCGGGCCCGTGCGGTCCGCTCAGAGGAGGTGTCCACCGCCGTCGACCAGGACCACTTCGCCCGTGATGTACGAGGCGTTCGCCAGGTCCGTGATCGTCTCGGCAATGTCCTCGGCCGTGCCGATCCGGCGCAGCGGCAGCCGTGCGGCCACCTGCTCCATGGCCTCGTCGATGCCGTCGAGGCCCTCGTACCAGGGCGTCGCGATCATGCCCGGGGCGACCGCGTTGACTCTGATCTCCGGGCCGAGCTGCTTGGCGAGGAGGCGGGTCATGTGGTTGAGGGCCGCCTTGGAGACCGCGTACGGGATGGAACTGCCGCCCGCGTTGACGCCCGCCTGCGAGGAGACGTTGACGATGCTGCCGCGGCCGTGGGCGCGCAGATGCGGGACGGCCGCGGTGATCGTCCGCCAGACGCCGATGACGTTCACCTCGTGGATCTCGCGCCACACCTCGGGGCTCGCGGCCGCGAGATCGGCGTGGTCGATGAACCGGGTCGTCCCCGCGTTGTTGACGAGGACGTCGAGCCGTCCGTACGCGCCGACGGCGGCCTCGACCAGCGCCTCGGGCTCCTTGGCGATGTCGGCCCGGACGTAGACGGCGTCCGGGAGTTCGGCGGCGAGGGCCCGGCCCGCCGCGACCGACGTGGCCGAGTTGACGACGACCCTGAGGCCCGCGGCGGCCAGCCTGCGCGCGGTCGCGGCACCGATGCCCGATGACGAACCGGTGACCAGGGCCACCCGCTGTTCCTTGCTCATATGCTGCAGAACCTTCTCCGGTCGGGGTTCTGCCGCGCCCGCCCCGATCATGCCATGAGCCAACGGTAAGCAGTTCTACCCGGCATCCTGAAGAAGATTTAAGTGGAGCTTCACGGTGTGCGCGCCGACACTTCTGCCATGACGATCCCCTCCGCCGGCTCCCCCTTCGGCCGCGCCCTGTGCGCCATGATCACACCGCTCGACGCGAGCGGCGCCCTGGACCTGGACGGCGCGCAGAAGCTCGCCGCCCACCTCGTCGACGAGGGCTGCGACGGTCTCGTCCTGTCCGGCACCACCGGCGAGTCCCCGACGACGCGCGACGACGAGAAGAGCGTCCTGATCCGGGCCGTACGGGACGCGGTCGGCGGGCGCGCCACCATCGTCGCGGGCGTCGGCACCGCCGACACCGAGCACACCGTCCGCCTCGCCCGCGAGGCCGGACAGGCGGGCGCGGACGGCCTGTTGGTGGTCGCGCCGTACTACAGCAAGCCGCCGCAGGACGCGGTCGAGGCGCACTTCCGCGAGATCGCGGACCGCGGCGGACTGCCCGTGATGCTGTACGACATCCCCGGCCGCACCGGCACGCGCATCGAACCGGAGACGATGATGCGCCTCGCCGACCACGAGCGGATCGTCGCGGTCAAGGACTGCGCGTACGACCTGCTCGGCAGTGCGAAGGTGATCGCCGCGACCGGACTCGCGTACTACGCGGGCTGCGAGGAGTGGATCCTGCCGCTGTACGCGGTGGGCGGCGCCGGATTCGTCTCGACGGTCGCCAACGTGGCGCCGAGGCAGCTGCGTTCGCTCCTCGACGCGTACGACGCCGGGGACACGGTCCGCGCGCGGGCCGTCCACCACCAGGTGCTCCCCCTCGTAGAGCGCATGATGGCGGACGGCCTGCCCGGGACCGTCACCGCGAAGGCCGTGCTCACCGAGCTCGGCCTGCCCGCGGGTCCGGTCCGCAAGCCGCTGAGGCCCGCGGACCCTGAGCGGGTCCGCGGGCTGATGGCGGCCTACGACGCGGCGGTCGGCGGGTAGTGCGTCAACGGGTGGTGCGTCAACGGGTGGCGAAGATCGGGGTCCAGCGGCCGGCCGCGCCGTCGTTGCCCTTGCGGGGACCGGTCAGCGGGACGGTCTTGTCCTTGCCGATCTCCACCAGGACGAGGCCGTTGTGGAACTCGTTGTCGCCGGCCGCGATGTCCCAGGCGATCAGCCGCCGGTCGTCGGCCCAGGCGAGAAGCTGCTGGCCGCGGATCTCGTGCAGGAGCTTCCCGGTGGCCGGGTCGTTGACCGCGGAGGAGGTCTCCCAGCGCTTGCCCAGGAAGTCGCCTGCTGCGAGCTTGCCGTTGGGCGAGAGGCGGGCCTCGACGTAGGGCTGCAGGTGCTTCTCGTTCGCGGGCGGGTCGGTCTCCTTGCCCGAGAAGTCGTAGTACTGCTTCCCGGGTGCGGACATCAGGCCCGAGTAGACGGACTCGCCGGAGTCACCGAACGCGAAGTCCTCGCGGTAGTTGACGTTCGAGGAACCCATTTCGTCCTTGGGTGCCTCGACCGCGCTCCATGCACCGTCACCCGAGGCCACGTCGAGCACGTAGAAGCCGGTACGGGCGGAGTCGCGGAAGGGCGGCATGTACTCCTTCTTCTTCTTGCCGCCGTTCTTGTCCCCCTCCATGTACTCGGAGAGCTCCCAGAGGTCGGGGTTCTCGCTGTACGTGGTGGCGACCAGCTTGCTGCCGTCGGGCGAGAACTCGACGCCGGCCACCCCCTTCTCGACCGGGATCCACCGCTCGACCTCGCCGGTCAGCAGGTTGAGCAGGCCGATGCGCTGCGTCGGCAGCCGCTGTTCGAGGACCGCGGCGGTGCCCATGCCCGGTGCGACGTCGATGATCGACCACTTCGTGGTCTCGACGTACTTGCCGGTCTTCTGGTCGAGCAGATGCCAGGTGCGGGTGTTCACGGCGTGCTTGTCGTCGGACGGGACCGGCTTCTGTGTGAAGTACCCGGCCATCGCCATCCGCCCGGCAGCGATCAGATCCCGCGGCGGCGACTGCTTCGGATGCGCCACGACGTCATCGGTCTGCATCTGGCTCGCGAGCTGCGGCCCGTCGTTCTCCGAGCCGCCCGTCAGCGCGGGCACGGCGATGACCGAGGCGATCACGGCCGCGGTGGTCGCGAGGGCGGCGCCCACTGTCATACGGGTCCGGCGGCGGCGCCGGGCCGTCACCACGCGGCCGGCCAGATCACCGGCCGGCGGCCTGCTCTCCTCGGCGATCTCCTGGAGCGCCGAACGCACCAGTTCGTCCATCTTCACGGTCCTACCTCCACAGGCCGGGGGTGCATGGGTTCATCCACGTCAGGTGCGAGGGCCGCGAGTTCGGGAGCGAGCGTGCGCAGCCGGGCCAGCGAGCGGTGCGTCGTCGAACGCACCGTGCCGACCGAGCAGCCGAGGAGCGAGGCGACCTCCGCCTCGGGCAGATCCTCGAAGTAGCGCAGCACGAGCACCGTGCGCTGGCGTGCGGTCAGCCGGCCGAGCGCTGCGCGCAGCACCACCCGGAGCTCGGCGGCGGCCGCCCCGTCCTCGGCGCTGTGCGCCTCGGGCGGTTCGGACACGCTCACCTCGCGCCGGCGCCACTTGAGCCGCCACCGGCCGATCTGCTGCCGGTACAGGACCTGCCGGACATACGCTTCCGGCTCGTCGATCCTGTGCCACCGGCCCAGCGCCTTCACCAGCGCGGACTGCAGCAGATCCTCGGCGGCATGCCGATCGCCGCCGCTGAGCAGCACCGCGGTCCGCAGGAGCGCGGCGGACCGGCTCTCCACGAACGCACGGAAGCTGTCCTCGGTCTCCACCTCACGGGAACCCATCGTCACCTTCATTTCTTCAGGACCCCCCGGGCCCTGGAGGTCTGCTGCCTCTGATGACGCCTGTGGCCGTCCGCTGCTATGCCTGTGGTCCGCAGCATTCTTACGAACCCATGACGTGGCCGTGCGCCCGCCCCTGAACAGGCCGGCCGGCTCGTATCGTCGGCATCATGCGCGTACTCGTGACCGGCGGTGCCGGCTTCATCGGCTCGCACATCGTGCGGAGCCTGACGGCGGCGGGTCATGAACCCGTCGTGTTCGACGCCCTGCTGCCCGGCGCCCACCCCCGGCCACCCGCCGTGCTCCCCGCCGGCTTCGTCCACGGGGATGTGCGCGATCCGGACGCGCTGGCGCCCGCGCTGCGCGGGGTCGACGCCGTGTGCCATCAGGCCGCGATGGTGGGCCTCGGCAAGGACTTCGGCGATACGCCCGCCTATGTGTCCTGCAACGACCTGGGCACCGCCGTGCTCCTGTCGGCGATGGCCGCGGCGGGGGTGCGGGATCTGGTGCTGGCCTCGTCGATGGTCGTGTACGGCGAGGGCCGCTACGTCTGCGGGCGGCACGGCGTGGTCCGGCCCGGTCCGCGGGCGGAGGCCGATCTGCGGGCGGGACGGTTCGAGGTGCGGTGCCCGCAGTGCGGCGCCGCGCTGGAGCCCGGTGCCGTCGGCGAGGACGCGCCGCTGGATCCGCGCAATGTGTACGCGGCGACGAAGCTGCAGCAGGAGTTCCTGGCCTCGGCGTGGGCGCGGTCGACGGGCGGGCGGGTGATCGCGCTGCGCTACCACAACGTGTACGGGCCGGGGATGCCCCGCGACACCCCGTACGCCGGAGTCGCCTCGTTCTTCCGCTCGGCGCTGGCCGCCGGGCGTGCGCCCCGGGTGTTCGAGGACGGGCGGCAGCGGCGGGACTTCGTGCACGTACGGGATGTGGCGGACGCGAACGCCGTGGCGCTTGCTGCGGTACGCGAGGAGGGCCCGGAGTTCGTGCGCGCGTACAACTGCGGAAGCGGTGATCCGCACACGATCGGGGAGATGGCCCACGCCCTGGCCGCGGCCCGGGGCGGACCGGAACCGGTCGTCACGGGCGAGTACCGGCTCGGGGACGTACGGCACATCACGGCCGATTCCTCGCGGCTGCGGGCCGAGTTGGGCTGGAAGCCGCAGGTCGGATTCGCCGCCGGCATGACGGAGTTCGCACACGCCGGGCTGCGGGAGGCCTGAACCCGCCGCCGGGGCGGTGGGTTCAGGGCCCGACGGGTCACGGCCGGGGTCGGCCCACCGGGCTCACCCGGGCACGGCGCCCGCGGTCGCCACCGGCAGCCGCACCTGGAAGCAGCAGCCGCCCTGCACGTTGTGCACGTCCGCGCTGCCCCGGTGGGCCTCCACGATGCCGCGCACGATGGCGAGGCCCAGGCCCGCGCCCGCCGGAGGCGTGCGGGCCGCGGTGCCGCGCCAGCCCGTGTCGAAGACGCGCGGCAGGTCCTCCTCGGGGATGCCGCCGCAGCCGTCGGTGACCGACAGGACCACCGCGCCGTCCTCGGCGCGCTCCGCCGCGACGGCCACGGTGCCGTCGGCGGGGGTCCGGCGGATCGCGTTGACCAGGAGGTTGGCGAGGACCCGGGTCATCTCCTTGCCGTCGACCTCGACGGGCACCTCGTCGACCCGGTCGCCGACGAGCCGCACCCCGTGCTCGCGGGCGAGCGGGTCGGCGCCGGCCAGGGCGTCGCCCACCAGGTCGTAGAGCGACATACGGGTCCGGGTCAGGCGGAGCGCACCGGCGTGGATACGGGAGAGCTCGAAGAGGTCGCCGACCATGCCGTTGAGCCGCTCGACCTCGGTGCGGATCTGCTGGAAGTAGCGCTCCGGCTCGGCGGCCATCCCGTCCTCGAGCGCCTCCGCCATCGCCCGCAGGCCCGCGAGCGGGGTGCGCAGATCGTGCGAGATCCAGGCGACGAGTTCACGGCGGGAGGATTCGAGGGCGCGCTCGCGTTCCCGGGACGCGGCCAGCTTGGCGCTTGTCGCGGCCAGTTCGCGGCTGAGCGCGTCCAGTTCCGCCGTGGCCGCCGGACCGGGCGCCGCGAAGCTGCCGCCCTCGCCGAACGAGCGGGCGGCGCGCGCGAGTTCACGGGAGCGGGCCACGACCCACCGGCCGAGCAGCAGTGCGGTCGCGAAGGAGACCACGGCGGCCATCACGATCACCAGCGTCACCACGGTCAGGTCGTGCGGCGACAGGAACATCGCCCAGGCCACGGCCAGCGTGCCCGCCAGCATCGCGGTGACGGCGGTCGCGGCGACCACGGTCAGGGACACGGCCACGGACCGGTGCCGTACGAGGCGCAGGGCCGCCGCCCCGAGCAGTCCGGCGACGGCGGCGCCGCACGCCGCGTACAGGGCGATCAGCAGCACGTCACGCATCGGGCACGTCCCTTGCTTCCCGGTCCGGGGTCCCCTGCCGGGCCGGTGCGCCCTGCGGGTCCTGCGGGTCCTGCTCGAAGCGGTAACCCACGCCCCAGACGGTCTTGATCAGGCGGGGCCTGGCCGGGTCCTCCTCGATCTTGCCGCGCAGCCGGCGGACATGGACGGTCACCGTGGACAGGTCGCCGAACTCCCAGCCCCACACCTCGTGCATCAGCCGCTCACGGCTGCAGGCCTCGCCGGGGTGCCCGAGGAGATAGGCGAGGAGGTCGAACTCGCGCAGGGTGAGGGCGAGTTCGCGGCCGTCCTTGGTTGCGCGGCGGCCCGTGGGGTCGACGGTGATCCCCGCATACGTCAGGGCCGGGGCCGGGCTGTGCAGGGGTGCGCGGGCCCGGCGCAGGACGGACTCGACCCGCAGGACCAGTTCGCGCGGGCTGAAGGGCTTGGTGACGTAGTCGTCGGCGCCTATCTCCAGGCCGAGGATCCGGTCGTCCTCGTCGCCGCGCGCGGTGAGCATGACGACCGGGACCGGCGAGCGGGCGCGCAGCCTGCGGCACACCTCCAGGCCGTCCATGCCGGGCAGCATCAGGTCGAGGACCACCAGGTCCGGTGGCCGCTCCCCGGCCGCGCGCAGGGCCGAGGGGCCGTCGGCGGCGCGGTCGACGAGGTGGCCCGCCCGGTCGAGATAGCCGGCGACCACTTCGGCCACGGTCGGATCGTCGTCGACGACGAGGATGCGGGCCTGCGGTCCGCGGGCGCCCTCAGGTTCGTGCTGCATGCCGCAAGCTTCGCACCGGGACGGCCGGGGCGTCGCGGCCGCAGCGAGGGCCGGGGGGTGACGTCCGCGTTTCGTAAGGTCCCCACATCCCAAATGTCCGTTTCTCGTTCGTACGGTGAGGGGCGTGACGCATTCGACCCCGGACACCGGCCCTTCGAGCGGCCCTCTGAGCAGTCCTCCGACGGGCGCCTTGAGCAGCCCGCCGAACAGCGCCTCGAGCGGCCCTCCGACCAGTTCCTCGGGCGGCCCACCGCCGTACGCCGACATCGTCCTGCCCTGTCTGAACGAGGCCGAGGCGCTGCCCTGGGTGCTCGCCCGGATCCCCGCGGGCTGGCGCGCGATCGTCGTGGACAACGGGTCCACCGACGGTTCCGCCGAGGTCGCCCGTTCCCTCGGGGCCCTGGTCGTGCACGAGCCGCGGCGCGGTTTCGGCTCGGCCTGCCATGCGGGGCTGCTCGCGGCGACGGCCGAATACGTCTGTTTCTGCGACTGCGACGCCTCACTCGACCCGGGGCTCCTGGCGGCGTTCGTCGGCCAAGTCGCCGACGGCGAGGCGGACTTGGTGCTGGGCCGGCGGCGTCCCGCGGGCCGTGGCGCCTGGCCGGCGCATGCCCGCGCGGGCAACGCTGCCCTGTCCCGGATGCTCCGCCGCCGCACCGGCCTGCGGCTGCACGACCTCGGCCCGCTGCGGGCCGCGCGGCGCACGGACCTGCTGTCCCTGGAGCTCACGGACCGCCGCAGCGGCTACCCGCTGCAGATGGTGGTCCGCGCCGCCGACGCGGGACTGCGCGTGACGGAGCGGGACGTGCCGTATCTCCCGCGCACCGGGAAGTCGAAGGTCACCGGCACCTGGCGGGGCACGTGGCAGGCGGTGCGGGACATGCGCCGGGTGCTGGCCGAACCCGCGCGGGACGGCGCGGCGGCGGGGGTGCGCGCATGACGCCCCTGCCGACGACGCTGCTCGTGATCGCCAAGTCCCCCGTACCCGGCCGCGTCAAGACCCGATTGACGCCGCCGTGCACACCGGCGGAGGCGGCCGCGCTCGCCGAGGCCGCGCTCCGCGACACCCTGCACGCGGTGCGCTCCGCTCCCGCCGGGCGTCGCGTGCTCGTGCTCGACGGGGAGCCGGGGCCCTGGCTGCCCGCCGGCTTCGAGGTCGTGCGGCAGAGCGGCGGCGGCCTCGACGACCGGCTGGCCGCGGCCTTCGACGCCTGCACCGGACCCGCGCTGCTCGTGGGCATGGACACACCGCAGGTCACGCCCGGACTGCTCGCTTCCGCAGGGGAGTTGACGCCCGGCGAGGCCGCCTTCGGTCCCGCCGCCGACGGCGGCTTCTGGGCGCTGGGACTCGGGCGGCCGGACGGCGCGCTGGTGCGCGGTGTGCCGATGTCGACGGCGCGCACCGGCGCCGTACAACTGGAGCGGCTGTACGCGGCGGGGCTGCGGGTACGGGTCCTGCCGACGCTGCGGGACGTGGACACGGCGGCGGACGCCGAGGCGGTGGCGGCCGAGGCTCCGGACAGCCGTTTCGCGGCGCGGTGGCGGACCGTGGGGGCGGGCAACGGAGCCGGCCCTCGCGAGGGCTCAACAAGCGTTCCACACAGGGCAGTTGCGCCCGCCCCCGCGACGGGCACCCGATGACCGCCCCCACGCACGACCTCGGGCGGTCCGACGCTTCCTGGCACGAGGGCCCGTACGCCGCCGCGCTGCGCAGCGGCCGGGGTCCGCTGTTCCTGCGCAAGGCGGACGGGTGGCTGCTGCCCCTGGACGTGGAGCGCTGGTGCGCCCGGCCGGACGCGGCCGACCACTCGGTGCTCGCCCGCTGCGGCCCGGGGCCGGTCCTCGACATCGGCTGCGGTCCCGGCCGTCTCGTGGCGGAACTCGCCGCGCTCGGCCACCCGGCCCTCGGTATCGACATCAGCCCCGCGGCCGTGGCCCGCACCCTGGCGTCCGGCGGTTCCGCCCTGCGCCGCTCGGTCTTCGACCCGCTGCCGCGCGAGGGCAGCTGGAGCACGGCCCTGCTGATCGACGGCAACATCGGCATCGGCGGCGACCCCGAAGCGCTGCTCACGCGCACCGCAGCCCTGCTCGCCCCGTACGGCGTGCTGATCGCCGAGACGGCGCCGGTGGACGTCGACGAACGGGTCCGCGTCCGGATGACCGACGCATCGGCGGCCGTGACGAGCCCGGACTTCCCGTGGGCCAGGGTGGGCACGACGGCCCTGCGCGCGTATGCCGCCCGCTGCGGCCTGACGATGACGGAGACCTGGTCCGCGCACGGCCGCACCTTCGCCCGGCTGACCCGCGGCACCGGAGGGATCTGAGAGACCTCGGACACCTCAGGCACCTCAGACACCTCAGACACCTCAGGCACCGCGGGCCGCCACCTCACTCGCCGGAACTCCGGCGCCGCCTCCCCCGCACCCACCCCAGCACCGCGGCCCCCACCGCGAACAGGCCGATCACCGCCATCGCCGCCAGCCAGTTCCGCCCGTAATCCAGCGGCAGCACCGAGGAGTTGGCGGGCGTTCCCGGCCGCAGGATGACCGGCAGGGCTACGGCGGTGAGCGAGCCCGCCACGATCAGCGCGCCGCGCACGGCGCCTCGGGCACGCAGGCCGCCGAGCAGCAGACCGGTCCCGAGCACGAGCGGCGCGACGAGCCCGTCGTGCAGCACGATCGCCCCGGCCAGCCAGACGGCCACATCGAGCGGATCACGTACGCCCAGCAGGAGCCAGGCGCCGAGCGCCATCGCGGCGACTCCCAGTGCGGCCAGTAGCGTTCGCATCACAGCGCCTCCACCTTCGTGACCCACTTCGTCTGCCATACGCCGGGACGGTTGGGCGCGATGATCCGCGCCGGGAACCCGTGGTCGGGGGAGAGCGGCTCCCCGTTGAGTTCCAGGGCGAGCAGGGTCAGCGGGTCCTCGGCGTACCTGCGGCCCATCTCCATGACGCGATACGCGCCGCCGGTCTGCGCGGACGTCACCCGGACCCGCGAGGAGGCGGGCGCTCCGGCGCGTTCGAGCAGGTCGCGGATGCGGACGCCGCGCCAGTGCGCCGTCTTGCTCCAGCCCTCGACGCACGCGATGGGCAGCTCGGACTCGTGCTGGGGCAGGGCGCGCAGTTCGTCCAGGGTGAGCGTGTACGGCCGCGGGCCCGTGACGTCGAGGTGCCATGTCGATCCGTCGATCCGGTCCGTACCCGCCGAGGCCGCCGTCTTGTTGACCGGCAGGCCCTGCGGCCCGTGGTCGGGATGCCGAGGCGCGAACAGATCGAAGCGCCGCAGCGGCGTGAGCGACTGGCCGACGGTCGTGAGCGTGACGGCACCGGCCGCCGCGGCGACCGCGAGCACGAACGAGCGCCGGTCGGCGGCGTCACCGATCCGCAGCGTGGCCTCGGAGCGCCGGCGCCAATGGGCCCTGATCGCCGGCAGCTTGACGGCGATGTGCACGAGCAGGGCCCCCACGAACAGCCAGGCCACCGCGAAATGCACCGGTACGAAGGAGAAGGGCCAGGGGTACCACTGCACGGTGTTGAGCAGCCCGGTCAGGAGCTGGAAGACGGCCGCGGCGACCAGGACGGCCACGGAGATCCGCTCCAGGCCGTGCCGGATTCCGCGGAGGGGCGGCCAGTCGAAGAGCCGTGGGTACACCGTCCACAGCTTCGCGAACAGGAGCGGGATCGCCGCGATACCGCTCGCGACGTGCAGCCCCTGGGTGAGCCGGTAGCCCCAGGTGGGGCGGCTCGGCAGCACATCGGCGAACAGGCTGCCCGGGTGCTGCACGTAATGGCTGATCACGCCCGTCACGAAGCAGACGAGCACCGCGGCGCCCAGCCACCGGCCGATTACGGTCGCGGTGCGTTTGTCGTGCAGCCTGCCCTTGAACACGGGCATCTTGCTCTGCAGATCCATGTCCGCCATGACACCGCCGCGCGGTGCCGAATAGGGGCCTCGACACCTTACGGTTCCCGAACGCCACGGTTCCGCGCCGCCGACTCCTCACGGTCCACGGACGGCTGCACCCGAACTCCTTACGGTTCCCGGACACGTGCCGTGCCGCCCTCCCCAACCGCCCTCCCGCCTGCGACGGTCGACAGGTGATCACCCGCACCCTGCCGCCGGCCCCTCTGCTGCTGCCCGCCACCCTGCTCACCGCACTCGTCGCCGCCCTCGCCGTGACGATCACGCAGGACGGCTATTTCACCGACCCGGGCCGGCTCTCCCTCTGGTACGCGGTCTGCTGGCTGCTCTTCGCGGCCGCGGTCTGGTCGTTGCGCAAGGTGCCGGTGAGGCAGGCCGCCGGCCTGGTGCTCGCGGGGTCGATCGCCGTCGCCGCCACGGGACTTGCCGGACCGCCCCGCACCAGCACCGACTCCTACCGCTACGCGTGGGACGGCCGCGCCCAGTCGGCCGGCCTCTCCCCGTACGACCATCCGCCGGCGGACCCCGCGCTCGCCGGGCTGCGCGACACGTGGCTGTTCTCCACCGGTTCCGTCTGCCGCGAGCCCGACCGTTCACGGACCGTCGAGGACTCCTGTACGCGGATCAACAGGCCCTGGGTGCACACCATCTACCCGCCGGTCGGCGAGGCCTACTTCCTCGCCGTCGACTCCCTCTCCCCCGAGGGCGCCCGGCACAAGCCGCTGCAGATCGGCGGCGCCCTGCTCTCGGTCGGCGTCACGGGCGTCCTCCTCGTGGCGCTGCGGCGCCGTCCGTGGCAGGCGGCGCTCTGGGCGTGGTGCCCGGCCGTCCCGATCGAAGCGGTGAACAACGCCCACGCGGACGTCCTCGCCGTGCTCCTCACGGTCGGCGGCCTCACGCTGCTCGCCCGGGGCAGACGGGCGGGAGACACCGAAGGCATCCGCAGCCGGCGCGCGGGCAGCGCCCTGCTCGGCGCGGCGACGGCGGCCAAGCTGCTCCCGGCGCTGGTGGTCGCGGGCGCGCTGGGCGGCGTCCGCCGCGTACGGGACGCGGCGGCCCTGCTGGTCCCCGCGACGGCGGTCCTCGCCCTGGCCTACCTCCCGTACATCCTGCTCTCCGACCAGTCCGTCCTCGGCTACCTGAGCGGCTACATCGAGGAGGAGGGCTACGACGACGCCTCGTCCACCGGCCGCTTCGCCCTCCTGCGCCTGCTGCCCCTGCCCGAGTCCTGGCTCCTCCCGACGGCCCTGCTCGGCATGGCCCTCGCCTTCGCGTACGTACTCGTCCGCGGCGCTCCCGACCGCCCGTGGCACGGCGCGCTGCTCCTCACCGGCACCGCGTTCCTCCTGATGACCCCCGGCTACTCCTGGTACGCCCTCCTCCTCATCGCCCTCGCCGCGTTCGAGGGCCGCTGGGAATGGCTCCTGGTGGCGGTCGCGGGCGCGGCGGACTACGTGACGGACCGCGCGGTCCCCGACGACACGCTCACGGTGGGCACCCTCGCGTACGGAATCGCGGCGGCCGTCGTCGTGGGCGTCGGCGTCCACCGAGCGCGCTCCGGACGCCCGTCCGTCCCGGCCACCGATCTCGCGACGGACGCACTGCCGCAACGCAACGACGCCCTCCCCGGTCCTGGCAGGACCTGAGAGGGCGCCGGGAACAACCTGGCGGGAGGGCCTCAGTTGTTGCTGTGCAGCACGTCGTTCAGACCGCCCCACACCGCGTTGTTCGGGCGGGCCTCGACGGCGCCCGTGACGGAGTTGCGGCGGAAGAGGATGTTCGAGGCGCCGGAGAGCTCGCGGGCCTTGACGATCTGGCCGTCGGGCATCGTGACGCGGGTGCCCGAGGTGACGTACAGACCGGCCTCGACGACGCACTCGTCGCCGAGGGCGATCCCGACGCCCGCCTCGGCGCCGACCAGCGAGCGCTGACCGATCGCGACACGCTGCGTACCGCCACCCGACAGGGTGCCCATGGTCGAGGCACCGCCGCCGATGTCCGAGCCGTCGCCGACGACGACGCCCTGGGAGATACGGCCCTCGACCATCGACGTGCCGAGCGTGCCGGCGTTGAAGTTGACGAAGCCCTCGTGCATCACGGTGGTGCCCGCGGCGAGGTGCGCACCGAGGCGGACCCGGCCGGCGTCGGCGATCCGGACGCCCTTGGGGGCCACGTAGTCCGTCATGCGCGGGAACTTGTCGACGCCGAAGACGACGAGGTGCAGGCCCTCGGCGCGGGCGTTGAGGCGGACGGTCTCGAGCGTGTCGACCGGGACCGGGCCGAGCGAGGTCCAGGCGACGTTGGCGAGCAGGCCGAAGAGGCCCTCGAGGTTCTGCTCGTTGGGCTTGACCAGCGTGTGGCTGAGCAGGTGCAGCCGCAGGTACGCGTCGTGCGCGTCGAGCGGCTTGTCGTCCAGGGACGCGATGACCGTACGGACGGCGACGATCTCCACGCCCCGGCGCTCGTCCTTGCGGACGGCCTTGGCGGCACCCTCGCCGAGCAGTTCGACGGCGCGCTCGGCGCTCAGCCGCTCGGTGCCGGCGGGGCCGGGGGCGTCGCTGAGCTCGGGGGCGGGGAACCAGGTGTCGAGGACGGTGCCGTCGGCGGCCAGGGTGGCCAGGCCCGCGGCTACGGCGCCGGTGGTACGGGGAGCAGTGGTGTCGGTCATGGGCAGAAACTTAACCGGCGGGCGGCGACGGAAGCGAACCGGTCTCAGGGGGCGAGCCGCACCCGCGCGAACGTGCCGTACGCCCGCATCCCCCCAGGTGCGGACGTACGGCACGGGTCGGTCAGGGCCGCTCGCCCCGGTGCTCCACCACTCCCCAGCCCGTCTTGGCGCTGCTGATACGGATGTCCCCGGCCTTCCATTGCATGGGCGGGTTGCCGCCGACCCCCAGTGGGTCCTCCTCCTCGTAGTCCTTGATCACGACCAGGCGGTGCCCCACCGGCAGATACGTCTCGGGGTCGAGCAGGATCTCCTGCCGCGTCGCGGCCTCGGATCCCGTGATCATTCCGATGGCGATCGCGTCCCGTCCTGCCGCGTCCTTCACCAGGTGCTCGACGACCTCGACGCCGGGCAGCGAGTCCAGGGCGCGGTACATCTTGGCGAGCCCGGGACCGTCGAGGCGGGCGACCGGCGAGCCGGTCAGCACGCTGAGCGCGGCGAAGCTGTGCTCGTCCTGTGTCCCACCGCCACCTGTGTAGGCCGCGCGGGCCGCCGCGAGCACACCCTGCGGGTCGACGGGCAGACCGGCGATGATCGCGGCCTGCTCGCGCATCGACCGGTCGTCGCCTTCCTTGCCGTTCTCGAAGTCGGGGTCGGCCCACCGCTGCCATTTCTCCGTTTCCTGCGGCCCCAGGGAACGGACGTCTCCTGAGGATCCGCTCGACGGCTGCTCGACTGTCTTCGTGTAGATCCACTGGTCGTCACGCGGGACCTCCGCCGCGCTGCCCTCGACCGCCCGCGCCGCCTGCTCCAGGACCTGGTCGGGGTTCCCCGGCACGGCGGGCGCGCTCGCGGCGGGCCGCAGGCCGCCGGCGGACTGCCCCACCTCGCCGAGGTTCACCGCGAGCACGGCGGCACCGGTCACCGCGAGCACCGTGCCCGCAGCGGCCAGCCGCCAGTCGAGCCGCCTCCGCCCCCGGCGGCGCGCACGCGGGCCCCGCGCCTCGGCGAGGAGCCGCGTCCGTCCCGCGGCCAGCCGGCCCTGGTCCGGCGCCGGCACCTCATCCCGCAGCTCCCGCACCTTCGTCAACTCGTCCATCACCGCGCCACCTCCGAGGCGTCCACCACAAATGCGGGATCCGCTCCCAGCGCGCTGCGCACCTTGCGCCGCGCTCTGTTGAGCCGTGAGCGCACCGTGCCGAGCGGGATGCCGAGTGCCTCGGCGACCTCGGGGTACGTGAGATCCGCCCAGGCGACGAGCAGCAGGACGTGCCGGTCGCCCGCGGAGAGCCCGGCGAGCGCGCCCGCCAGCGGTCCGTGCGCGGACTGCGCGACGACCCGGCTGTCGGCCCGTTCCACCCAGGACTCGGCCACCGGATCGGTGCCGGTACGGGCCAGGGCCCGCAGGCCCCGTACCTCCGTACGCCGCTGCTTGCCGATCAGGTTCGCCGCGATGCCGTACAACCACGGCCTGGCGTTCTCGCGGCCCAGGTCGTACCGGGAGCGGGTGCGGAAGGCGGCCAGGAAGGTCTCGGCCGTCAGGTCGTCCGCGTGGCCGTCGCCGAGGCGGCGTGCCGCATAGCGGTGGATGTCGGGCGCGTAGCGGTCGTAGAGCTCCGCGAACACCTCGGGCTGTGCGAGCGAGCGGCGGATCACCGCCGCGTCGCCCTCGACCGACGTCGGTGCGCTCACATGGCCTCCCCCTGCCGTACCACTGCGGTGTGCTCACCCCCTGTTACCCGTACGGCCGAGGGCAGTTCACGCCGGCGGGACGCAAGCAGCACCGCGCACCCCGCGCCCACCGCCAGGACGGCGCACAGCGGCCACAGCAGCCCGGGCGCGGAACCGAGCACCGCTCCGCCGAGGGGCGCGGCAAGGACCGTACCGCTGACGGAGACGCCCGCATACAGACTCTGGAAACGGCCCTGCACATGGTCCGGCGCCTGGTCGGCGACGTACGCGGTGGCGGTGGTCTTGTAGAGGATCTCGCCGAGAGTCAGCAGGGTCATGGTGAGGATCGCGGTGGCCAGGACGGTGCCCGGGATCAGCGCCGCGTACCCCGCGCCGACGAGGACAAGGCCGCAGCCGACGATCCGCAGCGGCGGGCGGGACTTGAGGGCGAGGGCGACGGGCAGTTCGAGCAGCAGGATGAGGCCGCCGTTGATGGCGATCATCCAGCCGTAGACGCGGGCGTCCATGCCGTGCTCGGCGAGGTGCACGGGGAAGGTCGTGTACTGCTGCCGGTAGACGAGGTCGACGATCAGGATCGCGCCGAGCAGGACGAGCACCGAGGGCCTGGAGCGCAGTTCGGGCCAGAGCCGCCCGCCGGCAGCGGCCGCCTGCTTCCGTACCGCGCCGTGCGCCGGCACCATCCGCGCGGTCCAGCACGCGAAGAGCAGGGTGCCGATCCCGTCCGCGACGAACAGCCAGTCGTACGAGAGGGAGGTGGCGACCAGCGCGCCGAGCGGCGGCCCGATGGTGAACCCGCCGTTGGACGCGGCCCGGATGACGGCGAAGGCCTGGCGCCGCGCGCCCTCGGGGACGAGGACCGCGACGAGCGCGGAGTTGGCGGCCCGGACCACGCCCGCCGCGTACTGCGCGAGCGGCAGCACGAGGTAGAGCGCGGCGACCGGGACCAGCGGGAGCACGGCGAGGACGAGGCCGGCGGAGACGGCCGCGGCGAGGAGCACGCGCCGGTGCCCGAAGTGGTCGCCGAACCAGCCGCCGGTGAAGTTCCCCGCGATCAGACCGAGTCCGCCGAGCCCGCTGACCAGCCCGGCCTCGGCGACGGGCAGGCCGCGCGGCCCGGTCAGATACAGGAAGACGTAGACGAACGTGAAGCTCACGAGGGCGTTGAAGAACACCCCCGCCGCCAGCAGCCATACGGACCTCGGCACCACCCCGCCGATACGCAACGCGCCCACCCCTCACATCCGTCGAGCCGTCCACCGAGTCAGTTCCTTTTGGGAACTGACTATGGCAGCATAATGAGCAGCAGGTCAACGGGGGCGGGAAGCACCGGGGTTCGGCGAAAGGGAAAGCCATGGCACGCAGGACGAGTCTCGGTGACGCGGACTGCGCCATCGCCCAGGCCCTGGACGTCGTCGGCGACTGGTGGACCCTTCTGATCGTCCGCGACAGCGCCCGCGGGGCACACCGCTTCGAGGAGCTCCAGCGCGAGCTGGGCATGTCCCGCAAGGTGCTGGCCGAACGGCTCAGGCTGCTGGTCGACGCGGGCGTCCTGGACAAGGTCCCGTACCAGGAGCGCCCGGTGCGCCACGAGTACCGCCTCACGTCGCGCGGCCGCGCCCTGCTGCCGGTCCTGATCGCCCTGCAGGACTGGGGAGACACCTGGGTGCTCGGAGAAGGGGAAATGATGGCCACGGCCACCGACACGTCACGTGAAGCCGCACGCGTCCACGCGCTGCGCGGCACCCGCGTCCCGGACGACGTCCGTCTCGTCGACAGCGAAGGGGAGGAGCGCGACCCGGTCGCGCCGACCCCGTTCACGGTCCTCTACTGCTTCCCCGGCGCGTACGCGCGCGGCGACGCCTACCCGCCGGGCTGGTCCGGCATCCCGGGCGCGCGCGGCTGCACGCTCGAATCGTGCACGTACCGCGACCGGCTCGCCGACTTCACCGGCGCCGGCGCCACGGTGCACGGGGTATCCACCCAACGCCCGGACGAGCAGCGCGACTTCGCCGCGAAGGAGCGGCTGCGCTTCCCGCTGCTCTCGGACGCCGATCTGGCGCTCGCGGCGGCGCTGCGCCTGCCGACGTTCCGCGCCGCGGGCGTGAGCCGGCTCAAGCGGCTGACGCTGGTGATCGACCGGGAGCGGACGATCCGCGAGGTCTTCTACCCGGTCACGGACATCGCGGCGAGCGTGGACGCGGCACTGGACGCCGTCCTCGACCGGCAGGCCGGGCAATTGCCGGTCCGCCTCGACGACTAGCGCTCCCCGCCACCCCGCTCACCGACAGCCGCCCCGCCCAGCACCCGGGCGAGCATCTCCCTCGTATACGCCTCGTCGTACGCGCCGCCGGTCAGGAGCACCTGGAGGCAGATCCCGTCGAGCAGCGCGACGACGGCGCGCGCCGTGACCCGGTCGACGCGGCGGACCAGGATCTCCTCGACCGAGGCGCACCACTCCGCGGCGACCGGGCGCAACGCGGGGCGGCGCAGCGCCGCCAGGTACAGCTCGTATTCGAGCTCGACGCCCGTGCGGTCGCCGCCGAGCCACTGGCCCGTCAGATGCGCGAGCTCCGCCGCGAGATCGGCCTCCGGCGCGAGCACCGACTCCCGCTCGCGCACCTGGCGGCCGAAGCCCTCGTTGGCCTGGCGCAGGGCGGCGACCATCAGGTCGTCGAGTGTGGCGAAGTGGTACGTGGTGGAGCCCAGCGGGACGTCGGCCTCGGCCGCGACGGAGCGATGGCTCAGACCGCCGATGCCCTTGCGGCCCACGACCCGGATCGCGGCGTCGATGATCCGCTGCCGCCGCTCGGGGTCGTACCGCCGCGCCATCAGCGCGCTCCCCCCGCCGCCGCACCGCTCATCAATGCGCCCCGCCGAGATTGAGCAGCACCACTCCGCCGATGACGAGCAGGATCCCCGCCAGTTTCGCAAGGCTCGTGGACTCGCCGAGGAAGACCATCCCGATCACCGCGACGGCCGCGGTGCCGACCCCGGCCCAGATCGCGTACGCGGTCCCGACCTGCATCGTCTTCAGGGTCTGCGCGAGCAGGCTGAACGCGAGCAGGTACCCGGCGACCGTCCCGAGCGAGGGCCAGAGCTTCGTGAAGCCCTCGCTGTACTTCATGGCCGTGGTCCCGGCCACCTCCGCCGCAATCGCCGCGGCCAGCAGTCCGTATCCCATGCGTACAAGGGTACGCATCGTTGTGTACGGGTGTACATAACGCGTCACCGTCTCCTTCGCGAGTCCTTCGGCCCTGTGCCCGGCGCGCCGCGTCGGCGACAATGGGGCGGTTTGCTGCCCCCGTATGAAGACCAGGACCTCGTGACACACCCCGGCTGGGCCCCGCTCACCCCGTACGCTCCCCCGCCCCCGCAGCCGGGCGTGATCCCCCTCGCCCCGCTCTCGCTCGGGGACTACTTCGGCGCGCTGCCCCGGCTCCTGCGCCACCACTGGCGGCCGCTGCTCGGTCTCGGCGCCGCGGCCGTCGGCCTGGTGCACCTGGTCCTCTATCTCGTCTCGGCCGCGGCGGTCCTGCAGCTCGGCTCGGACGACCCGTTCCTCGCGCTCGACCAGGGGCTCACCGACTCGCTGCTCGCCGCCGTCGCGGTCGCGGTGCTTGCGGGCGGCCTGCTCAGCCTCCTCTCGTACGCGTTCGTCAGCGCGCTGTGCCCGGCGGTCCTGCACCAGGCGGTGCTCGGCCGCACCACGCCCGCCCCGGCCGTCGGCCGCCGTGCGCTGCGCCGCGTCCCGGCTCTCATCGGCGCGCTGGCCCTGCTGACCGCGGCCTGTCTCCTGCCGTTCCTCCTCGTCGCCACGCTCGCCCTGTTCTCGGGCCCGTTCACGCTGCTGATGGTCCTGCCGTTCCTTCCGGTCGTCGTCTGGTGCTGGGTGCGCTGCAGCCTGGCCCCCGCGGTGGCCGTGATCGAGGGCGCGGGTCCGCTGACCGCGCTGCGCCGTTCCGCCCGTCTCGTCCGCGGCGCGTGGTGGCGGGTCTTCGGCATACAGCTGCTGATGGGGCTGGTCGGCACGGTGGCCGCGGCGGCGCTGACCTGGCCGTTCGACGAACTGAGCGCGGCGCTCCCGGTGTTCGGCGACGGCCTGGAGTTCGCGTTCGGCGGTGTGCTGCTGCTGCCGGCGGTCGCGGCGGCTCTGCTGACGACCCTGCTCTCGCAGACGACGGCCGCCCTCCTCTACACAGACCAGCGCATACGCCGCGAAGGCCTCGCCCGCACCCTCGCCCAGGCCGCGTACACCCCCCGCTGACCCCCGTCCCACCTGGGCTAACGTATGCCGTCCGACACGAGGGAACGGAAGGCAGCATGGCGTACCAGGGGTGGGGACCACAGGGACCGCAAGGGCCGCAGGGACCGCAGGGGCCGGGCGGGGCACCGTACGGATGGGGCGGCTGGCAGATGCCGCCTCCGCCGAAGCCGGGGGTGATACCTCTGGCGCCGCTGGGTCTGGGCGAGATCTACGGCGGCGCGTTCTCGACGATGGGCCGCTACGCGCGTCAGCTCTTCGGCTCGATGGCCGCGGGATACGCCCTGCTGCTCGCCGCGATGGCGGGCATCTTCACGGCGGTCTACTTCGCCGTACGGGACGACGTCGAGGCCCTGATCGACACACCGGAGCGGATCGCCTGGGACACGCTGCGCCCGGTCCTCCTCGCGGTCGCGGGTGCCTGGTTCGCCGTGATGCTCCTGAGCGTCGTCATCAACGCGTTCCTCAGCGCCGTCAGCCCGGTCGTCCTGGAGCACGCGGTGGTCGGCCGGACCGCCCGCTTCGGTGAGGTGTGGCGCCGTGCCTGGTCGCGGACGCCCTCGGTGCTCGGCGTCACCTTCCTGACGTACCTCCTGATCGCGATCCCGATCGTGCTCTACTTCCTGTTCTTCATCGGTCTGATGGTCTCGCTCCTGACGTCCGACTCCTTCGCGGTCTCCGCGAGCCTGCTCTTCCTGCTGGCCCTGCTCACCGTTCCGCTGGTGCTGTGGCTGACGGTCTCGTTCACCTTCGCGCCCGCGGTCGCGGTC
Organism: Streptomyces sp. NPDC050418; assembly: GCF_044458745.1. Classification (NCBI taxonomy): domain Bacteria; kingdom Bacillati; phylum Actinomycetota; class Actinomycetes; order Kitasatosporales; family Streptomycetaceae; genus Streptomyces; species Streptomyces sp. NPDC050418. The sequence continues at coordinate 151,220 of NZ_JBITIG010000006.1, forward strand.
CTGGAGTCGGCGGGCCCGCTGACGGCGCTGAAGCGTTCGTACCGGCTGGTGCGCGGCACATGGTGGCGCACGTTCGGCATCACGCTGCTCACCGGGATCATCGCGGCGGCCGTGATGTTCTTCGTCCGGATGCCGCTGATGTTCCTCGGCCCGCAGCCGGCCTTCGGCATCGACGCCACATCGGACCGCTACCGCGACGTCGACGAGCTCTACAGCGACCTCTTCAAGGACCTGCTGCCCGAGCTCTGGACGTATCTGATCGTCTCGGCGGTGATCGGCCTGGTGCTCCAGCTGCTCTACATCGCCTTCACCCAGCTCGTGGCGTCGCTGCTCTACATCGACCAGCGCATCCGCCGCGAGGGCCTCGCGGACGGCCTGGCCCGCGCGGCCGGCCACTGACGGCACGACACGACACGACACGAGACAAACGGAAAGGGCCCCCACCAGCGACTGGTGGTGGCCCTTTCCGCAGAAAGAACTAGACGTTGAACCCGAGCGCCCGAAGCTGCTCGCGCCCCTCGTCCGTGATCTTGTCCGGACCCCACGGCGGCATCCAGACCCAGTTGATGCGCAGTTCGTTGACCAGGCCGTCGGTGGCCGACTTCGCCTGGTCCTCGATGACATCGGTCAGCGGGCAGGCCGCCGACGTCAGCGTCATGTCGATCGTCGCGATGTTCGCGTCGTCGATGTGCACGCCGTAGATGAGGCCGAGGTTGACGACGTCGATGCCGAGCTCGGGGTCGACGACGTCCATCAGCGCCTCACGCACCTCCTCCTCGGAGGCAGGCTTCAGGGCAGTGGTCTCGTCGCTCATGCGGACTTCCTCTCGGGCTCGGAGTCCCCCAGGGCCTGAGCCGTGGCGTCCTTCCATGCCATCCAGCTCAACAGCGCGCACTTCACGCGCGCCGGGTACTTGGAGACACCGGCGAACGCGACGGCGTCCTCCAGGATCTCCTCCATCGCGTCGTCGGGCTCGATCCGGCCCTTCGACTGCATCAGCTCCAGGAAGGTGCCCTGGATCTTCTGCGCCTCGGCGAGGTCCTTGCCGACCAGGAGGTCGTTCAGAACCGAGGCGGAGGCCTGGCTGATGGAGCAGCCCTGCCCCTCGTACGAGACGTCCGCGATCCGCGAGCCGTCGTACTTCACCCGGAGCGTGATCTCGTCACCGCAGGTCGGGTTGACGTGGTGCACCTCGGCGTCGCCATCCCGCAGACCGCGCCCGTGCGGGTGCTTGTAGTGGTCCAGGATGACTTCCTGGTACATCGAGTCCAGCTTCACGTCAGCCCTCTCAGCCGAAGAAGTTCCGTACGTGCTCCAGGCCCTCGACCAAGGCGTCGACCTCGGCCGGCGTGGAGTACAGATAGAACGACGCTCGCGTGGTCGCAGGAATTCCGTACCGCAGGCAGACCGGGCGCGCGCAGTGGTGGCCGACCCGGACCGCGATGCCCTGCTCGTCGAGGACCTGGCCCACGTCGTGCGGGTGGATGTCGCCGAGCGTGAAGGAGATCGCGGCGGCGCGGTCCTCCGCCGTGACCGGACCGATGATCTTGAGGTCCGGCACTTCGAGGAGCCGCTTGACCGCGTACTCGGTGATCGCGTGCTCATGGCGCGCGATGTTCTCCATGCCGATCGAGTTCAGGTAGTCCACGGCCGCGCCGAGGCCGACGGCCTGGGCGACCGGGGGCGTACCGGCCTCGAACTTGTGCGGCGCGGGAGCGTACGTGGACGAGCTCATCGAGACCGTCTCGATCATCTCGCCGCCACCGAGGAACGGCGGCAGGTCCTCCAGGAGCTCCTGGCGTCCCCACAGCACGCCGATGCCCGTCGGGGCGCACATCTTGTGGCCGGTGAAGGCCACGAAGTCGGCCTGCAGCGCCTGCACGTCGAGCGGCATGTGCGGGGCGGCCTGCGAGGCGTCGATGCAGACCAGGGCGCCGACTTCCTGGGCGCGGCGCACGATGGCCTCGACCGGGTTGTGCGTGCCCAGGATGTTGGAGACGAGGACGAAGGACACGATCTTCGTCTTCTCGGTGATGACCTCGTCGAGGTTCGACAGGTCGAGCCGGCCGTCGTCCGTGAGACCGAACCACTTCAGCTTCGCACCGGTGCGCTGCGAGAGCAGCTGCCACGGGACGATGTTGGAGTGGTGCTCCATCTCCGTGATGACGATCTCGGTCTCGTGGTCGACCTTGTAGGGCTCGTCGGCCCAGCCGAGCATGTTCGCCACGAGGTTGAGGGATTCCGAGGCGTTCTTCGTGAAGATCACCTCGTCGCGGGAGGGCGCGTTGATGAACTCCGCGACCTTGTCCCGCGCGCCCTCGTACAGCGCCGTGGCCTCCTCGGCGAGGACGTGCACGCCGCGGTGGACATTGGCGTTGTGCCGCTCGTAGTACTCGGTGAGCGCGTCGAGCACCTGGCGCGGCTTCTGCGAGGTCGCCGCGTTGTCCAGGTACACAAGCTTCTTGCCGTCGTGGAGCACACGGTCCAGGGCGGGGAAGTCCTTGCGGATTGCCTCGGTGTCGAGGAGGCCAGGCAGCTGTGTCACGCAGATACGCCACCCTTCACGTACTTGTCGTAGCCCTCGGCCTCGAGCTGGTCGGCGAGCTCGGCGCCGCCGGACTCGGCGATGCGGCCGTTCGCGAACACGTGCACGAAGTCGGGCTTGATGTAGCGCAGGATGCGCGTGTAGTGCGTGATCAGCAGGGTGCCGACCTCGCCCGACTCGCGGACGCGGTTGACGCCCTCGGAGACGACGCGCAGGGCGTCGACGTCGAGGCCGGAGTCGGTCTCGTCGAGGATCGCGATCTTCGGCTTGAGGAGCTCCAGCTGGAGGATCTCGTGGCGCTTCTTCTCACCGCCGGAGAAGCCCTCGTTGACGTTGCGCTCGGCGAAGGAGGGGTCCATCTGGAGACGCTCCATGGCCTCCTTGACCTCCTTCACCCAGGTGCGCAGCTTGGGGGCCTCGCCGCGGATCGCCGTGGCCGACGTGCGCAGGAAGTTGGAGACCGAGACACCCGGGACCTCGACGGGGTACTGCATGGCGAGGAAGACGCCGGCGCGGGCGCGCTCGTCGACCTCCATCTCCAGGACGTCCTCGCCGTCGAGGGTGACGGTGCCGCCGGTGATCGTGTACTTCGGGTGGCCCGCGAGGGAGTACGCGAGGGTCGACTTGCCGGAGCCGTTGGGGCCCATGACGGCGTGGGTCTCGCCCTGCTTGATGGTCAGGTCGACACCCTTGAGGATCTCCCGGGGGCCGTTCTCGGCCTCGACGGAGACGTGCAGGTCGTGGATTTCAAGCGTTGCCATGGGTGCCTCAGGACTCCTGGGTGAGGGAGACGAGCACGTCGTCCCCTTCGATCTTTACGGGGTATACGGGGACGGGGCGCGTCGCGGGAAGGCCGGACGGCTTGCCGGTGCGGAGGTCGAACGCCGAGCCGTGCAGCCAGCATTCGATCATGCAGTCTTCGACCTCGCCCTCCGAGAGGGAGACGTTCGCGTGCGAGCAGATGTCGTTGATCGCGAACACCTCGCCCTCGGTCCTGACGAGGGACACCGGCGTGCCGTCGAGTTCCACCCGCTTCGGGGTGTCCTCCTCCAGCTCGCTCAGCGCACAGGCTTTGACGAAGGCGCTCATCACACGGACGCCTCGAGCTCTTCCTCGATCTTGGCGATGAGGCGCTCCTCGATGTCGGCGACACCGATCTGCTGGACCAGCTCGGCGAAGAAGCCGCGGACCACGAGGCGACGGGCCTCGGGGGCCGGGATGCCGCGGGCCATCAGGTAGAAGAGCTGCTCGTCGTCGAAGCGGCCGGTCGCGCTCGCGTGGCCGGCGCCGACGATCTCGCCGGTCTCGATCTCCAGGTTCGGCACCGAGTCGACGCGGGCGCCGTCGGTGAGAACCAGGTTGCGGTTCATCTCGTACGTGTCGGTGCCCTCGGCGGCGGCCTCGATGAGGACGTCACCGATCCACACGGCGTGCGCCTGCTCGCCCTGCAGCGCGCCCTTGTAGACCACGTTGGACTTGCAGTGCGGCACGTTGTGGTCGACGAGGAGGCGGTGCTCCTGGTGCTGGCCGGCGTCCGTGAAGTACAGACCGAGCAGCTCGGCGTCGCCGCCGGGGCCCGCGTACTCGACGCGCGGGTGGAGGCGCACGACGTCGCCGCCGAAGGTCACGACGACCGACTTGAAGGTGGCGTCGCGGCCGAGCAGCGCATTGTGCTGCGAGCAGTGGACAGCCGTGTCGTCCCAGTCCTGCACGGAGACGAAGGTGACCTTGGCGCCGTCGCCGATGAGGAAGTCCACGTTGGCGGCGCGCACACCGTCACCGGTGTGGTCGACGACGATGACGGCCTCGGCGAACGCGCCGATGTCGAAGACGGTGTGACCGAAGGTCGTGCCGCCCTCGCCGTGCAGGAGCACGCGCACGGGCTCGGTGAGCACGGTCTCCTTGGGGACCGAGATCACGGTGGCCTTCTCGAACGCGGAGTAGGCCTGCGCGGCGATGCGGTCGACCGGCTTGCCCGCCTTGCCGACGCGCGCGTCGTCCCGGGTGACCGACTCGACGGTGACGCCCTCGGGGGCGTCGACCTGCGCCTTGATGGCGCCGTCGGCCTTGGCGGTGCCGTCGTGCAGGCCCTTGAGACGGTCGAGGGGGGTGAACCGCCACTCCTCCTCGCGGCCGTGCGGGACCGGGAAGTCCTGCACGTCGTAGGACGGGGGCGCGCTCATGCGGGTCGCGACGGTGGACTCCGCCGCGACCGCGACGGCGCCGGCGGTGGTCGAACCCACCGGGATGTTCTGAGCCTCAGCCATGGCTGTCGTAGTGCTCTCTTTCTTACGTAAGTGGCGTGATGGAGACGGTGGTGGGCGGCCTCGCAGGGAGGCCGCCGGCCCGGGGGCCTTAACCGACCGCGCCCTCCATCTGCAGCTCGATCAGCCGGTTGAGCTCCAGGGCGTACTCCATGGGCAGCTCCTTCGCGATCGGCTCCACGAAGCCGCGCACGATCATGGCCATGGCCTCGAACTCGGTCATGCCGCGGCTCATCAGGTAGAAGAGCTGGTCCTCGGAGACCTTGGAGACGGTCGCCTCGTGACCCATGGACACGTCGTCCTCGCGGACGTCCACGTAGGGGTAGGTGTCCGAGCGGGAGATCTGGTCCACCAGCAGCGCGTCGCAGAGCACGTTGGACTTCGAGCCCGGAGCGCCCTCGCCGATCTCGACAAGACCGCGGTACGAGGTACGGCCGCCGCCACGGGCCACCGACTTCGACACGATGTTGGAGGAGGTGTTCGGCGCCATGTGGACCATCTTGGAACCGGCGTCCTGGTGCTGGCCCTCGCCCGCGAAGGCGATGGAGAGCGTCTCGCCCTTGGCGTGCTCGCCCATCAGGTAGACGGCCGGGTACTTCATGGTGACCTTGGAACCGATGTTGCCGTCGATCCACTCCATGGTCGCGCCCTCGTATGCCACGGCGCGCTTGGTGACCAGGTTGTAGACGTTGTTCGACCAGTTCTGGATCGTCGTGTAGCGGCAGCGGCCGCCCTTCTTGACGATGATCTCGACGACCGCGGAGTGCAGCGAGTCCGAGGAGTAGATCGGCGCGGTGCAGCCCTCGACGTAGTGGACGTAGGCGTCCTCGTCGACGATGATCAGCGTCCGCTCGAACTGGCCCATGTTCTCCGTGTTGATACGGAAGTAGGCCTGGAGCGGGATCTCGACGTGCACGCCCTTCGGCACGTAGATGAACGATCCGCCGGACCACACGGCCGTGTTCAGCGAGGCGAACTTGTTGTCGCCGACCGGGATGACGGTGCCGAAGTACTCCTTGAAGAGCTCCTCGTGCTCCTTCAGCGCGGTGTCGGTGTCGACGAAGATGACGCCCTGCTCCTCCAGGTCCTCACGGATCTGGTGGTAGACGACCTCGGACTCGTACTGGGCCGCGACACCGGCGACGAGGCGCTGCTTCTCCGCCTCCGGGATGCCGAGCTTGTCGTACGTGTTCTTGATGTCCTCGGGCAGCTCTTCCCAGGAAGCGGCCTGCTTCTCGGTGGAGCGCACGAAGTACTTGATGTTGTCGAAGTCGATGCCCGACAGGTCCGAGCCCCAGGTGGGCATGGGCTTCTTGTCGAACAGGCGCAGGCCCTTGAGACGGAGCTTGGTCATCCACTCCGGCTCGTTCTTCTTCGACGAGATGTCGAGAACGACATCCTCGTTGAGACCGCGCTTGGCAGCCTGGCCGGCCGCGTCGGAGTCGGCCCAGCCGTACTCGTACTTACCCAGGCCCTCGAGTTCGGGGTGGGCAGTCTCCTCGATGGGGAGAGTCATGCGGGGTTCCTCCCGGCCGTGCTTGCAGATGCTGTGGTGGCTTGGTCTTGCGTGGTCTCGTTACGAGGGATGAACGTCGTGCAGACGCCGTCCCCGTGGGCGATGGTGGCCAGTCGCTGTACATGTGTACCGAGCAGACGGCTGAAGAATTCCGTCTCCGCCTCACATAGCTGTGGGAACTGCTCGGCGACATGAGCGACCGGGCAGTGGTGCTGACACAGCTGCTCGCCGACCGGTGCGCTACGCGCAGTAGCAGCGTACCCGTCGGCCGACAAGGCTTTGGCCAGAGCCTCGGTGCGCTCCTGGGCGGGAACGCCGTCCAGGGCCTCGCGGTATCCCTCGGCCTGGGCGGCGAGCCGGGCCCGGGCGAAGGCGGCGACGGCCGCTTCCCCGAGCTCCCCGCCGCCGGCGGACTGCGAGATCCAGCGCAGGGCCTCGGCGGCGAGCTTGTCGTAGGACTGGTCGAAGGCGTCCCGGCCGCAGTCCGTCAGGGCGAACACCTTGGCGGGCCGGCCGCGCGTACGAGCGCCGTAGATCTTCTTTTCGCGAGATTCCACGACGTCGTCGGCGACCAGGGCGTCGAGGTGGCGGCGGACGGCGGCCTGGGTCAGGCCGAGACGGGTGGCGAGATCGGCCACGGTGGACGGACCGTGGTCGAGGATGGAGCGCGCGACGCGGTTGCGCGTGCTGCGCTCACCCGTCCCGAGCTCCTCCTGCGGAGCCCCGGCGGGAGCCTCCGTAGCCTCACCGACGTTTTTCACAACGCCATTGTTGCGTAATTCCTCTGGCCCCGACAACCGGCCTGGTGACAGGGCCGGGGTGCGGTGCATCACTTAGGGATACCTAAGTGGATACGGAGCGTGAGCGGGAGGCAACGCCGAGGTCAGCGGCCCTGTCGTATCCCCTCAGAGGTCCTCTTCGCGTTCGGGCCTTCCCATGAACCAGTACGAGCCGGCCACGAGAAGACCGCCGCCGACAATGTTGCCGGGCACGGTGAACATCAGATTGCGCAGCAGATCGCCGAGTCCGGCGCCGCCGTCGAGGATCGAGAGGGCGAAGAGCGCCATGTTGGCGACGCAGTGCTCGAAGCCCACGGCGACGAACACGAGCACCGGAATCCAGAGCACGAAGATCTTCGCGCCGTCCCCCTTGGCCCGGTAGAACATCCAGATCGCCAGACAGACCAGGAAATTGCAGAGCACGGCCCGCCAGAACAGCTGACCCCCGTCGAGCGCCTCCTTGCCGTGGATCATCTCGGCGAGCATGGCGCGGGCGGGCGCGGTGGAGGTGACGCCGGAGGCGTGCACCATGGCGCCGAACAGGAACGCGCCGGCGAAGTTGCCGAGCAGCGAGAGCGACCAGCTGCCGACGAGGTCCCTGGCGCCGGTGCGTCCGGTGAGCGCGCCGATCAGCATCACCATGACGTTGCTGGTGAACAGCTGGGCGCCGGCGAACATCACGATCGTGAGGGCGATCGGGAAGACCAGTCCTTCGAGCAGCTTCGTGGCCGCGGAACCGGCCGACACGAAGGGCGAGACGGCGACGAGGAGCAGCACTTCGCCGATGCCGATGTACGCGCCCGCGAGGACCGCGGAGACGAAGTAGCGGGGCGGTGTCCGCCGCAGGTCGTGGGCCTTGTGGGCGGCCTGCTCCGATGTCTCTTCCACGTTCTGCGCGATGCTGGTCACGTATCGACGCTAGGTCCGTTGCGGACCCGTTCCGTGCAGAAAAGGTCATCAATGACCGGACCTGCGGACCCGGCGGCCAGGGACCTGCGGCCCGTACCTAGACTCTGACGTCATGCGAACCGAGCCCGTCGTCCAGCTCACCTCACTGGTGAAGCGGTACGGCAGCAAGACCGCCGTGGACGGCCTGGACCTGGAGGCCTCGGCGGGCATCACCGCCGTCCTCGGTCCCAACGGCGCGGGGAAGACCACCACGATCGAGACCTGCGAGGGCTACCGGCGGCCGGATGCCGGCACGGTCCGCGTCCTCGGACTCGACCCGGTCCGGCAGTCCGCCGAGCTGCGTCCCCGGATCGGCGTGATGCTCCAGTCCGGCGGCGTCTACTCCGGCGCCCGCGCCGACGAGATGCTCCGCCACATCGCCAAGCTGCACGCGCACCCGCTCGACGTGGACGCCCTGATCGAGCGTCTCGGCCTGGACAGCTGCGGACGTACGACGTACCGCCGGCTCTCCGGCGGCCAGCAGCAGCGCCTCGCGCTCGCGCTCGCCGTGGTGGGCCGCCCCGAGCTCGTCTTCCTCGACGAGCCGACCGCGGGCCTCGACCCGCAGGCCCGGCGCGCGACCTGGGATCTCGTACGGGAGCTGCGCGCCGACGGCGTCAGCGTCATCCTCACCACGCACCACATGGACGAGGCCGAGCAGCTCGCCGACGACGTCGCGATCATCGACGCGGGCAAGGTCATCGCCCAGGGCACCCCCGAGCAACTGTGCAAGGGCGGCGCCGAGAACACCCTGCGCTTCTCCGGGCGCCCCGGCCTCGACGTCGCCTCGCTGCTCAAGGCGCTCCCGGCGGACACCGTCGCCGCGGAGCTCACCCCGGGCTCGTACCGCGTCACGGGCGCGATCGACCCGCAGCTGCTCGCGACCGTCACGTCCTGGTGCGCCCAGCACGGGGTGATGCCGGACCGGATCTCGGTGGAGCGGCACACGCTCGAGGACGTCTTCCTCGAACTGACCGGCAAGGAGCTGCGCGGATGAGCGCCGGCACGTACTCCCCCAGGCCGGGCGCCGCGCCGCTGCCCCGGATGATCGCGGCGCAGGCCGCCTTCGAGACGAAGATGCTGCTCCGCAACGGCGAGCAGCTGCTGCTCACCGTCGTCATCCCGTCGCTGCTGCTCGTCCTCTTCTCGACGGTCGACATCGTCGACACGGGCGAGGGCAAGGCGGTCGACTTCCTGGCGCCGGGCATCCTCGCGCTTGCGGTCATGTCCACGGCGTTCACGGGCCAGGCCATCTCGACCGGGTTCGAGCGGCGGTACGGGGTCCTCAAGCGGCTCGGCACCTCGCCGCTGCCCCGCTGGGCCCTGATGACGGCGAAGACGCTGTCCGTACTCGCGATCGAAGTGCTGCAGATCGCGCTGCTTGCGGCGATGGCCTTCGGCCTCGGCTGGTCGCCTCAGGGCAACCCTCTCGCGGTCGTGCTCCTCCTGATCCTCGGCACGGCGGCGTTCTCGGGTCTCGGTCTGCTCATGGCCGGCACGCTGAAGGCGGAGGCGACGCTGGCCGCCGCCAACCTCGTCTTCCTGCTCCTCCTGGTCGGCGGCGGCGTGATCGTCCCCCTCGACAAGTTCCCGGACGCCGCCCAGTCCGTCCTCGGCCTGCTGCCGATCTCGGCCCTGTCGGACGGACTGCGCGACGTCCTGCAGCACGGCGCCGGGATGCCGTGGGGCAACCTCGGGATCCTCGCGGTGTGGTCGGTCCTCGGTCTCGGGGCGGCGGCGCGCTTCTTCCGCTGGGAGTAGCCGTACGGGAGCGGCCGGGCCGTTCCCGTACGACCGGCGACCGGGCTACGCCCTGCGCCTGACCCACCAGAAGCAGAAGCCGCCGAGGCCCAGCGCGAGCCCCGTGTAGATCCCGGTCTCGGCCCACTGGAAAGGCCAGTAGCGGTCGGCCGGGTGGTACGTCGACTGCATGCGGTATCCGAGACGGTTCGCTTCGTCGGTCACGCAGCGCATCGACTCCTGTGGCGACGACGGCTTCGACCTGGCCTCGCAGCGCGCCGTCGCGTCGTCCGGCAGATCGACGACCGCGGCGCTCCGCCCGTCCTTGTCCACGACCTCACTGCTCAGGATCCACGCGCCCGGGTCCGCCACGCTCGCGCGCACCTGCAGGATGCCGCCCTGTCCGAGGCCGTCCACATTGGCCGTGGTGATCTTCGCGGTCGTCTCGACGGGTGCGGCGAGATGCGGACGTACGAGCATCGGCATGGCGACCTGCGCGAGCGCGAACACCGCGAGGGTGACGGCCATCGCCGGCAGCGCGCGCCGCAGCAGCATCCCCGCGGTGACCCCCACGGCGAACGCGAAGGCCGCGTAGCCGACCGGGACGATGCCGCGGGTCGCGAACACCACGGCTTCGAGCCGCGGGAACGAGTCCACGGCGCTCTTGTCGAGCGGGCTCGCCCACCACGTCACGGCCAGCGAACCGAGCCCGGCCACGAGCATGGCGGCAAGACCTGTGAGCGCGAGTTTCGCGGCCAGCCACCGAGAGCGCCGCACGCTCTGCGTCCACACCATCCGCAGCGTGCCGCTCTCCATCTCCCGCGCGATCAGCGGCGCACCCCAGAACACCCCGACCAGGGCGGGCAGAAGCAGCAGCAGCCCGCTCACACCGAGGAACGCGCTCTGGTGCTCGTCGAGGAACCGGTCGAAGAACTGCCTGCATCCCTCCGGCTCCCCCGCACAGCCCGCGATCCCGCTCGTGTAGTCGTCGGCGAGCGAGGGGCCGGTCAGGGCGAGGACCGCGCCGAGTGCCGCGAGCAGTCCGGCCGTCATCAGGGCCGCACCGCGGAACTGCCGCCAGGTCAGCCAGATCATCGCTGCACCTCCAGTCGTGGCCGCCGCACCGCGGGCGCGGACCGGTCCATGTACGCGAGGACCAGGTCCTCCACGGTGATTCCGTCGACGCTCCAGGACGGATCGTGGATCGGCTCCTCGGTCCGTACGAGCAGCGTGGTCTGCCGGTCGGTGTGGCTGGCCGAGATCACCTGCTGTGCCGCGGGCAGCCGGTCCGGATCGCGCCGGGCGCCGACGAGCCGGTGGTGCGTGGCGAGCAGCTCGTCCATGTCACCGGCCACCTGGACCCGGGAGTCGACGAGGACCACGAGGTAGTCGCAGGCCCGCTCGACATCGGAGACGAGGTGCGAGGAGAGCACGACGCTCAGCTCGTGCTCGGCGACGGCCTCCATGAGCAGCTGCATGAACTCGCGGCGCGCGAGGGGGTCGAGGGCCGCGACAGGCTCGTCGAGGATGAGCAGGTCGGGCCGCTTGGCCAGGGCCATGGTCAGGGCGAGCTGGGCGCGCTGGCCGCCGGAGAGAGTGCCGGCGCGCTGTGCGGGGTCGAGCCCGAGCCGCCGGACGCGGTCCTGGGCGACGGCGTCGTCCCAGCCGGGGTTGAGCCGCCGGCCGAGCGAGAGATGGTCGGCGACGCTGAGCCGCGCGTACACCGGGGTGTCCTGCGCGACGAAGCCGACGCGGGCGAGCTGGGCGACATCGGCGGCGGGCGGACCGCCGCACACCTCGACGGTGCCCGCGCTCGGCGCGAGCAGCCCGGCGGCGAGGTTCAGCAGGGTCGACTTCCCCGCCCCGTTGGGACCGACGAGGCCGATGACCCGGCCCGCCGGAAGGTCGAGATCGCATTCGCTCAGCGCCCAGCGCCTGCGGTACCGCTTGCCCAGCCCCTGGGCCCGTAGGACGGTGCTCACGCTATTTCCTCCCCTGCTCCGCCGCGAAAGGTGCTCAGGAACAGCGCCTCGATGCTCTCCTCGTCGAGCCCCGCGAGCCGCGCCTTGGTCAGCCAGCGCTCCAGGTCCCTGCGCAGGGGCCCGTGCGCGGCCAGCGACTTGTCGGCGAGCGTGCGGGTCACGAAGGTCCCGACGCCGGGCCGCGGCGCCACGAGGCCCTTGTGCTCCAGCTCCCGGTACGCCTTCAGGACGGTGTTCGGGTTGATCGCCAGACTGCTCGCCACGTCCTTCACCGTCGGCAGCCGGTCCCCCTCCTTCAGGAGCCCGAGCCGCAGTGCGTGGCGCACCTGCTGGACGAGCTGCTGATACGGGGAGAGCCCGGAGCGGCCGTTGAGATGGAACTCGATCACGGCACCTCCATTTATCTAGTTGCCTAGCACTTTAGGATGCTCGGCCACCGAGCCGTCAAGACCTGCGTCACTCATGCACGTAGACAAAAGGGACTCAACTGACATCTACCGGGCGCGACATGGCACCCTCGTGAAAACTCGCACAAGGCCGCCCCCTACGATGGCCCCGTGCCAAACGAGAACCGAGGCGGCGTCGCAGGATTCGTGCGCAACCCGCTCGCCTTCATCGCCGAGCGCTGGACCCCTTCGCAGCGGATGCTTCAGCGCGCGGTCATCGCGTCGCTCGTGATGAACGTCGTGATCGTCGTGACGGGCGGCGCCGTCCGGCTGACCGGCTCGGGTCTCGGCTGCCCGACCTGGCCCAAATGCACCGACGACTCGCTCACCGCGACCGCCGAGATGGGCTTCCACGGCGTCATCGAGTTCGGCAACCGCCTGCTCGCGTACGTCCTGTGCGCGGCGGTCGGCTGGGCGATCATCGCGGCCCGCTCCACCAAGCCGCACCGCCGCAGCCTGACCCGGCTCGGCTGGCTGCAGTTCTGGCTGGTCATGAGCAATGCGGTGCTCGGCGGCATCGTGGTGCTCGTCGGCCTCAACCCGTACACCGTGGCCGCCCACTTCCTGCTCTCCACGACCTTGATCTCGGTCGCCACGGTGATGTGGCAGCGCGCCCGCGAGGGCGACGCGGCACCCCGCCCCCTGGTGGGCAAGGCGGTACGCCAGCTCGTGTGGTTCCTGACCGTCGCGGCCGGGCTGCTCATCGCCGTCGGCACGGTGGTCACGGGCGCGGGACCGCACGCGGGCGACTCCAGCGAGGTGCACCGCATCCCGCTGAACTGGGAGGACGTCTCCAAGCTGCACGCCGTCCTGGCCTGGGTCGTGGTCTCGCTGACCTTCGCCCTGTGGTTCGTCCTCAAGGCGGTCGACGCCCCGCCGGGACCGCTGCGCCGCACCCGCGACCTGTTCCTGGTCCTGCTCGGCCAGGGCGCCATCGGCTACGTCCAGTACTTCACGGACCTCCCCGAGGTCCTGGTCGCCGCCCACATGCTCGGCTCGTGCCTTGTCTGGATCGCCATCATCCGCGTCCTGCTCTCCCTGCGCGAACGCCCTGCTCCGGCACTCGACCTCCCGGCGCAGCAGGACGCCCCGGTACCCGCGGCACGCTGACCGCCGCGGCCGCCTCCCGCGCGCGGACCCCGTAGACCCGCTCCGCGTTCCCCGCCGCGATCATCCCCGCGACCCGCTCCGCGTCCGTCCGCGCCCACGCGCCGTCCGCGACCCAGCCCCCGAGCACCCGCGCGAGTGCCTCGCGGAAGGCGCGCGCGGCGACCACATGGAGTTCGGGCAGACCGCGGGCCGCGCTGGAGAACAGCAGCTTCCCGAACGGGGCCAGCTCCAGGAGTTCCGCGAGCACGGCCACGCCGCGGGCGCCCGAGCGACCCAGCGCCGGGCCGAGGTCCGCGTAGACGTGCGGGAAGACGCCGGCGAGGTGCGCGGCCTGGCGGTGGTGCGGGTAGCCGTGCAGAAGCACCAGGTCGGTGCCGAGGCCCGCCGTCGCCCGCGCGAAGCGCGTCACATAGGTGCTCGGATCGCCCGCCCCGGTGTGCAGTTGGAGCGGCAGCCCGCTGGCCACCGCGATCCACAGCAGGTGGCGTAACAGCACCGGATCCTTGAGCCTGCCGCCCACCTGACGCCCGGCCAGCCACCGCCCGGCGGCCCCGCGCACCTCGCCGGCGTCCGGCGGTTCGGGGGCGAGGGCGAGTCCGTGGCGTACGCCGGCGACCGAGGTGAACGCGACGGCACCGGCCGCCGCTCCGTGCACGGACTCCGCGAGGTTGGCGAGGAAGGACTCCACGGTCCCCGAGGTGTCCGCCACCTGCTCGGCGAGCAGTTCCAGCCGGACGATCTCGTGCGCCGACGCGCCGCCGCAGGCCGCCAGCTCGGCCGGTCCCGTCAGATCGTCAGGGAGCCCGGTGTCCACCAGATAGGTGGTGATGCCGCTGCCCCGCAGCAGCCGCCGTCCGGCCTCCACCACACCGAGCTCGCGGCGCCGCGCCAGATAGTGGGGTGCGGGGCAGTGCGGTTCGAGGTCGAGAAGAGGCGGACACCAGCGGCGGACGGCGAAGCCGGTCTGGGTGTCGAAGAAGGTCGTGCCGGGGGCGGGCGGGCCCTCCCCCCGGCCGAGGTGCGCCTCGAACGTGCCGAGCCCGAGCTCGGTGCGCAGCACGCCGTGGCAGTACTGGTCCACCAGGGACGGGGTGTCGATCATCGGGGCTCCCTGTGCTGGACCGTTGCCTTCCTACGGTCCTAACGCGGGAGCCCCGCCCCAGGTGTTGCCAAAGCCTGTTCTCAGGCCTTGTTCTGCGGGCCGCCGACCTGGATTCCGGCCATCCGCTTCCATTCGTACGCGCCCGTCCTCACGCGCAGCGCGAACTCACCGTCGAAGTCCTCGTGCACGGTGACCCCGGCCTTCTCCACCGCGCTCAGGGCCACGTCGTGGCTCGTGGCGAACGCGTCGCCCCATGCGCCGTCCTGTCCGACGAGCACGATCCGCGTGCCGCGCTCGCCCACGTGGGCGAGCTGCGCCTCGGCCCCGCCATGCTGCTTGGCGAAGGCGCCGATCCGCTTGGCCAGCTTGGCCGCGGTGCGCTCTTCCTTGGTGTTCCGGACCGCCGCGTCCGTACCCGCCGTCTCCGTCTTGGTCTCTGCCATGAACAGGATGCTACCGACGGGTAGTTCAACGCGCGACGCCCGGGCCACGTGGCCTGGACCACGTGCCCGGGCGTCCCGGAAAAAAGCGTCAGCGCAGGAAGGGGTCCACGGCCACCGCGATGAACAGCAGCGACACATACGTGATCGACCAGTGGAAGAGGCGCATCTCCTTGAGCTTCGCGCCGGTGACCTCGGCCTTCGCCCGGTTCTGCAGGGCGTGCGCCTCCCACAGCCACAGTCCGCCCGCGAGCAGCGCGACCAGCGTGTAGAACCAGCCGGTGTAGCCGAGGGGGGTCAGGAGCAGCGAGGCGCCGACCATCACCCAGCTGTAGAGGACGATCTGCCGGGCGACGACCTTGTTGGAGACGAGCACCGGGAGCATGGGCACGCCCGCGCGGGCGTAGTCGTCCTTGACCTTCATGGACAGCGGCCAGTAGTGCGGCGGCGTCCAGAAGAACATGACGAGGAAGAGGATGACCGGCGCGTACGACAGCGAGTTCGTGACCGAGGACCAGCCGATGAGGACGGGCATACAGCCCGCGATGCCGCCCCAGACGATGTTCTGCGAGGTCCGCCGCTTCAGGATCATCGTGTAGACGACCGAGTAGAAGACGAGGGCGCCGAGCGCCAGCCAGGCCGAGAGCCAGTTGACCGCGAAGCCGAAGAGCAGTGTGGAGCCGATGGCGAGGGCGATACCGAAGGCGAGGCACTCGTTCGGGCTCACCATGCCGGTGACCAGCGGACGCTGCGACGTGCGCTCCATGAGCGCGTCGATGTCGCGGTCGTACCACATGTTCAGGGCGTTGGCCCCGCCCGCCGACAGATAGCCGCCGAGGCAGGTCACGAGGACCAGCGACAGATCCGGCACACCCTGCTCGGCGAGGAACATCACCGGCACGGTCGTGATGAGCAGCAGCTCGATGATCCGCGGCTTCGTCAGCGCAATGAACGCCATGACGCGGGCCTTGAACGGCCGGTGGTTCGCACCGGATGCGTCCAGTGCTCCCGCAGGACGGGATTCGACGGCCGTCACGCACACCCCTGACAGAGACTCCCAGCGAGCACCTGGGCATCCGTCGATGTGAACACCCGGTAAAGGCTCGCGCGTACCAGGCCACTGTAGAGGTTGGCCATACCTCGGCCTTCGCGGGGGTGGGTCGTGTTGGCCCACGGGCGCATTCGGCGGTCCGGCGGCCTTCCGGAGGCGGATCCCGCCGGTCCCCCGCACCCTGGAATAAGTCGAAAAGATGCACGGCTTAACGCCTGTAGGCTCGACCGCGGGGCCTGGCGGGCAGCACGCCGGGCTCCGTACCCGGCCGCGCGCACGCCGCCGGATTCGACATGTGGAGCATGTGGAGAGGAGCCCTGACCCAGGGTGAGCACCAAGCCGACCACCACAGACCTCGAGTGGACCGACCTTGATCAGCGTGCCGTTGACACGGGACGTGTCCTGGCCGCGGATGCCGTACAGAAGGTCGGCAACGGCCATCCCGGTACGGCCATGAGTCTGTCCCCCGCCGCGTACACCCTCTTCCAGAAGGTGATGCGGCATGACCCGGCCGACCCCGAGTGGGTGGGGCGCGACCGCTTCGTGCTCTCCGCGGGTCACTCGTCGCTGACCCTGTACGTCCAGCTCTACCTGGCCGGCTTCGGCCTGGAGCTCGACGACCTGAAGGCCTTCCGCACCTGGGGCTCGAAGACCCCCGGCCACCCGGAGTACGGCCACACCGCCGGCGTCGAGACCACCACGGGTCCGCTGGGCCAGGGTGTCGCCAACGCCGTGGGCATGGCGATGGCCGCCCGCTACGAGCGCGGTCTGTTCGACCCCGAGGCGCCGGCCGGCGAGTCGCCGTTCGACCACTTCGTCTACGCCATCGCCGGTGACGGCTGCCTCCAGGAGGGCATCTCCGCCGAGGCCTCCTCGCTCGCGGGCCACCAGAAGCTCGGCAATCTGGTGCTGCTGTGGGACGACAACCACATCTCCATCGAGGGTGACACGGAGACCGCGATCTCCGAGGACACCGTCAAGCGCTACGAGGCGTACGGCTGGCACGTCCAGCGCGTCGAGCCGAAGGCCGACGGCGACCTGGACCCCGAGGCGCTGTTCCACGCGATCGAGGCCGCGAAGGCGGTGACCGACAAGCCGTCGTTCATCGCGATGCGCTCGATCATCGCCTGGCCCGCGCCCAACGCGCAGAACACCGAGGCCGCGCACGGCTCGGCGCTCGGCGACGACGAGGTGGCCGCCACCAAGCGCGTCCTCGGCTTCGACCCGAAGCAGAGCTTCGAGGTGGCCGACGAGGTCATCGGCCACACCCGCAAGGCACTTGAGCGCGGCGCCCAGGCCAAGGCCGAGTGGGCGAAGACCCTCGACGCGTGGCGCACCGCCAACCCGCAGCGCGCCGCCGAGTTCGACCGGATCAACGCGGGCGAGCTGCCGGCCGGCTGGGAGGCGAAGCTCCCCGAGTTCGAGACCGGCAAGGGTGTCGCCACGCGTGCCGCCTCCGGCAAGATCCTGCAGGCGCTCGGCGCGGTGATCCCAGAGCTGTGGGGCGGTTCGGCCGACCTCGCGGGCTCCAACAACACCACGATCGACAAGACGAGTTCCTTCCTGCCCGCGGGCAACCCGCTGCCGGAGGCCGACCCGTACGGCCGCACGATCCACTTCGGCATCCGCGAGCACGCGATGGCCGCGGCCATGAACGGCATCGCGCTGCACGGCCACACCCGTATCTACGGCGGCACCTTCCTGGTGTTCTCGGACTACATGCGCAATGCGGTGCGCCTGTCGGCCCTGATGCACCTGCCCGTCACGTACGTGTGGACGCATGACTCCATCGGTCTCGGCGAGGACGGCCCGACGCACCAGCCGGTCGAGCACCTGGCTGCCCTTCGCGCCATCCCCGGCCTCAATGTCGTACGCCCCGCGGACGCCAACGAGACCGCGATCGCCTGGCGCGAGATCCTGCGCCGCGGCAAGCGCGAGTACCCGGTCAGCGCCCCGCACGGTCTGGCCCTGACCCGTCAGGGTGTGCCGACGTACGAGCGCAACGAGGATGCCGCCAAGGGCGGTTACGTCCTGTTCGAGGCTTCCAAGGAGACCCCGGACGTCGTGCTCATCGCCACCGGTTCCGAGGTCCAGCTCGCCGTCGGCGCGCGCGAGGCCCTGGAGGCCGAGGGTGTGGCCACGCGCGTCGTCTCGATGCCGTGCGTCGAGTGGTTCGAGGCCCAGGACCAGGCGTACCGCGACAGCGTGCTGCCGCCGTCCGTGAAGGCCCGGGTCGCGGTCGAGGCCGGCATCGGTCTCACCTGGCACCGCTTCGTCGGGGACGCCGGCCGCATCGTCTCGCTCGAGCACTTCGGTGCCTCGGCCGACGGCAAGGTGCTCTTCGAGGAGTTCGGTCTGACCGCCGACGCGGTCACCGCCGCCGCCAAGGAATCTCTCGCAGCCGTTCAGCGCTGACGCCCATAGACGCTTCATACGACACGTAGGAGATGCAATTTCCATGACAGACGCACTCAAGCGCCTCTCCGAAGAGGGCGTCGCGATCTGGCTGGACGACCTGTCGCGCAAGCGCATCACGTCCGGCAACCTGGCCGAACTCATCGACCAGAGCCATGTCGTGGGCGTCACGACCAACCCGTCGATCTTCCAGAAGGCGATCTCTTCCGGTGACGGGTACGAGCAGCAGCTCGCCGACCTCGCCGCCCGCAAGGTCACCGTCGACGAGGCCATCCGCATGATCACCACCGCGGATGTGCGGGACGCCGCCGACATCCTGCGCCCGGTCTTCGACGCGACCGACGGCCAGGACGGCCGGGTCTCGATCGAGGTCGACCCGCGCCTGGCGCACAACACGGCGGCCACGGTCGCCGAGGCCAAGCAGCTGGCGTGGCTGGTCGACCGGCCGAACACGCTCATCAAGATCCCGGCCACGAAGGCGGGTCTGCCGGCCATCGCGGAGACGATCGGCAAGGGCATCAGCGTCAACGTCACGCTGATCTTCTCGCTCGAGCGCTACCGCGAGGTCATGGAGGCCTACCTGACGGGTCTGGAGCAGGCCAAGGCCAAGGGCCTCGACCTCTCGAAGATCCACTCGGTGGCCTCGTTCTTCGTGTCCCGCGTGGACAGCGAGATCGACAAGCGCCTCGACGCGCTCGGCACCGACGAGGCCGCCGCCCTCAAGGGCAAGGCCGCGCTCGCCAACGCGCGGCTCGCGTACCAGGCGTACGAAGAGGTCTTCGGCACGGACCGCTGGGGCGCCCTGGAGAAGGCCGGCGCCAACAAGCAGCGCCCGCTGTGGGCCTCGACCGGCGTCAAGGACCCCGCGTACAAGGACACGCTGTACGTGGACGACCTCGTCGCGCCCGGCACGGTGAACACCATGCCGGAGGCCACGCTCGACGCGACCGCCGACCACGGCGAGATCGTCGGCAACACCATCGCCGGCACCTACGAGCAGGCCCGCGCCGAGCTCGACGCCGTCGAGAAGCTCGGGATCTCGTACGACGACGTCGTCCAGCTCCTGGAGGACGAGGGCGTCGAGAAGTTCGAGGCGTCCTGGAACGATCTACTCAAGTCGACCGAGGCGGAGCTCGCCAAGCTCGCCCCTTCGGAGGGCTGACACCTTGACCGCACTCGGAGCGAATCCGCTCCGTGACGCAGCGGACCGACGGCTCCCGCGTATCGCGGGGCCGTCGGGCCTGGTGATCTTCGGCGTCACGGGCGATTTGTCGCGCAAAAAGCTGATGCCCGCCGTCTATGACCTGGCCAACCGCGGTCTGCTGCCGCCGGGCTTCTCGCTCGTCGGCTTCGCCCGGCGCGAATGGCAGGACGAGGACTTCGCGCAGGAGGTGCACGACGCCGTCAAGCAGCACTCGCGGACCCCGTTCCGCGAGGAGGTCTGGCAGCAGCTCATCCAGGGGATGCGCTTCGTCCAGGGCGACTTCGACGACGACGACGCCTTCGAGACGCTGAAGGCGACCATCGAGGACTTGGACAAGAAGCAGGGCACGGGCGGGAACTTCGCGTTCTATCTGTCCGTACCGCCGAAGTTCTTCCCCAAGGTCGTCCAGCAGCTCAAGAAGCACGGGCTCGCGGACCAGGCGGGCGACTCGTGGCGGCGTGCCGTCATCGAGAAGCCCTTCGGGCACGATCTGGCCTCCGCCAAGGAGCTCAACTCGATCGTGCACGAGGTGTTCAAGCCGGACCAGGTCTTCCGGATCGACCACTACCTCGGCAAGGAGACCGTCCAGAACATCCTGGCGCTCCGCTTCGCCAACACGCTCTTCGAGCCGCTCTGGAACCGGTCGTACGTCGACCACGTGCAGATCACGATGGCCGAGGACATCGGCATCGGCGGCCGCGCCGGCTACTACGACGGCATCGGCGCCGCCCGCGACGTCATCCAGAACCACCTGCTGCAGCTGCTCGCGCTGACCGCGATGGAGGAGCCCGCCTCCTTCGACGCGGACGCGCTCGCGGCGGAGAAGACCAAGGTGCTCGGCGCGGTGAAGCTGCCCGAGGACCTCGCGACCGGCACTGTCCGCGGCCAGTACACGGCCGGGTGGCAGGGCGGCGAGAAGGTCATCGGGTATCTGCAGGAGGACGGGATCAACCCCGCCTCGAAGACCGACACCTACGCCGCGGTGAAGCTGCAGATCGACAACCGGCGCTGGGCGGGTGTGCCGTTCTATCTGCGCACCGGCAAGCGGCTCGGCCGCCGCGTCACCGAGATCGCGGTGGTCTTCCAGCGGGCGCCGCACTCCCCGTTCGACCACACGGCGACCGAGGAGCTGGGCCGTAACGCCCTGGTCATCCGCGTCCAGCCGGACGAGGGCGTGACCGTGCGCTTCGGATCCAAGGTGCCGGGCACGTCGATGGAAGTACGGGACGTGTCCATGGACTTCGCGTACGGCGAGTCCTTCACCGAGTCGAGCCCCGAGGCGTACGAGCGCCTCATCCTCGACGTCCTGCTCGGCGACTCCAACCTCTTCCCGCGTACGGAGGAGGTCGAGCTGTCCTGGAAGATCCTCGACCCGGTCGAGCAGTTCTGGGACACCAACGGCAAGGCCGCCGAGTACCAGGCGGGCACCTGGGGTCCCGCCGAGGCGGACGAAATGCTCGAACGAGACGGACGGAGCTGGCGTCGGCCATGAAGATCGACCTCACGGACACCACCTCCAGCAAGATCAACAAGGCGCTCGTGCAGGGCCGCCGCGCGATCGGCACGCCGGCCGTCGGCATGGTCCTCACCCTCGTCATCGTCACCGACGAGGAGAACGCCTACGACGCGCTGAAGGCCGCGAGCGACGCGTCGCGCGAGCACCCCTCGCGCACGCTCGTCGTCATCAAGCGCGTCTCGCGCACCCCGCGCGACCGCACCACCTCCCGCCTCGACGCGGAGGTACGGGTCGGTGCGGACGCGGGCACGGGCGAGACGGTGGTGCTCCGGCTGCACGGCGAGATCATCAACCACGCCCAGTCCGTGGTGCTCCCGCTGCTGCTCCCGGACGCCCCCGTGGTCGTCTGGTGGCCGGTCAACGCACCGCTGTCGCCCGCCACCGACCCGCTCGGTGCGCTGGCCCAGCGTCGTGTCACCGACACGTACGCGGCGGAGCAGCCGATCCACGAACTGACCGCGCGCGCCGAGACGTACACCCCCGGCGACACGGATCTGTCGTGGACCCGCATCACGCCGTGGCGCTCGATGCTGGCCGCCGCGCTCGACCAGGTCACCTGCAAGGTGAACGAGGTCGAGGTCGAGGGCGAGGAGTTCAACCCGAGCTGCGAACTGCTCGCGATGTGGCTCGCGGACCGGCTGCAGGTGCCCGTGCGGCGCTCGCTGTCGGCGGGACCCGGGCTCACGGCGGTACGGATGAGCACGGACTGCGGTCCGATCACGCTCGACCGCGCCGACGGTTCGCTCGCGACGCTGTCCATGCAGGGCCAGCCCGACCGTGCCGTGGCGCTGAAGCGCCGCGAGACGGCCGAGCTGATCGCGGAGGAGCTGCGGCGCCTCGACCCGGACGACACCTACGCCTCGGCGCTGAGGTTCGGTGTGGAGCGGCTCGGGGCGGTCGTGCCCGCGGGCGGAACCGGATCGGCTTTGGCCGACTCGGCCTCCGGTTCGCCTTCGACCACTTCGAACGGCTCCGCTCCGTCCGGTGCGGAGGGCTCCTCGCGTCCGAGGCAGCAGGCGGACTCCGCGCAGCAGGCGGCCTCGGACGAGGCGGCGCCCAAGCCGCAGCCTCCGCTGCCGCAGGAGCCCCGGAAGGCCTCGGGGGCGAAGGCGAAGTGACCGTCTCCCCGCAGCTGGTCGTCCACCGGGACAAGGACCTGATGGCGCAGGCCGCCGCGGCCCGGCTGCTCACGAAGATCGTGGACGCGCAGGCCGCCCGCGGCGCCGCGTCCGTGGTCCTCACGGGCGGACGCAACGGCAACGGTCTGCTGGCCGCGCTCGCCGCCTCACCCGCACGGGACGCGATCGACTGGTCGCGGCTCGATCTGTGGTGGGGCGACGAAAGGTTCCTCCCCGAGGGCGACCCGGACCGTAATGTCACGCAGGCCCGTGAGGCCCTGCTCGACGCGGTGCCGCTCGACCCGGCGCGGGTGCACGCGATGCCCGCGTCGGACGGAGAGTACGGCGACGACGCGGACACGGCCGCCGAGGCCTACGCCGCCGAACTGGCCGCCGCCACCCGGCCCGAGAACCACTCCGAGGTCCCGTCCTTCGACGTGCTGCTGCTCGGCGTCGGACCGGACACGCATGTGGCCTCGCTCTTCCCGGAGCACCCGGGCGTGCGCGAGACCGAGCGGATGGTGATCGGGGTGCACGGCGCTCCGAAGCCGCCGCCCACCCGGATCTCGCTGACGCTTCCCGCGATCCGCTCGGCCCGCGAGGTCTGGCTGCTCGCGGCGGGCGAGGACAAGGCGAAGGCCGCGGCCATCGCACTGTCCGGCGCGGGCGAGATCCAGGCGCCGGCCGCCGGTGCCTACGGGCGGGCGCGCACCCTGTGGCTGCTCGACGCGGCGGCGGCCTCCCAGCTGCCACGCGAGCTCTACCCGCCGTCGCTGGCGTGACGTGACGCCCGGATGAACCCCGACGTCCAGTCGCTGCTCGCCAGGCAGTCCCCCGCGGTCGCGGAGACCGCCTGGCGGGTGGTCGGGCTGATCCTGGAGCTGTATCCGGACGCGGTGGTCACCGTGGACGGCGGCGACATCGGCTTCGGCGCGGGCAGCGGCTACAAGGGCCTGGTCTTCGTGGTCTCCCCGCACACCGCGTGGGTGACCCTGGGCCTGGCGAACGGCGCGGCGCTGCCGGACCCGGAGGGACTCCTCCAGGGTAAGGGCAGGGTCCACCGTCATGTGAAGCTGCACGCCGCTGCGGACGTGGACCGTCCGGCGTTGCGTGCGGTGATGGGTGAGGCCGTGGCGCGGCGGGGTTGAGCCCCCTCCGGCCGCGCCGCATCAACTTCCGTACGGATTACGGGCGTTGGGCCCGGCGTTGACCCCATAGGGATTCCCCGGAGGCGGACCGTACGGAGCACCCTGTCCCGGCCCGTACGGCGGGCGCGCCGGCGGGACCGTCGGCTGGGTCCGTACATGCGGGTGGGCGCGCAGCCGGATGCCGTGGTGGCGGCGCAGGCGGCTCATCTCGAACCAGGCGATCCCCGTCACCGTCAGGGGCGCGCCCAGGATGAACAGGACGCCCGCCGCGAGACCGAGACCGTGCAGGTCGCCGGTGAGCAGATCAGGCAGGGCCATCAGCCAGCTGGTGACCGTGGCGAGCAGCGGCGGCAGACAGCGGTGGATGGCCGCCGTACCGAAGAAGTTGCCGTTGACCTGGATGGCCGCCTGGGCGAGGAAGATCAGCGACCAGATGCCGCCGAACGCCATGAAGAACGAGAACGCCAGGCCACCGCCACCGTTGCGGTTGCTGTACGCAGCGGCCAGCGACAGCACGCCGAGAATCACGACCAGCGCGGCGACGAAGGAGAGCAACACGCGCAGTGAGCCCAGGAGCGGGGACCTCAAGGCACCCACCGGTCCGCTGCGGCGCCACACGAGCAGCATCGCACCGACCGTGACCGGGGTGATGACCAGGAGGACGAGGCCGGCGATGAGCACGTTCTCCATGACCTGCTCGAAATCGAAGCCGCGCACCACGAACATGTACACGCCGACCGTCGCGATCATTCCGGCGATGATCCGGTAGCGCTTCAGCCGGTCGGCGAGCGGATCGATCGAGTCCGGGATCCAGGACGGATGGAAGAGGGCGTAGGCCGCACCTCTGGGCCACCAACGCGACGTCTCCGCCGCGCTGCGCCGATACCCGTACCGCCGTCGCACCATGCTCACTCCCCCGAGCGTCGTTCCCTGAAGATCACAGATCACAGGTCCGCGATCTTAGCGGTCCACGGGGAAGGGTGGACTCCGGATCCAGGAGACGCGCTTGCCGGCCCGCACGCGCTCAGGCTTCAGGCCGCCTGATAGCTCGCGCCGTCCTTCGTACGCTGCAACAGCCCGCCCTCGACGCAGTACCGGCGCAGCATCGCGATGTCGTCGTGCACGGTGGCGAAGCGCTGGTTCACCTCGGGCTCGGTGTACGGATGCGCCTCCTCGAAGAGAGTCCGCACCAGGTACGCGAGCAGCTCATGCCGCACGGCGGGCCGCATGGGCATGGAGCGGAGCCGTCCCTCCACGAAGAAGGGGCGCAGCTCCTTGGGGATGCCCTGGTCCTCGCCCTGCGTCTCGGCCGCGAGGGCCTCCTGGAAGACGGCGGCGTCCGCCTTGTACGACCCGTCGGGCAGCGGCTCGATCAGCCCGGCCTTGATCAGCCGGGCGAGCTGCTTCTGCCCGTGTTTCCCCGCGGCGGCCTCGGCCGCGTCCCCGAAGCGGACGATGCTCGCGTACAGCTTCAGACGGTCGGGATCGGCGAGGGCGGACAGCAGCTGCCGGCTCATGGCGGGCCTTCCTGGTGAGGCAGAGGACCGCAGCAGTCTCACCCGGCGGCGCGCCGCCGCGCACCCGATTAAACCGGGCACGCGGCGGCGGCGCGATCGGCCCGGCGGACCGGGCCCTCGGTCAGCGCCCGCGCAGCTCGCGGTACTTGGCGACCAGGGCCTGCGACGAGGCGTCCAGACCGGGCACCGCGGCGCCTTCGGTCAGGGCGGGCTCGACCCGCTTGGCGAGCACCTTGCCGAGCTCGACGCCCCACTGGTCGAAGGAGTCGATGTTCCAGACCGCGCCCTGCACGAACACCTTGTGCTCGTAGAGGGCGATCAGCTGGCCGAGCACGGACGGGGTGAGCTCGGAGGCCAGGATCGTGGTCGTCGGGTGGTTGCCCTTGAACGTCTTGTGCGCGACCAGCTCCTGCGGCACCCCTTCGGCCCGCACCTCGTCGGGCGTCTTGCCGAACGCCAGCGCCTGGGTCTGGGCGAAGAAGTTGGCCATCAGGAGGTCGTGCTGGGCGACAAGGCCCGGCAGCAGATCGTCGACCGGCTTGGCGAAGCCGATGAAGTCGGCCGGGATGACCTTCGTGCCCTGGTGGATCAACTGGTAGTACGCGTGCTGCCCGTTGGTGCCGGGCGTGCCCCAGACGACCGGGCCGGTCTGCCAGTCGACGGGGTTGCCGTCGCGGTCCACGGACTTGCCGTTGGACTCCATGTCCAGCTGCTGGAGGTACGCGGTGAACTTGGACAGGTAGTGCGAGTACGGCAGCACCGCATGCGACTGCGCGTCGAAGAACGCCCCGTACCAGACCCCCAGCAGGCCGAGCAGCAGCGGTGCGTTGGCCTCGGCGGGCGCGGTGCGGAAGTGCTCGTCGACGAGGTGGAAGCCGTCGAGCATCGCGCGGAAGTTCTCCGGGCCGATCGCGATCATCAGCGAGAGACCGATCGCCGAGTCGTACGAGTAGCGCCCGCCGACCCAGTCCCAGAACTCGAACATGTTCGCCGTGTCGATGCCGAATTCGGCGACCTTCTCGGCGTTCGTCGACAGGGCCACGAAGTGCTTGGCAACGGCCTCCTGGCCGGCCTGCAGCCCGGTGAGCAGCCAGTCGCGCGCCGAGGTGGCGTTGGTGATCGTCTCGATGGTGGTGAAGGTCTTCGAGGCGATGATGAAGAGCGTCTCGGCCGGGTCCAAGTCCCGTACGGCCTCGTGCAGATCGGCGCCGTCCACGTTGGAGACGAAGCGGACCGTGAGGTCGCGCTGGGTGAAGGAGCGCAGCACCTCGTACGCCATCGCGGGGCCGAGGTCGGAGCCGCCGATGCCGATGTTGACGATGTTCCTGATGCGGCGGCCGGTGTGGCCGGTCCACGCGCCGGAGCGGACCTTCTCGGAGAACGCGCTCATCTTGTCGAGGACGGCGTGCACCTGCGGCACGACGTTCTCGCCGTCGACCTCGATCACGGCGTCACGCGGGGCGCGCAGCGCCGTGTGCAGCACGGCGCGGTCCTCGGTCGTATTGATCTTGTCACCGCGGAACATCGCGTCGCGCAGCCCGGACACGTCCGTGGCCACGGCCAGTTCGCGCAGCAGCGCGAGGGTCTCGTCGGTGACGAGGTGCTTGGAGTAATCCAGGTGCAGATCACCGACCTGCAGGGTGTAACCGGTGCCGCGCCCGGGGTCGTTCGCGAAGAGATCGCGCAGATGCGTCTCGCCCAGCTGGTCCCGGTGCTTGGCCAGCGCGGCCCACTCGGGCGTCTGGTTCAGTCGCGTACGGTCACTTGCGTTCATCTCGGACTTCCAGCCTTCTTCTCGTCCTGAGCACTCCGTCGAAGTGCTGCGCCCCGCTGCCTCCCCAACCTAATTGATCAGCCGTCGGTTTGAGACGTCTGTCCGGTGGCGTGGGGGTTACGCCCCGGGGTCGGGGACGCCGGTGATCACTCCCCGGAGCCGGTGACCTCGGTCCGGACGGGAAGCAGCACTCCGACCGCGGCCACGAACACCGCCGCCGCGAGCAGCACCGGCGCGTTCAGACCCCAGGCCGTGGCCACCACTCCGCCGAGCAGGGCGCCCAGCGGTGCCCCGGCCACCGCGAGGGTGCGGTAGGCGGCACTGATCCTGCCCAGCATCTCCCGCGGGCTGCGCTCCTGCATCAGGGTGCGCTGGCTGACGTTCCATACAATGCTCATGACGCCGAAGACCGCCAGGCTCACCAGCGCCGCCCACAGGGCTCTGACCAGTCCCATTGCGAGCAGGCAGGCCAACTGCACGATCCCGGCGACGAGCACGCTCCGCAACCGTCCGAGCCGCGCCGCGAGCCGCCCGGCGACGAGGCCGCCGGCCACACTGCCCGCCGAGAACGCGGTGAGGGCGGCCGCATAGCCGCCGTCCCCGGCGTCCAGCCACCACTTCACGTGCAGGACCAGGGTGGCGATCAGCGCCCCCATGCCGATGTTGCTGAGCGTGGTCGCCCAGCACAGGGCCCGCAGCGTCCGGTCCCGCCACAGCGCCCGTACGCCCTCGGCTATGTCCCCGCGCAGGGTCGCGCCCGCGGGGCGGCGCGCCCGCGCGGGGGCCGGTATCCGCAGGGAGGCGATCAGGAACGCCCCGATCACATACGTGGCCGCGTCCACCCCGTACGGCAGCGCGATCCCGCCCGCGAGCAGCACGGGCACCAGCGGCGCGGCCACGAAACCGCCCGCGATCTGCTGCCCGGTCATCAGCCGCGCGTTGGCGCTGCCGAGCGCGGTCTCGGGCACGAGGGAGGGCAGCAGGGCCGTGGCGGCGTTGTCGAAGAGCGTCTGGAGGGTGGTGAGCAGAAAGGCGAGGGCGATGAGCAGCGCGATCGAGGCGTGACCGAGAGCGACGGCCAGGGCGAAGGCCGCCATGAGGACGCCCCGTACGACATCGACGGCCCACATCGCACGCCGCTGGTCCACGCGGTCCGCCACCGCGCCGCCGAGCAGCCCGAACAGCAGCCACGGCAGATAGCCGCACGCACTCACGAGCGTGATCAGGAGCGGATCGTCGGTGAGCGAGGCGGCGAGCAGCGGCAGGGCAGCAGTCCGCAGAGAGTCACCGAACTTGGACAGCACCGCGGCCGTCCACAGCCGTCCGAACCCGCCCCGCCACGTGGGCACTTGCACGCCCATGGCCTCGACTGCCGTCACAACTCCCCCTTCGGTTCCATGGATCGAAACCGTAGAGGCCGCCACTGACAATCGGCCCGGGCGCACGCCCCAAGCGGTACAAAACAGGTCCGGCCGGGCACTCCGAAGGAGACCGGCCGGACCTCGAGTTCTAGATTTCGCCCCGCAGTTTCGCGAGCGCCTCGGCAAGGATCGCCTCGCCGTCCGCATCGCTGCGCCGCTCGCGCACATAGGCGAGGTGCGTCTTGTACGGCTCGGTGCGCGGCGGGTCCGGCGGATTGTCCCGGTCCTGCCCCGCGGGGAAGCCGCAGCGTGGGCAGTCCCAGGTGTCGGGGACCTGCGCGTCGCTGGCGAAACTGGGCTTCGTCTCATGTCCGTTGGAGCACCAGAAGGAGATGCGCAGGCGGGGCGCTGACTCGCCTCGCTCGGCTTCGCCCATCGGCCCCGCCCCGACCCGACTTCCACGGATCGCGTTGCCACTTGCCACGGTCGTAACTCCCTGCGTAACGGTGCTGCAGTTGCCCACCGGCGGCTGCGCCGCGGGTGCCACCAGCCTGAGCCAGTCTATGAAGGCCCAACGCGCGTCCAGTGATTGGAGTTACACCCCCACCCCGAGACGTACGCCCCATATTAAGCACACGTAAGTTCCGGTGTGGACAGGGAGACCAAGTCCCACCCGACAAGGGGGCACAGCAAAACGGGCAGCCGCCTCGAAAAACGAGGCAGGCTGCCCGAAGAGCGAAGTCCGCGGAGAAAAGCCGCAGAATTCCGCGTCAGCTGTCCAGCTTCATCAGCAGGCCGAGCACCACAATGCAGGCGAACCAGAGCAGACCGACCACGACAGTGATCCGGTCGAGGTTGCGCTCCGCGACGGAGGAGCCACCGACGGAGGACTGCATACCGCCACCGAACATGTCGGAGAGGCCGCCGCCCTTCCCCTTGTGCATCAGGACAAGGAGCATCAGCAGCAGGCTGAAGACGATCAGGGCGATCGAGAAGCCCATAACCACGGCTGGACCAACTTCCTCGGATTCGGACAGAACGCGTACGCGATGCCGTACGACATCGCGTACGGAGCAACATACGCGACGACGGGGGCCGCCCCTCGCAGAGGGAGCAGACCCCCGTCAGGGTACCGGACCTTACTGGTCGCGGAACCGGACGATCTTGACGAACTCGTCGGCGTCCAGCGCCGCGCCGCCCACCAGGGCACCGTCGACGTCGGGCTGCGCCATGATCGCGGCGACGTTGCCGGACTTCACGGAGCCGCCGTACTGGATCCGGACGGCGTCGGCCAGCTCCTGCGAGTACAGCTCGGCCAGGCGCCCGCGGATCGCACCGCAGACCTCCTGGGCGTCCTCGGGGGTGGCGACCTCGCCCGTGCCGATGGCCCAGACCGGCTCGTACGCGATCACGATGGACTCGGCCTGCTCGGCCGGGATGTCCTTCAGGGCGCCGTCGACCTGGTTCAGCGTGTACTGGACCTGCTGGCCGGCCTTGCGGATCTCCAAGCCCTCGCCGACGCACAGGATCGGCGTGATGCCGTGCTTGTAGGCGGCCTTGACCTTGGCGTTGCAGATCTCGTCGGTCTCGTTGTGGTACTGACGGCGCTCCGAGTGGCCGATGGCCACATAGGTGCACTTCAGCTTCGAGAGCATCGGGCCCGAGATCTCGCCGGTGTAGGCGCCGGAGTCGTGCGCCGAGATGTCCTGGGCGCCGTACTTGATCTTGAGCTTGTCGCCGTCGACCAGCGTCTGGACACCGCGCAGGTCGGTGAAGGGCGGCAGGACGGCGACCTCGACGGCCTCGTAGTCCTTGTCGGCGAGCGCGAAGGCGAGCTTCTGGGTGTGGGCGATGGCCTCGAGGTGGTTGAGGTTCATCTTCCAGTTGCCCGCCATGATGGGCGTACGCGTCATGATCTTCACTTCTCCAGTGCTACGAGGCCGGGGAGGGACTTGCCCTCGAGGTACTCAAGGGAGGCGCCGCCGCCGGTCGAGATGTGGCCGACCTTGTCCTCGCTGAAGCCGAGGATGCGGAACGCCGCGGCCGAGTCGCCGCCGCCGACCACGGAGAACGCGTCGGATTCGACGAGGCCCCGGGCCACGGCACGGGTGCCGTTCGCGAAGTCCTTGTGCTCGAAGACGCCCATCGGGCCGTTCCAGAACACGGTGGCGGCGTCCTGCAGCTTGGCAGCGTACAGTTCCTCGGTCTTCGGGCCGATGTCGAGGCCCTCCTGGTCCGCCGGGATGGCGGTGGCGGCGACGGTGTCGGGGTGCACGTCGACCTGGTTCTTCAGGTCGGGGAAGTCCGCCGAGACCCGGACGTCGACCGGGAGCAGGAACTCGACGCCCTTGTCGGCGGCGCGCTTCAGGTAGTCCTGGCAGGCCGGGATCTGGTCCTTCTGCAGCAGCGACAGGCCGACCTCGTAGCCCTGGGCGGCGAGGAAGGTGTACGCCATGCCGCCGCCGATGAGGATGCGGTCGGCCTTCTCGATGAGGTTGTCGATGACGGCCAGCTTGTCGGAGACCTTGGCGCCGCCGAGCACGACCACGTACGGGCGCTTCACGTCGTCCGTGAGCTTCTTGAGGACGCCGACCTCGGTGGCGATCAGATAGCCGGCGGCGTGCGGGAGGCGGGCCGGCAGGTCGAAGACCGAGGCGTGCTTGCGGTGCACGGCGCCGAAGCCGTCGCCGACGTAGATGTCGGCGAGTGCGGCGAGCTGGTCCGCGAAGGCGCCGCGTTCGGCGTCATCCTTGGAGGTCTCGCCGGCGTTGAAGCGCAGGTTCTCGATGACGGCGACCTGGCCGTCGGCCAGGCCTGCGACGACGCCCTGGGCGGACTCGCCCACCGTGTCGGTCGCGAACGCGACGTCGGCGCCGAGGAGTTCACCGAGGCGCGTGGCGGCGGGGGCCAGCGAGAAGGCGGGGTCCGGGGCGCCCTTGGGGCGGCCCAGGTGCGAGGCGACGACCACGCGGGCGCCCGCGTCGGCCAGCGCCTTGACGGTGGGCGTCACGGCGCGGATGCGGCCGTCGTCGGTGATGGTGGTGCCGTCCAGCGGCACGTTGAGGTCGGCGCGGACGAAAACCCGCTTCCCCGCGACCCCTTCGGCGAGCAGTTCGTCGATCGTCTTCATGACTCAAGGACTCCTTGGGAGAACAACAAGGGAAAACTACAGGCCAACGGGGCCCGGCCGGCACGCGATCCGCGCGCCGCCCGAGCCCCGTTGCTCACTTCGAGGTGCCTGATGGAGGATCAGCGACAGCTCAGAGCTGGCCGCCGACGAACTCCGTCAGGTCGACGAGGCGGTTGGAGTAGCCCCACTCGTTGTCGTACCAGCCGAGGATCTTCACCGTCTTGCCCTCCTGGACCATGGTCATGGAGGAGTCGAAGGTGCAGGAGGCCGGGTCGCTCACGATGTCCGAGGACACGATCGGGTCCTCGGTGTAGAACAGGCGGCCCTTGAGCGGGCCGTCGTCCGAGGCCTTCTTGAACGCGGCGTTGACCTCGTCCTTGGTGACCTCGCGCTGCAGCTCGACGACCAGGTCCGTGGCGGAGCCGGTCGGGACCGGCACGCGCATGGCGATGCCGTCGAGCTTGCCCTTGAGCTGCGGGAGCACGAGGGCGGTGGCCTTCGCGGCACCGGTGGTCGTCGGGATGATGTTCTCCGCGGCGGCCCGGGCGCGGCGCAGGTCCTTGTGCGGGAAGTCCAGGATGCGCTGGTCGTTGGTGTAGGCGTGGACCGTCGTCATCAGACCCTTGACGATGCCGAAGTTCTCGTCGAGCACCTTGGCCATCGGCGCCACACAGTTGGTGGTGCAGGAGGCGTTGGAGATGACGTGGTGGTTCGCCGGGTCGTACTGGTCCTGGTTGACGCCCATCACGATGGTGATGTCCTCGTCCTTGGCCGGAGCCGAGATGAGGACCTTCTTGGCGCCGCCCGCGATGTGCTTGGCGGCGTCCTCCTTCTTCGTGAAGATGCCGGTCGACTCGATCACGATGTCGACGCCCAGGTCGCCCCACGGGATGTCGGCAGGGTTGCGCTCGGAGAGCACCTTGATGGTGTGGCCGTCGACCGTGATCGTGTCGGCGGTGTGGGTCACCTCGGCCTTGAGGCGGCCCAGAATCGTGTCGTACTTCAGGAGGTGTGCGGTGGTCGCGGTGTCACCCAGGTCGTTGACCGCGACGACCTCGATGTCCGCGCCCTGCTCGAGAAGCGCCCGGAAGTAGTTGCGGCCGATACGACCAAAGCCATTGATGCCTACGCGGATCGTCACGAACCGATCTCCTCGTTGGTACGCCGGACTGTCCGCCGGCGAGCTGTATGGGATGTCCCCGACCGCCTTCGACCCTACCTCTCCGGAGCCCTTCGGGTGACATCGAGCAGGTCCGTACGAGTAAGGAGGACCCGCACCGGTTCGCCGGATACGGGCCTTCGGGACTTTGGTCCCGGCTACGGACCGTAGCCGGGACCAAAGAATTCAACAGACTGTCAATGCCTCAGTGCGGCAAGGGCCTTGCCCATGACCTGATTGCGTGTCGCCTGGCCAGGCAGGTGTTCCAGACCGAGGCCCACGAGGACGGTGTCACGCGTGGTGACCGCCGCGTAGGGCCGGTACAGCTCACCGGTCCGGGACCAGTCGCCCACGATGTTGGGACTTCCGGCCGGTGCTGCCGACACGGCCCAGGTACCGAGCGAGGACTCGAAGCCCTCCGTCTCGGCCGCCTGGCCGCCGATCATCACCTGGGCGTTGTCGACGAAGACGCCGCGCAGCCCCGAGGCCGGGTCGGTGACATTGCTGATGGAGACCTCGACCTTCTTGCCCGCGTAGGCCGAGAGGTCGAAGGCCAGCGGCTTCCAGCCGTCGGAGGCGCCGGTCAGACTGTTCCATGCTCCGCTGGTTCCGCCCGCCGTGCACGTCGTACCGGTGCGGGTGAGATAGCGGCCCAGGAACGGGTGCCCCTTCATGAAGAAGCCGGCCCCGCACTCGGCGGGCACGGTCTGCGCGGTGTTCCCGTTCTTGTCGGGCAGCGTCGTCCAGTCGTCGCCGCCGTCCGTACGGGCCTCGAGCAGCGCGTGGTCGTAGCCGGGCTCGACGTTCCAGTTCATGACGAGCCGCAGCTCGGGAGCGTCGGCCGCGGTGACCCCGGTGAGGTCGATCGTGCGGGTCAGCCGCTGCCAGTCGCGGTCCGCGTGCACCGCGGAGGCCATGCCCGAGCCCTCGTACGGCGCGTACGGATTCGCAACGCCCGGGTACGTTCCGGCCTGCGCGCTGCGGAACAGCGGGAAGTCCTTCGCGGGCAGCGAGTCCGAGGTGACGGTGTAGCGGCCGGCCTTGTCGAGCGGGTTGCCCTCGGCGCCGGCCACGGGGGTGTCGATGCCCTTGAGGGCGCCGTCCCCCTTGAAGGTGGTGGCCCCGGGCGCCGTGAGGCGCTCGTACGCACCGAGGTAGTACTGCGCGAAGTCGTCGGAGTTCGCACGGCCCACCCGCACGTTCCCGCCCGCGCGCTCACCGGCGACGATCAGCTTGCCGCCCTCGTTGAGGTAGGAGCGGACGGCGAGGGTGGTGGGACCGCCGGGTGCCGGGTCGCCGGTGTAGTGGACGGCCGCGTCGAAGTGCGCGAGGACGCCCAGCGGGTGCGGGGCGCCCTGGGTGGCGACGTCCCAGACGACGGCGCTGCGGCCGTTGGCCTTCAGCGCGTCCACGTACTTCTGCGCGTGCTGCTGCGCGGCGCCTTCCTCCGCGATGACGAGCATGGAGGCGCGGGGCCGCTCGGCGACGGTGTACGTGAAGTGCTCGCTGGAGACCCGCTCCCCCTTCGCCGTACGGCCCGTGTACCAGACCTCGACCTCGTCGCCCGGGTCCGCGTCCTCGACCTCGGCACGGTACTCGTCGAAGTAGTGGTTGTCCTCGCCGCCGAAGCGCTCACCGCCGCGCCACGCCTTGAGGTCCTCGTCGTGCGTACGGCCGCCGTTGACGCGGTAGTTGAGCTCCTTGTCGCGTACCGACTTGCGGACGGTCACGGAGACTTCCTGGTCACGGCCGCGCGCGTACGAGGTGGTGAACTTGTCGACCGTGAAGTCGGGCGCGTCGATGCCGACCGGCGAGGAGGGCTGGTCGGGGTGCAGCGTGGTCTCGGCGACGGCCAGCGCGAACGGGATGTTCTTGGCGAACTCGTCCTGGATGAGCTTCTCGTCGTCCGGGAAGGTGAAGCCGGAGCCGCAGTCCTCGGGGATCCACGGGTCGTCCGGGTCAAGCTCGGAGATGGTCTGGCAGGTGGACATCTCCGGCGTGAACATCGCCATGCCGTTGACGTTGCCCGCGTGTCCGTCGGCCTCGCCGTTGGTGGTGTACAGCTCCGAGGAGAGCTGCGGGCGGTAGCCGGGGATCGCGGAGTTCTCCGGCGTGCCGGCCAGCGCCTTGAGGAGCACGTCGTCCGGCGTGGGCGTCGCGACCTGCCAGCCCACCCCGTAGAGCAGCAGCTCGGCGGCGGAGTGGTAGTTGATGCCGTACGTGAAGCCGATGCGCTTCTGGAAGCGGTCGATCGCGACGGTCTCGGGCTCCGAGCCCGGGGAGGCGCCGCGGAAAGTCTCGTTGGAGGGGTCGGGCGACGAACCCTCGTTGTCGTAGCCCCACTTGTAGGCGAAGTTGCGGTTGAGGTCCACGCCGTCGGCGGCGGTGTGCTTGCCGTCCTTGTCGTTGTCCCGCATGTTCTTGCGCCACTCGCGGTCGCCGTCGGGGGCGTGCGTGTAGTCGTAGCCGTCCGGGTTCGCGGAGAGGACGAACCACAGCTCGGTGCGGTCCACGAGCTTGGTGATCCGCGGGTCCTTGCCGTAGTTGTCGAGGTAGTGGTGCATGAGGCGGCGGGTCATCTCGGGCGTGATCCACTCGCGGGCGTGCTGGTTGGACATGTAGAGCGTGGCGGGCTTGGCGCCGTCGCGGTACTTGTCCGCACCCTTGGTGATCTTGAGGGCGAGGATGTCCTGGCCCTTGACGGTCTTCCCGATGGAGACGACCTTCGTCAGGCTGTCGTTCGCCTGACCGGTCCGCACGATCTCTTCCTTGAGGCCGCCCTCGCCGCTGTACGGACGGAAGACCCCGTCCCCGGCGGCCGCGAGCTTCTTCCGGGTCTGGGCGGAGATCTTCTGCTCGGACATCTCGACGCCCTGCTCGCGCAGCCCGTCCGCCTGCTTGTCGGTCAGATACAGCTCGACACTCGCGGTGCCCTTCTGCGGTGCCCGCTCGGCCAGTTCATGACCGTCCTGACCCGCCTTCAGCAGGAGCGGCACCTGCTCCTTGGTGACCTCGGCACGGAACACCTTGATGGCGTCCGCGGCGGGATCCTCGGCGCCCGGCGCTTTCGCCTGGGCCGTCGGGGCGGCGAGTAAGCCGCCCGCCAGGAGTGCAGCCGCGGCGAGCACCGCGTTCGCTCTTCGTCTCATGAGCCCCCCTTGCGGTTGTCCGGCACATTTGTGCACGGACGACAGGCTCATGACACTCCATGATCATGTCAATATGGCCGGTCGCACTCGGATTGCGCCGCCATGAAGTGGAATGCGCGCCAACTCCTTGGATGCTCCCAGGTGTTGGGCGGTACCGACGGTCGGAAAAGCCCCGCTCACCAGACTCGGGCGGCAGTATGCTTCCCCTGCCGAATCGGGCATTCACCTCTTCTTCGGATACGAGGCTTCTTCGGATACGAGGCTTCGCAGGGCACGAGCCGTTCACGGGGCACTGCGGCTTCTTCGCGTACGGGGGACAGCATGCTGGACCAAGCACTGATCGCCTTGGCCTCGGCGGCCGGGGTCGCGGTGGCGCAGGCGGCGGGCACGGACGCCTGGCAGGGCATCCGCGAGCGCGTGGCCAGGCTCTTCGGCCGGGGTCCCGCGCCGGAGGCCGGCGAGGACGCGGCGCTTGCACGCCTCGACCGTACGGCGGCGGAGCTGGAGGGCACGGCATCCGAGGAGGCCGTGGCGGCCGCCTGGGAGACCCGGTTCCGCGATCTGCTCGCGGACGCGGGGGACGCCGAGCGCGCCGAGGTCGCGCAGCAGCTGCGTGAACTTGTCGCCCTGGCAAGGGAGTCGGGCGGCCAGGTCGTGGGCGAGGGCATCACGGTGACGGGCGATGTGCACATCGATGCGCAGGACGGCTCGGTGGCGGGGCTCAGGATCGGGAACGTGACCCTCGGAAACCCTCGTCAGCCGGGCACGGACGGGAGCTGACCGCGCCCGGCGGGCCCGGCGCGACGCGTCGGGCCCTGCAGGCTCCTCGCTTCGCCGCCCCGGGGCAGCCCCTGTCCGTGGGGCGGCCCCTGGCGGCGCGGCAGCCCTTCATCGTGCAGGACGTGAACGTCGTCGCCCCGTCCGGCGGGGTCGGGGCCGCGATCATCAACAACCTGAACCAGTACCTCCCGCCGCGCCCCGCGACGGTGTGGCCGGTCCGGATGGGCGCGGTGCCGCCACTCGCCTCCGCCTTCCAGCCGCGTACGGACCTGCGCGAGCGGATCGACGCGGCGGGTCCCGCCGTCGTGCTCAGCGGGGGCGGCGGGGTCGGCAAGTCCCATCTGGCGGCCGCCTGCGCCCATCAGGCCCTGGCCGACGGCACCGACCTGGTGCTGTGGGTGGACGCCGCCGACCCGCAGCGGATCGAGGCGGAGTTCGCGGAGGCCGCGTACCGGGTCGGCGCGAACGGAGCGGAAGGGCAGGACACGGCGGCGGACGCGGCGGCCTTCCGTGACTGGCTGGCCACCACGACCCGGTCGTGGCTTGTCGTCCTCGACCAGCTCGCGGACGGCTCGGACCTCGTCGCCTGGTGGCCGCCGCGGCCCGCCTCCGGGCGCGGACGGGTCCTGGCGACGACCCGTCTGCGGGACGCGGTGCTGTCCGGCGGAGGCCGCGCGACCGTCGACGTGGACGTCTACGAACCCGGCGAGGCAGCCGCGTATCTGCGCGAACGACTCGGCGGCGCGGGCCGAGGGCACCTGGCCGACACGGCGGCCGGGCAACTCCTGCACGCGCTGGGGTCGCTGCCGCTCGCGGTCTCGCACGCGGCGGCCTACCTGATCAACGAGGAGGTGACCTGCGCGGACTACCTGCGGCTGTTCACGGATCAGCGCTCCCGCCTGGACGCGCTGCTGCCGCCCGAGGCCGACACCGAGGGGTACGGCCGTCCGGTCGCCGCGGCCCTGCTCCTGACCCTGGACGCCGCCCAGCGCCGCGCGCCGCTGGGCTTGGCGGCACCTGCCCTGTGCCTGTCCGCCCATCTGGACCCGTCGGGCCATCCGCTGAGCCTGTGGGCGGACGAGGCCGTGCGGGAGTACCTCGGGAGACTGCGCGAGCAGGCCGGCGGCTCGGGCGACGCGGACGGCGGGACCGCTCTCGTCACCGAGCAGGAGGCGCGCGGCGCCGTGCGGTTGCTGCACCGCTACGGACTGCTCGCGAGCGACCCGGAACAGAACGCCCGCGCCGTCCGCATCCACGCCCTCACCGCACGCGCCACCCGCGAGAACACCTCCGAGGAGCTCTCCGGCATGGCGATCCTGGCCGCCGCCGACGCCCTCGTCCTCACCTGGCCCGACCAGGAACACACCGACCGCGAACTGGCGGCTGCCCTGCGGGCCAACGCCCAGACTCTCACCGCCCTGGCGGGCGAGCTGCTGTGGCGCGGCGGTGACGACCACCCGCTCCCGTACGTGCTCGGGCACAGCCTGACGGAGGCAGGAGCATATGGGGCCGCGATCACTCACTGGCAGCGGCTGATCGCCGACGTGGAACGGCGGAGCGGCCCGGACCAGCCCGGCGCGCTGTACGCCCGCGACAAGCTGGTGGACGTCCTCCGGCTCGACTGGCGCGTCGCCGAGGCGGCCTCGGCCGCCGAGCGGCTCGTCGCCGACTACGAGCGGCTCGCGGGGGAGGACTCCGTCGACACCGCGTCCGCCCGCGGCACGCTGGCCATCTGTTACTGGCTGGCCGGGCGCGCCGCCGAGGCGGTCGCCCTGGCGGAGCGCACGGCCGGCGACCTTGTCCGGCTGCTCGGCGCCGACCATCCGGAGTCGCTCACCGCACGGCACAACGTGGCGGCCTTCTACACGCAGGTGGGGCGGGCGGAGGAGGCCGTCGCGATCGAGGAGGAGATCCTGCCGCTGCGCGAACGGCTCCTGGGCGAGGACGATCCGGCGACCCTCACCTCGCGCAGCGTCCTGGCCGCGGGGTATGTGTCGACCGGCCGGGACGACGAAGGAATCGCGCTCGAGGAGCGCGTGCTCGACGACCGGGTGCGGGTCCTGGGCGCGGACCATCCGACCACGCTGGAGAACCGCGGCAGTCTCGCCGGCCACTACTACGGGACGGGCCGCATCAGCGAGGCCGTCGCACTGCAGGAACAGGTCCTCGCCGACGCCGAGCGGGCGCTCGGCGCGGACCATCCGACCACGGTCCTCTTCCGCGGCAACCTGGCCGCCGGGTACGCACAGTCGGGGCAGTGGGAGCGGGCGCTGCCCCTGCAGGAGCGCGCCGCCGCGGACGCCGAACGCGTCCTGGGCGCCGAGGACCCGTACGCCTTGATGGTGCGGAACAACCTCGGTGACACGTATACGAGAACGGGGCGGTACGACGAGGCCGTGGCGGTCCTCGAACAGGTCGTCGAGGACAGCGAGCGGGTGCTCGGCGAGGACCATCCCGATACGAGCGACGCCCGCGGGAACCTGGGCGCGGCCTATCTGGAGGCGGGGCGCGCGCAGGATGCCGTCCCGTACCTCGAACGGTTCGCCGCCGACTGCGAGGCCGCGGCGAACGGCCAGGACCACGCCGCCGTCCGCGCCTGGATCAACGTGGCCGCGGCGCTGCAGCGGGCGGGCGCGCCCGAGGAGGCCGTGGAGGTCCTTGAGCAGCTGGCCGAGGAGACCGTACGGCAGCACGGGCCCGGCCATGAGCTCACCCTGGAGACGCGCGCCGCGCTGGCGATCGCGTACCGGAAGGTGCGGCGGGTCGGTGCGACGCTGCGCACGTTGGGCCAGGTGATCGGCGGAGCCGCCCGTGGGCGGCGGCGGGGCTGAGGCCTCGGCGAACAGGACCGCGCGGGTCGGTCGTGGTGATCTCGACGTCGCCCTGCTCGGCGGACATGCCGAAGGGGCGGAGCAAGCGCTCCGCCCCTTCGGCATGCGACGTGCGAGGAACCTGTGAGGGACCTCAACCCGCCAGGTTGTCGGCCATCTCCTCCGTCAGATTCGACTCCGTACCCGGGATCCCCAGGTCCGAGGCCCGCTTGTCCGCCATCGCGAGGAGACGGCGGATCCGGCCCGCGACCGCGTCCTTCGTGAGCGGCGGGTCGGCGAGCGCGCCCAGCTCCTCCAGGGAGGCCTGCTTGTGCTCCATGCGCAGCCGGCCCGCGGCCGCGAGGTGCTCGGGGACCTCGTCCTGGAGGATCTCCAGGGCCCGCTGCACGCGCGCGCCGGCCGCGACCGCGGCACGGGCCGAGCGGCGCAGGTTGGCGTCGTCGAAGTTCGCGAGGCGGTTGGCGGTGGCGCGGACCTCGCGGCGCATGCGCCGCTCCTCCCAGGCGAGCACGGCCTCGTGCGCGCCGAGGCGGGTGAGCAGCGCGCCGATCGCGTCACCGTCGCGGACGACGACGCGGTCCACGCCGCGCACCTCGCGGGCCTTCGCCGCGATGGAGAGCCGGCGTGCGGCGCCCACGAGGGCGAGCGCGGCCTCCGGGCCGGGGCAGGTCACCTCGAGGGACGAGGAGCGGCCGGGCTCCGTGAGCGAGCCGTGCGCGAGGAACGCGCCGCGCCACGCGGCCTCGGCATCGCAGGTCGCGCCGGAGACCACCTGCGGCGGCAGCCCGCGGATCGGACGGCCGCGGCCGTCCACCAGGCCGGTCTGGCGCGCCAGCTGGTCGCCGCCCGCGACGACCCGTACGACGAAACGCGAACCGCGGCGCAGACCGCCCGCGGCCATCACCATCAGCTCCGAGCCGTGCCCGAAGATCTCCAGGATGTCCTTCTTGAGGCGGCGCGCGGCCATCGCCGTGTCCAGCTCCGCCTCGATCACAATGCGCCCGCTGACCAGGTGGAGGCCGCCCGCGAACCGAAGAATCGCCGAGACCTCCGCCTTCCTGCAGCAGGTCCGGGTGACGGGGAGCCGGGAGATCTCATCCTTCACCGCTGCCGTCATCGCCATGGGCCGATCCTTCCATGCATCCGAAAAATACGGTCGTACGCGGCGGCCAGCAGCACCGGATCGTGCTTGGCGGAGCTGTCGGCAGCGGCCACCGGCGCCAGCTCGACCTCGGCTCCGAGCCGCTTCGCAGCGTGCGTCAGAGACTCCGGGTCGGGCACGGCGGCCTGGTCGGCCAGCACCACGTCCAGGGCGAGTTTAGGGGCGTGTCGGGCCAAAACCTCCAAATGACGCTGCGGTGAGAAGCCATCGGTTTCGCCGGGTTGGGGCGCAAGGTTGAGCGAGAGGACACGCCGGGCCTTCGTCTCGACGAGCGCATCGAGCAGTTCAGGCACCAGAAGATGCGGGATCACGGACGAGAACCAGGAGCCCGGACCGAGCACCACCCAGTCCGCGTCGAGGACCGCCGCGACCGCCTCGGGGACGGCCGGCGGGTCGTGCGGGACGAGGTGCACGGACTGCACTTCGCCCGGGGTGAGCGCCACGTTCGCCTGGCCGCGGACCGTGTCCACGGCGTCGGGGTGTGCCGCGTCATGGCCCTTGACCAGGGCCTCAAGCTCCAGCGGCACGGCGGACATCGGCAGCACACGGCCGTGCGCGCCGAGCAGCCTGCCGACCAGGTCCAGTGCCTTGACGTGGTCGCCGAGCTGCTCCCACAGGGCGACGATCAGCAGATTGCCGACCGCGTGGTCGTGCAGCTCGCCCTGCGACTGGAAGCGGTGCTGGATGACCCTCGACCAGGTCTGGCCCCAGTCGTCGTCCCCGCACAGGGCCGCGAGGGCCTTGCGCAGGTCGCCGGGCGGCAGGACGCCCAGCTCGTCACGGAGCCGGCCGCTGGAGCCGCCGTCGTCGGCGACCGTGACCACCGCGGTCAGCGCGCCGGTGATGCGGCGCAGCGCAGCGAGCGAGGCGGACAGACCCATGCCGCCGCCCAGCGCCACGACCTTGGGCTGGGCGCCTCGCTTGCGGCTCAGACGGTTCAGACGCCCCAGCCGGGGAGTCGGCTTCACTCGCGCCCCATGTCCCGGTGGACGACCACCGTCTCCACGCCTTCGGCGGCCAGGCGCGCGGCCAGCTTCTCGGACATCGCGACGGAGCGGTGCTTGCCGCCGGTGCAGCCGACCGCGATGGTCACATAGCGCTTGCCCTCGCGGCGGTAGCCCGTGGCGATGAGCTGGAGCAGCTCGGCGTAGCGGTCGAGGAACTCCTTGGCGCCGGGCTGGTTGAAGACATAGCCCGATACCTCCTCGTTGAGGCCGGTGAAGGGCCGCAGCTCGGGGACCCAGTGCGGGTTCGGCAGGAAGCGGCAGTCCACCACGAGGTCGGCGTCGACCGGCAGGCCGTACTTGTAGCCGAACGACATGACGGTGGCGCGCAGCTCCGGCTCGTCGTCGCCCGCGAACTGGGCGTCCATCTTGGCGCGCAGTTCGTGCACGTTGAGGCTGGAGGTGTCGATCACCAGGTCGGCGTCGCCGCGCAGCTCGCGCAGGAGCTCGCGCTCGGCGGCGATGCCGTCGACGATCCGGCCGTCGCCCTGCAGCGGGTGCGGGCGGCGCACGGACTCGAAGCGGCGCACCAGGGCCTCGTCGGAGGACTCCAGGAAGACGATGCGGCGCGTGACGTTCTTCGCCTCCAGGTCCGCGAGGGACTGGCGGAGGTTGTCGAAGAAGCGCCGGCCGCGCACATCGACGACGACGGCGATCCGCGCGACATTGCCCTGCGAGCGGGCGCCCAGCTCCACCATGGTGGGGATCAGGGCGGGCGGAAGGTTGTCGACCACGAACCAGCCGAGGTCCTCCAGGCACTTGGCCGCGGTGGAGCGGCCCGCACCCGACATACCGGAGATGATCACCAGCTCGGGGATGGCGGCCTCGGCCGCCTCTCCGGCCACGATCGTGGTGTTGCCCGTACTCACCTGTGCTCCATCGTCGTGCTCGGTCATCTGTCCTGCCCCCGTCGGTCGTGATCGGTCTTATTCCATGATCTCTCCGGTCGCGGTGTTCACCGCGGGCGCGGCGGGCTCCGCCGTGGCGAAGGCCGCCACGATGGTCTCCGCGGTCTTGCGCCCTATGCCCGGAACCTCGCAGATCTGGTCAATTGTGGCGGACCGGAGCCGCTTCACCGAACCGAAGTGCTTGATGAGCGCCTGCTTACGTGTCTCGCCCAGGCCCGGCACGGCATCGAGCGGGCTGCTCCGGATCCTCTTGTTGCGCTTGCTGCGCTGGTACTGGATCGCGAAACGGTGCGCCTCGTCCCGTACCCGCTGAAGAAGATAGAGCCCTTCGCTGGAGCGCGGGAGCACGACGGGATCGTCCTCGCCCGGCAGCCAGACCTCCTCCAGGCGCTTGGCGAGACCGCAGACCGCGACATCGTCGATGCCCAGTTCGTCCATGGCCCGCTTGGCGGCCGCGACCTGCGGCTGCCCGCCGTCGACGACGACGAGCTGCGGCGGATACGCGAACTTCTTGGGGCGCCCGTCTTCCTCGGTGGGCCCCGCCGCGACGGAACCGTCCTCGTCCGGCGCCCACTCCCCCGTCTTCTCCTTCTCCGCGAGATAGCGGCGGAAGCGGCGGGTGATCACCTCGTGCATCGAGCGGACGTCGTCCTGCCCTTCGAAGCCCTTGATCTGGAAGCGCCGGTACTCGCTCTTGCGCGCGAGACCGTCCTCGAAGACCACCATCGAGGCCACCACGTCATCGCCCTGCAGATGGGAGATGTCGAAGCACTCGATACGGAGCGGGGCGCTGTCGAGGTCGAGCGCGGCCGCGATCTCCTCCAGGGCCCGCGAGCGGGTGGTCAGGTCGGAGGCGCGCTTGGTCTTGTGCAGGACGAGGGACTGCTGGGCATTGCGCTGCACCGTCTCCATCAGGGCCCGCTTGTCGCCGCGCTGCGGGATGCGCAGGCTGACGCCCGCACCGCGCTTGTCGGTCAGCCAGGCCGTGACGGCCGCCTCGTCCTCGGGCAGTGCAGGGACGAGGACCTCCTTCGGTACGGCGTCGCCGCTCTCCTCGCCGTACAGCTGCTGCAGGGCGTGCTCGACCAGATCGGCGCTGGTGACGGCCTCGACCTTGTCGGTGACCCAGCCGCGCTGGCCGCGCACGCGTCCGCCGCGCACGTGGAAGATCTGCACGGCCGCTTCCAGCTCGTCCTCGGCGAGCGCGATCAGGTCGGCGTCGGTGGCGTCGGCGAGGACGACGGCGCTCTTCTCCATCGCGCGCCGCAAGGCCTCGATGTCGTCGCGCAGGCGCGCCGCCCGCTCGTACTCCATCTCCTCGGCGGCTTCCCGCATGTCCTTCTCGAGCCTGCGGATGTACGCGCCCGTGCGGCCCGCCATGAAGTCGCAGAAGTCCTCGGCCAGTTCGCGGTGCTCCTCCGCGTCGACGCGGCCGACGCACGGGGCCGAGCACTTGCCGATGTAGCCGAGGAGGCAGGGGCGGCCGGTGCGCGCGGCGTTCTTGAAGACGCCCGCGGAGCAGGTGCGCACCGGGAAGACGCGCAGCATCAGGTCGACGGTCTCGCGGATCGCCCAGGCATGGCCGTACGGCCCGAAGTAGCGCACGCCCTTCTTCTTGGCGCCGCGCATCACCTGGACCCGCGGGAACTCCTCATTGAGGGTGACCGCGAGATACGGATAGCTCTTGTCGTCGCGGTACTTGACGTTGAACCGCGGGTCGAACTCCTTGATCCAGCTGTATTCCAGCTGCAGCGCCTCGACCTCGGTGGCGACGACCGTCCACTCCACGGAGGCGGCGGTGGTCACCATCGTGGCCGTGCGCGGGTGCAGGCTCGCGAGCGGCTGGAAGTAGTTCGCAAGCCGCTGGCGCAGGGATTTGGCCTTGCCGACGTAGATCACCCGGCGGTGCTCGTCGCGGAATTTGTAGACCCCCGGCGAGTCGGGGATCTGTCCCGGCTTGGGGCGGTAGCTGGAGGGGTCGGCCATGGCATCCACCCTACTGGCGGGCACCGACAGACCGGGCGGCCGCACGGGGGTCCGCCCGCGCCGCCGGTCCGGTGCCGCCCGCTCCCGCCCGCCTACCGCGATTCGAGGAACGTGAGGACGGCCAGGACCCGGCGGTGGTCGTCGGTGTCCTCCGGGAGCCGGAGCTTGCTCATGATCGAGCGGACGTGCTTCTCGACGGTGCCCTCGGTGACCCAAAGACGCCGTCCGATACCGGCGTTGGAGCGGCCCTCCGCCATCAGTTCGAGGACCTCGCGCTCGCGGGCGCTGAGCAGCGCGAGCGGATCGTCGCGGCGCTGCGCGGCGACCAGCTCCTGCACCAGGGACGGGTCGACCACCGAGCCGCCCTTCGCGATCCGGTCGAGGGTCTCCAGGAACTCGTCCACGTCCGTGATCCGGCTCTTGAGCAGATAGCCGATGCGGCGGCCGCCGGCGAGCAGCGCGAGGGCGTCCTCCACCTCCACGTACGCGGAGAGCACGAGGATGCCCGTCGAGGGGAACTTCTCGCGGATCACCGAGGCGGCCCGCAACCCCTCCGTGGAGTGCTCGGGCGGCATCCGGATGTCGACCACCGCCAGCTCCGGGCGGTACTCGGCGACCAGGGCGAGCAGCGCCTCGCCGTCGCCTGCCTGGCCGACGACCGCGTAGCCCACGCGCTCGCACAGGCTCGCCAGGCCCTCGCGGAGCAGGACGTCGTCGTCGGCGAGGACGATCCGTCCCTTCGGTGTGCTGCGTCGCGCACCCGTGCCCTCCGG
Organism: Streptomyces sp. NPDC050418; assembly: GCF_044458745.1. Classification (NCBI taxonomy): domain Bacteria; kingdom Bacillati; phylum Actinomycetota; class Actinomycetes; order Kitasatosporales; family Streptomycetaceae; genus Streptomyces; species Streptomyces sp. NPDC050418. The sequence continues at coordinate 196,078 of NZ_JBITIG010000006.1, forward strand.
CACGGCTGCGCCGTGTGGCATCCCCATGGCCGGCCCCTCCCCCTGCGGCGTCCACCGGACGGTCCTGGGACAGCCTGCCCGACCAGGGGGTCTTCCTGCTAGCCGGAAGAACCGGGAGGTGCTGGCGGTAACCGGACCATGGGGGCGTCCCTGACCGCGAGTTGGGGGTTGGCCAGGACGACACCGCAGGCCGGGTCGGTGATGCTGGAGGTCTCGGGAGAAACCCGGAACGTACGGGTCGATGAGGCGGATGTCATGCGGCAGTCACGGTTCGAGCGCAGTCGGCGGTGGTCGGCCCGTGACCGCTCCGCCGCCGAGCGGGGCGGGGTCCCGCCCGACGGTGGGCATCCGCTCTCCATCGGCCCGCGGGACCCCGGCCTCGTCCGCAGCCGGCGGACCGTGCGCACCATTGCGCGCCCTCAGACCGGACGGAACCCCCGGTCCGTCCGGCCGCCCGGCCGCCCACTGGCGAACGCGTTCTGTTAAGTCCAAGGCCCCCCACTTGGCCCCCTCGCGTTCGCCGGGCGGCCGGCGTGCCGTCCCTTCGGCTGCCGCGCGCCCGGTCCGTCTCCTGCCGCGCGCTCAGTCCGACTCCTGCCGCGCGCTCAGCCCGGCTCCTCCGGTGGCCTCCTCGGCGCAGGCAGCCGTACCGCCAGTGAAGTCCCCTCCCCCGCCTGGCTGCTGACCCGCAGCGTGCCCCCGATCGCCTCCACGCGGTCCGCGAGGCCGACAAGGCCCGAACCGTGCGCCGGTTCGGCGCCGCCCACACCGTCGTCGGCGATGGCGAGCTCGACGGACTCCGTGCCGCGGGTCATCCGGACGGTCACGACGGAGGCGCGGGCGTGCTTCGCCGTGTTCGCGAGGGCCTCGGAGACCACGTAGTACGCGGCGACCTCCACCGGTTCGGGCAGCCGGTCGCGCGGGATGCGCAGATCGAGTTCTACGGGCACGGCCGAGCGGCGGGCCAGGGCGCGCACGGCGGGGCCGAGCCCGCCCTTCGAGAGGATCGCCGGGTGGATGCCGCGGGACAGCCGCTGCAGCTCGTCGAAGGTCTCCTGCAGTCCGTGGCCGATGTGGTCGAGCAGGCCGAGGAGCTCGCCGGAGCCGTCGGGGGCGAGCGTCTCGGCGGTGCGCAGCTCCAGCTGGAGCGAGACGAGACGCTGCTGGACGCCGTCGTGCAGATCGCGTTCGATCCGGCGGCGTGAGGCGTCGGAGGCGGCGACGACGCGGGCGCGGGACGCGGCGAGCTGTGCCCGGCTGTCGGCGTTGGCGATGGCGCTGACGATCAGCTCGGTGAACGCGGCGAGCCGGGTCTCGGTACCGGGCGGCAGCTCCTGCCCGCCCGCGGCCGCCGCGATCACCGCGCCCCACAGCCGTCCCTCCACGACGATCGGCGCACCGGCCGTACCGCCCTCGCTGACCGGCTCCCCGGTGCGCGCCACCTCGGTGACGGCCGCCTCGTCCTGCAGGGCGACCAGTGCCGCACCCGCATCGCCGAGCGCGGTGACGCGGCCGTCGGGCCCGTACCGTACGACAGCCGCCGAGGGCGTCTCCAGGAGCAGGCCCACCTCGCGTGCCACCTCGCCGAACAGCCGCTGCGGCGGCACTCCTTGGGCGACGAGGGTGGCGACCCGGCGCAGCGCGCTCTGCTCGCCCTGCACACGGCGGCGCTCGGTGACATCGCGGGCCGCGGCGTGGATCAGGCCCTTCTCGGGGACAGGCCGCGCGTTCCACTGCAGCCAGCAGAAGGAGCCGTCGGCGCGCAGATAGCGGTTCTCGAAGCGGAGGACCTCCTGGCCCTCGGAGAGCCGGCCGAGCGCCTCGACCGTGCGCTCACGGTCCTCCGGCAGGACGAGGTCCAGGAACGGACGGCCGAGCAGCACCTCGGGCGGATGGCCGAGCACCTCCTCGAAGGCGGGGTTGACCCGGTGGAAGTAGCCCTCCTGATCCGCGATGCACAGCAGGTCGGCGGAGAGCGTGAACAGGTTGTCGACCTCGTGCTCGGCCTCCTGGCGGCGCCCGTGCAGATTGCCGAACGAGGCCATGGTGCCGTTGAGGCCGTCGAGCAGCTGGGCCCAGGTCCCCTCGAACGCGCCCGCCTCCGCCCGGTGGTCGAGCCGGTCCTCGTCGATGGCCTCGGTCATGGCGCGCACCTGCGCGGTCAGCCGCTCCACGGTGCCGCGCAGCTGCCGGAAGGCCTCCGCGAGGGAGCCGATCTCGTCGGGGCCGCGGTGCCGGATGTCGTAGGAGAGGTCGCCGGCCGCCAGGGCCTGCGCGCCGTCGGCGACTTCGGCGAGGGGCCGGGCGATGGAGCGCCGCAGGGCGAGCGCGAAGGCGGTGACCACGGCGAGCAGGACGAGGAAGAGCACGAGGTCGCGCCAGGCCCTGGCCTCCGCGTTGTGCACGCCGTCGGCGGCCGAGGCGCGCAGGGCGTCCTCGGCGGCGCGGCTGACCGTGCGCAGTCCGTCCATCCGGGTCGAGGAGGCCTCGGCCCAGCGCTCGGGGGTCGGATGCGGGGTGGATTCGCCCTTCGCGAGCTGGGCCCGCACATCCCGTACGAACGCGGAATCGGGCCGGGAGAGGACGTCCGCGAGACGGGACTTGAGGGGCTCTGACGCGGTGCGCCGGAACGTGTCGAGGCGGGCGCCCTCCAGGGCGGGCCAGCGGCTCGCGGTGGTGTTCGAGCGGTCGGGCGGCTCGGCGAACAGGATGACGAGCTCGGAGCGCTCCGCCCCGGCGGCCTCGGTCGCCTGGATCATCGACAGATGGGCGACGGCGACGCCGCCCGACGGCTCACCCGGCTCCCGTACGTCGACGACCGCGACCAGGTCCACCACCTTCATCACGACGGCGCCGAAGCCCGCCGCGACATGGTCGACGGTGACCGCGCGGGTGTCGTGGTTGCGGCGCAGGGCCGCGAGGTCCTGGGCGATGGCGTCCATCCGTGCCGTGAAGCGGCCCTCCTCGGCGGCCCGGCGGCCGGCCTCGGTGGCGGCGGCATTGGTCGTACGGCGGGCTGCGGCGAGCCGCTCCTCGGCCTCGGGCCCGGCCCTGAGCGCGTCGAACATGCTGGCGAGACGCTCTTCGGCGAGGGCGTCGGCGAGCGCTCCCGCGGCGAAGGACACCCGCGTGGACCGGTCGAAGTCCCGCAGCCGCTCGGCCTCGCGCCACTGCCCGGCGGCGGAGAAGACGGTGAGCGCGAGCAGGACGCCGACGGGCAGCAGGGCGAGCAGCAGCAGCTTGGTGCCTACGCGGAGCCGGGCGAAGAGGGGGGTGCCGCGGACTGAGGGGCGGCCTGAGGGGTGGTCTGAGAGGCGGCCTGAGGGACGGTTTGCGGCGCTGCCAGGAGGAGCACCTGAAGGATCGTTCCTGCTCCCCCGCGCCCACCGCTCGCGCACACCCATGGCGCACCCCCGGCCCCTCCGCCATGCGCCGCCGACGGAATGGCGCCGCCTCGGCCACGGTCATGGTAGCGCCGGGGCGGACGGATGCCGATGTGTACGGAGGTGGGCGGATACGGAGGGGCCGCGGGGCAACTCAGGGAGCGGGCGCGGTGGTTGAGGGGGCCGGGGCGGATCCGTACCGGAGGTGTCGGCGGTCTCCGGCGGTGTCAGGCGGTGTCCGGCCGCAAGGATTCCCGCTAGCAGGAAGGCGGGCGGGGGCACCGCCTTGGGACGCTGGGCGCATGGCGATGCGCTGTCTCCTCGTGGACGACAACGCCCGCTTCCTCGAGGCAGCGAAGGCGCTGCTCGAGCGGGGCGGTGCAAGCGTGGTCGCTCTCGCCGGTTCGAGCACCGATGCGCTCGCATTCGCCAGGGAGCTGCGACCTGATGTCGCGCTGCTCGACATCGACCTCGACGGGGAGAGCGGCTTCGACGTGGCCGAGCTGCTCTCCGGGATCGTCCCGCACCTGATCATGATCTCGACGCATGCGCAGGAGGATTTCGAGGAGCTCATCGCGGAGAGCCCGGTCCTCGGGCTGCTGCCGAAGTCGCTCCTGTCGGCGGAGGCGGTCGGCGAGATGGTGGGCGCGGAAGGCTGAAACCTGGCGCAGGTGCGGGCGGACCCTGACGCCGGGGCGGGTGAACCCTGGCTCCGAGGCGGGTGAACCCTGGCTCCGGACCGGGTGATCTGTGCCGGTATCGTCGAGCGGGTCAGCCGTACCTCCTGAGCTGTGGAGTCTCCATGCCCGGCAAGGCCACCACCCGTCGTACCGTCCTCAAGGGCGCCGCCCTCGCGGGGACCGCCGGGCTCGGCGCCGCGGCCTGCTCCACGGACTCCGATCTCGGCAAGGCCAAGGAGCCCACCCCGACCGCGCCGGTCGACCTGGGCGCGGCCTCGGCCGTACCCGCGGGCTCCTCGAAGCTCTTCCGCGAGCAGCGGCTCATCGTGACCTGCTCCAAGGACGGTAAGTACTCGGCCCTGAGCGCCCAGTGCACCCACGCCGGCTGCGTCCTCGACAAGATCGAGGACAACCACGGGCACTGCCCCTGCCACGGCAGCCGCTTCAACGTCACGAACGGCGCCGCGGTCGAGGGCCCGGCCTCCGTACCCCTGCCGAAGGTCCCGGTGCGGGTCGTCGACGGCAAGCTGATCGCCGGGCCCAAGGCGTAGTCGCCGCGCTCTCAGTACGGCGAGGGGCGCGCGTCGAGGTACGCGCGGAGTCGGGCGGTGTCCTTCGCGGTCCAGCCCTTCGGCGGCAGGACCGCGGCCCAGCCGTCCACGGAACCCGTGCCGTAGCGGTGGCCGTGCGGTGCCTGCACCCCGTACGAGACGGCCATGTCGACCGTGGTCTGCCAGAAGGTCACGAACGGGAACCAGTTGATCTCCGGCGTGATGTCCGGGCCCAGCGGCTCGTCCAGCCATTCCGGCCGTTCGAGCAGCAGATCCGGTGACCACCAGACGATCGCGTCGGAGGCGTTCTGCAGCACGACCGTCCGCGGATGCCCCCACTCGGCCCGCGGACGCCGGAGGTCCTCCTCCGGGAACTGGGCGAAGCGCACATTGCGGCCGCCCTCGAACTCCGGCCGCCATACGGGACTTCCCTCGTCCCTGCGTTCGCGCAGCTCACGGGCGATCGGCGAGAAATTGGGCACGCCGAGCAGCAGCGCGCCATCGGTCTCACCGAGCAGTTCATCGACAGTTCCGTACGTGGCCTCGATGGCGTACGCGCCGAGGCTCTCCCCCGTGACGACGAGCTTGGGGCGGCGCTCGGCCGGCATCGCGTCGAGCTCGGTGCGTACGGCGTCGACGAGGGCGCGGGTGGCCTTGCCCGCCTTCTCCTTGTCGACGAGGAAGGAGACCCAGCTGGGCAGATACGAGTACTGCACGGCGACGGTCGCGGTGTCCCCGCCGTACATGTACTCCAGGCTCTCGATGACGGTCGCGTCGATCCAGCCCGAGCCGGTGGTACCGGCGATGGCCAGTACCTCGCGCTCGAAGGCGCCGGTGCGCTTCAGTTCGCGCAGGGCCAGCTGGGCCTGGGCCGCGAAGGGCTCCTCGTCCGCGAAGGCAGCGGGGGCCGAGGAGCTGATGTAGACGCGGACGGGGTCCTTGGCGGGCTTGCCGGTGAACTCCGTGATCCGGTCGCCGCTCAGCGTGGAACCCGTGAAGTTCCGCCCCTGCAGACCGAGTTCGCCCCATTCGACCGCCGAGCCGGGGCCTCCGGAGACGAGGCGGGACGTCGGGCGGTGGATGCCGTCCTTGGTGTCGCCGTTGGTCGCCTTGGCGATCCGGTCCGCGACGTCGATGATGCCGCGCTGGAAGACCACGTCCTGCAGGGCCGTGGACACCACGATGCCGCTCACGAGAAGTCCGACGCCGATGGCGACGGGCCGGGGAAGACGGCGGCCGAGCCAGTGGATGAACCGGCTGGACCCGAGCCGTACCGAGCGGGCGAGCAGCAGGATGAGAAGCCAGAGCGCGACAGTGATCAGGCCGATCATCGGGGTGTGCCAGGTCAGGGACGGCGGCAGGCCCTGCAACTGCCTCAGCTGGCGCTGCATCTGGGCGCTCTCGGAGATCAGCCAGCCCGCGAGAACCGGGCTGAGCACCCAGTACGCGAGCCAGCACCGGACCCTGGCCTTCGCGCTGGGGCGCCATTTGACGATCCAGCGGAACAGCGAGCTGAGCACGCTGCCCACCGCGTAGCCGATCGCTGCGGTGATCCCGCCGATGACGCCCTGGAGCAGCCAGGGCCGGGGCACGAGCGAGGGCGTCAGGGACAGCCAGAAGAAGACCGTGGCGACACAGAGGGCGAAGAGATCGGGCCAGCGCCGTACGAGGTAGGTCTCGTCGGGCCGCTCCCAGAAGGGTTGCGTGACGAACCGCTTGCCCAGTTCTCTCAGCTTTTGCCCCGTGTGACGCATGGGGCAACTGTAGTTGGCGGGGTGTCAGGGACAGCTGGGATTACCCGCCTGCCTGCCCCTGACACCTCGCACTCGACTTCAGCTCTTGCGCGCCCCGGTCGCCTTCTTCACGGGCGCCTTCTTGGCGGGAGCCGCCTTCTTCGCGGACGCCGTCTTCTTCGCGGCTGCGGGAGCGGTCTTCTTCGTCGCGCCCGCCTTCGCCGAGACCGCCTTCTTCGCCGGGGACTTCGCGGCCGCGACCGTCTTCTTCGCCGCCGCCTTGCGCGCGGGCTTACGGGCCTGCGGCACCCCCGCGTCACTGATCCGCTCGGCTTCGAGGATGTTCGCGAGGAACTTGCCGGTGTGGCTGGCCGGCACCCCGGCCACCTCCTCCGGCGTGCCCTCGGCGATCACCAGACCGCCGCCGGAGCCGCCTTCGGGACCCATGTCGACCAGCCAGTCCGCGGTCTTGATGACATCGAGGTTGTGCTCGATGACGATGACCGTGTTGCCCTTGTCGACCAGGCCCGAGAGCACCTTGATCAGCTTGCTGATGTCCTCGAAGTGCAGACCGGTGGTCGGCTCGTCGAGCACATACACCGTCCGGCCCGTGGAGCGCTTCTGCAGCTCGGAGGCGAGCTTCACGCGCTGTGCCTCACCGCCGGAGAGCGTCGGCGCGGACTGCCCCAACCGCACGTATCCCAGGCCCACTTCGTTGAGCGTCTTGAGATGGCGGGCGATCGTGGGCACGGCCTCGAAGAAGCCGTGGGCCTCCTCGATCGGCATGTCAAGGACCTCGGCGATGGACTTGCCCTTGTAGTGGACCTCCAGCGTCTCGCGGTTGTACCGCGCCCCGTGGCAGACCTCGCACGGCACATAGACGTCCGGCAGGAAGTTCATCTCGATCTTGATCGTGCCGTCGCCCGAGCAGTTCTCGCAGCGGCCGCCCTTGACGTTGAACGAGAAGCGCCCGGGCAGATAGCCGCGCACCTTCGCCTCGGTCGTCTCCGCGAACAGCTTGCGGATGTTGTCGAACACACCGGTGTACGTGGCCGGGTTGGACCGCGGCGTACGGCCGATGGGCGACTGGTCGACGTGCACGACCTTGTCGACGAGATCGTCGCCCTCGACGCGGGTGTGCCGCCCGGGCACGGACCGCGCCCCGTTCAGCTCACGCGCCAAGTGCGTGTACAGGATGTCGTTGACCAGCGTCGACTTACCCGAGCCCGAGACTCCGGTGACCGCCGTGAGCACCCCGAGCGGGAAGGCCACGTCGATGTCCTGGAGGTTGTTCTCGCGCGCACCGTGGACCACGAGCTGCCGCCCGGGGTCGACGGGACGGCGGATGTCCGGCACCGGGATGGACTTCTTGCCCGACAGGTACTTGCCGGTCATCGACTCGTCGTTGCCGAGCAGCTCGGCGAGCGAGCCGCTGTGCACGACCTTGCCGCCGTGCTCACCGGCGCCCGGGCCGATGTCGACGACCCAGTCGGCGACCTTGATGGTGTCCTCGTCGTGCTCGACGACGATGAGCGTGTTGCCCATGTCGCGCAGGCGCACGAGCGTCTCGATGAGGCGGTGGTTGTCGCGCTGGTGCAGGCCGATGGACGGCTCGTCCAGGACGTAGAGCACACCGACCAGGCCCGAACCGATCTGTGTGGCGAGGCGGATGCGCTGGGCCTCGCCGCCGGAGAGGGTGCCCGCCGCGCGGTTCAGGGAGAGGTAGTCGAGGCCGACGTCGACGAGGAAGCGCAGCCGCTCGTTGACCTCCTTGAGGACCCGCTCGGCGATCTTCTTGTCACGGGCGTTGAGCTTCAGCTGCCCCAGGAAGTCCGCGCAGTCCGAGATCGACATCGCGGAGACCTCGGCGATGGACTTCTCCATCACGGTGACCGCGAGCACGATCGGCTTGAGGCGCGTGCCCTGGCACGTCGGGCAGGGCACTTCGCGCATATAGCCCTCGAAGCGCTCACGGCTCGCGTCGCTCTCGGCCTCCGAGTGCCGGCGCTTCACGAAGGGCACCGCGCCCTCGAAGGGCGTGGTGTAGACCCGCTCTCGGCCGTACCGGTTGCGGTAGCGCACCTCGATCTGGGTCTTGTGCCCGAACAGGAGTGCCTTCTTGGCGCGCTGCGGCAGCGCCGCGAACGGCATGTCCGCGCTGAAGCTCAGGGCGTCGGCGAGCGCGCCGGTGAGCCGCCCGAAGTACTCCTTGGTATGGCCGTGCGACCAGGGGTGGATGGCGCCCTCGTCGAGCGACTTGTCCTCGTCGGGCACGATCAGCTCGGGGTCCACCTCCATGCGCGTACCGATGCCGGTGCAGTCGGGGCAGGCGCCGAACGGCGAGTTGAACGAGAAGGAGCGCGGCTCCAGCTCCTCGAACGACAGGTCGTCGTACGGGCAGTAGAGGTGCTCCGAGTACATCCGCTCGCGCTCGGGGTCGTCCTCGGGGAGGTCCACGAAGTCGAGCACGACCATGCCGCCGGACAGGCCGAGCGCGGTCTCCACGGAGTCGGTGAGGCGGCGCTTGGCGCTGTCCTTCACCGTGAGGCGGTCGATGACCACCTCGATGGTGTGCTTCTCCTGCTTCTTGAGCGTGGGCGGCTCGGAGAGCTGGATGGTCGTGCCGTCGACCCGCGCCCGGCTGTAGCCCTTGGTCTGCAGGTCGGCGAAGAGGTCGACGAACTCGCCCTTGCGCTCGCGCACGAGCGGCGAGAGCACCTGGAAGCGGCTGCCCTCGGGCAGCTCGAGCACCTTGTCCACGATGGCCTGCGGCGACTGCCGCGAGATCGGGCGGCGGCACTCGGGGCAGTGCGGCTTGCCGATGCGCGCGAAGAGCAGCCGCAGGTAGTCGTAGACCTCGGTGATGGTGCCGACCGTGGAGCGCGGATTGCGCGAGGTCGACTTCTGGTCGATGGACACCGCCGGGGACAGGCCCTCGATGAAGTCGACATCCGGCTTGTCCATCTGGCCGAGGAACTGCCGTGCGTACGACGACAGCGACTCGACATAGCGGCGCTGGCCCTCGGCGAAGATCGTGTCGAACGCGAGCGAGGACTTGCCGGAGCCGGACAGGCCGGTGAACACGATGAGGGAGTCGCGCGGGAGGTCGAGCGAGACGTTCTTCAGGTTGTGCTCGCGCGCGCCACGGACGATGAGACGGTCGGCCACGCCGGTCCGCACCTTTCTTGATGGGAGAGCGGGGGCGGGGCCCCGTTTCTCAGAGTACGAGGGCCGCCTCAGCGATGGACTGGTAACTGCCGAGACAGCGGGATTGCGATGAGGGCCCGACTGTCAAGGATGCCTCGGTCGAGCCTATAGCACGCACATTCGATTTACGGTCATGCTCCACCACCTTCACCCGAAGGAGTGGCAGGACTATCGTCGAGGCCATGAATGATCATGAGCACGACCTTCGTCTCCTGCAGGAAGCGACCGACCGGCTGCTGACCGCGGCGGCCAAGCTGGACAACGCCGCCCTCGCCGGACCGTCACGCCTTCCTGGGTGGACCCGTGGTCATGTGCTGGCGCATGTCGCCCGCAATGCCGACGCCCTGGTGAACGTCTTCTCCGGCCGCCCCATGTACGTCAGCGCCGAGGCGCGCGACGCGGACATCGACCGGGACGCGCCGCGCCCGGCCGCCGTCCAGGTCGACGACGTCCGTGACAGCGCGGCCCGCTTCGCGGCACAGGCCGCCGAGCCCGCCGACTGGTCGCGCACCGTGGAGCTGCGCAACGGCATCACGGATGTGGCCTCCCGCGTCCCGTTCCGCCGCCTCGTCGAGGTGGAACTGCACCACGTCGACCTCGGCGTCGGCTACGAGCTCGAGGACCTGCCCGCGGAGTTCACCGACCGGGAGATCGCCTTCCTCGCGGACCGCTTCGCCGGCAACGCCGCCGTACCCCGGATCGCCATCACGGCGACCGACGGCCGCCAGTGGACCACCGGGCGCGCGGACGGCGAGGCCGTCTCCGTGATCGGCCCCGCGCCCGCGCTGCTCGGCTGGCTCGCCGGCCGCCGCGAAGGCGCGGGCCTGGAGTGCGACGCGGGCCTGCTGCCCGTACTGCCCGCCCTGTAGCGGACCGCAGCCCACCGGGCGGGCAGCCGGCGGCCGCTGTGGGCCGCCGGACCCGCTCGGTACGCTGAGCTCATGACGTACAGCGGAGCGGTGACGGTCGGCGGACCTGCGGATGTGCATGAACTTGCGGATCTGATGATCTCCAAGGTCGCGGTCGGCCCGATGAACAACAACGCCTATCTGCTGCGCTGCCGGGCCACCGGCGAGCAGCTCCTGATCGACGCGGCGGCCGACGCCGGCACGCTGCTCACCCTGATCGGCGACGACGGCATCGCCTCCGTGGTCACCACGCACCGGCACGGTGACCACTGGCAGGCGCTGCGCGAGGTCGTGGACGCGACCGGTGCGCGCACCTACGCGGGGACCTACGACGCCGAGGGCATCCCGGTGCCGACCGACGTGCTCGTCGGGGACGGCGACACCGTCCGTGTGGGCCGGTGCGAGCTCACCGCGCGCCACCTCGTCGGCCACACCCCGGGCTCGATCGCGCTGATCTTCGATGATCCGCACGGCCACCCCCATGTGTTCAGCGGCGACTGCCTCTTCCCCGGAGGCGTGGGCAACACCTGGAAGGACCCGGCGGCCTTCGCCAGCCTGATCGACGACGTGGAGACCAAGATCTTCGGCGCGCTGCCGGACGAGGCCTGGGTCTATCCCGGACACGGCGACGACACCACGCTGGGCGCCGAGCGCCCGCAGCTGCCGGAGTGGCGCCGCCGCGGCTGGTGAGACCGGTCCCGTGAGGGTCGTACGGCCGTCGTGACAGATGTCCATGCGTCCGATCGTGGCACCTGCCACTGACAATCGACCGTTTGCGCAGCTCAGCGCCCTAGGGCGAGGTCCGTGGCGGACGTCGTGAACCCACCGCGCCCCGCGCACGGACAACCGGCCACGCTGCGTAACCGCCCGCGGCGACGGGCAGTTGACGCGTCATGCACGACGCACCCACGGGCCCCGCCCAGCCACCCCCGCCGCCCGTCTCCATGACCCGCCTGGCAGCCGCCTCCTTGGCGGGCACGGCCATCGAGTTCTACGACTTCTTCATCTACGGCACGGCGGCCGCCCTGGTCCTCGGCCCGCTGTTCTTCCCGACCTTCTCGCCGCTGGCCGGCACGCTCGCCGCGTTCGGCACCTTCGGCATCGGCTTCATCGCACGACCGCTCGGCTCGGTGCTTTTCGGCCACATCGGTGACCGGCGCGGCCGACGCCCGGTCCTGATCGGCTCACTGCTCCTGACGGGCGGCGCGACGGTGGCCGTGGGCTGCGTCCCCACGTATGACGCGATCGGTGTCTTCGCACCGCTCCTGCTGCTCGTGCTGCGCTTCCTGCAAGGTCTCGGCCTCGGCGGAGAGTGGGGCGGCGCGGTGCTGCTGACGGCCGAGCACGCTCCCGCCGCCAAGCGCGGGCTGTGGTCGAGCTTCCCGCAGATCGGCCCCTCCGTCGGCTTCCTCCTGGCCAACGGCGTGATGCTCGCGCTGACCGCCGGCCTGAGCGACGCCCAGTTCGCGGCGTGGGGCTGGCGCGTGCCGTTCTGGGCGGCGGGGCTGCTCGCGGTGGCCGGATTGTGGCTGCGGCACGCCGTCACCGAGACACCGCATTTCCTCGGTGTACAGGAGCACGCACGCGTGCCGCTGTTCGAAGTGGTGCGCGGACACGGGCGGCTCGTGCTGCTCACGGCCGGTTCGATGGCGATCGGGTACGCGATCTTCTACACCGTCTCGACCTGGGCGCTCGCGTACGGCACCGAACAACTCGGCGTCGCCCGCACCGTGATGTTGACCTGCATCATGGCCGCGGTCGCGATCAAGGGCGCCCTGACCCCGTTCGCGGCGATGCTCGGCGACCGCTTCGGACGGCGGCCGCTGTGCATGGCCGGGGCGGGGGCCGCGGCGCTGTGGATGTTCCCGCTGATCGGTCTGCTCAGCACCGGGGAGCCGCTGCTGATGTTCTGCGGGTTCCTGGTGGCGCTGCTCGCGTTCATCACCATGTTCTCCGTCCTGGCGGCGTATCTGCCGGAGCTGTACGAGCCGAGGGTGCGCTGCACGGGCGCCGCCGTGGGCTACAACCTGGGCGGGGTGCTCGGCGGCGCGCTCACCCCGATCGTGGCGACGGCCGTGGCGGGGCACAGTGACGGGCCGCCGTGGACCGTGGCCGCGTATCTCACGGTGATCGCGCTGCTCAGCCTGGGCTGTTTCGCGCTGCTGCCGGAGACCCGGCCGGCGGCCGTGCGGGAACCCGCCTCCGCGTAGCCGGGGTGTGAACGACGGCAGCCCGCCCGCACCGGAGTGCGGACGGGCTGCGGAAGGACGCGGGCGGGATCAGGCGTCGATGCCCGCCTTCTCGTCGGGACCCGCGGCCGGCTTCGCCGCGGCGCGCGCCTCGGCCTCCGCCTCGGCCGCGGCGATCTTCTTGGATGCCATGAGGCTGGTGATCGTGGTGATCACCAGGACACCGCAGATGACGGCGAGCGAGACCGGGATGGAGATCTCCGGTACGTGCACACCGCTCTCGTGCAGGGCGTGCAGCACCAGCTTCACGCCGATGAAGCCGAGGATGACCGACAGGCCGTACGAGAGGTGGACCAGCTTCTTGAGCAGGCCGCCGATGAGGAAGTACAGCTGCCGCAGGCCCATCAGGGCGAACGCGTTGGCGGTGAAGACGATGTACGGGTCCTGGGTCAGACCGAAGATCGCGGGGATCGAGTCCATCGCGAAGAGGATGTCGGTCATACCGATCGCCAGCATGACGACGAGCAGCGGCGTCATGACCTTCTTGCCGTGCTGCACGATGAAGAGCTTGGTGCCGTGGTACTTGTCCGCGACGCCGAACTTCTTCTCGATCGACTTGAGGAGCTTGTTCTCCTCCCAGTCGTCCTCGTCCTCGTCGGCCCGCGCCTCCTGGATGAGCTTCCAGGCGGTGTAGATCAGGAACGCGCCGAAGATGTAGAACACCCACGAGAAGCTGGCGATGATCGCGGCGCCCGCGGCGATGAAGATCGCGCGCAGCACCAGGGCCACCAGCACACCGACGAGCAGCACGCGCTGCTGCAGATGGGACGGCACCGAGAACTTCGCCATGATCAGGATGAAGACGAAGAGGTTGTCGACGCTGAGCGACTTCTCGGTGATGTAGCCCGCGAAGAACTCGCCCGCGGCCTGGCTGTTGCCCCAGATGAGCAGGCCGATTCCGAAGAGCACGGCGAGCACGACCCAGACGACCGTCCAGATCCCGGCTTCCTTGATGGACACGTCGTGGGGCTTGCGCCCGATGAAGAAGTCAACGGCGATGAGGGCACTGAGGCCCAGAATCGTGAGGACCCAAAGGGTCATGGAAACATCCACTGCGCCTCCGGCAGTACGTAACGGCACAAATCCAGCGTCGTCGCTGCCGGAGGTCTCCTCCACCCGAGGTCGTTCACCTCTCGGTCGGGCCGACGTCCCGGAACCCCTGTGGGTCCGTATTGACGGGATCGTCGCAGTCGGGAGTACTCCCCTCCGCACGCAGAAGACTAGCGGTAAACCCAAGAGAAGGTAAAGGGTGAGGTAAAGCACACCCCAAGTTCGCAGGTCAAGAGGCTGACGACAGGGAAAGAAATGGCAAAGGGCCCCCCTCCACGGGGAGCCCTTCACGAGACGTCAGGAGTACGGGACCGTCAGCGGCCCCACTCGCGCCGCGCCTGCGCCACCTGGGTGAGCACCTGCTGGAGCACGGCGCTGCCGGGCGGGACCAGCGCCGGCTGGTACGTCCAGGCGTGCCCGATCCACGGGTCGGCCAGGTGGTCGTCCGGCACCGGCGTGAGACGCAGCAGGGAGCGCCACAGCGGGTCGAGGACCGGTCCGTACGCCGAGGCGTCCTCCCGGTCGGCGACGAGCATCAGATGCACGCCGACGGCCGGGCCCTCGTCCGCGAGATAGCGGAGCTGGGTCACGGCGCGGTCGTCGAAGCCGTGCGGGAAGCCGTTCACGATCAGGAGCTGCTCGGCCGTGTCGAGGTCCGGCGGCAGCGCGTCCGTGGCACCGCCGCGGATCGCCATCTGCACCAGTTCGACGCGCTTGGTCAGCCGGGCGAGGACCTCGGTGACGCCCGCGGCCCCGTAGCCGGGCTGGTGCGGCATCACACCGGACTGCAGCAGCGGCGCCAGCGGGCCGGCCGCGCTGCCGCCCGCGTCGATCGCGTGGACCGCGAAGTCACCCGGCGGGTAGACCGCGAGCAGCCGCGAGGCGTGCGCGACCGCCGTCTCCAGGGCGAGCCGCTGCAGCTCACCGCTGTCGTGGAAGCTCATGCTCCCGGAGGACGAACGGCCCGCGTCGATCCACAGTCCGCGCTCCAGGGGCAGCCGCATCAGCAGCGGAATCCGGACGTCCGCGCTCTCCGGCAGATGCAGATCGCCCAGGCGCAGCGCCATGGGGACCTCCATCGGCGGGCGGTACGCGTGCCAGACCGGGTTGTCCCAGGCCGCGAACGCGGGCGGCAGGGCCGGCTCGACGACCTCGGCCTCGGCCCGGAGCTGGGCCAGATCGCGGTCGAGCACCTCGCGTGCCTGGTCGACGAGTCGGGCCTGCTTGGCGCGGGCCGCCTCGCGTGCGGCGTCGCCCGTGCCGCCGATGCGGCTGCGCGGGTCGGAGAGGACCTTGTCGAGCTCCTGCTCCATCCGCGACTCCGCGAAGTCCACGGCGCTGCGGTACGCGGCCGTGGTGCGGGCCAGGTCCTCGAACATGCCCCAGACCTGGTTGTACAGCCGCTCCTCCATCGACCAGCCGGTCGCGTCACCGGCCACCGGCTGCGCGGGCTGTCCCGGCTGCGCGGGCGGCGCCGTGGGCGGCGGGGTGGGCGGGGCCGCGGCCGCGGGACGACGGGACGGGTGCGCGTAGTTGACGCCGCCGGCGCCGGACTGCTGCTCGGGCGGTACGGAGGCTCCGGGACCGCCCGTGGAAGCGGGCTGCGGCCCGGTGGCGGGCTGGGCCGGCGAGGCGGGCTGCGGAGCGGCGGGCACGCCGTGCTCGCCCGCCGAACCGGCGGCCGCGGTGCGGCGCACCCGGTCGGACTCGGCCGTACGCGGCGGGGGCGGCGCGACCGAGCGGGCCATCCCGCGGGCCACCGCGTCGAGGATCTGGCCGGCGATCTCGCGCGCCTGGGCGAGGCCCTGGTCGGCGAGCATCTCGGCCAGCCCGCCCGCATAGCCCTGGCCGACGGCGCGGACCTTCCAGGCGTCGTTCCTGCGGTACAACTCCAGGGCCACGACGGCCGATTCGGGGTCCAGGTCGGTGATCGTGTAGCTCGCGACCTCCGTACCGTCGAGTCCGGTGACCGCGATGAAGGGGGCCGCGACCGCGCCGAAGCGGACCGGGCCGCCGACGCCGACGGGCAGCGCGAGCAGGACCGTCACCCGCTCCACTCCGTCGGCCAGCGCCTCCAGGTCCACGGCGAGGCGGTGGTCCGCCGCGGCCTGCTGGGACACTTCGAGGCCCGGCAGCTGCGGCGCCCCCGGGTGGGCGATCCATTCGGCGCCGCGCACCTTGCCCTGCGCGTCACCGAGCGTGGCGCCCGCCACGATGGGTTTGCCCGCGGATACCCGGATCTCCAGACGGGTTTGAGGCAGCGGGGCGTTCTGACCCCGTACCAGCTCGACCGCCATGGTGTTGGTCCCCCTCGTCGCTGCGTTCGATGGCGCGGCTCCGTGCCGGATGGCGCGGCTCGGTGCCGACGCGCTTGCGTGGTGCGCGCAGATGCGCGCGGACGCGGACGGCTCCCGGTGGCCCTTCGGGCGCCCGGGAGCCGCGTACCGCGAACTGCCTCAGAGGCTCGGCAGGATCGCCGGCATCAGGTCCTGGAACGTACGGCCGTTGGCCGGCTGACCGAGCGCCGTCATCGTCCAGCCGCCGCCGGTGCGGTGCACCTTCGCCATGATCTGGGCGGTGTACTGGCCGCCGCCGTCGAGGGTGTAACGCGCCATCTCCTGGCCGTTGGTCTCGTCGACCAGCCGGCAGAACGCGTTCTGCACCTCCTGGAAGGTCTGGCCCGTGAACGAGTTGACCGTGAACACGATCTGGTCGATGTGGACCGGGACGCGCGCCAGGTCGACAAGGATCGACTCGTCGTCGCCGCCCTGACCGGCGCCGCCGACCAGGTTGTCACCGGTGTGCCGCACCGAGCCGTCGTCGCTGACCAGGTGGCGGAAGAACACCACGTCGACCGGCTGCTTGTCGGCGAACAGCACCGCCGACGCGTCCAGGTCGATCTCGCGCGTACGGGATCCGAACAGGCCGCGGCGCGGGGCCGCCTGCCAGCCGAGACCCATGCGCACCGCGGTCAGCGTGCCCCCATCGCTCTTCTGCAGGCTGATGGCCTGACCCTTGGTCATGTTGACCGTCACGCGCTGTCCCCTCTCATCGCCTTACTCATCCCCGCCCACCGCCTGTGCGTGATGCGGTTGCCCTGAACCCTACGCAGTAGGACCGACAAGCCCACCCCCGGGCCTCGGGTTTGTGTCGGTCTTGCAACACTCGCGGCCCCCGCCGGGCGACTTGGGCCGCCCTGTGGGCGATTTGCCCGCCCACAGGGCTCAGGCCAGCCCGGCCTCCCGCATCTGGCGCAGCTCCTTCTTCATCTCCGAGACCTCGTCGCGCAGCCGCGCCGCGATCTCGAACTGCAGGTCGGCGGCTGCCGCGCGCATGCGCTCGGTCAGCTCCTCGATCTGCTCCGCCAGCTCGGCCGCGGGACGGTCCGTGGGCGTGACCGGCTCGCCCTTCTTCGCCTTGCCCTTGGCGGCCTTGGTCTTCCCGTCGGTGTCCTTCGTCCGCAGCGAGGGCACCGGCGCCTTGGCGCCCTTGCCGTCCTTCTGGCCCTTGCGGTAGCCGGAGCCGAGCAGCTGCTCGGTGTCGACCTCCTCGCGGGCGATGGTCGCGACGATGTCGTTGATCTTCTTGCGGAGCGGCTGCGGGTCGATGCCGCGCTCCTTGTTGTACGCGATCTGCTTGGCCCGGCGGCGGTTGGTCTCGTCGATGGCCTTCTCCATCGCCGGGGTGATCTTGTCCGCGTACATATGGACCTGGCCGGACACATTGCGCGCCGCGCGGCCGATGGTCTGGATCAGGGAGGTGCCCGAGCGCAGGAAGCCCTCCTTGTCGGCGTCGAGGATCGCGACGAGCGAGACCTCGGGCAGGTCGAGGCCCTCGCGCAGCAGGTTGATGCCGACGAGGACGTCGAACTCACCCGCGCGCAGCTCCCGCAGGAGCTCGACACGGCGCAGTGTGTCGACATCGCTGTGCAGATAGCGGACCTGGATGCCCAGCTCGAGGAAGTAGTCCGTGAGGTCCTCGGCCATCTTCTTCGTGAGGGTGGTGACCAGGACGCGCTCGTCCTTCTCGGTGCGCTGCCGGATCTCGTGCACCAGGTCGTCGATCTGCCCTTCGGTGGGCTTGACGACGACTTCGGGGTCGACGAGGCCGGTGGGGCGGATGATCTGCTCCACGAAGCCGTCGCCGCGCGAGAGCTCGTACTGGCCGGGGGTCGCCGACAGATACACCGTCTGCCCGATGCGCTCCTTGAACTCCTCCCACTTCAGCGGGCGGTTGTCGAGCGCGGACGGCAGCCGGAAGCCGTGGTCGACGAGGGTCCGCTTGCGCGACGCGTCGCCCTCGTACATCGCGCCGATCTGCGGCACGGTGACATGCGATTCGTCGAGGACGAGCAGGAAGTCCTCGGGGAAGTAGTCGAGCAGGGTGTGCGGCGGGGTGCCGGGCGAGCGTCCGTCGAAGTGCATCGAGTAGTTCTCGACGCCGGAACAGGAGCCGATCTGGCGGAGCATCTCCAGGTCGTACGTGGTGCGCATGCGCAGGCGCTGGGCCTCCAGCATCTTGCCCTGCTTCTCCAGCTCGGCGAGACGCTCCCCCAGCTCCTTCTCGATGTCGTTGGCGGCGCGCTCCAGACGCTCCGGGCCCGCCACATAGTGCGTGGCCGGGAAGACATGCAGCTCCTGGTCGTCGCTGATGACCTCGCCGGTGAGCGGGTGCAGCGTGGAGAGCGCCTCGATCTCGTCGCCGAACATCTCGATCCGCACGGCCAGTTCCTCGTAGACCGGGAAGATCTCGATGGTGTCGCCGCGCACGCGGAAGGTGCCCCGGGTGAAGGCCAGGTCATTGCGCGTGTACTGGATGTCGACGAAGCGGCGCAGGAGCTGGTCGCGGTCGACCTCCTCGCCGACCGTGAGGTGCACCATGCGGTCGACGTACTCCTGCGGCGTGCCGAGACCATAGATGCAGGAGACCGAGGCGACCACGACGACATCGCGGCGGGTGAGCAGCGAATTGGTGGCGGAGTGGCGCAGGCGCTCCACCTCCTCGTTGATCGAGGAGTCCTTCTCGATGTAGGTGTCCGACTGCGGGACGTACGCCTCGGGCTGGTAGTAGTCGTAGTACGAGACGAAGTACT
Organism: Streptomyces sp. NPDC050418; assembly: GCF_044458745.1. Classification (NCBI taxonomy): domain Bacteria; kingdom Bacillati; phylum Actinomycetota; class Actinomycetes; order Kitasatosporales; family Streptomycetaceae; genus Streptomyces; species Streptomyces sp. NPDC050418. The sequence continues at coordinate 214,931 of NZ_JBITIG010000006.1, forward strand.
CCACCGCATTGTTCGGCAGGAGCTCGCGGAACTCGTTGGCCAGCTGGGCCGCGAGGGTCTTGTTGGGCGCCATCACGAGCGTGGGGCGCTGGAGCTTCTCGATCATCCAGGCCGTGGTGGCCGACTTTCCCGTGCCGGTCGCGCCGAGCAGGACGACATCCTTCTCGCCGGCGCGGATGCGGCGCTCCAGGTCGGCGATGGCCGCCGGCTGGTCGCCGCTGGGCTGGAACGGACTGACGACCTCGAAGGGCCGCTCGCTGCGCTGGATGTTCTGGATGGTGGTCTCGGGCCGCATGCAACCACCGTACGACCCGGCACTGACATCGGGGCCGCGTTACCAGTCCTGCCGGTACTGGGCGCTGCGGCGCGGGGTGCTCACACTGCGCGGCGGCGTGGCCGGGACGCCGTCGCGGGCCGGGGCCGCGGACCGCCAGTCCTCCTTGCCCATGATCATCAGGGGGTCGAACATGACGACCACCCCGGCCAGGAGCAGGAAGGCCAGTGGGCCGATCATCATGGGTGCGAGCAGTTCGGCCGGCGAGTCGCCGCCGACGGCGCCGGCCGTCCCGTGCAGATGGACACTGAGCGCCGCCATGCCCGTGTAGTGCATGCCGCTCACCGCGAGCCCCATGACCAGGCTCGCCCCGAGGCTCCACGCGAAGCCGCGGACCTGGGCGGCCGCCCAGAGCGCCGCGGTGGCCGCGACCATGGCGATGACGACCGAAACGGCCACCGTGAAGGTGTCGTACTGCAGAGTGCCGCGCACCCGTATGGCCGCCATACCCAGGTAGTGCATGGAGGCGACGCCGAGTCCGGTGATGGTGCCGCCGGTGAACAGGGCCATGACCGTCGGTCCGCGGTAGCCGACGATGAAGACGCCGATGCCGACCATCACGATGGCGACGCCGAGGCTCGCGAAGGTGAGCGACGGTTCGTAACTGACGGGTGCTTCCTTGACCGTGAAGCCCATCATCGCGATGAAGTGCATGGTCCATATGCCGGAGCCGATGGCGGCGGCGCCGAGCGCCAGCCAGCCGGGACGCCAGCTGTTGCCCACCACCAGCGACCGCGCCGTGCAGCGCAGGCCGAGGGCCCCGCCCACGCACGCCATGACGTACGCGGCGATCGGGGTGACCAACCCGTAACTGAAACCGTCGACGGTGCCCTGCATGGTGGGATGACCTTTCCGCCCCATTAGTTAGCCCCAGGGGCGCCCCCGCAGCCCCACCGCACGGCCGGACAAGTGGCCGGTGCTGAGCAGAGATTAAAGCGCCAAGCGGAACGTACGAACGATTCTCCGGCAAAAAATCATGCTCTTCGCCAATGGCGGACACCTGATGTGCGGGCGCCGTGGACGACTCATGTGCCGTATGGAGTGACGCCGTTCAACTTGTGGCCATCCCGCACCTGTCCTCTGTTGCACCTCTCCTGCCACGCTCGGTCGGTCTTTGATCGCACTACGTGAGGAGTCCTGGTGCACGCACGCACTGCAGCCGTCACCGCCGCCGCGCTCATGGGTGCGGGAGCGCTCGTCCTGTCAGCCGCTCCCGCACAGGCCGCCCCCGGGGTGGCCGCCACGGACGATCCGGTGGTCGTGGCGCACCGCGGAGCCTCCGCGTACGCCCCGGAGAACACCCTCGCCGCCATCGACAAGGCCCGCGAACTCGGCTTCGACTGGGTCGAGAACGACGTCCAGCGCACCAAGGACGGCGAGCTGGTGATCATGCACGACGACAGCCTGGCGCGGACCACGGACGTGGAGCAGGTCTTCCCCGAGCGCGCGCCGTGGAAGGTCGCGGACTTCACGGCCGCGGAGATCTCCCGCCTCGACGCGGGCAGCTGGTTCGACGCAAAGTACAAGGGCGCACGCGTACCGACGCTCAAGCAGTACATGAACCGGGTGGAGCGCAACCACCAGAAGCTCGTCCTGGAGATCAAGAAGCCCGAGCTCTACCCCGGGATCGAGAACGACACCCTCAAGGTGCTGCGCAGGACGGGCTGGCTCGACCGGCACCACGTCAAGCACAAGCTGGTGATCCAGAGCTTCAGCGCGGACTCGGTGAAGTCCGTACACGCGAAGCGCCCTGACATCAAGACCGGCTTTCTGGGCACCCCGGCAGCGGCCGATCTGCCCGCATACGCGAAGTTCGCCGACCAGATCAACTCCAACCACGGGACGATCACGGCGGACTACGTGGCCGCGATCCACGCCCAGCGCGGCCCGCACGGCCGGCCGCTCGAGATCTACACCTGGACGGTCGACGACGCGGCCAACGCGCAGCGCGTGGCCGGGTTCGGGGTCGACGGGATCATCACGAACAAGCCCGATGTCGTACGGAACGCGGTGAGCGACTGAGGTCCGGCGCCGTCGGGCAGCTGAGTCCGGCGGCGTCGGGCAGTTGTTCCGGCGGCGTTGTCAGTGGGCCGCCGTACCGTGGTCGCGTGGACATCGAAGCGCACAGCGCACCGACCGCGGACGGCGGGCCGGGCGGCGTCGAGTGGGTGGTGACCGACAGCGGCATCGGGCCGCTGCTGCTCGCCGCGACCGGCGCCGGTCTGGTCAATGTCGTCTTCCATGCGCACGAGAAGGTGCGCGACAAGGCAGTGGCGGGTCTCGCCGCGCGCTTCGGCGGCAGCGCCGTCGAGGCGTCCGGCGGGGCGTCCGGCGGGGCACGCCTCGCCGAGCCGATACGTCAGCTCCGTGCGTACTTCGCGGGAGAGCTGCGGGAGTTCACGCTCCCCCTCGACTGGTCGCTGACCTCCGGCTTCAACCGGCAGGTGCTGCGCGAGCTGTACGAGGGCGTGCCGTTCGGGATGGTCGTGGGGTACGGCGACCTGGCCCGGCGGGTCGGGCAGCCCGGCGCCGCGCAGGCGGTGGGCATGGCGATGGGCTCCAATCCGCTGCCGGTGGTCGTGCCCTGCCACCGGGTCGTGGAGAGCGACGGCGGGATCGGCGGCTTCGGCGGAGGTCTGGAGACGAAGCGGAAGCTGCTCGCCCTGGAGGGCGTCCTGCCGGAGCCGCTGTTCTGAGCGGGGCGTGCGGGGGGTGCGAGCGCGACGGGGATGACGTGGCGAGCCGGGCGTCCGCGGGCGGGGGCAGTGAGGTGCATTCCCTTCCGCGGGGTGCGACAAGGTGAAGCGGGCGGTCCCCGCCCTGCCGTACGGACCGTGCCGCCTGGCACACTGCGCCGGTGACCACCACCGATCCGTCCCGCATATCCGTCGCGCCCGAGCAGCTGCCCGCGCTGCGGCGGCGGACCAACGCCGTGCTCATCGCGAGCCAGATCCTCGGCGGCCTGGGGGTCGCCACCGGGATCGCGCTGGCCGCCGTGCTCGCCCAGGAGGTCAGCGGCACCGAGGCACTCTCCGGGCTCGCGCCGACGGCGACCGTTGCGGGCACCGCGATCCTGTCGATGCCGCTGGCCGCCCTGATGACCCGGCGCGGACGGCGGCCGGGGCTCGTCCTGGCCTATGCGATCGGCGCCTTGGGCGCGGGCGTCGTGGTGCTCGCGGCCGCGATCGGGAACTTCCCGCTGCTGCTCGTCGGCATGGCGGGCTTCGGTGCCGCGTCCTCCGCGAATCTGCAGGCCCGCTTCGCGGCGGCCGACCTGGCCGAGCCGCAGCACCGGGCGAAGGCGATCTCCAACGTGGTCTGGGCGACGACGATCGGGGCCGTGCTCGGCCCCAACATCGCGGCGCCCGCGGGCCGCAGCGTCGCAGGTCTTGGCATACCCGAGGCGGCGGGCCCGTTCCTGTGGGCGGCGGGGGTCTTCGTGATCTCGGCCGTCGTCGTCTCCGTCATGCTGCGCCCTGACCCCCTGCTCACCGCCCGCGCGCTGGAGCCCGACACGGAGGACTCACCGCACGGCCGGTCCCTGCGCGCCGGGTTCGCCGCCGTCGCGGCCTCGCCGCGTGCGCGGCTCGCCCTGGTGACGGTGGCCGTCGCCCACACCGCGATGGTCTCGATCATGTCGATGACCCCCGTCGACCTGGGCCATCACGGCGCCGACATCGATCTCATCGGCCTGGTGATCAGCGGCCACATCGCGGGCATGTACGCGTTCTCGCCGGTGATGGGACGGCTCTCGGACCGGATCGGCCGGCTCTCCGTCATCGCGCTCTCGGTCTCGCTGCTCGCCGTCGCGGCCCTGCTCGCGGGCACCGCGGGACCGAACCACACGCAGACGGCGATCGGTCTCTTCGTGCTCGGCCTCGGCTGGTCGGCCGGACTCGTCTCCGGGTCCGCGCTCCTGACCGACTCCGTGCCGCAGCCCGCACGCGCCGCGGCCCAGGGGCTCTCCGACCTGACCATGAACACGGCGGCCGGAGTCGGCGGCGCGGTGGCGGGCCTGATCGTCGCGCAGGCGAGCTACGGCTGGCTCAACCTGATCGCCGCCGCGCTGCTGCTCCCGCTCGCCGCACTCGCCGTCCTCACCCCGCGACGCGCACGCAAGCCCGCGGATGCGCCCGCCGGGGACGCATCCTCCAGGGACGCACACGCCGGGGACGCACCCTCCGAGGACGCACCCGCTGCCAAGGACTGACGTCCCTCAGAGGCTGATGTGGTACGCCTTGCGCAGCGTCTCGTGCACCGTCCAGGTCGTACGGTCGCCTTCGCGCAGCACGGCCGCGACGCCCGGGCCGAGTTCGAGGACGTCACCGCCCTCGACGGCCACGGTCGCCCGGCCGCTCACCACCACGAAGAGCTCGTTCGCCTCCGTGTCGGTGACCACGCCGGGCGTGATCTGCCAGATGCCGCGCAGTTGCTTGCCGTCAGCGGACTCCCACAGGACCTTGCCGGTCACCTCGGGCGTGCCCGACACGATCTGCGCGGGGTCGAGCGGCTCGGCCTCGAGCTCGGCGTCGGGGATGTGTACGGCGAAGGAGGCGGGAGCGGCATCAAGATCAGTCGTCATGGCCGGTCACTCTAGAGACCCGTCCCACGGCCTCCCGCGCCGGGCCGCCGTGTTACCCGCCCGCACCCTCTGGCCGAGCGCCCTCCCCGGTAGCAGACTCCGCCTTGCGCACAGGCCAGGGAAGCCCCGGGCGCGCCCCGTCCGCGGTCTTCCGAGCATCCGCTGCACAGAGCCGAAGGGACGGCGAGGCAGTCATGAGCGGAAACAGGGCAGTCGCGTATCTCAAGCCGGGAGCGGTCGAGGTGAGGACCATCGACTACCCGACGCTTGAACTCCAGGACGGACCGGGCGTCGCCCCCGAGAACGTCGGCCGCAAGTGCCGGCACGGGGTGATCCTCAAGGTCCTCGCCACCAATATCTGCGGCAGCGACCAGCACATGGTCCGCGGCCGCACCACCGCGCCCGAGGGCCTGGTGCTCGGGCATGAGATCACCGGTGAGATCGTCGAACGCGGTCCCGACGTGGAGACCCTCCAGGTCGGCGACCTCGTCTCGGTGCCGTTCAACATCGCCTGCGGCCGCTGCCGCAACTGCAAGGAACGCAAGACCGGCATCTGCCTGAACGTCAACCCGGCACGTCCCGGGGCGGCTTACGGCTATGTCGACATGGGCGGCTGGGTCGGCGGCCAGGCCGAGTTCGCCATGATCCCGTACGCGGACTTCAACCTCCTGAAGTTCCCCGACCGCGACCAGGCGCGCGAGAAGCTGCTCGACCTGACCATGCTGTCCGACATCTTCCCGACCGGCTTCCACGGCGCGGTCACCGCGGGCACCCAGGTCGGTTCGACGGTGTACGTGGCCGGGGCCGGGCCCGTCGGGCTCGCGGCGGCCGCGTCGGCGCAGCTGCTCGGCGCGGCGGTCGTCATCGTCGGCGACCTCAACGCCGAACGGCTCGCGCAGGCCCGGAGCTTCGGCTGCGAGACGGTCGATCTGACCCGCGGCGGCGTCGAGGAGCAGATCGCCCAGATCCTCGGCGAGCCCGAGGTGGACGCCGCTGTCGACGCGGTCGGCTTCGAGGCCCGGGCCCACGGGCCGGACGCCCCCGAGGCGCCGGCGACCGTGCTCAACTCCCTGATGGGCCTGGTCCGCGCGGGCGGCGCCCTCGGCATCCCCGGTCTGTACGTGACCGACGATCCGGGCGGCATCGACCAGGACGCGCGCAGCGGCACGCTCAAGGTGCGGCTCGGTCTGGGCTGGGCCAAGAGCCACCGGTTCACCACCGGACAGTGCCCGGTGATGCGGTACCACCGCGGGCTGATGCAGGCGATCCTGCACGACAAGGTGCACATCGCGAAGGCCGTCAACGCCACCGTGATCGGCATCGAGGACGCCCCGCGCGGCTACGCCGAGTTCGACCAGGGCGCGAGCCGTAAGTACGTACTGAATCCGCATGGCGCGCTGGACGGAGTACGGGCCGTCTGACGCACCGCGCGTGCAGGGCGGGTGCCCGCGTATCCACCGGGTGCGCGGGCACCCGCATCTGCGCGGGGCGGTTTGGCACGGGCACGGGCCCGCCAAGGATGAAGGGGACACGACGGGAGTGCCGATGACGGGAGACGTACGCGTGCTGGTGGTGTCCGCCGAGGTACGGGACGCGATTGCGGGGCGACGCCCTGTGGTGGCCCTGGAGTCCACGATCATCGCGCATGGGCTGCCGCGCCCGCGCAATCTCGAAGTGGCCCTTGAATTCGAGCAGTCGGTACGGGAGGAAGGCGCCGTCCCCGCGACGATCGCCGTGGTCGACGGGCAGGCCAGGATCGGTCTGGACAAGCAGCAGCTGGAGCGGATCGCGGCCGGTGACGGCGTCCGCAAGCTGGGCCGGCGCGATCTGCCGCTGGCCGTCGCGACGGGGGCGACCGGGGCGACCACCGTGTCCGGCACGGCGTTCCTGGCCGCGCGGGCCGGGATCCGGATCTTCGCGACGGGCGGGCTCGGCGGGGTGCACCGCGAATGGACGGTCACCCAGGACGAGTCGGCCGATCTCGGACTGCTCGCCACGACCCGTATCGCCGTCGTCTGCGCCGGAGTGAAGTCCATCCTCGACGTCCCGGCGACGCTGCAGCGCCTGGAGACGCTCGGCGTCTCGGTCGCGGGCTACCGCACGGAGCGCTTCCCCGGCTTCTACGTGGCCGACTCGGGGCAGCCCGTCGACTGGTCGCTGCACTCCCCCGCCGATGTCGCGGCGGTGCTGCGCGCCCAGGACGAACTGGGCGGCCCCGACGCGGCGTTGATCGTCGCGAACCCGGTGCCGGTCGCCGAGCAGCTCGACCCCGAGCTGCACGCACGGGTCCTCGACGAGGCGCTGCGGGCGTGCGACGAGCAGGGCGTGACCGGGCAGGCCGTCACCCCGTTCCTCCTTGACTTCCTGGTGCGGCGCACCAAGGGCGCCTCGCTGCGCGCCAATCTCGCGGCGGTACGGGGCAACGTACGGCTCGCGGCCAGGATCGCGTCGGCGTGGGCGTGACTCCGCCCGCGCCGGGCGGACTGCTCGTGCTCGGCGATGTGGTGACCGACGTGGTGGCCCGGCACCGTACGCCCTTGGTGACCGGCACCGACACGGCCGCGGAGATCCGTCTGGAGCCGGGCGGCGCGGGTGCGAACGTGGCCTGCTGGGCGGCCCGTTGGGGCTGTGCGGACGTGCGGCTCGCGGGCCGCGTCGGCGCGGACGCGGCCGTCTGGCATCGCGAGGAGCTCGCCGCGTCGGGAGTACGGGCGTGCCTCACGGTGGACGCGCAGGCGCCGACGGGCACGGTGATCTGCCTGGTGGACGGGGCTGCCGGGGCGGAGCGCTCGTTCCTCACGGACAGCGGCGCGGTGCTGCGTCTGGGCCCCGACGACATCTCCCCCGCGCTCCTCGACGGCGTCGCGCACCTCCACCTCTCCGGCTATCTCTTCTTCGGAACTCCCAGTCGTGAGGCGGCACTCGAGGCCTTGCGGATGGCCCGCGCGAGAGGCATTCCGGTGAGCGTCGATCCGGCGTCGGCGGGCTTCCTGAAGGAGACGGGCGTGGACCGCTTCCTGGAGGCGACGGAAGGAGTCGACGTCCTGCTGCCCAGCCACGACGAGGCGCTGCTGCTGGCCGGACGCGGCGGGCGCTCCGAACTGACCGCGTCCGCACAGGAGTTGAGCGCACGTTTCCCGCTCGTCGTGGTCAAGCGGGGCGCCCGGGGCACGCTGGTCTGCAGCGCGGGCGCGGTGCTCGGCGAGGCGGCGGCCCGCCCGGCCGAGGCGGTGGACACGACCGGCGCGGGCGACGCGTTCACGGGCGCGTTCCTCGCGGCACGCCTGGCGGGCGCGGACCCGTTGACGGCCGCGGAGGAAGGGTGCCGGGCGGGGGCGCTGGCGGTGGGGAGAGTCGGCGGACGGCCTCCGCGGGACTGAACGCACCACCGCCCCCTCACATCGCTCCCCTCACCCCTTCCGCCCCCAAGCCGAGATCATCGGCGAGGTCGCCACATCCATCGCGCCGGACTCGACATTCGCCAAGTGGCGGTCGATCTCCGCGTGCGTCGCGTGGCCCGACGCGACCAGACGGTCGCGCACCTGGCGTACCGTCGCCGACTCCAGCGCGGTGCAGGCCGGTGAGGCCAGCGGGAAGTACGCGTCCGCCTCGACCTGCGCGAGTCCGGCCCCGCGCAGCAGCCGGGGCAGCTTGCGGCCGTACGCGAGGTCCGCGCCGCGGTCGGCGAGCAGCGCGCGGAAGCCTTGCCGCAGCCGGTTCGCCAGCTGCTGCTCCGGGCCGTGCTCGTCGGGGCAGACCAGCGGTTGCAGCACCGGGTCGGCGTCCTCGACGAGCAGTCGTCCGCCCGGCCGCAGGGCCCGCACGATGTTCCGCAACGCGCGCTCGCGGTCCGGCACATGGACCAGGACGAGCCGCGCGTGCACCAGGTCGAAGCCGTCGCCCGGGGGTTCATCGGCGGCCACGTCGTGGCGCAGCACCTGGACGGGCGGGCGGGCCGCACCGGTCGCCCACGCGGTGTCGATGTCGGTGGCGAGGACCCGCCCGGTCGGGCCGACCTTCCGGGCCAGCCAGTCGATCACGGAGGTCCCGCCGGCCCCCACCTCCCAGACCCGCCCGCCGGGACCGACGCCCAGGCGTTCGAAGTGCCGGAAGGTGGACGGGTCGAAGAGCGCGGACAGCGCGTCGAAGCGCTCTCCGGCCTCGGCCTGGCGGTTGTCGAGGAGATAGCCGTCGGTTCGCGTCATAGGGCGGATCATCCCAGTTATGGCCTTCTGGGCCGGCTCACGGCGGCGGGTGCGTCGGATGGACGTGCCGTGGGTACCCCTACCGCGGGTGCACGTACGAACGGGCCGCCCCTCACCCGAGGGACGGCCCGTTCGTACGACGGCGGTCAGCGCTTCGCGTAGACGCTCTCCACCCAGGTCGCCATCTGGTCCTCCGTGAGGTGCTGGGCGAGGTCCGCCTCGCTGATCATTCCGACGAGCCGCTTGTTGTCGATCACGGGCAGCCGCCGGATCTGGTGGCTCTGCATCTCCTCCAGTACGGAACCGACGTCCGCGCCCGCCTCGACCCAGCGCGGCGTGCCCTTGGCCATGTCGCCGGCGGTGACCTTCGAGGGGTCGTGGCCCATGGCGACACAGCCGACGACGATGTCACGGTCCGTGAGGATGCCGCAGAGCCGTTCGTTCTCGTCGCTGATCGGCAGGGCGCCGACGTTGAGGGTGCGCATCAGCTGTGCGGCACGGTCCAGGGTTTCGTGGGCGGGGATCCACTGCGCCCCGGGATGCATGATGTCTGCGGCGGTGGTCATGGGATACCTCCCGGTTTCCGGCCGACCGGCGCGGCACGGACGGCACCGCAGGAACCGGCGGACTCATTCTCGTCCCGGGATCCGGGGCGCGCACCCGGACGGCCGTATCGGCTACGGTGCGTGACCCCGCACCACCGTGAGGGTGCCGCTCAGCCGTTCCACGCCGGATGCCGGGGATCGTCGGCCCGTACGACCACGTCGGCCGTCTCGTCCGGCCGCACCTCCTGCTCGTACCGCTCGAACGCCGGCAGTGTCCACAGCTCGTCCTCGGGTGTACGGCGGCGCAGGGAGGCGGCGCCGAGGCGGATGTGGACCGACAGGTCGAACGGGAACCAGCGGCCCAGGAGCAGCGGGCCGTGCAGCACCAGGACGCCGCCGGGCGGGAGTCCGACGGGTGCGCTGCGGGTGGCGCGGTCGGCGGCCGGGTCCCACAGGTCGGGCAGGACCCGCCCCGAACCGCCCGGCTCCAGCGGTCCGAAGACCTCGCGCCACAGGGCGCCGGTGTCGAACCAGCCCTCCGTATAGGAATCGGCGTCGTGATGGCCGTGCTCGTAGCGCAGGGACGCCGGGCGCAGAAAGCCCTGGGTCGGGACGACGAGCGGGGAGCGGCCCCGGATCCGCAGCTCCTGCGCGAGGGACTCGGCGAGCTCGCCGGTGCGCGCGGCAGGTGCGCCGTCCAGCCCGATCCGCAGCCATTCACCGCCGTCCTGTGCCTTCAGGGCGAGGACGCGGTCGGCGAGGGCGTCGGTCAGGTGGTCCCAGGTGATCGGTGTCAGGCGCACGGAAACCATGATGCCGGGGCGCCGGACGCCCGCTCCCACCGGGCGCGAGACGCTCGCTTATGGGGGTGCGCGCCTGGTCGATGGTGCGGTGGGTCCGCAGGGATTTCACTTGTGGTGAGAGCAGGGGCCGTGCAGGATCTGGCGCGGCGCCAACACCCCACATCTTTCTAGGAGTTGTCATGATCGAAGGACCGTACTTCGCGCTGACCCTGGTGACGGCGCTGGGCTGCGGCCTGATGGCCGGGGTGTTCTTCGCCTTCTCCACGTCCGTGATGCAGACCTTCGGGGCGCTGCCCTGGCCGCAGGGTCTTGTCGCGATGCAGAAGCTCAACCGGCTGATCATGAACCCGGTGTTCCTGGGCGTGTTCGTGGGTACGGCGCTGTTGAGCGCCGTGCTGGCCGTGATGACCTTCGTGATCTGGCCGGACGAGGGCGCGTGGGAGCTTCTGATCGGCTGTGTGCTGTACCTGGTGGGCAGCTTCGGTGTGACGGCCTCGGCGAACGTTCCGCGGAACAACGCCCTGGACAAGATGGACCCGCAGGCCCCGGGGACGGAAGCGGAGTGGAAGACCTTCGTCACCGAGTGGACGGCCTGGAACCACGTCCGCGGCGTCGCTTCGCTCGCGGCCTGCGCGGCGATGGTGCTCGCCCTCGCCGCCTGAGCGATACGGGAGTCACGGAGGCGCAATGGATCTGGTCGCGGTCGAGCCGCGCGGGCGGCGGCACTGCGCGGAGTGCCGCGGCGGCCCGCTCCCTCTGCTCGTCATGGCGGACGGCGCACCGCACTGCCTGGACTGCGCGGACCTCGGGCACCTCGTCTATCTGCCGCGCGGCAATACTGCCCTCACGCGCCGTGCGCGCGAGGGCAGTTCGCTGTCCGTGGTCGTCGTCCGGCGCAATGCGCGGCGCCGTCGGTACGAGCGGCAGGGCGTCCTCGTCGAGGAGGCCGCCCTCGCCCGGGCCGAGGAGGCCTGCCTCGCCGACGCGGACGCGCGGGCCCGGCGCCGTGAGCGGGACGCGGCCCGCAGGGCCGAGCAGGACGTACGGTTCACGGCGGCGTTCGCCACGGAGCTGCTGCGGCTGTTCCCCGGGTGCCCGCGGGACCGTGCCCACGCGGTCGCCGGGCACGCCTCACTGCGCGGCAGCGGACGCGTCGGACGCAGCGCGGCGGGCCGCGCCCTCGATCCGGGCGCGGTCACGGCGGCGCTGCGGGCGGCGGTGCGGCATCTCGACACGGAGTACGACGCGCTCCTGATGGCGGGCGTGGCCCGCGCGGAGGCCCGCCGGCGGGTGTCCCCGGAGGTGGAGGCCCGGCTCGCCGGGTGGCGCGGCCCGGACGACTGAACCGGCCCGCCGACGCCCCACCCACCCGGGAACCCGCACCGGTCACCCCAGAACGCGCACCGGCTCCCCGCCCAGGAACGCTTCGATGTCCTCGACGGCCCCCTGGAAGTACCCCTCGTAATTGCGCCGCGTGACATACCCCAGATGCGGCACCCCGATGAAGTGCGGTGCGGTGCGCAGCGGGTGGTCGGCCGGCAGGGGCTCGGTGTCGAAGACATCGGATGCCGCGCCCGCGATCCAGCCCTCGTGCAGCGCCTGCAGCAGCGCCTCCTGGTCGATGATCGCCGCCCGCGAGGTGTTGACCAGGAAGGCCGTCGACCGCATCCGCTTCAGCTCGTCGGCGCCGAGCAGACCGCGGGTCCGGTCGCCCAACTGCACATGCACGGAGACGAAGTCACTGCTCTCCAGGAGTTCGTCCAGCGAGTCCACGCGGGTGACCCCGACCTCGACGGCCCGCTCGTCCGTCAGATTCCGGCTCCACGCGGCCACGTCCATCCCGAAGGCCTGTCCGACCGCGGCCACCTTGGCCCCGATCTTCCCCAGGCCGATCAGGCCGAGCCGTCGCCCGTGCAGGTCCGCGCCGAGCGTCGACTGCCAGGGACCGCCCGTCCGCAGCGCGTTCGCCTCGGGAACCACCCGGCGGGCGAGCCCGAGCAGAAGCGCCCAGGTCAGCTCGGCGGGCGGCTCGGAGTTGCTGGCCGTACCGCACACGGTCACGCCGTGCCGGGCGGCCGCAGCGAGGTCGATGGAGGCGTTGCGCATTCCGGAGGTGATCAGCAGCCGCAGCGCGGGCAGCCGCTCGAAGAGCTCGGCCGGGAACGGGGTGCGCTCCCGCATCGCTACCACGATCTCGCAGTCCGCGATCGCGGCGGCCACCGCGTCGGGCCCGTCCAGATGCGTACGGACGAAGCGGACGTCCACCTCTTCGGCCAGGCGCGACCAGTCGGCGAGGGATTCCGCCACGCCCTGGTAGTCGTCGAGCACCGCACATCGCAACGTGGTCATGTCCATCCCTGTCCGTTCCGCCTGAGACTGCTCCGCCACCGTACAAACGCTGCTCGCGTACGTCGTACGAGACCCCTCCGCCGTGCATGGTGCCGACCCCGGAGACCCGACGTATCGTGACGAAAGAAGCGCCCCGGACCCACTGACAGCCGTCGCAAGGGAGACCGGCCATGGGCGATCCCAAGGGCTTTCTCACCGCCGGACGCGAGGACTGGCCGCGCCGCCCCGTCGCGGAACGGGTGCGGGACTGGCGGGAGGTGTACGTCCCCGGCGCACTGCTCCCGATCATCGCGACCCAGGCGGACCGCTGCATGGACTGCGGGGTGCCGTTCTGCCACCAGGCCTGCCCGCTCGGCAATCTGATCCCCGAGTGGAACGACCTGGTGGCCCGTGACGACTGGTGGGCGGCCGCGGACCGGCTGCACGCGACGAACAACTTCCCCGAGTTCACCGGCCGGCTGTGCCCGGCGCCCTGCGAGGCAGGCTGTGTGCTCGCGATCAACCAGCCCGCGGTCACCATCAAGAACGTCGAGGTCGCGATCGCCGACCGGATCTGGGAGCGTGGCTGGGCGATCCCGCAGCCGCCGGACCGGCTGACCGGCAAGGCGGTGGCCGTGATCGGCTCCGGACCCACCGGCCTCGCGGCGGCGCAGCAGCTGACGCGCGCCGGACACACGGTGGTGGTGTACGAGCGGGACGAGCGGCTGGGCGGGCTGCTGCGGTACGGGATCCCCGAGTTCAAGATGGAGAAGCACCATCTGGAGCGCAGGCTCGGGCAGATGAAGGCGGAGGGCACAAAGTTCCGTACGTCGGTGACGGTGGGCCGTGACCTGACGGCGGGCGAGCTGCGGGGGCGCTACGACGCGGTCCTCGTCGCGACCGGCGCCACCGCGTGGCGCGAGCTTCCCCTCCCCGGAAGGGAGTTGGACGGGATCCACCAGGCCATGGAGTACCTGCCGCTCGCCAACAAGGTCTGCGAAGGCGATCTGTCCGCCAATCCGCTCTCCGCCGCGGGCCGGCGTGTGATCATCATCGGCGGCGGCGACACCGGCGCGGACTGCCTGGGCACGGCGGTACGCGAGGGCGCCGCCTCGGTGTCGCAGCTGGACATCTACCCGCAGCCGACCGCCGACCGTGACGAGCGGGAGGAGCCCTGGCCGGTCTATCCGAAGATCTACCGCCTGTCGGCCGCCCACGAGGAGGCCCGCGACCTGGAGACCGCGCCGCACGCGGACGCGGACGCCCGGCTGTTCAAGGCGTCGACGCTGCAGTTCACGGGCGACGACCGGGGGCGCGTGCGGGAGGTGCATCTGGTCGAGGTCGACCGGGAGCGCCGCCCGCGCACGGGCAGCGAACGGGTGCTGCGGGCCGACCTGGTGCTGCTCGCGCTCGGCTTCTCGGGCCCGGACCGCTCCGACGGCCTGATCGACGGCCTCGCCCTGGAGCTCGACCCGCGCGGAGTCCTCGTACGGGACGGCGAGTTCGCGACCAACGTGCCGGGGGTGTACGCGGCGGGGGACGCGGCGCGCGGGCAGTCGCTGATCGTGTGGGCCATCGCGGAGGGACGTTCGGCGGCGGCCGCGATCGACCGGCGGCTCACGGGCCGCACCACGCTGCCCGCGCCGATCCGTCCGGACGACCGGCCGATGAGCGCGTAGGCAAGTTTCCCGAGCACGACCGTCGAGGAGTCTCGCCCGCAAACTGCTCCCCCGAGCCTATAGACCTCTGCGCGCCGACCCGCCACCGTGGTGCGTCCATGTCCGCGGCCTCAGGGAGTCCCATGCCCGGCAAGCGCACCACGAGTTGGGCCGTCGCCCTCACCGTGCTCGGTCTGCTGACCGTCGCCGTGCTCGGCTGGCGGCTGCTCGTCGCCTCCGACCCGTCGGGGGCCGCCGCGACACCGACGAGGCCGGCCTCCCCGACACCGGACGGAAAGGCCGGTGCGGCGGACGGAAAGGCCGGTGCGGCGGACAGGACCAAGACCCCGGACCCCGCGGCCGGGAGCAGGAAACCGGACGCCCCGCGCGACCCCGTCCCGGCCCTCTACCTCGGCGACTCCCTCGCCATGGAGAACCAGACGGTCCTCGCCGGTCTCCTCGAGGAAACCGCCACCCTGCGCAACGCCCCGTACTCCGGCACCACCCTCTGCGACTACCTGCGCGACCAGGACAGCCTCCTCGTACCGCCGCAGCACCGCGCAGCCGCACTCGTGCGCGAGGTGAAGCCCGAGGTCGTGGTGCTGCAGTTCTGGGGCAACTCCTGGGGCTACACGCCCTGCATGGACGGCATCGCGCAGGGCTCAGCGGCCTACTACGAGCGGTACGCCGCCGACGCCCGCGCCCTGACCAAGGAGATCGAGCGGGCAGCGGCCGGTGCGGGGATCGCGCGGCCCACGATCGTCTGGGTGCTGCAGGGACCCGATCCGATGTCCACGGACCGGATCCAGCGGATCAACGCGCTGTACGAGAAGCAGGCCGCCGCCTCCGGCGACCTCACCGCGGACGCGGGCGCGGCGGTCAGCCGGCCCGGCGCCCGCTACACCCACGTACAGGAACTGCCGTGCACGGCCTACGAGCGAAAGCACCCCGCGTACTGCGCGAACGGGATCGCCCGGCTGCACAGCGCCGACGACTACCTGCACTTCTGTCTGGCCCCGCTCACCAAGGACGCGAGGCCGTGCCCGAAGAAGTCACCGGGCGTGCTGCGCTTCAGCCGGGCGATCGCCGAAACGGTCGCCCGGCATGTGCGCGGCGTCTGAGTCCCGTCACGGCTTGCGCGCCACCGCCGCGTAGCCGGGGATCGGCTCGTCGCCGGCCACCGGCACGGGCTCGCCCAGCTCGGCGTGCCATTCGGCGGTCAGCGAGACACCGGGCTCGATGAACTCCAGGCCGTGGAAGAAGCGCGCGAAGGCCTCGCGCGAGCGCAGGGCGAGGACGAGACCGCGCGCCTTGTAGAGCTCCAGGGCCTCGTCCGCGCCGCCGGGGTTGAAGTCGCCGGTCGTCTGGGACAGCAGAACGTAGCTGCCGGGCGCGAGCCGCTCGACGAGCTTGTCGACGACGTCGTACGCGCCGTCCTCGTCCGAGACGAAGTGGAGCAGCGCGAGCATCGAGAGTGCGACGGGCTTGTCGAAGTCGAGGAACTTGCCCGCGTGGTCGAGGATCACCTCGGGGTTGCGGGCATCCGCCTGGATGTACTCCGTGAGGCCCTCGGGCGTGGAGCGGAGCAGCGCCTCGGCGTGGGCGAGCACGATCGGGTCGTTGTCGCAGTAGACGACGCGGGATGCGGGCGCGGCCTCCTGCGCGATCTGGTGGAGGTTGGGCTCGGTGGGGATCCCGGTGCCGATGTCGAGGTACTGGGTTATGCCCTGCCCGGCCAGCCAGCGCACCGCGCGCTGCATGAAGGCGCGGTTGACGCGGGCGAACTCGCGGGCGCGCGGGTCGATTCGGAGCAGCTGCTCCGCCATCGCCTCGTCGACCGGGTAGTTGTCCTTGCCGCCCAGGAACCAGTCGTACATCCGGGCCGGGTGCGGCTTGCTGGTGTCGATCCGATCGCTCATAAGGCGCTCCAAGTCCCGTACTGGATGAGAGAGTTGAGCCGCGTGGTGCACATGGTGCCGCGCTTGGCATTGATCATGACAGCAGAAAGTCGGCCTGTCCGGCCTTCGCGCCCTCGATGAAGGCGTGGATCTCGCCCAGCGTGTAGATCAGGGCGGGGCCGTCGGGATCGTTCGACTGCCGCATGGCGATCCGTCCGTCGGCGAGCTTCATCGCCTCCACGCAGTTGCCCCCGTTCCCGCCGCTCCAGGGCTTGTGCCAGCCCTCGACCCCCAGCTCACGGGCGGGCATTCCGTTGTATATCGGCTCGTTGCATATCGGTTCGTTGTCGATCGACTGGCCCTCACTCCTCGTGGCGTCCATCCGGCCCCCGTTCACGGACAGCTGATCCATCAGAGCTCCTTGCGGAGAGTCTTGAGAATCTCCTTCGTGCGGTGTGCCGACGCGGCCTGCGCGGCCATCACGTCCATGGCTTCGAGGTACGTCACGACCTCGGCGCGCCGGTCCAGATAGACGGCACCGGTCAGATACTCGGCGTAGACCATGTCCTGCAGCTCGGGCACGCCGAAGCGGAACAGCACGAAGGGCCCGTAGGTCCCGGGGTGGTGTCCCGCGGAGAACTCCGCGATCTGCAGCGTCACGTTGGGCAGCTTGGTGGCCTCGATCAGCCGGTCGAGCTGCCCGCGCATCACGTCAGGGGTGCCCACGGTGCGGCGCAGGACCGTCTCGTCCATGATCACCCAGAGCCGGGGCGCGTCCGGCCCCTCAAGGAGTTCCTGGCGCTGCATCCGCAGCGCCACGTGCCGGTCGATCTCCTCCTCGCCCATCGAGCCGATGGAACCGGCCTTCAGCACCGCGCGGGCGTAGTCCTCGGTCTGCAGCAGACCGGGCACGAAGTGCGGTTCGTACGACCGCAGCAGGCTGGCGGCGCCCTCCAGACTCACGTACATCGAGAACCAGTTGGGCAGGATGTCGTGGTACCGCTGCCACCAGCCGGGCTTGTTGGCCTCCTCGGCCAGCTCGATGAAGGACTCGGTCTCCTCCTCGTCGGCCCCGTACGCCTTGAGCAGCAGTTGTACGTACGGGATCCGGAAGGCGACCTCGGCCAGCTCCATTCGGCGTACCGTCGCGGCCGCGACGCGCAGCACCCGGGCGGCGTCCTCCCGCTTGAGCCCCGCGCTCTCGCGCAGCTCCTGCAGGCGCTTGCCCAGGACGACCTGGCCCACGGTGGGAGCGGACCGCGGTTCGCTCACGTCTACCTCGCTCGGGTCGCTCTGTAGCGCGGCCTGACCGCCCGTTACAGACGGGGCGGCCGCGCTCGGTTCGTGCAGTGTGCCACGCCGTTCCAAGGTGTAACACCGCACTCTGCAATTTTCAGAGTGACTCTTGCCAAGTGTTCCCGACGGGGAGATAGTGGCAGGCGTGAAGACGTCCGGAAGCTCTCCACTGCCCTCGAGCAGCGGTGACCCCACAGCTCCGTTAGGAACCGGTCGTGGCCCTCGGTAACGCACCCGCACAACCGGACCTCGGCCGACGCTGCCGATTCGAGCTGCCCGCGGGCGTCGAGGCCGTGCCGCGCGCCCGCCGGATGACCCGGGACCGCCTGCTCGGCTGGGCGCTGTGCGACGAGACCCGCGACCTGGCCGCGCTCGTCGTCTCCGAACTCGTCACGAACGCCGTCGTGCACACCGCGAGCCGCCGCATCGTCTGCGAACTGCACGACGACGACACGGCGGACCTGGTGCGGATAGCGGTCATCGACGAGGGCTGCGGCCCCGACCGCCCCGCACCCCACCCCGCGCGGGACGCCGGGGAGGACCACGGACGCGGACTGCTCCTGGTCCAGGCGCTCTGCCGCTCGTGGGGCGCCCAGGAGGCCGGCCTCGGACTCGAGGTGTGGGCGCACCTGCCCCGTACGGCCGTCCAGGAGGTGGGCTGACCATGCGTGCGATGACACTCGACCGGCTCACCGCACTCGCCCGCCGCTTCAGCGACATCCCGCTGCCGCTGCCCGACGGGATGCGCGCCCAGTTGGGCTGCGACGCCGTGGGTATGCCCGCGGAGCTCGGCCGGCAGGTGATGAGCCGGATGTCGCAGGTCGGCTGCGTGTACGCGACCGGCGACCGCTGGTGGTGGATCGTCCCCTCGCACTCGCAGCAGTCCCTGGACTGGCCCGAGCCGGCGCGGTACGCGCCGCAGGCCCTGGTGCCGCCGAGCCAGAGCGGGGCACGGCTGATCCACCATCCAGGGCGTGACGCTCCCTATACGCCGCCGATTCCGCTGTATCTGACGTTGTGCCGGATCACGCGGACCGTTCCGGTGTGGATGCGGCCCGCGGAGGCGTAGCACCGCCGGACGCGACGCGCCCCCAGGCGACCGGTTCACGCCCTGCCCAAATCCCCTGTGCCGGGCCATAGTTGACCTCCGATCCGAACGGAGGTCCGAGTGGGACTCGGCTGGGGGGCCAGGAACAGACACACCAAGCGAGCGGACAAGGCAGCGGACGCGTCCGCGGATTCCGAGGGAGCCACCTCGGAATCGGAGCGGCTCCTCTTCGGCGGGCCGCTGCGCTACGACACCGGCTGGGCACAGCACGAGGAGGCGGTGCTGCAGCTGGACTTCATCGCACTCTTGCGCCGCTTCCCCGCCCTCATCGCCGCGAGTCTGCGGCTCGCGTGGGGCGCGGACCGGCAGGCCGCGCGGATCGTGGTCGGCGCCGAACTGGGGCGGGGCGTCGCCCAGGCGGTCAGTCTGCTCGCGGTCAACAGTGTGCTCGGGCAGCTGATGACCACGGCCCCGATCGAGGAGCGCCTCTCCGCCGCGACGCCCGCGCTGGTGACGGTGGCCTGCGTCCTGTCGGTCTCGGCACTGCTGCGCGCGGCGTCCACGTACGCGACGGGACGGCTCGAACCGAAGGTCGAACGGGTCGCCACCGAGCAGTACTTGGAGCGGGCCGCGTCGGTGGAGCTGGCGGCCATCGAGGACGACGCCTTCCACAAGCTGCTCGACACCGCGCAGTACGGGGCCGCCTCGGCCCGCCGGATGGTCTCGCTCGCCACCCGCGTGGTGAACGCCGCGATCTCACTGATCGCCGCCGCGGGCGTGCTGACCGTGCTGCATCCGCTGCTCCTTCCGCTCCTGGTCACGATGACCCTGCCGAGCGCCTGGGCCGCGCTGACCACCGCACGGCGGCGCTACCGCTCCTTCCACGCGTGGGTGCAGCACGCGCGCGCGGGGCGGCTGCTCAGCTCGCTGCTCACGGAGGCGCGGGCGGCTCCGGAGATACGGGTGCACGGGGTCGGGCCGTTCCTGCTCGGGCACTTTCGCGCCATGTCCCAGTCCGCGGAGGTCGAGCAGACCCGGCTCGCGCGCCTGGAGGCCCGCACCAGCCTGATCGCGGCCGCGTGGACGGGTCTCGCCACGGCCGCCACGTATACGACGCTGGGGGCGCTGCTGCTCACGGACGCGATGTCGCTCGCGGTGGCGGGCACGGCGGTGATCGCGATCCGTACGGGGTCGTCGAGCCTCAACACCCTGGTCCTCGAGGTCAGCGAACTGCACGAGAACGCGCTGTTCGTCGGTGACCTGGAGCGGATGCACGAGGAGGCGGCGACCCGGTCCGTGCCGCTCGGCGGCAGCGAACTGCCCGCAGAGCCGCGGGAGATCCGCTTCGAGAAGGTGACGTTCCGCTATCCGGGCAGCGACCGCAAGCGGCCCGCGCTCGACGACGTGACGCTCGATCTGCCGACCGGGAAGATCATCGCGCTCGTCGGGGAGAACGGCTCGGGCAAGACCACCCTCGTCAAGCTCCTTGCCGGTCTCTACGCCCCGCAGCAGGGCGCCATCCTGTGGGACGGCGTGGACGCGGCGGGCGCGGACCGTGCGCAGCTCGCCGAGCGGATCGCCATGGTGGCGCAGGACTTCAAGCGCTGGCCGTTCACGGCGAAGGTCAATATTGCGATCGGTCGGGCGTCCGTCCCGCTCACCGACGAGCGGCTTGCCGGTGCGGTGGCGGACGCGGGCGCCGAGGAAGTGGTGACGGACCTGCCGCACGGCCTCGACACCCTGCTCGTGCGGGCGTTCACGGGCGGGCATGAGCTGTCCGGCGGCCAGTGGCAGCGGCTCGGCATCGCACGGGCCGCGTACCGGCGCGGCTCGATCCTGATCGTGGACGAGCCGACGGCGGCCCTGGACGCGCGAGCCGAGCTCGAAGTCTTCGACAGGATCAGGGCGTTGGCGGGCTCCGGCCAGACCGTCATCCTCATCACGCACCGGCTCGCGTCCGTACGGCACGCGGATCTCGTGCATGTCCTGGAGGCGGGGCGCCTGGTGGAGTCGGGCACGCCACAGGAGCTGCTGGACCAGGGCGGGGTGTACGCGGAGCTGTACTCGCTGCAGGCACGGCAGTTCGCGGACGGGGAGCCGCCGGTGGGGTCGGTGCCGGGGGTGTGAGTCCGTACGGACCGTGAGTCCGTACGGAGCCGTGGGTCCGGGCCTATTCGGCCAGTTCACGCCCGCGTACGACGACGAGGAAGGCATCCGAGGCAAGGTCCATCACGACCTCGGCCGCCTCGCCCTCGAGCCGCCGCGCGTGCGCGAATTCCTCGGCGGGCCACGAGCCCCGTGGGCCGCCCGCGGGGAACCGGCCGATGACGACACGTCCTGTGCGTGGATTCATGGAGCACCCCCGTGCTCGGTCTCGTTGCGGCACCTGTGCGCAACGAAGCGTCTACGGGAAAGACACCGTCGGACGGGAGCGCGGTGCTCGACGTGACCTGACTGACACGGAGTTGATGCACAACGTGGGCCGTCGCGACCCGCTCATGCCTCGTACGTCTGGATCCGCTGTCCATGACTGCGGTCGGTGAGCGCGGGCAGGCGTTCGGCGAGTTCGGCGACCGTCTCCCGTACGTCGACCGTGAGCAGCTGCCGGTCCCGCATCAGGACCCGGCCATCCACGACCGTGGTCGTCACGTCGCTCGACCGCGCGCTGTGCACCAGGGTGGCGGCGAGGTCATGCACGGGCTGCGTGTGCGGTCCGTCGAGATCGACGAGGACGAGGTCGGCGCGGTGGCCCGGGGCGAGGGAGCCGATCCGGTCGGCGAGTCCGAGCGCCTGGGCGCTCTGGCGCGTCGCGTGATCCAGCGCCTCGCGCGCGGTGAGCCGGCGCGGGTCGCGGGTCGACTGCTTCTGGGTCAGAGCGGTCAGGGCCATGGCGTCCCAGACGTCGAGGGTGTTGTTCGACGCGGCACCGTCGGTGGCGAGACCCACCGGGATGCCGATCCGGGCGAGTTCGGCGATCGGCGTGGTGTCCCAGCCGAACTTGAGATAGCCGCGGGGCGCCGTGGCCACGGCGATCCGGCCGGTCGCTCGGGCCAGGACGGCGAAGTCCCGCTCGATCAGGCCCGTGGCGTGGGCGATCAGGAGATCCGTGCCGAGGAGACCGGTCCGTTCGAGGATCTCGATGGGCGTACGGCCGTGCTCCTTGAGGGAGTTGTCGGTCTGCGCCCGGTTCTCCGCAGCATGCAGATGGACCGGGAGCCCGTGCTCGCGCGCGAGCCGTGCGGTCTGCGCCAGATCCTCGTCAAGGACGGTGTACGGGGCGTGGGGCGCGAGCGCCGTGGTGATCCGCCCGCCGGCGGAACCCTGGTGGGCGAGCGCGAACTCCAGGGAGCGCTCGCGTCCTTCGGGACCCTGCGAGGAGAAGTACGCCCAGCCGAGCTGGGCGCGCAGCCCGGTCTCGTCCACCACGCGTGCGACGCGGTCCATCGCGAAGTAGTGGTCGGCGAAGCAGGTGACACCGGCGCGGATCATCTCGGCGCACGCGAGGCGCGCGCCGAGCTCCACGTCGCGTTCGGTGAGCTGGGACTCGATGGGCCAGATCCGCTCGTTGAACCACTCCTCGACGGGCAGGTCCTCGGCGATTCCGCGCAGGGCCACCATCGGCGCGTGCGTATGGCAGTTGATGAACCCGGGCAGCGCCACCTGGCCGCGTGCGTCGATCCGTTCGCGCGAGTCGATGCCCGTCGCTTCGGCGCTCGGCAGCAGGGTGTCGATCAGTCCGTCGCGGATGACGATCGCGTGGTCAGGGAGGACGGCGAGGGTGGGGGCGGGCGTGGGGACGGGAGTTCTGTCGTCCTGGTCCGGGACGAGCACAGTGCAGTCGGTGATGACGAGATCGGCGGGCGGCTGCGCTCCGGGGGTGGTCATCGGTCAACGGTAGCGAGGACAGACGGGCGGAGGCCGGTCCGCCGGTTGTCAGTGGCGGCCCGTAACGTCTTTCCCAGTGGTCGCGAGCGCCGGTGGGGCGCCGGGCCCCGAGCTGGGAGAGGTGTGGCATGGCGCAGGGGGAGCGTTCGCATACGTATCTGGAGCTGTCCCAGGAGGGCGGCGGTGCGCACAAGTTCTACGAGGTGACCGTGGAGGGCACGGTCGTCTCGGTGCGCTACGGACGGATCGGCGCCACGGGCCAGCTGCAGACGTCGTCGTTCCCGACGCCGGCGAAGGCACAGGCCGCCGCGGCGAAGAAGATCGGCGAGAAGGTGCGGAAGGGTTACGCGCCCGCGGTCCAGGGGCAGCGCGCCCCGCGCCCGGTGACACGCCGTGAGGTCTCCTCCGCGCCGTCGCGCGCCCGCAGCACCGCTCCGGTCCTGTGGCGCTTCCGTACGGGATCGGCGGCGTTCGGCATCCACATCGACGAGGACCGCTGCTGGGTGGGCAACCAGTCGGGCGATGTGTACACGCTCAGCCACAGCGGCGAGGTGCTCGCCCGCTATGACCTGCCCGACGGCGTGAAGTGCCTGGTGGCGGACGACTTCTGGATCTATGCGGGCTGCGACGACGGCAAGGTGTACGACCTGTCGTCCAAGCTCCCGTTCGCCGCGTACGACATCGCACACGATGTGGACATCTTCTGGCTCGACATCCACGAGGGTGTGCTCAACGTCGCGGACCGAGACGGCGGCCTGACGGTGATCGACCACGAGGACGAGTACCAGTGGTCGCGCAAGTCGGCGGGCGCCCACGCGTGGATGGTGCGCGCGGACGGCGATGCGGTGTACCACGGCCACCAGGGCGGCGTGACGGCCTACGCGCCGGACGGCGGCGGCGAGTTGTGGCACTCGCCGACCTGGGGCGGAGTGCTCTTCGGCTGGCAGGAGGACACCTCGGTGTACGCGGGGACGGCCAAGCACACGGTGCAGCGCCTGTCCAAGGCCACGGGCGCCATCGAGGGCACGTACCGCTGCGACGACCCGGTCTACTCGTGCGCCACCTCCCCCGACGGCCGCCATGTCTTCGCCGGTGACAGCGCGTCCTCGGTCTACTGCTTCGACGCCGACGGCACCCGTCTGTGGAAGCTGCGCACGGGCAACGGCTCGGCGCTGTCCATGCAGTACCTGGACGAGAAGCTGTACATGGTCACCACGGACGGCTGCCTGGTCTGCGTCGACGCCTCACCCGCGGCCATCACCGCCGCCCAGTCGGGCTCGGTCCCGACCACGGTGGACGTCAAGTACTCCTCGGCGACGCCCACGTACACCCCGGCGCGGACGGTCGCCGAGGTGCACACGGTGACGGTGGCGCCGGCGGACGGTGTGGTGGTCGAGTGCACCCAGCAGGGCAACCGGCTCCGTGTCCATGTGGTCTCGTCGGGCTACGAACCGTCGTGGAACGTGCAGTTCCCGCGCGGCATACGGGAGCCGGGCGCGCGCTATGTGGTCGACGCGCTGCACCCTGCGGCGGGCGGCTTCTACCGCGTCCGGGGCGAGATCCGCCGCCTCATCTGACCTCGGCGCCCGTCGTCGCCGTGCCCTTGCCCGCGCCCACGCGATTCAGGATCCACCCGGCCGCCCCGGCGGTGAAGTAGATCAGGATCGCGTACACGGCGCTGGGCACGGCGATCTCCGTGCTGTCCAGGAGCGAGGGGCTGAGCGCGATCGTCAGGGCCAGCGAGGTGTTGTGCATCCCGATTTCCATGCAGGCGGCCACGCCCTGGGGATGCGCGGCACCCACGGCCCGCACCGCGACATAGCCGGTGGCCAGCGAGATGCAGCTGAACAGCAGCGCCACGGGCCCGACTTCCGCCAGGTACTCCCCCACGTTCGACCGCTCGGCCAGCAGCGCCGCCACGATCACCCCGGCCAGAATCACCAGACACAGCAGCTTGACGGGCCGCTCGGCCCGCTCGGCGAACCCGGGCCGCCTGGCCCGCACCACCATCCCGACCGCCACGGGAATCAGCACGAGCGCGAACACCTGCAGCGTCTTCCCGAACTGCAGCCCCACGCTCCCGTCGTCCCCCATGCCCCAGTGCCCGACGGACAAGTTCACGATCAAAGGCAGCGTGAAAACGGCGAGCACCGAATTGATGGCGGTCAGCGTGATGTTGAGCGCGACATCCCCGCCGAAGAGATGGCTGTACAGATTCGCCATGGTCCCGCCGGGCGAGGCGGCGAGCAGCATCATCCCGATCGCCGGAGCGGCGGCCAGCCCGAACGCCTCGACCAGCCCGAAGCACACGGCGGGCAGCACCACCAGCTGACAACCGAGCGCGACGAGCACCACGCGCGGATACTCCCGCACCCGCCGGAAGTCCCCCACGGTCAGACTCATCCCGAGCCCGAACATGATCACGGCAAGCACGACGGGCACGAGGATGGTGACCAGGCCGGAGTCCATGGGGGTCAGGGTGGGGGGTGCGGGGGCAGGAGTCCATGGGTGTGCCGCTCCGGCCGTGTGCGACTCTGTCGATCATGACAACCGAGCCCAGCCCGTACGTCCGTAACCTCCCGATAGGTGAGCAGATCCCCTTCTCCGGCGAGGGGATCGCCATGTGGGACATCTTTCCGTTCGAGCCGGAGGGCCTGCGCGTCAAGACTCTCGAACCGCCGGTCCTTCCTGAGCCGCCCCGCGAGGGCGAGTCCGGCCCCGACACGTGTGCGGCGTGCCGGCGGCCCGACGAGGACTTCCTCTGGACCGACGACCACTGGCGCCTCGTCGGCTTCACCGAGCCCGAGGCCCTCCCGGCGATGGTCATGCTCCAGCCCCGCGGCCACTACGACCTCCACGACCTGCCGCCCGAGCGCGCCGCGGAAATGGGCGGAATGCTGCAGCGCGTCGAACAGGCCGTCCGCTCCCTCGGCGGCATCGCCCGCGTCCACGTCAACAAGTGGGGCGACGGCGGCGCCCACCTCCACCTGTTCCTGATCGGCCGCCCCGAGGGCATGCAGCAGATGCGCGGCAGCGGCCTGATCCTGTGGGGCGACGTCCTGCCGAAGGTCGAGCCGGACGTCTGGGCCGAGACGAACCGGCGGATCGGGGTGGCGATGGCGGAAGGGGGCGGGACGGCTCACATTTCCTTGTGACACCGATGAGTTGCCGTTGCCCGCCCGGTCATTACCAGTGACAGGACCGGGACGTTCGAGGGGCATCCTCGAATCAACGGAACGTCAGAAGTGCAGCGTCAGCAAGAGCTTCGAAACCGGAGTCAGAGCCATTCCACCTTGAGATCCACTTCCAGAAGACGGAGTCAGACCATGTGCACTCACCAGCCGACGTGCCCCACCGCCGACCGCCCCGACCGTGAGGCCGCGCGCGTCGTCGCCGCCCACCCCGAGCAGGGCTGGAGCCGGTTGTGCAACGGGACGATCGTGTTCGACGACACCGGGGAGCTGCTGCCGGGCGGTGAGGTCGTGCCGCCGAGGCGGCCCGTGCTCGCGCTGATCCCGACGCAGCCGCAGTCGGTCGAGGTCGCCGTCGCCGCCTGAGCGACGGGGCAGCAGGTGCGTCAGCGGGACGTCTCCCCGCCTTCCAGCGGTGGTGCGTCCACCGTGCAATACGTCTGGCATTCCGGATGACACGGCTCCGGTTCCGCCTTGTCCGGCACCGGGTTGCGGACCGTCAACCAGGCAATCAGCGCGCCCACCACGAGCAGCGCCGCACAGAGCGGCATCGCGAGCCGGAAGGCGCGGTTGAACTCGGTCGCCGAGCGGTACGCCTCGGGACCCATCCCCACCACCAGCGGCAGCGCGGCCACCGCGATCAGACCGGCCGCACGGGCCGCCGCGTTGTTGATTCCGCTCGCCAGACCCGCGCGTGACGGGTCCACCGAGGCCAGGACGGTCGCGGTGAGCGGAGCGACCAGCGTCACCATGCCGAGGCCGAGGACGCATACGGCCGGCAGCACATCGAGCCAGTACGAGGCACCGGGACCCGCCCGCATCATCAGGAGCATGCCCGCCGCGCACAGCAGCGGGCCGACCGTGAGCGGAAGCCGTGGACCGATCCGCCGGCCGATCTCCCCCGAGCGGGCCGAGAAGAACAGCATCAGGATCGTGGTCGGCAGGAGTGCGGTGCCCGCGACAAGCGCCGAATAGCCGGTGACGACCTGGAGTTGGAGCGCGGACAGGAAGAAGAAGCCGCCGAACGCTCCGTAGACACACAGGGTGACAAGGTTGACCGCGCTGAACTGGCGCACCGAGAACACCGACAGCGGCATCATCGGCTCGCGGGTGTGCCGCTCGACCTGGAGGAACGCCACCGTGGCCGCGACACCCGCGGCCGCCGAGCCGATGACGACCCCGGAGGCCCCCTGGTCGGGCGCCGCGATCAGTGCGTACGTGAGGAAGGCCAGGGCGAGCGCGCCGAGGGCGGCGCCGGGGATGTCGAAGCGGCCGTGCGCCGCCTCGTCCTTGGACTCGGGGACGTGCCGCAGCGCGATGGGGACGCACAGCGCGGCCAGCGACACATTGAGCAGGAACACCCAGCGCCAGCCGGGCCCGTCCACCAGCCAGCCGCCGAGGAACGGCCCGACCGCCGCCCCCACCCCGCCGAACCCGGACCACAGGCCCACCGCCGCGGAGCGGTCGTCGGGATGGAACGAGGCCTGGATCAGCGCGAGCGAGCCGGGGGTGAGCAGCGCGCCGCCCACGCCTTGCAGGGCGCGCGCCGCGATGAGCACCTCGGCGTTGGGTGCGAGCCCGCACAGCAGCGACGCGGCCGCGAACCACACCACGCCGATGACGAAGATCCGCCGTCGCCCGTACCGGTCACCCAGCGCCCCGCCGAGCAGGATCAGCCCGGCGAGGGCCAGCATGTACGCGTTGACCGTCCACTGCAGGGCCGCCAGATCCGTGTCGAGGTCGTCGCCGATCCGGCGCAGGGCCACGTTCACCACGGTGGAGTCGAGCAGCACCATGGTGGAGCCGAGCACGGTGGTCAGCAGCACCCAGCGGCCGGCGGCGGTGCCGGTACGGAGGGTCGCGGGGTCGGCGGCTGCGGCCATATGCGGATTATGCGGGCCCGGAACAGGCCCGGCCACCTGCGCGGATGCCTTCGGGCCCGGTCACTGTCTGCTGAGCGCCCGCGTGATCCCCGCCGCGACCGTCGTCGCCAGCACCCAGCCCGCGAGGATCAGCACGTACGACAGCGTCTGCAGCACGCCCTCGGGGGCGTATGCCTTCTCCTGGCCGAGATCGACGAGCGGAAGGAGCAGGTCGAGCGCGTAGAAGAACGGCGAGAAGTCCGGGGCCTCGCCCGCCTTGAGCGCGGAGGGCTGCTTCACCGCGTACGCGATCCAGCCGGTCAGGAGCAGGGAGATCAGCCAGCCGGCCGCGCGTACGGGACGGAATCCGTACCCGACGGTGAGGTCCTGGAGGTGGCCCCAGGCCCTGGCGTAGGCGGGCAGGGTCGCGCGGTGGCGGCGCTGTTTGGCGAGTTGGACGGTGCGGGCGGCCGTGTCGTCGCCGATCCGGCGGTACGCGAGGGCGAGTTGTTCGTACGCGAAGGGGACATGGCCCTCCGTGTCGCGCTCCAGGACCGGCAGAAGGCGCGCGGCGGGCGCGTGCGGGACGAGTGCGGTGTACGTGAGGCCGTCGAGGCGCACCTCGTCCGGCCAGACCTCCGGGGCGGCGTGGATGAGCTCGGCCTGGGTGCGGCGCAGGCTGAGGGTGCCCTCGATGGAGGACGGTCCGCGCAGCCACAGTTCGCCGACGGCCATGCCGTCGCCGCGCAGGGCCGTGTTGCCGGGATGCCGCAAGGTGGTCTCGGTGAGGACCAGTTGGCCGGGGATCCGTGCGCCGCGCAGGTTGACGCGGCCGAGTGCGGTGAGGCCGGTGGCCTTGAGGTCGGAGCCGACCGTCAGGTTGGAGGCGTGCAGGGCCGTGTCGACGGGGTTGTCCAGGCGGGCGCGGGCGAGGTTGAGGGTGCCGCCGAAGGTGCTGCTGTAGACGCAGACCTCGCCTTGGGCCGACAGGTCGACCGCGCTCATGAACGTTCCGACCTGGAGGCCGGGGGCGTACAGCGCCAAGGCGCCCGGCGCGACGAGCCGGGCGCCGTCCAGGCGTATCTCGCCGCCGGTCGTCAGGGACTCCCAGCGGCATTCGCCGTGGGCCGTGAGTTCACGCGCCGACAGGGCGCCGCCGAGGGTCGCGCGGCCCAGGTCGAGCACCGGGCGCGGTCCTGCGCCGTCCGCCGCGCCTGTGCGTTCCGCCGCGCGCAGGACCGCGTGGTCCAGGGTGAGCGCTCCGGTGATCTGCGCGCCCGTGAGCGTCACCTGGCCGGCGATGCGGCACTTCTCCAGGGAGAGGTCGCCGTCGAAGACGGCGGTGCCGGCGGACAGGCCCGGCAGGACGGACGAGCCCAGGTACACACGGCGCAGCCGCGCGCCGAACAGCACCGGCGTCTCGTCGAAGTGGCAGCGGTAGAGGCTGACCGCGCACTCGACCTGCCCGTAGAGGAGATAGAGCGGCCCGACGATCCGGGCTCCGGCGATCCGCAGCGCCGGTACCTCGCCCGGTGTGCGCGGGCCGTCGAGCAGCAACGAGGTGAGCACCTCGGCTCGTACGGTGCGGTCGGGGCCCCAGGCGGCACCGAGCGTGATGTCCTCGTCCTCCGCACCGGCGGGGCGGAAATCGAGCGCAGCCCCGTGCGGGAAGGCCGCCACGACGCGCGCTTCGGCTGCGGTGAGATCACTGGGGTCCATTCGCGCGAATGTGACCTGTGGGAGGTGGGGGTGTCAACTATGGGTGGGGTACGGGGTGTTGGTACGCGGCACGTCGGCGAGATCCAGCACGCGGGCCGGCCCCGGAGTCACGCCGCCGCGAACAACACCTCCGCCGCTCTCACCGCCCCGGCCAGCACTTCGGCATCCGGCCGCAGGCCCGCCACGATCCCGTCGACCGCCCGCAGTCCGGCCCGTTCGAGCAGGGTCTTCTCGTTGGTGACCCACTCGCCGCGGGCCGCCAGGACCGCATGGGCGGTGTACATCGCGGCGGTGACGAGCGCGCCCGCGACCTCGGCGGCCTGCGCCCGCGGGGCGTGGTTCGCCTTCGCGTAGGCGAGCGTCAGGGCCGCGCGCTCGCGCCAGCTGCCGGGGGCCTCGGCGCGCAGGGCGGGCGGGTAGGCGGGGCGCGGGAGGTCTCCGTGCAGCACGCGGTTGATGGCCAGCTCGGCCACGACCAGGTAGGAGGGGATGCCCGCGAGGTGGAACATCAAAGGCTCCCAGCGGAAACGCCCCGCACGGGCCTCGGCCAGTTCGTGCTCCACCACGTCCAGATCGCGGTAATGCACGTCGATCGCGCGGCCCTCGACGGTGAGCCACGCACCGCCGTTGAAGACTCCGCCGCCCCAGCCGCCCAGCTCGGACACCTGACCCGGCCAGCCCACGGCGCGAAGGTCGGCGGGGTCGAAGGCGCCGCGGTAGTAGACCGCGAAGTCCCAGTCGCTCGCGGCCGTGTGCGTGCCCTGCGCACGTGAGCCGCCCAGGGTGACGGCCCGGACACCGGGCAGCGCGGCGAGCTGCTTGGTGACGTACGCGAGGAACGCCTCCTCGTCCATGAACCGCTCCCCCATCACCACAGCCTCTCCGACCACAGCCCCACTGACCGCGTCCTCTCCGACGACAGCCCCACTGACCGCATCCTCTACGACCGCTGCCTCGCCCGGCGCACCACCTGCTTGAGCTCGACCTCCAGCGGCGTCGCCAAGTACCCGTTGACCAGGTGCTTCAGTGCCTTTATCAGCGCCTCGCGGTCACCGTCGGGCAGAGCGCCCAGGGCCTGCCGGTGCACCGAGTCGACGATCTGCTGGCTCTGCTCGGCGACCCGCGCCCCTTCCTCGGTGACCTGGATGATCCGGGCCCTGCGGTCGGTGCGCGACGGGCGGCGCTCGGCCAGGCCCGCCTTCTCCAAGGCGTCGACCGTGGACACCATCGTCGTCTTGTCCATGTCCCCGATCTCGGCGAGCTGCGCCTGCGTGCGCTCCTGGCCGATCGCATGGACCAGCACGCAGTGCATACGGGCCGTGATGCCGATCTCGGCGAGCGCCGCCGCCATCCGGGCGCGGAGCGCGTGGCCGCCGTAATCGAGCAGGAAGGAGAGGTCCGGCTCGGTGCGCTTGGGCGAGGACATCGCAGTCATGACGCAAGCATAGCCGAAAAGACGATCCGAAAAGGATCGTCTGCATCCGAACTATCTGCTACGGTCGTTTTACGACAGCGATCACGCCGACGACCGGAGTGCGTCATGCTTGCCAACTCACGTATTGCCCATGCTTTTTCGCGTACGGCCCAGGCCTCGCCCGCCAGGACCAGACAGTTCTCGCTCGCCGTGGTGGCCACGGGGACGCTGATGATCGTGCTCGACGGCTCGATCGTCACAGTGGCCCTGCCGGCCCTGCAGAGCGATCTGGGCTTCACAGCGGCGGGGCTGAGCTGGGTGGTGAACGCGTATCTGATCGCCTTCGGCTCCCTCCTCCTGCTCGCGGGCCGCCTCGGCGATCTGCTCGGCCGCCGCCGGATGTTCCTCTACGGCACCGGGGTCTTCACCGCGGCCTCGCTCCTCGCGGGCGTCGCCGCCTCTCCCGCGGTCCTCATCGCGGCTCGCTTCCTGCAAGGCGTCGGCAGCGCGATGGCCGCGGCCGTGAGCCTCGGCATCCTGGTCACGCTCTTCACCGAGGCGCGCGAACGGGCCCGTGCCATCGCGGTGTTCAGCTTCACCGGAGCGGCGGGCGCCTCCATAGGACAGGTCCTGGGAGGTGTCCTCACCGATGCCCTGTCGTGGCACTGGATCTTCTTCATCAACCTCCCGATCGGCCTCGCCTCCCTCGCCGTCGCCACCGTCGCCCTCCCCCGCGACCGCGGTCTCGGCCTGTCCGCCGGCGCGGATCTGCTCGGAGCGCTGCTGGTCACGGCGGGTCTGATGCTGAGGATCTACACGGTCGTCCAGGCCGAGTCGTCCGGCTGGGCGGCGGCCCGCACCCTCGTCCTCGGCGCCGTCGCCATGCTCCTCCTGGCCGCCTTCGTCCTGCGGCAGGCCACGGCACGGACCCCGCTCATGCCGCTGCGGTTCCTCCGCTCACGCCAGGTCGCCGGGGCGAATCTCGTCCAGATTCTGATGGTCGCTGCGCTGTTCTCCTTCCAGGTCCTGGTCGCGCTCTATCTGCAGCGCGTACGGGGCTACGGAGCCGCCGAGACGGGGCTCGCGATGCTCCCCGCGGCCGTGGTGATCGGTGTGGTGTCGCTCGGCATATCGGCGCGCCTCAATGCGCGCTTCGGCGAACGGCGGGTCCTGCTGGCCGGGTTGACGCTCCTGGTCGCCATGCTCGTGCTGCTCGCACGCCTCCCGGAGCGCGCCGACTACGTGGTCGATCTGCTCCCCGTGATGCTGCTCGCGGCAGGCTTCGGCCTCGCGCTCCCGGCGCTCACCTCGCTCGGCATGTCGGGAGCGAGCGAGTCGGATGCGGGCCTCGCCTCCGGGGTCTTCAACACGACCCAGCAGATCGGCATGGCGCTCGGCGTCGCGTTGCTCTCCACCCTCGCCTCCTCCCGCACCGAGTCCCAGCTCCTCCAGGGCGCCTCCCGGACGGCAGCGCTGACCGACGGCTACCGGCTGGCGTTCACCATCGGCACGGGACTCCTGATCGCGGCGTTCGTGACCGCGTATGCCATGGTGCGCAAGCCCCGCGCGACGGCGCCCCGCGAGACCCGGACCGCGGCCGACATCTCCATCGCTGCGTGAACGGAGTCCGCACGCGCCTCGGCCAAGCCCAGCCCACCTGACACACCCGCCATCAAGCCCGCCGCCCCCGCCCCCGCACCAGCACCAGCACCAGCACCAGCACCAGCACCAGCACTCACACCTTCAGGAGAACGCCATGAGCAGCAACAGCACGAGCACGAACCCCTCCCCGGTAGCCTCCCGCAAGCCCGCCTCCGGACCGGCGCCCCGCGTCCTCACCGACCAGGAGCTGTCCGACCTCCTC
This sequence comes from Streptomyces sp. NPDC050418, assembly GCF_044458745.1. NCBI lineage: Bacteria > Bacillati > Actinomycetota > Actinomycetes > Kitasatosporales > Streptomycetaceae > Streptomyces > Streptomyces sp. NPDC050418. Next base: position 247,563 of record NZ_JBITIG010000006.1, read on the forward strand.
GGCTCGCAGCAGTTCTCCGTCCTGGCGACGGTGCGCCGCACGGGGCACCCGCATCTGTCCACGGTCCTGCACAACTGGGACCCGGTCGAGCGGATCGTGCGCGTCTCCACGACCGCAGGCCGGCTCAAGGTCCGCCAACTGCTCGCGGATCCGCACGCGGCCCTGCATGTCTCGGGCCCGGGCAACTGGTCGTTCGCGGTCGCCGAGGGCGAGGCCGAGGTCTCCGCCCCGAGCGAGACCCCGGGCGACGCGGTGGGGCGTGAACTCCTCGCGCTCACCCCGGGGTTCAGCGACCCGGCCGAGGAACAGGGCTTCCTGGAGCAGCTGGTGGACGAGCAGCGGGTGGTGATCAGGTTGCGGGTCACGCGCCTGTACGGGACGGCGCTGGACATACCGACGGAGGCCTGATGTGCCCGGCCCCGGGCAAAACCACTCGCCCCGCACGGCTCTCCACCGCCACCCTGACCTCATGCAGAAGCACGACGCCATGTATCGCATCCGAGCCCGTCACACCGAGGAGACCGTCACCGTCTATCAGGCCTACGCGCCCGGCCTGGGGCGGCCGGCGGCGCGGGACGGCCGGTTCCCCGAGGCCTGGAAGAGGGACCGGATGACCTGGATCAAACCGTCGTTCCTCTGGATGATGTACCGCTCCGGCTGGGGCACCAAGGAGGGGCAGGAGACCGTGCTGGCCGTGGAGATACGGCGGGACGGCTTCGAGTGGGCCCTGCGGAACGCCTGCGTCTCGCACCATGTGCGCGGGCTGCACGCCGACCAGGCCGCCTGGAAGCGGGAGTTGCGGCAGGCGCCCGCGCGGGTGCAGTGGGATCCCGAACGGGACCTGCGGCTCGACCCACTGCCGTACCGCTCGCTCCAGCTGGGGCTCGCGGGCGAGGCCACACGGCGGTACGCGGACGAATGGATCGTCGGGATCACCGACGTCACGGACACGGCGCGCGAGATCCACGCGCTCGTACGGGAAGGGGAACTGGACGCGGCGGCCGGGCTGTTGCCCGAGGAGCGGGAGTATCCGGCAGGCGACGAACTGCTGGCCCACCTCCGGGTGGCATGACGGGGCCCGCACCCAGCCAGCAGCGAGCAGCGAGCCCCACGCCTACGGCCTGCTCAGACCGTCAGCACGATCTTGCCCCGCGTACGCCCTTCCTGGCCGAGGCGCCAGGCGTCGGCCGCGTCGGCCAACGGAAAGGACTTATCGACATGGACGGTCAGCTTGCCCGCGTCGGCGAGTTGCGTGAGCGCGGTCAGGTCCCCTGCGGACGGGCGTACCCACACGTAGTGGCCGCCCGCGCCCAGCGCACCCTCGCCGTCGGCGATCGACGCGATGCGGTCCCGCTGCTTCACCAGGGACAGCGACTGCGCGACCGCACCGCCGCCCACGAAGTCGAGCACGGCGTCGACGCCGCCCGGGGCCAACTCCCGTACGCGGTCGGCGAGTCCCTCGCCGTAGGTGACGGGTTCGGCGCCCAGCTCCCGCAGATAGGCGTGGTTGCGCTCACTGGCCGTACCGATGACGCGTGCGCCCAGGGCGACCGCGATCTGCACGCCGAGCGAGCCGACACCGCCGGCGGCGGCGTGCACGAGCACGGTCTCGCCCGCGTCCACACCGACCCTCTTCAGCGCCTGGTACGCGGTGAGCCCGGCCAGCGGCACCCCGGCCGCCTGCTCCCAGCTCAGCGCCGCGGGCTTCTTCGCGAGGGTGCGGACGGGGGCGGAGACGAGTTCCGCGTAGGCACCGTTCTGCGCCCAGTCCTTGCGGACATAGCCGTAGACCTCGTCGCCGACCGCGAACTCCGTGGCGTCCAAGCCGGTGCGCTCCACCACTCCGGCCACGTCCCAGCCGGAGATCAGCGGGAAGCGCACCTCCATGATGGGGTCGAGATAGCCGGCGGCGAGCTTCCAGTCGACCGGGTTGATCCCGGCCGCCTTCACGCGGATCAGCACCTCGCCGGGTGCGACCTTCGGTTCGGGCAGCTCCACGAGCCGCAGGTCGTCGGGGGAACCGTATGCGTCGAGTGCGATGGCCTTCATGATGCTGGGCAACTCCGAACGGGAGCGGAACATTCCGGGTGACGCCAAATTCGGATGCGTTTGACCGCGGCCGGCACGAGGATGAGCACGGCCGGCACGGTCCGCGATCCGTACTGTCCAGGATCCGCACACTCCCGGCACCCGGCCACTCGGCCCGCGCGTCTACGCGCAGCTGGACACCTGCCCACACCGGCCCACACCGCCCTGCCACCTCGGAGGTCCCCATCATTCAGCGCAGCATCGCCGCCGCCGGTCTCCTGAAGCCACCCACGTATTCGCACGCGTCGATCGTCGAGGCCGGTGCACGCCTGGCGTTCCTGGCCGGATCGGTCCCGCTGGACGCCGACGGGAAGCTCGTCGGCCCCGGTGACCCGGTCCGCCAGACGGAGCAGACGCTCGCCAATCTGGCGGCCCAGCTGCGGGACATCGGCAGCGATCTGTCCCAGGTCGTGTACACGGATGTGTATGTGGTGAGCAGCGACCCCGCCGTTCTGGCGCAGGTGTGGAAGGTGGTGGAGGCATCGGGCCTGAGCACCGCCGAGGGCGGCCCGCACTCCTCGACCCTGCTCGGCGTCGCGAGTCTCGGCTACCGCGGCCAGCTGGTCGAGATCACGGCCACGGCGGTCGTCCCCGAATGAGCACCGCCGGCCCCGGCCCCCGCGAGAGCGCCCCCGCCCTGCGCCGCGCCGGCGCGGCGGACGCTCCGGCCCTGGCCGAGGTCTGGCTGCGCTCGTACACGGCCGCGCTGCCCGGTGTCCGGCGGGCGCACACGGACGACGAGGTGCGGGCCTGGTTCCGCCATGTCGTCGTGCCCGTGCACGAGACGTGGCTCGCCGAGGCGGGCGACGGCCGGATAACGGGCCTCCTCGTCCTCGAAGGCACCGAGCTCGAACAGCTCTACCTGGACCCCGCCTGGCGCGGGAAGGGACTTGGCGACCGCTTCGTCGCGCTCGCCAAGTCCCGTAGCCCCGAAGGGCTTTCCCTCTGGACGTTCCAGGTCAACGCACCCGCCCGCCGCTTCTACGCCCGGCACGGCTTCGTGGAGACCGAGCGCACGGACGGGGCGCACAACGAGGAGCGCGAGCCGGACGTCCGTATGGCCTGGACGCCTGTCCCCTGACCTGCGCGCCCCGAAGCACCTGACGTCCCGCCCGCGTGCCCCGAGGCCTCACCTCAGCAGGAACTCCTGCGCGGCCTTCGCCCCCGCGTCACTGCGCCGCTGTACCGAGTGCCCTGCACCCTCGATGAGGGCGAGCTCGCCCCGCGGGGTCTTCGCCGCCAGGTCCTGGGCCCAGCGCATCGGCGTGGACAGGTCACGGTCGCCCTGCAGCAGGAGCACCGGCATCGTGAGCGTCGTGTGCGGCGGAGCCGGGTTGGGGCGTGAGCGGGGCCAGTTGAGGCAGGTCTGCGGGATGCCCTGGTCGCCGGCCGTCGCGCGCTCGAAGGGCCAGACGTACGACGGCTTGATCCGTTGCACGGCCTTGCGCAGTGCCTTCTCGCGGCCCTCGACCGGCGCCGCGGCGCCGCCCCACGGGAAGCGGGTGTCGGCGCACAGCGTCGCCGCGTGCAGCCCCGAGCTGAACAGCTCGGGCGGGGTGCCGTCCGGGGACGTGAAGCCGTCGATCAGCTGGTCCAGCGGCTCGGTGTCACCGGCCGCGGAGCGGTGGATCGCGTCGAGGAACTTGAAGTTCGGGTTGTCGAGTTTCGGATCGATGATGCTCGCGATGACGAGCATGCTGAACACGTCGACCCCGTTGCCGTCCCGGCGCACCACCGTCGCCAGGTCCTTCGCCGGGTCGTAGCCGCAGGACTGTTCCGCGCACGCGGTGCGCAGCACGGAGCGGGTGTGGTGCAGCGAGTCCTCGTACAGAGCTCCGGCGCCGTCACTCGGCACCACCGAGTCGAGGACGAGACGCGCGGTGCGCTGCGGGTGCGTGAGGCCGTACTGCGCCGCCGTGAACGTCCCGTAGGAGACACCGTCGAGCGTCATCTTCGGTGCCTTGAGGGCCCGGCGCAGGTCCTCGAAGTCGGCGACGGTGTCGGAGGTCGTGTAGAGGTTCCGTGTGCCGCCCAGGATGCGGGCGCACGCGCCGACCGCCGCCTTGCCGGGGACGGCGGTGTCACTGGAGCCGACCTCCTTCTGCAGGTCGGGACAGTCGATCGCCGTGCCGCCGGTGCCCCGCTGGTCGATCATCACGAGCCGGTACTGCTTGACGACCTCGGGCAGCCGCTCGGCCAGCGATTTGTAGTACGGCAGACCCGGCTGGCCTGGTCCGCCGGTGAGCAGCAGCAGGACGCCGCGGGGGGCATCGGTGTTATTGCCGGCGGCGACCTGGAGCTTCAGGGTGCCGGGCTGCTTGCCGCCACGGTCGAGCGGAACGGTCAGGTCGGAGCAGGTGACGTCGGTGAGTCCGGGACAGGGCCGCGGGTCGGTGAGCCGAGGCCCGCTCCCGCCGCCCCGCTCGGGCGTGCTCTGGGCCGGTGCCGCGCCCGTACAGGCCGCGATGGTGATCAGCGCGGCCGTGAGCAGGCCGGTGCGTCGATTGAGTGCCATGGGCGTCCCCCGGGTTGCCTTGGTGGTCGCGAAACGTGGTCGCGGCGGCCATTCTCGAAGGCGTACGGGTACGGCGCGTTGGACATTCATGCTCACTTGCCCGGGTCGGCGCACACCCGCCCGTTCCGGTCGAGCCCGAGCACCTCCCGTACACCGCTCGGCGTCTCCCCCACGTGCCGTCGCATCACGCGCGTCAGATGCGCCTGGTCCGCGAAGTCGTACGCGGCCGACAGCGCCCGCAGTCCGCAGCGGCCCTGTTCCATGTCCTCCAGGACGGCGCGGATCCGCAGCTCGTTGCGGTACCAGGTGAGGGTCCGGCCGGTGACCTGCCGGAACACCCGGCTCAGATGGTGCGGCGAGGCGCCGACGCGGGCCGCGAGTTCGTCGAGCGAACCGGTCAGCGGTCCGGCGGCGAGCGCCGCGCACGTATCGGCCACGAGCCGCTGATGCACCCGCCGCGCCGCCGGCGACGGTGATCCGTCGTGCGAGCCGAAGCCCGCGCCGGCCGCCACCAGGTCGAGCAGACCGTTCATCCGCTCGCCGAGTTCGAAGTGGTCCGTCCCGCGCCCGACGGCCACGAGCAGCGCGCGGTGCACGAGATCGGTGCGACTCGTGACGGTGACACGGCGCGGTCCCGCCCGGTCGAACCACCGGTCGAAGGCCGTCTCGCTCAGATGGATCCAGGTCGCCGTGTCCCCGGTGCCGAGCGGATGCGCGCTGTAGACCTCGTCGCCGGGCCGGGTCAGATAGCCCGCGGTCGCGTCCATCCACGACTCCTCGCCCTGCTGCCGCCAGCGGTAGGCGCCGGAGCGCATGAGGACGAGGCCGTGCCCGTCCTCGTATCCGGGCCCGATGAAGTCACGGTGGTCGGTGCAGCACTCGGTGTCGACGACGTACAACTCCGGTAACTCCAGCACGACTTTCCCCCGCCCGCCTCGCTCACGGTCGGCTTCGGTCCAGCCCGCCCCGCCGTGTGACGCTCTCTCCCGTACGGCCATCGGCCCACCCCCGCACGCATCGTCCCCCGTGAAAATGCCCTGGGGGAGCCCCGGGGCCGCCCGTTAGGGTCGGGACATGACTTCCGAGCCCTCCGAGAGCGGCAGCGTACGGGTCGATGCCTGGATCTGGTCCGTACGGCTGCTCAAGACCCGTTCCGCCGCCACGGCGGCCTGCCGCGCGGGCCATGTCCGTGTCAACGGCGAGCGCGCCAAGCCCGCGCAGCCGGTGAAGGCGGGCGACGAGGTGCGCCTTCGGGTCGAGCATCACGAGCGGATCGTGCTCGTCAAGAAGATCATCCGCAAGCGCGTCGGTGCCCCGGTCGCCGTCGAGTGCTACCAGGACAACAGCCCGCCGCCCCCGCCCCGCGACGCCATCGCCCCCGCGGGCGTACGCGACCGTGGCACGGGCCGTCCGACCAAGCGCGACCGCCGCGAGATGGACCGGCTGCGGGGCGCGGGCACCCCGGACCTGGCGGCGGCGCTCGGCGCGTACGACCCGGTGACGGGCCGGTCCTCGCGAGGTGAGTCGCCTGGGGGTGACGCCGGGAGCGAGACGTCAGGAGACGGGTCCGACCGCCGCACACCGCGACGCGACCGCACGCCCCGCGCGGAGCGGACAGGCCGCACGGACGACCGCACGGGCCGGACAGGCCGCACCGACGACCGTACGGACCGCACGGGCCGCACCTCCCGAAGGGACCGCAGCCACCGTGACCGCTGACCCCGTCCGCACCTGGGTCACCCCGCCCGTCCTCCCCGCCGACGCCCTCTCCGCCGGCGCGCAGCCCGCGCTCGTGGCCACCGGGAACGTGGTGCTGCGCCCGTGGCGGGCGGCGGACGCGGCCGCCTTCCTCTCCGCGTACGACGACCCGGCCCTGATGCGCTGGCACATCCGCCGCCCCGCCTCGCAGGAGGAGGTCGGCCGCTGGTTCGCGCAGTACGCGGAGGACTGGGCGGCCGACCGCGGCGCGCACTGGGCCGTGACGCACGACGGGGGCGAGGTGCTCGGCCGGATCGCGTTGCGCGAGCTCAACTTCGACGACGGCATCGGCGTCGTCGCGTACTGGACGCTGCCCGCCGCCCGCGGGCGCGGTGTCGCCCCGGCCGCGCTCGCGACGCTGAGCACCTGGGCGCTGGACGAAGTGGGCTTCCACCGGCTGGAGTTGGACCACTCGACCCGTAACGCCGCCTCGTGCCGCGTGGCCGTCAAGGCCGGTTACGCCCTGGAGGGCACGAAGCGCAGCGCCGCCCTGCACGAGGACGGTCATCACGACATGCATCTGCACGCCCGCGTGCGCGGCGACTGAGCATGCCTCAGACCCGGTTGACCGAAACGCTCCGGTCAACCGGGCCTGAGGCGGGCGCCGGTCATCACACCTGGCGCCGCACCGCCTTCAGAAGGCGCACCGTCTGATCCCGCTGCGCCCGCGCCACGAACAGCAGCGGCACGATGAGGATCAGCGGCGTGTACCAGAACTCGCCGCCCAGGAACGCGAAGCTGAAGCTGCACGCACCGACCATCAGACCGACGAACGCGAGCGAGGCGACACCGGACAGGATCGGGATCAACAGGGCGATTCCGCCGATCAGTTCGAGTCCGCCGATGCTGTACATGAACCAGTCGCCGAACCCGATCCTGTCGAAGCTCACCGTCGCGGACTCATGCGCGGTGAGCTTGGGGAACGCGCTGCCGATCGCGAAGAACAGCCCGAGCACCACCCGCAGGGTGGTCAGCGAGACCGTCGCGCGCCGGCTGCGCTGCACGGCGAGCGGGGAGGCGACGGTGGCGGACGCGGGAAGAGTGGCCTCGGACATGAGCTGCTCCTTGTGAACCGGGGGTGGGCGCTTGGTTGCGCTGTCACAGGGATAGACCGGGGGTACGGCCTCAACTCATCGGTCCTGGACCGTTTTCTCATACGATTTTCGAGAGACTCCCCGCGTACGAGTTCAGCCGAGCGCACGCCCCGCCGTGCTGTCCACGTGCCCGGGCAGCTCCCCCTCGTACCGGTCCCCCGTCGACACCGTCCCCGACGGCTCGAACATCAGGATCGAGCCGCCGGGCGAGGACGGCTTGTGCTGGGTGCCACGCGGCACCACGAACACATCCCCCTTGTGCAGTACGACCGTTGACTCCGCCCCCTCCGCATCGCGCAGCGCGATGTCGAAGCGTCCGTCGAGCACGAGGAAGAATTCGTCGGTGTCCTCGTGGACGTGCCAGACGTGCTCCCCCGCGGTGTGGGCGATCCGGACGTCGTAGTCGTTCATCCGCGCGACGATCCGCGGGCTGTACACGTCCGTGAAGGACGCCAGCGCTTCGGTCAGGTTCACGGGTGCGGGTGCGGATGCAGGTGTGGGTGCGGGTGCGGCGGGCTGCGCCGTTGACTTCTCCATGCCCCGAGCCTGGCCGAGGCTCCCCCGGCTCGTCTTGTACGAACCTGGCGTCCTGCTAACCCCGCGGGTCCCGGTGATCGACCGGTTCGTACGGCGGGACGTCCGGCCCCGGCTGATAGTGCGGCCCCTGCCGGATGTGCCGCAGCACGAACGTCAGGTCCACGGTGATCACCAGCCACAGCACCCCGCAGGCCACGGCCCACCCCGGCCGGCCCGCGAGCGCGAAGGCCACCGTGCCCGCGATCGCCCACACCACGCCCCAGATGCCGAGCCAGAAACGCAGGCGGAGGGGACTGCGCGCGGTCACCGGCTCACTGCCCGTACGCATGGACACCACCTCCGGCTCGCCACGGCCCCTCTTCCCAGGATGCACCCAATTCGCTTGCCCGGCGCGGACGCCCAAGGGTGCAATGGCGCCATGGTCATCCCGGCGCGCCCCCAGGGCGACGACACCTCCCCCGACAACGCCTCGTCCGTCGACACCTCATCCGTCGACTCCTCGCCCATCGACTCCCCCGTCCGCATCGGCGCCCTGGCCCCGCTCTCGCCGCCCGGCTGGACCGAGGCCGGTCACCATCTGATCGCGGGCATGCGGCTAGCCGTCGAGGAGGTCAACGCAGGGGGTGGGGTGGCCGGACGGCCCGTCGAGCTGCTCGTACGGGACACCGCGGCCAATCCGCAGCGCGCCGCCGCGGCCGTCGAGGAGCTGGCCGCGCTCGGCGTGGCCGCGCTTGCGGGCGAGTACCACAGCGTCGTCGCGCGCGCGGCCGCCGCCACCGCCGAGTCCCTGAAGCTGCCGTTCCTGTGCTCGTCCGCGGTCATCGACGCGCTCACCGAGGAACCGGCCCGTCACGTGGCCCGGATCGCCCCGCCGCAGTCCCGCGGCTGGCGGCTCTACGGCGACCATCTGCTGTCCGCGGGACACCGCCGTATCGCCGTCGTGAAGCAGCCGAGCGCCTACTGGGAGGCGGGCACCGCGATCCTCCGCGGCCGGCTGGCACCGCACGGCGGCGAGGTCGTCGAACTCGACGCCCAGGAACCCTCGTTGCTCTGCGACGCTCTCGCCGGGCACGGCGTCACGGCGCTCCTGCTCCTGGTGGGCCAGCCGGAACCGGCCGTCCCCCTGGTACGGGCCGTGCGCGCGGACGAACGTCTAGGCGAGGTGTTGATCGGCGCGCCCGCGGGCCAGCCGGAGTTCGCCGCGTGGGCGGAGCTCCTGGGCGAGGACGGTGCGGGCGTCCCGTTCCTGCGCTATCTGCCCGCCCGGCCGGGCCCGCCGGCCAACCGCGTCGAGCGCTCGCTGCGCGAACGACTGGGCGCGGAACCGTCGTTCGTCGCGTACGAGGGGTACGACACGATCGCGGTCCTCGCGGAGAGCCTGCGCAGCCACGGGGTGGACGGGGTCGGCGCGTCCTGGGCGGACGTCGCCGTCGAGGGCACCCGCGGGCGGATCACCTTCACGCGGGCCGAGGACACCGGCGTATGGCAGTGGACCGCGCCGCCGCTGCAGATCGCCGACCGCGACCCGGCGGCCCCGGACCGCTTCCGCGTCCTGCGCACGGCCTGAACGAGCTGTCCCCGCCCCACCGCGTGAGCGGCCGCTAGGGCCTGCCCGGCGGATCATGCCGCCGTCGGGCTGCGGCACCTTGACCGGCCCGTCCCAGGCATGATCCGCCGGGCAGGCCCTAACCGGCCTCGTCGAAGCGCGCCGCCGCCAGGTACTCCGGCTGCGGATCGAGCGCCGCCGCCAGCCGGAAGTGCCGCTTCGCGGGGGCGGGACGGCTCATGCGCTCATAGGTGCGGGCCAGCGCGAAATGCGCGAACGCATTGTCCGGCTCGCGCTCCAGGACGATCGAGAACTCCAGCTCGGCCGCCCTCAGTTGGGCCCCGGCGAAGAAGGCACGGGCGCGCAGCAGCCGCGCCGCCGTGTGCTCGGGGTGCGCCTCGATCACCGCGTCGAGCAGTTTGATCGCCCCGCGCGGATCGCGTGCCGCGAGCAGCTGCTCGGCCGCCCGGAAGTCGATGACGTTCGTCTCCGGGGTCCGTCCTCGTCCCATGTTCTCCGGCACGCTGCCATCCTTCCGCTTGCCGATCAGCTTCAACGCCCGTCACTGCGGCGCTATTCCGTACGCGCCTCGGTGCGGCTCCTGTCCCAGCCGCCGTATGCGCTGGTGTACGCGCCGTGTACGCGCCTCCTCCCCGGCTCCCGCACGGAGATCCACGCCCTAACGCTGCCCCGCCGCCCCGCGCCGTATACGCGCGGGAGCGGACCGGACCGTCAGCCCAGCGTCACCGCGAGCACCGCGCCGAGCACCACGAGCGCCGCTCCCGCCACGACGAAGCCCTGGTCGAGGCGGACCCGTTCGCCGCCGGGCAGCAGGACGGTGCGTGGATCGGCCGGATCGTAGGCGAGCCGCACCTCGGTGCCGGTGCGCAGCGGCAGCCGCCGGCTGGGCGGTACCGGTGCGGGCACTTCCAGGACCCGTCCGTCGAGCGTCTCGAACTGGAGCAGTGGCCGTTCGGCGCCCTGGGGCGGCGGCTTGACCAGCGCCGTCACCAGCTCGCCCGCGGCGGTGAGCCGCCGGGTCCGGCGCAGCCCGTAGGCGCCGGCGAGCAGCGCCACGAGACCGCCGAACGAGGTGAGCGCGGCGAGCACGACCACGTCCGCGCCCCCGTCAGCCGCGCGCCGCGCGGGTCCGCAGGCCGTCCCAGACCGCGCGGACCTGGGGTTCCAGATCCTCCAGCGGCCCGTCGTTGTCGATCACGACATCGGCGATCTCCAGCCGCTTCTCGCGCGTGGCCTGCGCCGCCATCCGCGCCCGCGCGTCGTCCTCGCTCATGCCCCGCAGCCGTACGAGACGGTCCAGCTGGGTCCCGGGCGAGGCATCGACCACGACGACGAGGTCGTACAGCGGCGCAAGCCCGTTCTCGGCGAGCAGCGGTACGTCATGGACGACCACGGCGTCCTCGGCGGCGGCCCGCTCCAGCTCGGCGGAGCGGGCGCCGACCAAGGGGTGCACGATGCCGTTGAGCACAGCGAGGCGCTCGGGGTCGGCGAAGACGATCGAGCCGAGCCTCGGCCGGTCGAGCGTGCCGTCCGCGGCGAGGATCTCCTCGCCGAAGGCCTCGACGACCGCCGCCAGTCCGGGAGTTCCGGGCGCGACCACCTCGCGGGCGATCCGGTCGGCGTCGATGAGGACGGCGCCGTACGCGTCGAGCAGCCCGGAGACCGAACTCTTGCCGGCACCGATCCCGCCGGTCAGACCCACCTTCAGCATGAACGAAAGCCTAGGCCATGGCTGCACGGTATGGATCGGTATCCCGCAAGGGGCTGCTCGGGGCTACTTGTCGCCGTCCCGGTCCGCCAGGAACTGCTCCAGCTCCCGGCCGATCTCGTCGGCGGTCGGGATGTCCACGGGCTCGGCGAGCATATTGCCGCGGGTCTCGGCGCCCGCTGCCGCGTCGTACTGGTGCTCGAGGCCCTGGACCATGGAGACGAGCTCCTCGTCGCCTTCCTGGATCTGCCGCTCGATCTCGTTCTGCGTCCGGTGTGCCTGGGTGCGCAGCGCGTGCGCGACGGCGGGCAGCACCAGACCGGTGGCCGAGGTGATCGACTCCAGGACGGTGAGGGCGGCGTCCGGGTACGCGGAGCGCGCGATGTAGTGCGGAACATGCGCGGCCACCCCGAGCACGTCGTGCCCGGCCTGGATCAGCCGGTACTCGACGAGCGCGGCGGCGCTGCCCGGTACCTGGGCCTCGTCGAAGGGGCTGCGGTGTCCGGGGACGAGGTCGGTGCGGTTGCCGTGCGGGGTCAGGCCCACGGGGCGCGTGTGCGGAACGCCCATCGGGATCCCGTGGAAGTTCACCGCGAGCCGTACGCCGAGCCGCTCGACGACCTCGCCGACCGCCTGGGCGAACAGCTCCCACTCGACGTCGGGCTCGGGACCGGCCAGGACGAGGAACGGGGCGCCGGTCGCGTCCTGCATCAGCCGCACCTCGATGGCGGGCTCCTCGTACTCCACCCACTGGTCCCGCTGGAAGGTCAGCAGCGGACGCCGCGCGCGGTAGTCCACGAGCCGGTCGTGGTCGAACCGGGCGACGACCTGACCCGGCAGCGCCTCACCGATCTCGTCGATGATCTGCTCACCGGTCTCCCCCGCGTCGATGTACCCGTCGAAGTGGTAGAGCATCACAAGTCCGGCCGAGTCCTGCGCCAGCGCCATGTCGGCCACGGCGAGACCCTTGGCATCCCATTCGTACAAACTCTGCGCGTCAACCACAGCGACCGCTCCTCCTCAAGTTCGTACACAAGAACGCCCACACCGTGCATGGCATTCCCCAACACCCGTATGTGCACGCGTTCTCGGGGTGGCGGGCAGGGCGGCGCCTCGTCCCGCAACACGAAGAGGCCCACGGCCCCGAAAGGGGACCGTGGGCCTCGACGGTGATCAACTACCGCCTAGGACAGAGCCTCAGCTCTGGCCGCCGGCGAGCTTCTCGCGGAGCGCGGCAAGGGCCTCGTCGGAGGCCAGCGCGCCGGAGTTGTCCGCACCCTCGGAGGAGTACGAACCGCCGCCACCCTGACCACCCGCGGACGGAGCCGCGGCAGCCGCGTCGCCACCCTCGGCCGCCGCCTGGGCGTCGGCCTCGCGGGACTTGATGACCTGAGCCTGGTGCTGCTCGAAGCGCTGCTGCGCCTCGGCGTACTGGGTCTCCCAGGCCTCGCGCTGGGTCTCGAAGCCCTCGAGCCAGTCGTTGGTCTCGGGGTCGAAGCCCTCGGGGTAGATGTAGTTGCCCTGGTCGTCGTACGAGGCAGCCATGCCGTACAGGGTCGGGTCGAACTCGACCGACGCCGGGTCGGCACCGAAGGACTCGTTCGCCTGCTTCAGCGAGAGCGAGATCCGGCGACGCTCGAGGTCGATGTCGATGACCTTGACGAAGATCTCGTCGTTGACCTGGACGACCTGCTCCGGGATCTCCACGTGGCGCTCGGCCAGCTCGGAGATGTGGACCAGACCCTCGATGCCCTCGTCGACGCGCACGAACGCACCGAACGGAACGAGCTTCGTGACCTTGCCCGGGACGACCTGACCGATCTGGTGCGTACGGGCGAACTGCTGCCACGGGTCTTCCTGCGTGGCCTTGAGCGACAGGGAGACGCGCTCGCGGTCCATGTCGACGTCGAGGACCTCGACGGTGACTTCCTGGCCGACCTCGACAACCTCGGAGGGGTGGTCGATGTGCTTCCAGGAGAGCTCGGAGACGTGGACGAGTCCGTCGACGCCACCCAGGTCCACGAAGGCACCGAAGTTGACAATCGAGGACACGACGCCGGAGCGGACCTGACCCTTCTGCAGGGTGGTGAGGAACGTCTGGCGGACCTCGGACTGGGTCTGCTCCAGCCAGGCACGGCGGGACAGGACCACGTTGTTGCGGTTCTTGTCCAGCTCGATGATCTTCGCCTCGAGCTCCTTGCCCACGTAGGGCTGGAGGTCACGGACACGGCGCATCTCGACCAGGGAGGCCGGGAGGAAGCCGCGGAGGCCGATGTCGAGGATGAGACCACCCTTGACGACCTCGATGACGGTACCGGTGACGATGCCGTCCTCTTCCTTGATCTTCTCGATGGTGCCCCACGCACGCTCGTACTGCGCGCGCTTCTTCGAGAGGATCAGGCGGCCTTCCTTGTCCTCCTTCTGGAGAACCAGGGCCTCGATCTCGTCACCAACCGCGACGACCTCGTTCGGGTCGACGTCGTGCTTGATGGAGAGCTCGCGGCTCGGGATGACACCTTCGGTCTTGTAACCGATGTCGAGGAGGACCTCGTCCCGGTCAACCTTGACGATGACGCCGTCGACGATGTCGCCATCGTTGAAGTACTTGATCGTCTCGTCGATGGCGGCGAGGAAAGCTTCCTCGTTACCGATGTCGTTGACCGCAACCTGCGGAGTGGTGGCGGTGGTCTCGGTGCTGCTCGTCATGTGGGAAAGGGCTCCGGCGGACATTGAAGTCGTAGGTACTGCTACGCCGGGAGCCCGTTTCGCTCTGCAGAAGCCGGACAGCCTAGGAGGCGCCGATCCAGAAGAAATCTGTGGCGCCTCGAGAACCGAGGGGACATACAACAGACGCGAGCGCATCCTGCTATGTCTGAGGAACGCAGGCTCGCAGCGCAACTTGTAGCATACGGGGGCTGCCGGGCAGGGTCAATGCGCGAAGGCGCACACCCGGGGCGGATCGCCGCATTCCCGGCACAAAATCTGTCGCACGAGGCCACCGGGGTCGCTCGCGCCCCGATAGGTCCGCACCCTACGACGCGGGAGCGCATCATCCAAGAGTCCGGAATCGAAGAGCACGACCCGTACGACGACGCGGTGGCCACACGCCGTGAGAGCGATGTCGCGGAGAGCAGCAGGGCCAGCCGGGGCTGGTGGGACCGGCATGCCGACGAGTACCAGAACGACCATGGCGCCTTCCTCGGCGACGACCGTTTCGTCTGGGGTCCCGAGGGCCTCGACGAGGCCGAGGCCGGTCTCCTGGGGCCGGCCTCCGCACTGAAGGGACAGGACGTCCTGGAGATCGGGGCGGGCGCCGCGCAGTGCGCGCGCTGGCTGGCCGCCCAGGGCGCCCGCGCGGTGGCGCTCGACCTCTCGCACCGCCAGCTGCAGCACGCGCTGCGGATCGGCTCCGAGGGCGTCGCGCTGGTGGAGGCGGACGCCGGTGCGCTGCCCTTCGCGGACGCTTCCTTCGACCTCGCGTGCTCCGCGTACGGCGCGCTCCCCTTCGTCGCCGACCCCGTGCTCGTGCTGCGCGAGGTGCGCCGCGTCCTGCGTCCCGGCGGCCGCTTCGTCTTCTCCGTCACGCATCCGATCCGCTGGGCGTTCCCGGACGAGCCGGGTCCCGAGGGCCTCTCGGTCTCGGCCTCGTACTTCGACCGCACGCCGTACGTTGAGCAGGACGACCAGGGACGCGCGGTGTACGTCGAGCACCACAGGACCGTGGGCGACCGCGTACGGGACGTGGTCGCGGCCGGGCTGCGCCTGGTGGACCTGGTCGAGCCGGAGTGGCCGGACTGGAACGGTCAGGAGTGGGGCGGCTGGTCCCCGCTGCGGGGCTCCCTGATCCCCGGTACGGCGATCTTCGTCTGCGCGCGCGACTGAGGCACCGGGCCCGGGGCCCGCGGGTGAGGGCCGGGGAGTGTTCGTGACCGAACCGTGGGGGCTGCACCCCTGACCCGGTCCCGCACCCGACACACTGGACCCGTGACCCGCGCCACCGCCGCCCTCGACCAGCTGCCCGTCCGCCACGCCCTCCCCGGCCTCACCGCCGCGCTCGACGCCCACGGCACCGCCGTGCTCTGCGCGCCGCCCGGCACCGGCAAGACCACGCTCGTGCCGCTCGCGCTCGCGGGGCTCCTGGGCGGGCCCGGGCGGCGGGTCGTCGTGGCCGAGCCGCGGCGGATCGCCGCCCGGGCCGCCGCACGGCGGATGGCCTGGCTGCTCGGGGAGCAGGTGGGCGAGAGCGTCGGGTTCACGGTCCGCGGGGAGCGCAAGGTCGGGCGCGGGACCCGGGTCGAGGTGGTCACCACCGGGGTGCTGCTCCAGCGGCTGCAGCGTGACCAGGAGCTGTCCGGTGTCGACCTCGTCGTGCTCGACGAGTGCCACGAGCGGCACCTGGACGCCGACACCGTCGCCGCGTTCCTCCTGGACGTCCGCGCGACCCTGCGGCCCGAGCTGCGGCTCGTCGCCGCCTCCGCGACCACCGACGCCGAGGGCTGGGCGCGGCTCCTCGGCGACGCGGGACGGGACGCCCCGGTCGTCGAGGCGCAGGGCACGGCGCATCCCGTCGAGACCGTCTGGGCGCCGCCGCCCCGGCCGGTGCGCCCGCCGCACGGGATGCGCGTCGATCCGGCACTGCTCACCCATGTCGCCGCCACGGTCCGCCGCGCCCTCGCCGAGCGCGCCGGGGATGTACTGTGCTTCCTGCCCGGGGTGGGCGAAATCGGCCGGGTGGCCGGGCAGTTGGGGCCGCTCGACGGTGTGGACGTGCTGCAGGTGCACGGCCGTGCGCCCGCCGCCGTGCAGGACGCGGTGCTCTCGCCCGGTGAGCGCCGCCGCGTCGTGCTCGCCACGGCGGTCGCCGAGTCCTCGCTGACGGTGCCGGGCGTACGGACCGTCGTCGACTCCGGGCTCGCACGTGAGCCCCGTACCGACCATGCCCGCGGCCTCAGCGCCCTGACGACCGTACGGGCCTCGCAGGCGGCCGGACGGCAGCGCGCGGGCCGGGCCGGGCGTGAGGCGCCCGGGGCGGTGTACCGCTGCTGGGACGAGGCGGAGGACGGACGGCTCCCCCGCTTCCCCGCGCCGGAGATCAAGGTCGCCGACCTCACGGCGTTCGCGCTGCAGGCCGCGTGCTGGGGCGACCCGGACGCCTCCGGTCTGGCCCTGCTCGACCCGCCGCCGGCCGGCGCCATGGCCGCGGCCCGGCAGACGCTGACGGCGATCGGCGCCCTGGACGAGGCGGGCCGGGTGCCCGGACGAGGGCTGCGCATGGCCCGGCTCGGCCTGCATCCGCGCCTGGGCCGTGCGCTGCTCGACGGCGCGCGTGACATCGGGGTGCGCCGGGCCGCCGAGCTTGTCGCGCTCCTGAGCGAGGAGCCGCCGCGCGAGTACGGCGACGACCTGGCGGCCGCTTGGCGCCGCGCACGGCAGGGCGGCGACGGCTACTCGGCACGGTGGCGTACGGAGGCCCGACGGCTGGAGTCCGCGGCGAACTCCGCCGGAACCGCGATCACCGCCGCTACCGCGAACACTTCCGCGGCCGCGCACGCCGAGGGGGCCGCGCACACCGACGAGACCACGCACATCAGCCACACCAAGGCGGCCGACGAGCACGCGCCCGCCCTCGTCACCGCACTCGCCTTCCCCGAGCGCGTCGCCCGCGCCAAGGGCCCGGGCAGCTTCCTGATGGCCTCGGGCACCGCCGCCGAACTCCCGGACGGCTCCCCGCTGTTCCGCTCCGAGTGGATCGCCGTCGCGGTGGCGGACCGCCCCGTCGGCTCGGCCCACGCCCGCGTACGGCTCGGTGCGGTGCTCGACGAGGCCGCGGCCCGCCGCGCCGCCGCACCGCTGCACAGCAGCGGCGAGGAGGTCTGCTGGGCGGACGGCGAGGTCGTCGCGCGGCAGGTGGAGCGGCTGGGCGCGATCGAGCTGAAGGTGCGCCCGCTCGCCTCCCCCGGACCCGGCCTCGTACGCAAGGCACTTCTGGACGGGCTGGCCGCCGACGGCCTCGTCCTCCTGAAGTGGTCGCAGAAGGGCGAGGAGCTGCGGCGGCGGCTCGCGTTCCTGCGGCGCCGGCTCGGTGCGCCCTGGCCGGACGTGGACGAGACCGCGCTGCTCGCGCGCGCCGACGACTGGCTGGAACCCGAGCTGTCGAAGGCGCGGCGGCGCGCGGACCTGGGGCGGATCGATGCCGGGCAGGCGCTCACCCGGCTGCTCCCGTGGGCAACGGGCGAGGCGGCACGGCTCGACGAGCTGGCGCCGGAACGGCTGACCGTGCCGAGCGGATCGAGTGTCCGTGTCGACTACGCGAACTCCGAGCAGCCCGTCCTGGCCGTGAAGCTGCAGGAGATGTTCGGGCTCGCCGAGACGCCCACGGTCGCGGGCGTACCGGTCCTGGTGCATCTGCTGTCGCCCGCGGGCCGGCCCGCCGCCGTGACGGCCGACCTCGCCTCGTTCTGGCAGGGCGGCTATCAGGCGGTACGGGCCGAGCTGCGCGGGCGCTATCCGAAGCATCCGTGGCCCGAGGACCCGGCGGGCGCGGAACCGACCCGGTTCACCAACGCCCGCCTGCGGAACCGGGGTTGAACCCGGGGCCGGTCAGACCCCGGCGGGTTCGGGTTCCGGTGTGCGCTCCCCTGACCCCTCGGGATCGTCCCCGGGGCGGCGGCTGCGGGCCTCCAGCCACAGGGAGAGCGAGAGCAGCAGGGCGCCGAGGATCAGGAAACCCCACGGGAGGTACGAGGTCATCAGGAGGACGAGGACCCGGTTGGATTTGACCAGGTCCACCGTGGACTCGATGAAGTCCTCGCGCATCTTCACATGGCCGTCGAAGACGGTGAGCTTGTCCTTGCCGGGCGCGAGCCCCTCGACGAGCGTCCCGCCGCGCATCTCCTCCTTGTGGATCTCCTCGCCGTACACGGGCGCGCCGGTCGTGGGATCGACCCAGAACTTGCGGACGGTCGTGTACCACATCTCCGTCTTCGAGGCCTTGAGCTGCTCCTTGGAGATCTTGTAGCCGCCGGGCATCGTGCTGGGGAAGTCGACCTTCATCCAGTCGATGGTCTGCTCGAAGTAGTAGACGTCGAGGCCGCGGAACTTCTGCTCGCCCTTGAAGAAGATGGTGTTGGTGGTGCGGCTGCGGGCGTCGAAGTACTTGTAGTCCCGCTTCTCCGTGAGGAACGGCCACTTGAACTCGAGGCCCTCGCGCTTGACCGGCTGCTTGTCGGCCATCTCGCCCGTGGCGTGCAGCGGTTCGGCGGAGTGGGCGTCGAAGATGTAGCGCTCCGGGATCATCGTGACCATCTTGCCGTCGGAGTCCTGGGCGTAGGACAGCCCGTCCCAGACCACGACGTCACGGCCCGCCGACTCCTCGATCTTCTCGGACTCCTCCACGTTGCCCCGGAGGGTCTGCACGATCGAGAGATCGGTCTTCTTCACTCCCCCCTCGGCCATGTCCATGACGCTGGCACCCTTCGCCTCCAGGACCATCGTCTGGTACTGGTTCGCGGGCACCTTCGCCAGCCGGGGAAAAGCGTAGAAACGCAGCAGCGGCGAGAGCGCCGCGAAGAACACGGCGAAGCCGAGCAGGATGAGACTGGCCTTGCGGCGCATCGCGTCGGCCCTCCCTACGGGTGCTTGGGGATCGTGGTCAGCAGAGGCTTCGGCGAGGTCTTGCCGGGCGGTGCCTCCATCGACGAGATGGTGAGGACCAGGGCGAGCGCAACGGCGAGACCGATCCCCGCGGCTATCAGAGCGCGCATTTTTCCGGCCCCCTCCAGAATCTGATACGGCGTCAGGGCTGGGGCACCGTAGCAACGCGGGGGCGAGATGAGAACACGTCGCACCGCCCCTGATCCGGCTTTCGGTCCAGGGGCGGTGCGGTGACGGATGTGAAGTTGTGTGGCGTCTACGGGAGAGGGCCGGTCAAGGCGTCGGGTCCGGGCTCGGCGACGGCGACTCGGCGGGCGCGACCTTCAGCTCGACGTCGAGCTTGCCGCCGCCGGGGGCGAGCAGCCTCAGCTTGTACGTGCCCGCGGTGTCGTCCGCGTAGATCGCCGGGAGCTTCACCGTGCCGTCCGCGCCGGTCGTGAGCGTGAGGGTGCGGATCGCCTTGCCGTCGGCGTCCTTGAAGTACGGACCCGCGTCGTTCGGGTCGCCCGCGTCGTTCTTGACCATGGTGGCGGTGAGCTTGACGCCGGGGGCGGCCGCGCCGCCGAGCGTGGCCTTCACCTCGGCGGTCTCCGTGAACGCCGCGCCCGGCGCACCGGTCAGCGTGGCCGTGGCGCTGGTGAGGGCGTCGGCCTGGCGTGCGGTGACGGTCGCCGAGAAGTCCGTGGTGAGGACGCGGCTGCCGGCCGTGGTGGTGGCCCGGATGGTGAACTCGCCGGTCTTCTCGCCCGCTTGGAGCGCGGGCGCGCTCGCCTGGCCGTCGGCGCCGGTCCTGACCTCGGCCGACTTGCTGCCGCCGAAGGACGCGTCGGTGTCACCGACGATCGTGAAGCGCACGAGGACCTTGCCGACGCCCGCACCGGAGGCCGTGGCGGCCTTGACGGTGGGGGTGTCCGCGAACGCGCTGCCCTCGGTGGCCGTGAAGGAGGCGGCACCGGCCTTGGCCAGCTCGGTGACGGGGGCGGGGTCGTCCGGGTCCTCCGGATCGGGGTCGGGGTCGGGCTTGGGGTCGGGCTTGTCGCCCGGGTCGGTGGCGCCGCCGCCGGGCTTGCCGCCGCCGGGGTTGCCCGTACCGCCGTTGCCCCCGTCGGTGTCGGGGTCCGGGTCCGGGGTGGTGTCGTCGTTGCGGTTGTCCGGCATGGGACCCGTACCGTCCGGCAGCGTGTCCACGCCGCCCTTCTTGAACGTCTCCATCCACTTCAGCACGAGGTTGAGGTAGTCGGTGGAGCGGTTGTAGCTGAGGATCGCCTGCCGCAGGTCCTTGGCCTTGGACAGGTCGCGGTTGTTGGCGCAGAGGTACTTGCCGGCCGCGAGCGCCGCGTCGTAGACGTTGTTGGGGTCCTTCTTGCCGTCCCCGTTGCCGTCCTGGCTCCAGGTCTCCCAGGTCGACGGGATGAACTGCATCGGGCCCACCGCGCGGTCGTGCGTGGTGTCGCCGTCGTAGGCGCCGCCGTCGGTGTCGGTGATCTTGGCGAAGCCCTCGCCGTTCAGCGGAGGTCCGAGGATCGGCGAGCTGGTGGTGCCGTTGGCGTCCACCTTGCCGCCACGGGCGTGGCCGGACTCGACCTGGCCGATGGCCGCGAGCAGCTGCCAGGGCAGGTTGCAGCCGGGGTTGTCGCCGCGCAGCGCCGTCTCGGCCTTCATGTAGGCGTCGAGGACCGTCTTGGGGATGCCGCTGTTGGTGGGCGCGTCCGGGTCGTTCAGGTCCGGCGGCGAAAGCGGGATGTCCGTGAAGTACGAGTCGTCGCCGCCCGCGGTGTCCGGTACGTCGGCCGTCTCCGTGGTCTGACGCCCGCCGGACGGCGCATCCGTCACCCCGGGCGCCTGCGAAGCAGAAAGCGCCGCGAAGGCCGCCGCCGCCACCGCGGCCGCCGCCGTCGTCCTGCGCATCCGCTTCCCGAAGAGTGCTCGCATCCCGACGGTTCCCCTCCCGTGTCCCACCCGGCGCGTACTCCCCACGCGCCAACGCAGGCGACACTACGACAAGTTCCCTTCCGCAGAAACCGGTTCCTGTCCGTTTTGTTGGCGGATCGACAGCTGTGTTCATGCGGAATTTCCGTTCCTGCGGTGAACGGGGTCGCGCTCAGCGGACGATGGCCCCGTACACCTGTCCTCACCGCACCTCGCGCCGCCCCCTTGGAGCTCTGTTGCCGTTCACGCTCAGCCATGCCGCCGCCGTACTTCCGCTGGTGCGCAGGGACGGGACCGGGCGCGCGGCGCTGCTTCCCTCGGTGCTGGTCGCGGGCTCGTTCGCACCGGATCTCACATACTTCGCGGAGAGTGTGCTGCCCGGCGCGATGGGATTCGGCGCGGTGACACACTCGCTGCCCGGGGTGCTGACGGCGGACGTCGTGATCACGGCGCTGCTCGTGGGCGCGTGGCTGCTGCTGCGCGAACCGGTGATCGCGCTGCTGCCCGCGGCCTGGCGCGGCCGTGTGCTCGGACTGGTCCGCGGCCGTGCGTGGCGTGAACGGCCACGCGCCGCGCTGCTGTTGGGCTTCTACGTCTCGGCGGTGCTCGGGGCGGCCTCGCACACGGTGTGGGACGCGTTCACCCATCTCGACCGGTGGGGCATGCGGCTGTTCCCGGTGCTCGGCGAGCAGATCGCCGGTTCACCGCTCTACTGGTATCTGCAGTACGGGGGTTCGGCGCTGGCGCTGATCGGCGTGACCTGGTTCGCGGCCTCCGCGCTGCGGCGCGTCAAGGTCACGGGTGCGGACGCCGACGTGCCGCGTCTGACCGTACGTGCCCGGATCGCCGCGGGCGTCTTCATCGGTGGCTGCGTGCTGCTCGGGGCGGCCCATCGCACGGCCGGGTGGCTGCGGGAGGTGGGCGGCAGCCCGCGCAAGCCCTGGGAGATCATCCCGACGCTCTGCTTCGGCGCCGGGGCGGGGCTGCTGCTCGGACTGCTCGGCTACGCGCTGGCGGTCAGGGTGCTGACGGGCCGGGGCGGTCCGGGTCCTGCGGCGGAGCCTCCGGCGCATCATCCGGAACCGACCCGTCCGGCTGCTCGCTGATCTCGCTCTCGGGCGTGTAGCCCTGCCCGGCCGAGCGCCCCTTGTTGAGCGCGCGGTGCACGGCGTGGGCGACCCGCTCGATGGTCCGTACGCCGTACGCCATCGTCGGGTTGTCGTGACTGAGCACGACGATGCGGTAGGTCCGGCCGTCGCCCTTGAACGCGCCGATGCTGTGCACACGCCACCCGTGCGTGGCCCTCGGCAGCCAGCCGTTCTTGATGTGGGCACTGACCCCGTTGGCCATGCCCGCCGTGACGCCCCAGCGCTGGTCCTTGCGGACCTGTGCCAGCTGCTTGAGCCCGTAGGCACGCGAGCGCAGGAAGGAGCGGGCCTGGGTCAGTACGCCGAGCAGCCGCATCTGGTCGACGGCGGTGGTCCGGGTCAGGCCCCACAGGCGGCCCGGTCCGGGGGTGGTGGACGCGGCCTTCGCCTTGGCCAGGAACTGCTCGACCCGCCAGGGCGCGAGGTCCTGCCACAGCTGCCCGGCCGCGGCGTTGTCGGAGACCTGGATCATCGGCGGGACGCGCCGCGCCTCGAACTGGGTGAGCTTGCGCCGCAGTTGCTCGGCCCGCCACAGCACGGTCTCCATGATCAGCACCTTGGCGACGCTCGCCGCGTCGTACTGCCGCCCGGCGTCGAGCGCACACCACAGATCGCTGTCGTCGTCGTGCACGGCCACGGACACCGTGCCCTCCCGGGACGACAACGCCGCCCGGATGTCCTTGGACATCCGGGCGGCGAGTCCGGGGTCACGCGGGGAGCGGCAGGCGGGTGCGAGGGGGGCGACCGGCGCGCCCCGCCGCACGGCGGCCTCCGCGGAGACCGCGGATATCGGCGCGATCAGCGCGGAGGCGACGGCCGCCGCGACCGCGGGCCGCCAGTGCCGCACCGCGCTGTGCCGCCGTCGTATGCCGTGGCGTACGACAGCACGCCGCGTCCGTATGTGAAGATCCATGACCGCCACGATGCCGCCGCCCCCACGGGACGGCCCGGGGTCGGGGTCCGTCTGAGTGAGGGCCGTTCGGGTACGGCGACGGGCCCGGCGCAACCGCCCCGGGCCCGTCGAAAAGCCGTGGCTCAGTGTGCGGCCGACTCCCAGTCCGTGCCCACGCCCACCGAGACGTCCAGCGGGGCGCGCAGGCTCACCGCCGAGGCCATCTCGCGGCGGACCAGCTCCTCGACCTGCTCGCGCTCCCCCGGGGCGATCTCCAGCACGACTTCGTCGTGGACCTGGAGGAGCAGCCGGGACGTGAGGTGCTCCGCCTGGAGCGCCTTGTCCACATTGAGCATCGCGATCTTGACGATGTCGGCGGCCGTGCCCTGGATCGGCGCGTTGAGCGCCATGCGCTCGGCGGCCTCGCGGCGCTGGCGGTTGTCGCTGTTGAGGTCCGGAAGATAGCGGCGGCGGCCGAGCATCGTGGCCGTGTAGCCCGTGGCGCGGGCCTCGTCGACGACGCGGCGCAGATAGTCGCGTACGCCGCCGAAGCGCTCGAAGTACGTGTCCATCAGACCGCGGGCCTCGCCCGCCTCGATGTTCAGCTGCTGCGACAGGCCGAAGGCCGACAGACCGTACGCCAGGCCGTACGACATGGCCTTGATCTTGCGGCGCATCTCCGCGTCGACCGCGGACTTCTCGACGGAGAAGACCTGGGAGGCGACGGTGGTGTGCAGGTCCTCGCCGGAGGTGAAGGCCTCGATGAGGCCCTCGTCCTCCGAGAGGTGGGCCATGACGCGCAGCTCGATCTGGCTGTAGTCGGCCGTCATCAGGGACTCGAAGCCCTCGCCGACGACGAAGCCGCGGCGGATCGCACGGCCCTCGTCGGTGCGGACCGGCACGTTCTGCAGGTTCGGCTCCGTGGAGGAGAGCCGGCCCGTGGCGGCGACGGTCTGGCTGAACGTGGTGTGGATGCGGCCGTCGGCGGCGATCGTCTTGATCAGGCCCTCGACGGTGACGCGCAGCTTCGCCTGCTCGCGGTGGCGGAGCATGATGACCGGCACTTCGTTGTCGGTCTGGGTCGCAAGCCACGCGAGCGCGTCCGCGTCCGTCGTGTAACCGGTCTTGGTCTTCTTCGTCTTGGGCAGGCCCAGCTCGGCGAAGAGGACTTCCTGGAGCTGCTTGGGCGAGCCGAGGTTGAACTCGTGGCCCGCGGCGGCGTGCGCCTCCTTCACCGCCTGCTGCACGGCTCCGGCGAACTGCTGCTCCATCGCCTCGAGATGGGGCCGGTCGGCGGCGATGCCGAAGCGCTCCATCCGGGCAAGGAGCAGCGAGGTGGGCAGCTCGACATCGGTGAGGAGCTCGGTGGCGCCCACCTCCTTGAGCTTCTCCCCGAAGGCCTCGCCGAGGTCGAGGATCGTACGGGCCTGGTGCATCAGGGCGTCGGCCTCGGCGCTGTCGTCCGCGCCGAACGCCAACTGGCCCTCGGCGGCGGACGCGGGGGCGAGCTCGCGGCCCAGGTATTCGAGGGAGAGCGCGTCGAGGGCGAAGGAGCGGCGGCCGGGCTTCACGAGGTACGCGGCGAGTGCGCTGTCCATCGTGATGCCCTCGACGGCCCAGCCGTGCTCGGCGAAGACCCGCAGCACGTTCTTCGCGTTGTGCAGCACCTTGTGCCGCTTGCCGTCGGCGAGCCACTTCGCGAAGGCCTTCTCGTCCGCCTCGTCGAGCTGCGACGGGTCGAACCAGGCGGCCGCGCCGTCGGCGGCGGCGAGGGCGACCTCGGCGACCGAGCCGGTGCCGAGCTCCCAGGAGTCGACGCTCGCCAGGCCGAGGAGCTGCGTGCCGTGCTCATCGAGCCAGGGCTTCAGCTCGCCGGTGGCGAGGACCTGACCGTCGATCTCGACGCCGGGCTCGGCCGGGGCCTCCTCGGCCTCCTCGGAGCCCGGGTCGACGGCGAGCAGCCGCTCGCGCAGCGAGGGATTACGGATCTCCAGGGTGTCGAGGACCATCGCGAGCGCCTTGCGGTCGTACGGCCGGCGCTCAAGGTCCGTGGGGGCCTTGGGCAGTTCGACGTCGCGGACCATCTCGGTGAGGCGGCGGTTGAGCCGCACCGAGTCGATGTGCGCCCGGAAGTTCTCGCCGCCCTTGCCGGTGATGTTGTCCGCGTTCTCCAGGAGGGCGTCGAAGGAGCCGAACTTGTTGATCCACTTCACGGCGGTCTTCTCGCCGAAGCCCGGGACGCCCGGCAGGTTGTCCGAGGAGTCGCCGCGGATCGCCGCCACGTCCGGATAGATGGAGGGGTGGACCCCGTACTTCTCCTCGATCTTCTCCGGCGTGAAGCGGGTGAGCTCGGAGACGCCCTTGGTGGGGTACAGCACCGTGATGTTCTCGGTGACCAGCTGGAACGAGTCGCGGTCGCCCGTGACGATCAGGACCTCGAAGCCGGCGGCCTCGGCCTGCGTGGCGAGGGTGGCGATGATGTCGTCGGCCTCGAAGCCGTCGACGGCGAAACGGTCCGCGTTCATCGTGTCGAGGAGCTCGCCGATGAGCTCGACCTGGCCCTTGAACTCGTCCGGGGTCTTCGACCGGTTCGCCTTGTACTCCGGGAACTCGGCGGACCGCCACGTCTTGCGCGAGACGTCGAAGGCCACCGCGAAGTGGGTGGGCTGCTCATCGCGCAGGGTGTTCGCCAGCATGGACGCGAAGCCGTAGATCGCGTTGGTGGGCTGGCCGGTCGCCGTCGTGAAGTTCTCCGCGGGCAGCGCGAAGAACGCCCGGTAGGCGAGCGAGTGCCCGTCCATGAGCATCAGGCGCGGTCGGGACTGGTTCTTCGACTTGTTCGCTGTCTTCTCTGCCACGTGTCCGATCCTCCCACGCCCCACTGACAGTCCGGTCCGCTCCCGGATCGATGGCCGCGGCCGGATCGCCCCTTCCCGGGCGTGAGCCACGCCACCCACGCGTGGCAGGATCGGAACACCCCCGCAGAAGAGCCCGCTCGAAGGAGAACGGCCATGGCAGGCAAGCCCCCCGCCGGCGATCCCATTCAGGACGCACCCGAGGTGGCGGCGCCGCAGCACGCGGCCGCCGGGCTGCCCGCCATCGGGCACACGCTGCGGATGGCGCAGCAGCAGATGGGTGTGAAGCGCACCGCGCTGACCCTGCTGCGCGTGAACCAGAAGGACGGCTTCGACTGCCCGGGCTGCGCCTGGCCCGAGCCCGAGCACCGGCACAAGGCCGAGTTCTGCGAGAACGGGGCGAAGGCCGTCGCCGAGGAGGCGACCCTGCGGCGGGTGACGCCGGACTTCTTCGTCGCGCACCCCGTGAGCGACCTCGCCCACCGCAGCGGCTACTGGCTGGGCCAGCAGGGCCGGCTCACCCAGCCCATGTATCTGCCCGAGGGCGCGGACCGCTACGAGGCCGTCACCTGGGAGCGGGCCTTCGACATCGTCGCCGAGGAGCTGAAGGCCCTCGCCTCCCCCGACGAGGCGGTCTTCTACACGTCCGGGCGCACCAGCAACGAGGCCGCCTTCCTCTACCAGCTCTTCGCCCGCGAGTTCGGCACCAACAACCTGCCGGACTGCTCCAACATGTGCCATGAGTCGTCCGGCTCCGCGCTGGTCGAGACGATCGGGATCGGCAAGGGCAGCGTCCTCCTGGAGGACCTCTACAAGGCGGACCTGATCATCGTGGCCGGGCAGAACCCGGGCACGAACCACCCGCGCATGCTCTCCGCCCTGGAAAAGGCCAAGGCGGGCGGCGCGAAGATCATCACGGTCAATCCGCTGCCCGAGGCGGGCATGGAGCGGTTCAAGAACCCGCAGACCCCGCAGGGCATGCTCAAGGGCACCGCGCTGACCGATCTCTTCCTGCAGATCCGGCTCGGCGGCGACCAGGCCCTGTTCCGCCTCCTCAACAAACTGATCCTGGAGACGGAAGGCGCCGTCGACCAGGCGTTCATCGACGAACACACCCATGGATACGAGGAGTTCGCGGCCGCCGCGCGCGAAGCGGACTGGGACGAGACGCTGACCGCCACGGGCCTGCGCCGCGAGGAGATCGACGAGGCGCTGCGCATGGTGCTCGCGTCGGAGCGCACCATCGTGTGCTGGGCGATGGGCCTGACGCAGCACAAGCACGCCGTGCCCACGATCCGCGAGGTCGTCAACTTCCTGCTGCTCCGCGGCAACATCGGCCGCCCGGGCGCGGGCGTCTGCCCGGTGCGCGGTCACTCGAACGTGCAGGGCGACCGCACGATGGGGATCTTCGAGCGGCCCGCGGCCGAGTTCCTCGACGCCTTGGAGCGCGAGTTCGGCTTCGCCCCGCCGCGCCACCACGGCCTCGATGTCGTACGGGCCATCCGCGCGCTGCGCGACGGCGAGGCGAAGGTGTTCTTCGCGATGGGCGGAAACTTCGTGTCGGCCAGTCCCGACACGGAGGTCACGGAGGCCGCGATGCGGCGCGCGCGGCTGACCGTGCACGTGTCGACGAAGCTGAACCGCTCGCACGCGGTGACCGGCGCCCGCGCGCTGATCCTGCCGACGCTCGGGCGGACCGAGAAGGACCTGCACGGCAGCGGCGAGCAGTTCGTGACCGTCGAGGACTCGATGGGCATGGTGCACGCCTCGCGCGGGCGCCTCGACCCGGCGAGCCCGCATCTGCTCTCCGAGCCGGCCATCGTGGCCCGGCTCGCCCGCCGTGTCCTGGGCGAGGGCTCCCGTACGCCGTGGGAGGAGTTCCAGAAGGACTACGCGACCATCCGGGACCGTATCGCCGCGGTGATCCCCGGCTTCGAGGACTTCAACGCGCGGGTGGCCCACCCCGGCGGCTTCACGCTGCCGCACGCCCCGCGCGACGAGCGCCGCTTCCCGACGGCGACCGGCAAGGCCAACTTCACGGCCGCACCCGTCGAGCACCCCGAACTGCCCGCAGGACGGCTCCTGCTGCAGACCCTGCGCTCGCACGACCAGTACAACACCACGATCTACGGTCTCGACGACCGCTACCGGGGCATCAGGAACGGGCGGCGCGTCGTGCTCGTGAACCCCGAGGACGCGGCCGCGCTCGGAGGTCTCGCGGACGGTGCGTACGTGGACCTGGTCAGCGAGTGGCGTGACGGGTCGGAGCGACGGGCGCCCGGCTTCCGGGTGGTGCACTATCCGACGGCACGCGGCTGCGCGGCCGCGTACTACCCGGAGACGAATGTGCTGGTGCCGCTGGACTCGACGGCCGACACGAGCAATACGCCGGTGAGCAAGGCGGTCGTCGTTCGGCTGGAGGCGAAGTAGCGGCAGCGGACAGAGCCGGAAACGGCGGAAGCAGTGGCCCGGTCGGCCTGCGGAACAGCCCGATCGGGCCAGACCTTCGAATCGAAGGAAAAGTGCTCCGGGTGGGATTTGAACCCACACTGAATGGTGTTTGAGACCATCGCCTCTGCCGATTGGGCTACCGGAGCTCCTGCGAATCAAAGGTTTACCTCGACCCGCCGCTCACCCACCTTACCGCAGCTGGGTAGGCTCATGGGAAGCAGTTCCTGCCCCGCCACAAGGAGCCAGAAGTGACCGCCCCCGAGCCCCAGCCCGTCGCCGACGACGACAAGTCGCACGTTCCGCCCCTCACGACGCGCGTCGTCATCGCCGAGGACGAGGCGCTGATCCGGCTCGACCTCAAGGAGATGCTCGAGGAGGAGGGCTACACCGTCGTCGGTGAGGCGGGAGATGGTGAGCAGGCCATCGAGCTGGCGCGCGAGCACCGTCCCGACCTCGTCATCCTCGATGTGAAGATGCCGAAGCTCGACGGCATCTCCGCGGCGGAGAAGATCACGGAGGAGTCCATCGCGCCCGTCCTGATGCTCACCGCGTTCTCGCAGCGCGATCTCGTCGAGCGGGCGCGGGACGCCGGGGCGATGGCGTATCTGGTGAAGCCCTTCAGCAAGGGCGACGTCGTACCGGCGATCGAGATGGCGGTCTCGCGGTACACCGAGCTGAAGACGCTGGAGCAGGAGGTCGCCGACCTCACGCAGCGCCTGGAGACCCGCAAGCTGGTCGACCGCGCGAAGAGCATTCTGCAGACGGAGTACGGGCTGAGCGAGCCGGCCGCGTTCCGCTGGATCCAGAAGACGTCGATGGACCGGCGTCTGTCGATGCAGCAGGTGGCGGAGGCCGTGATCGAGGACTCCGAGGAGAAGAAGGCCGCCAAGGGCGAGGCCGCCCAGTAGCTCACGGAAAGGGCCCGTTTCCCCGTACGTACGGGGAAACGGGCCCTTTCGCGTCGGAACGCCGGAGCGTCGGAGGATCAGTCCTCGCCGAGGTACGCCTTGCGGACCGACTCGTCGTGCAGGAGGTCCTGGCCGGAGCCCGACAGGACGATCTTGCCGATCTCCATGACGTGACCCTGGTCGGCGAGCGAGAGCGCCGCCTGGGCGTTCTGCTCGACGAGAAGGATCGTCGTGCCGCGGGACTTCAGCTCGGTGATCGTCTCCATGATCTTCTGCATCATGATCGGCGACAGACCCATGGAGGGCTCGTCGAGCATGAGGAGCTTGGGCTGCGACATCATCGCGCGGCCCATCGCGAGCATCTGCTGCTCACCGCCGGACAGGGTGCCGGCGGCCTGCTTGCGGCGCTCGCCGAGGATCGGGAAGAGATCGTAGGCGGCCTGGATGTCCTTGAGGATGCCCTCCTTGTCGTCGCGCAGATACGCGCCGAGGCGGAGGTTGTCCTCGATGGTCATCCGGGGAAAGATGTGCCGGCCTTCGGGCGAGTGGGCCAGGCCCAGCGCCACGATCTGGTCCGCGCGGTACTTCCGCAGCGGCTTCCCGTCGAAGGTGATGCTGCCGGAGAGCGGCTTGAGCAGACCGGACAGCGTGCGCAGCGTGGTCGTCTTGCCCGCACCGTTGGTGCCGATGAGGGTGACGACCTGACCGGCCTCGACGCTGAAGGAGATGCCCTTGACGGCTTCGATCTTGCCGTACGCGACCTTGAGGTCCTCGACCTCGAGCAGTGCGGTCACTGGTCGTCCTCCGAGCGGGAGTCGGTGCTGGGTGCTGCTGCCTCCGCGGCCTCGACCTCGGCGAGCTCCTCGGCACCGGGGGCGCCTTCGAAGGGGGTGCCGAGGTAGGCGGCGACGACACGTTCGTCGCTCTGCACGACCTCGGGGGTGCCCTCGACGAGCTTCTCCCCCTGGACGAGACAGGCGACGCGGTCGCAGAGGTTGAAGATGAACCGCATGTCGTGCTCGATGACGAGCACGGCGGTGCCCATCTCGCGGATGGCGAAGATGAGCTCTTCCGCGGCCCGCGTCTCCTGCGGGTTCATACCGGCCGTGGGCTCGTCGAGGAGCAGCAGGCCGGGCTCGGAGGCGAGGGCGCGGGCGATCTCCAGCTTGCGCTGCTCGCCGTAGGGCAGGTTGCGGGAGAGGTGGTCCGCTTTCTTCGCCAGGCCGGTGAACTCCAGGAGTTCCATGGCCCGTTCCTTGGACTCCTTCTCCGCCTTCTTGAAGCCGGGGCCCCGGACGAGCGCGGAGAAGAGACCTTCCTTGGTCCGGGTGTGCCGGCCGACGAGGACGTTCTCGAGGACCGTCATGTTGGCGAAGAGCCGGATGTTCTGGAAGGTACGGGCGACGCCTGCCTGGGTGACGAGGTGCGGCTTGGGCGGCAGGACGGTGCCCTTGTAGGTGACCTTGCCCTCGGTCGGGATGTACAGGCCCGTGAGGCAGTTGAAGAAGGTGGTCTTGCCGGCACCGTTCGGGCCGATGAGACCGACGATCTCGCCGCTGTTGACGGTGAGGTCCACGCCGCGGACGGCGGTGAGGCCGCCGAAGCGCATGGTGACGCCGCTTGCGTCGAGAACGGCGCTGGATCCGTTGCTGGTCATGTGGTCACGCCCCTGCCTTCGTGGCGCCGACGCCGCCTTCGGGCAATCGTTGTTCCGGTACGTCGAGTTGGCCCGTCTCGTGGAACTCGAGCTGCTTGCGGCGGTCCGCGATGATGCCCTCGGGGCGGAAGCGCATGAGGACGATCAGGGCGAGGCCGAAGGCGAGCAGCTGGTAGTTCTCCATGAAGCTGAGCTTGGCCGGGATGAGGAAGAGCAGTGCGCCACCGATGAGCGGGCCGCTGACCGTTCCCATGCCGCCGAGGATGACGGCGGCGAGCAGGAACGCCGAGTTCGGCGGTGCGGTGGAGGCGAACTTGTACGAGTCCGGTGTCACGGAGTACGAGACGTGGGCCTGCACCGTGCCGGCCAGACCGGCGAGGGTCGCGCCGAGGGCGAAGGCGATCAGCTTCACGCGGAAGCCGTTGATGCCCATGGCGGTGGCGGCGGTCTCGTCCTCGCGGATGGCGACCCAGGCACGTCCGATACGGGACTCGCCGGAGCGCCGGAAGACCAGGACGACGATGGCCGTGAAGAACAGCATGAGCAGGAAGTAGTTGGCGTTCCTGCCGAGTTCGAACCCGAAGAGGTTCAGGGGCTGTCCGAGGTCCCAGCCGAAGATCTGCACGTCGGGGATCTGGGTGATGCCCTGGGCGCCGTTCGTCAGGTCGGGTCCGGCCTTGCCGTTGAGGTTGTTCACCGTGATGCGGAAGATCTCACCGAAGCCGAGCGTGACGATGGCGAGATAGTCGCCGCGCAGACGCAGCGTCGGGGCACCGATGACCACACCGAAGACCAGCGAGGCGGCGGCACCGGTGAGGACGGCGGCCCAGAAGGGGAACTGCACGCCGAACACGGAGGAGCTGGTGCCGGACACGAGGGCCGCGGTGTAGGCGCCGACGCCGAGGAAGGCCACGTAACCGAGGTCGAGGAGGCCGGCGAGGCCGACGACGACGTTGAGGCCGAGGGCGACGGTCGCGAAGATCAGGATGTTGGTCCCGATGAGCGCGAAGTAGTCGCTGTCCTGTGTGAAGGGGAAGCAGAACGCTGCGGCGAACGCGGCGGTCAGCGCGATGTTGCGGTGCTTGTGCGTCAGCGCGGTGAGGCGGCTGACGAGCCCGGCGCGGTTGGCGGCGGTGAAGCCGAAGCCGACCGTGATGAGGAAGCCGATGAAGGGCTCCGCGCCGTCGGTGCCGATGCCGTAGGTGAAGACGATCAGGGCGAGCGCGAAGCCCGCGATGATGATCAGGATCTCGGCCCAGGAGGGCAGTGACCCGGCCTTCGGCGCGGGCGGGGCGGTGAGGCTGTGCCGGAACCGCGCCCATGCGCCGGTGTCGGGTTCGTCGGCCGGGTAGGGCACGTCGAACGGCAGGGCGAGGGCGCCGACGGCCGCGATGAGCGCGCCGATGCCGGTGACCCAGGCACCGGGTTCGAGGTTGACGAGTCCGCCGAGCTCGGCGGCGATGGCGCCCATCGTGTAGCCGATGGTGCCGAGGGTGCCGAGAGCGGTGAGCCGGGCGGCCGCGTTGGGACCGCCCGGGGTGATCCAGCGAAGACCCCGGATGCCCGCGCCCGACAGGGCGAAGAGCAGGGTGAGGGCGGCGCTGATGAGGACGAGGATCTGCAGTCCGGCCGGGTAGCCGGTGACGGTGAGGTCACCGGGGAACTCGGACTTCCAGGTCCACGCGAGGAAGGTACCGGCGAGCGCGATCGCCGATCCGGCGACGGTGGCGATCCGCGCGGCCTTGACGGGGAGCTTGACGACCGGGGTCGCCGTGGCGGCGTCGGGCGCGGTGTTCTTGGTGATGGTTGCCATGATTCTCACGCCCTGTCCGCGACGCGTTCGCCGAGCAGACCCTGCGGCCGGACGAGGAGGACGACGATCAGGAGCACGAAGGCCCAGACGTCCTTCCAGGCGCCGCCGCCGAAGAGTTCCATGCCGGGGACTTCGGCCATGTAGCCGGTGGCAAGGGCTTCGGCGAGGCCGAGGACGATGCCGCCGAGCATGGCGCCGTAGATGTTGCCGATGCCGCCGAGCACGGCCGCGGTGAACGCCTTGAGGCCCATGATGAGGCCCATGAGGTAGCCGACCTGGCCCTGGTGGAGGCCGTAGCCGACGGCGGCGACAGCGGCGAACGCGGCACCGATGGCGAAGGCCATCACGATGATGCGGTCGGTGTTGACACCCATCAGCTTCGCGGTGTCGGGGTCCTGCGCCGTGGCCTGCATACCGCGGCCGGCGCGGGTCCGGTTCACGAAGTAGCCGAGGCCGATCATGCAGATGGGGGCGGCGATCAGGATGAACAGGGAGTTCAGCTTGATGTCGGCGCCGAGGAAGGAGATGGGGTCACCCTCGAACTGCGGGAAGGGCTGGTCCTTCGTGGCGTCCGGGTACCACTTCCAGATGGCTTGCTGGAGTACCAGGGAGAGGCCGATTGCGGTGATGAGGGGCGCGAGCCGTGGTGCGCCTCTCAGGGGCCGGTAGGCGAAACGTTCGGCGGCGGCGCCGACGGCCACCGAGCAGACCACCGCGAAGACGATCATCAGGGGGATGAGCGCGAGCAGCGGGGCGTCGGGGAGCCAGAGGTGGATCGTGAGGGCGCCGAAGCCCCCGATCATGAATATCTCGCCGTGGGCGAAGTTGATGAGCTGGACAATGCCGTAGACCATCGTGTAGCCGACAGCGATGAGACCGTACATCGCGCCGAGGATGAGTCCATTGGCCAGCTGCTGCGGCAGTTCGTTCACCGCAAGGCCTCCGTGGAGTGGTTCGGATATGGCACCGCGCGGGAGCGCTGGTAGCGCCCCCGCGCGGTCTGGGTCAATGAGATGGGGAGTACCGGATCAGGACTTCGGCTTGACGGCCTCGCTGTGCTTCGCGGCCCAGTTGCCACCCTCGACCTGGTAGGCGGTCATCATCGTGTTGGTGGTGTCGCCGAACTCGTCGAACGAGATGTCACCGGTGACGCCGGAGAACTTGACCTTGGACATGGCCTCGAGGACCTTGGCGCGGGCGTCCTCGGGCAGCTTGCCGTCGTTGTCCTCGACCGCGATCTTGACGGCCTCGATGATCGCCCAGGTGGCGTCGTAGGTGGAGCCGCCGTAGGCCTCGTAGGCGTCCTTGTAGCCGGCCGCCTTGTAGTCCGAGATGAACTGCTTGGCGGAGTCGAGCTGCTCGACGGGCTTGCCGACGGAGGTCGCGAGGTCGCCCTCGGCCTTCTTGTTCAGCTTGATGAAGTCGGCGCTGTAGATGCCGTCACCGCCCATGAGCGGGATCTTGTTGCCGGCGTCCTTGAGCTGCTGGCTCAGCGGACCGGCGGCCGGGTACTCACCGCCGTAGTAGACGGCGTCGGCGCCGGTCTTCTTGACCTGGGTGACGACGGCGTTGAAGTCACGGTCCTCGGGGTTGACGTGGTCGCTGCCCACGATCTTGCCGCCGAGGCTGGTGTACGTGTCCTTGAACGACGCGGCGAGGCCGGCGCCGTAGGTCTTCTGGTCGTCGATCAGGTAGACGTTCTTGATCTTCGCCGTGTTGTACAGGTAGTTCGCGGCGAAGGCGCCCTGGATCTCGTCCGTGGTCGCGGTGCGGAAGAACGTCTTGAACTGACGCTCGCTCTTGCCGGTCTTCCAGCCGTCGCCCTGGGTCAGCTCGGTACCGGTGTTGGCCGGGGAGACCTGGGTGAGGCCGGCGTCGTTGAACGGCTTCTGCATCGACTGCGAGACGCTGGAGTTCAGCGGGCCGACGACGCCGACGACGTCGTCCATGCCGATGAATTCGGCGGCGTTCTGCTGGCCGATGTTCGGCTGCGCCTGGTCGTCCTTGGCCTCGATCTTGAACTCGATGCCTTCGACGTAGTTCTTCTTGTTCGCCGTCTTCGCGGCAAGATCGGCGGAGTTCTTGATGCCGAGGCCGAGGGCGGACAGGTCACCCGAAGTAGGCGAGTCGACGCCGATGACGACCGTGGTCTTGTCGCCGTCCCCGCCGCCCTTGCCTTCGTCGCGCGAACCACAGGCGGTGAGGGTGAGAGCTCCGGTGGTGAGAACCGAAGTAAGTATGAGCAAGGAGCGGTTACGCACGATGGGTCCTTTCCCTGGCGCCGGCCCGTCCTCGACATGAGGGGGCCGTACTGATCGCCGGGCCGTACTGGTGGTGGTACAAGGCCGTGCTCTTCAGTTCGCGCCCGGCGGCGCGGTGACTGGCCGTGACTCTAAGCGCAGGTGACGGGCCTGGGGACAGCCGAAGAGCAGATGTGACTCTCTTGTTATGCGCGTTTGATTTCGGGCGGAACAGGGCGGGCCAATCGGACTTCCTGACCTGCCGGGATCTGCCCACATTGTGAGAAGTGGCAGTTCCGCTAAGGGGCTTGAGGGCCTCTTGCTCCTGACATGCCCGGGGAATCATTTGGCCCGAATAACTGATTCCGGAAAAGCCCGGGATCTTCGGCCGATGGGAACGGAATGTATTCGGGATCCCCGCGATGATTACTCAGGGTTACCGCCTGGCGGACGGGGAAGGGGAGGGCTCGCGCCAGATCCCCTCGGTCGGCTTGCCGCCCTTGTACCGCTTCTCGCACCCCTCGGCCACGCGCTCGTCGAGGACCTTCAAGGCCGCATCCGTATCGGACCTTTTGCGCTCTTTCTGTGCTGCCTCGACCGCCGCGAGAAGAATCTCGTTCTGTCCGTTGGAGAGGCCTTTCTGCATGAAGTCCCGGCCTGAGGTGGGCCGTTCGAGAAAGACCTCTTTCGACCAGTAGCCGACGAGAGCGACACAGATTTCCGTATCGGAGCTCTTGCGCGGCGACGGGCCGGGTCCGGACCGGTCGTCATCCGTGCCCGAACACCCCGCCAGGGGCGCCGCGATGGCACAGGCGGCCGCGAGGGCGAGGAGGGCGCGACGTGGGGCGGCGGGCCTCATGTCACGGGACGCTAGCGGGAGTTGCGCGCACACAAAAGGGCACCCCGCATCAAGTGGGGTGCCCTTTACCCGAGTTGACCGTCAGCCCTGCAGGCGCGCCTCGTCGCTCGGGTTCACGTCGCGCAGCAGACAGGTCAGGCGCGCGGTGCACACACGGCGGTCCTGCTCGTCGGTGATGACGATCTCGTACGTGGCCGTGGAGCGCCCCCGGTGGACCGGCGTCGCCACACCGGTGACAAGACCCGAGCGCACCCCGCGGTGGTGCGTGCAGTTCAGGTCGACACCGACGGCGATCTTCCGCGTCCCGCCGTGCAGCATCGAGCCGACCGAGCCGAGGGTCTCGGCGAGCACGGCCGAGGCGCCGCCGTGCAGCAGACCGTAGGGCTGGGTGTTGCCCTCGACCGGCATGGTGCCCACGACGCGGTCGGCCGCGGCCTCCTTGATCTCGACGCCCATCCGGGTGCCGAGGTCGCCGGCCGAGAACAGGGCGGGCAGGTCCACGCCGAGCGCCGCGTACTCGTCGACGACTTCCTGCGGGAACGTGACATCTGCGGCTCCGCCGCGTGGGACATCTGCGGCTCCGCCGCGTGGGACGTTGTTGCTCTCGCCCATGGGGTCTGGCTCCACTTCTGGTTCGGACTGCGCTCACGGCGGTACGTGCCGTGTGCACCGTCCTACCAGGATGACTGAGCGAACGCTTAGACGGGGGTGTGATGGTGGTCACGCCGCGTGTTACCCGGCCTGGGCATCACCCCGCGGGGGCGTCACCCGGCCGGGGTGTCGTCCTCCCCGATGTGGTGGACCCGGACCAGGTTCGTCGAACCGGGGACCCCGGGCGGGGAGCCCGCCGTGATCACCACGACGTCGCCGCGGCGGCAGTGCCCGTACTTGAGCAGCAGCTCGTCGACCTGGGCCACCATCGCGTCCGTGGAGTCCACCTCGGGACCGAGGAAGGTCTCGACACCCCACGTCAGGTTGAGCTGGGAGCGCGTGGCGGCGTCCGGCGTGAAGGCCAGGAGCGGGATCGGCGAGCGGTAGCGCGAGAGGCGGCGGACCGTGTCGCCGGACTGCGTGAAGGCGACCAGGTACTTGGCGCCCAGGAAGTCGCCCATCTCGGCGGCGGCGCGGGCCACCGCACCACCCTGCGTCCGGGGCTTGTTGCGCTCGGTCAGCGGCGGCAGGCCCTTGGCGAGGATGTCCTCCTCGGCGGCCTCGACGATGCGGCCCATGGTGCGGACCGTCTCGACCGGGTACTTGCCGACGCTGGTCTCGCCGGAGAGCATCACCGCGTCGGTGCCGTCGATCACCGCGTTCGCCACGTCGCTCGCCTCCGCGCGCGTCGGGCGGGAGTTGTCGATCATCGAGTCCAGCATCTGCGTGGCGACGATGACCGGCTTCGCATTGCGCTTGGCCAGCTTGATGGCCCGCTTCTGGACGATCGGCACCTGTTCGAGGGGCATCTCGACGCCGAGGTCGCCGCGGGCGACCATGATGCCGTCGAAGGCCGCGACGATGTCGTCGATGTTCTCGACGGCCTGCGGCTTCTCGACCTTGGCGATCACGGGGAGGCGGCGGCCCTCCTCGCGCATGATGCGGTGCACGTCCTCGATGTCGCGGCCGCTGCGCACGAAGGACAGCGCGATGACGTCGGCGCCGGTGCGCAGCGCCCAGCGCAGGTCCTCCTGGTCCTTCTCGGAGAGCGCGGGCACGGAGACGGCGACACCGGGGAGGTTGAGCCCCTTGTGGTCGGAGACCATGCCGCCCTCGACGACGCGGGTACGGACGCGGGGCCCGTCGACCGCCACGACCTCCAGGCTCACCTTGCCGTCGTCGACGAGGATGCGCTCGCCGGCGGTGACGTCGGAGGCGAGGCCGCCGTAGGTGGTGCCGCAGGTCTGGCGGTCGCCCTCGACGCCCTCCTCGACGGTGATGGTGAACTCGTCGTCCCGTTCCAGCAGGACGGGGCCTTCGCTGAAGCGGCCGAGGCGGATCTTCGGGCCTTGAAGGTCGGCGAGGACGCCGACACTGCGGCCGGTCTCCTCGGAGGCCTTCCGCACGCGCTGGTAGCGCTCCTCGTGTTCGGCGTAGGTGCCGTGGCTGAGGTTGAAGCGGGCCACGTCCATTCCGGCTTCGACCAGTGCCTTGATCTGGTCGTACGAGTCGGTGGCGGGCCCCAGGGTACAAACGATCTTCGCTCGGCGCATGCTTCGAGCCTAGGGCTTACCGGCGGGTAGAGAATTGGCTGGGCATGACTACTCAACAACCTTTGCGTGAAAGGTTATTGACAAGTGTTGAATTGTGCGCCGTCGCGCTCCGATGAGCATTTCCCGTACGGATAAAGGCTTTTGACTGCTCGATTGTGCAGCATCGCGTTCAGTTGTTGACCGGTCCTCGTCGCACGGGCCGGTCAGAGCTGCGGCGGATGCATGGTGAAGCGGGCATTGACCCTGGCGTAGACGGTCTGGCGCCGCGGTTCGAGATCGAGCGGTGCGGCGGCGTCCTCGGCCATCTCACCGCCGTACGCCGCGGACCGGGCACGCATCAGGCCGGGCATGCCCTGCGGGCGGGGTTCTTCGGCACCGATGTCCGCGAGTTCGACCAGGGCGGCGAGCCGGGTGTCGAGCGCGGCCGCGTACGCGCGGGCCCGCTGCACGGCCTCGCGTACGGCCTGGTTGCGCGCCTCGCCATGCACCGGCGAGTCGGGGCGCAGCTCCCACCACGGG
Organism: Streptomyces sp. NPDC050418; assembly: GCF_044458745.1. NCBI lineage: Bacteria > Bacillati > Actinomycetota > Actinomycetes > Kitasatosporales > Streptomycetaceae > Streptomyces > Streptomyces sp. NPDC050418. Next base: position 285,958 of record NZ_JBITIG010000006.1, read on the forward strand.
CCGTCGACCGAGGTGAGGTCGAGGTCGGCGAGGCGGGTGACGAGCTCGCCGAGTGCGGTGAAATCGCCCAGGACCGCGGTGATCAGGACATGTCCGTGGTACGAGCGGACGTTCTCGCCGCGGCCCTTCGAGCCGAACTGGGGGCGCAGGGAGAGGGAACCCGTCTGAAGCTGTTCGACAGCTTCCGCGTAGGACTTCACGAGGTCGAGCACCTGGGCATTGCGCCGCGTGAGGTCGTCGAGCGCCTTACGGCGGTCGCGGTCGCGCGAGTTCACCGTCACATGGATCCGGGCGATCTCCGGGTCGACTTCGAGCCGCGCCTCGCCGGTGACCGCGAGGCGGGGTGCGCCGGGGGTGCCGTACGGGACGGCTGCCCCGTCGGGTTCGGCGAGATGGTCCATGGCGGGCTCCTTCGGTCCGTCCGTGCGTGCCACGTGGCTCGTGGCCACTCTCGCATCCGTCCGCCACCCCGGGCAGTCATCGGATCGCAACCGCTGAAGGGTGTTGCCGACCCCGTCTCCCGGTGCAGAATCTACGCGCGTTGCATTTTTGCTACGCGCGTTGCTCAGTGAGATCCCGGTGATGGAGGGGGCGGAATGCCGCTCAGGAGAAGGTCGTTTGTCGGTGCGTCGGCTGTGACGGGTGCTGCGCTGGTGACGGGTGCGGTGGCACCCTCAGCCGCGGCCGCGCCCGCGGCGAGGCCGGGCAAGGGCCGTGGCCCCAAGCGCTACAGCTTCACGGTGATGGGGACCACCGACCTGCACGGCAACGTCTTCAACTGGGACTACTTCACGGACAAGGAGTTCGACGACAAGGCGCACAACGATGTCGGCCTCGCCAAGATCTCCACGCTGGTGAACCGGGTCCGCGAGGACAAGGGCCGCCGCAACACCCTGCTGATCGACGCGGGCGACACGATCCAGGGCACCCAGCTCTCGTACTACTACGCCAAGGTCGACCCGATCACCGCACGGTCCGGCCCGGTGCACCCGATGGCGCAGGCCATGAACGCGATCGGCTACGACGCGGCGGCGCTCGGCAACCACGAGTTCAACTACGGCATCGAGGTGCTGCGGAAGTTCGAGGAGCAGTGCGACTTCCCGCTGCTCGGGGCGAACGCGCTCGACGCGAAGAGCCTGCGGCCCGCTTTCGCGCCGTACAGCATGCACCGGCTGCGCACCCCGCACGGCCGCGATGTGAAGGTGGCGGTCCTCGGACTGACCAACCCCGGCATCGCGCTCTGGGACAAGGCCAACGTGCAGGGGAAGATGGTCTTCCCGGGCCTGGAGGAGCAGGCCGCGAAGTGGGTGCCGAAGCTGCGCTCGATGGGCGCGGACGTCGTGATCGTCTCGGCGCACAGCGGTTCCTCGGGCACCTCTTCGTACGGTGACCAGTTGCCGTACGTCGAGAACGCGGCGGCGCTCGTGGCCGAGCAGGTGCCCGGCATCGACGCGATCCTGGTGGGCCACGCGCACACCGAGATCCCCGAGTACAAGGTCGCGAACAAGGAGACCGGCCACGAGGTCGTCCTCTCGGAGCCGCTGAAGTGGGGCCAGCGCCTCACGCTCTTCGACTTCGACCTCGTGTGGTCGAAGGGCCGCTGGACGGTCGAGAAGGTCGCCGCGCAGGTCCTCAACTCCAACGAGGTCGCCGAGGACGGCAAGATCACGAAGCTGCTCGGGGACGAGCACGAGAAGGTCGTCGCGTACGTCAACCAGGTCATCGGCACGTCGACGACGGCCATGTCCACGGCCGAAGGCCCGTTCAAGGACGTGCCGTTGATCGACCTGATCAGCCATGTGCAGGCCGAGACGGTGAAGGCGGCGCTCGCGGGCGGGGCGCACGCCGCACTCCCGGTGCTCTCGCAGGCGTCGTGCTTCTCGCGGACGGCCGGCATCCCGGCGGGCGAGGTGACGATCAAGGATGCGGCGGGCCTGTACCCGTTCGAGAACACCCTGGAGGCGCGGGCGATCACGGGTGCGCAGCTCAAGGACTACCTGGAGTTCTCGGCACGCTATTACGTGCAGACCGCGGCGGGCGCCCCGGTGGACCCGGCGAAGCTCACGAACGCCGAGAACATCCCGGACTACAACTACGACGCGGTGTACGGCGTCACCTACGAGGTCGACATCGCCAAGCCGGCCGGTGCGCGCATCACGGGGCTGAGCTTCGAGGGCAAGCCGGTCGACCCGGCGGCGCAGTTCGTGCTCGCCGTGAACAACTACCGCGCGAGCGGTGGCGGCAACTTCCCGCATGTGCCGAAGGCTCAGCAGCTGTGGGCGAACTCGGAGGAAATCCGCAACACGATCATCCAGTGGGTCGAGGCCCAGGGGACGGTCGACCCGGCGACGTTCGCGAGCGAGAGCTGGCGGCTGACGCGTGAGGGGACGCCGGTGTTCTGAGGCACTGCGGGTGAGGGCCGGGGTCAACCGGCCCTCACCGTCCGTCTCAGCCCTTCAGGGGTACGAGGGTGCCCTGCTGCCCCGGCGCGCGGCCGCCCGTGCCCGGCCCTTCGCCCACGAGCCCGAACGTGGTGAACGCGGTCCGCTGCGGCTGCGGGTAGGGATCCCGGCCGGTCAGGGTGTTGAGGATCCCGGCCGAGCGCCACGCCATCAGGCCGAGGTCGGGGGCGCCCACGCCGTGCGTGTGCCGTTCGGCGTTCTGCACGTAGACGGAGCCGGTGACGGACGGGTCGAGGACGAGCCGGTGGTCCTCGCCGATCCGCGGCCGTTCGCTGCTGTCGCGCCGCAGATACGGGTCGAGGCCCGCGAGCAGCCGGTCGAGCGGCCGCTCCCGGTAGCCGGTCGCGAGGACGACGGCGTCCGTGGTGAGACGGGAGCGGGTGCCCTGCTGGGTGTGTTCGAGGTGCAGCTCGACCTTGGTGGTGGCGACGCGCCCCGCGGTACGGACCGCGACCCCGGGCGTGAGCGTGGCGTCCGGCCAGCCGCCGTTCAGGGTGCGCTGGTACAGCTCGTCGTGGATCGCGGCCAGCGTGTCGGCGTCGATGCCCTTGTGCAGCTGCCACTGCGCGGGGACGAGCCGGTCGCGTACCGCCTCGGGCAGGGCGTGGAAGTAGCCCGTGTAGTCCGGGGTGAAGTGCTCAAGGCCGAGCTTCGAGTACTCCATGGGCGCGAAGGCCTCGGTGCGCGCCAGCCAGTGGATCCGCTCGGCGCCCGGGGGCCGGGACTTGAGCAGGTCGAGGAAGATCTCCGCACCGGACTGGCCCGAGCCGATGACGGTGATGTGGCCCGCGCCGAGGAGCGTCTCGCGGTGGTCGAGGTAGTCGGCCGCGTGCAGGACGGGAACACCGGGGGCCTCGACGAGCGGCCTGAGCGACTCGGGCACGTATGGTGCGGTGCCGACGCCGAGGGCAACGTTCTTCGCGTACGTCCGGCCGAGGGCCTCCGCCTCGCCGTCGGTGTCGAGCTGGGTGAAGTCGACCTCGAACAGGGCCCGTTCGGGGTTCCAGCGGACCGCGTCCACCTGGTGGCCGAAGTGCAGCCCGGGCAGCTGTCCGGCGACCCAGCGGCAGTACGCGTCGTACTCGGCGCGCTGGATGTGGAACTTCTCCGCGAAGTAGAACGGGAAGAGCCGGGACTGCTCGCGCTGGTAGTTGAGGAACGACCAGGTACTGGTGGGGTCGGCGAGCGTCACCAGGTCGGCGAGGAAGGGCACTTGGAGTGTGGCGCCCTCGATGAGGAGCCCGGGGTGCCAGGTGAAGCCGGGGCGCTGCTCGAAGAACGCGGTGCGCAGCCCGGTGAGCGGGTGGGCGAGCGCGGCGAGCGACAGATTGGACGGCCCGATGCCGATGCCCACCAGGTCCTGGGGCTCTTCGGGGGCGGGGGCGGGGGTGTTCATCGGGGGGTGTGTCCTTCCACAAGGTGCAGCAGCGTGGTGAGGTCGCCGCGTGAGGTGTGCGGATTGAGCAGGGTGGCCTTGAGCCAGAGCCGTCCGTCGAGACGGGCCCGGCCGAGGACGGCGCGGCCTTCGGTGAGGAGCGTGCGGCGTACGTGGGCGAGCGCCTCGTCGTCTGCGGCGTGCGGCCGGAACAGGACGGTGCTGAGGGCGGGGCGGTCGTACAGCTCGAAGCCCGGATGCGCGTCGATCACGTCGGCGAACTCCAGGGCGAGCGCGCAGACTTGGTCGACCAGCGCGCCGAGGCCCGCGCGGCCGAGGGCGCGCCAGGTGACCGCGGTCTTGAGGATGTCGGGGCGGCGGGTGGTGCGCAGGGAGCGGCCGAGGAGGTCGGGGAGGCCGGCTTCGGTGTCGTCCTCGGCGTTGAGGTAGTCGGCCCGGTACGCGAGGGGCCGCAGGTCGTCCGCCGTACGGACGGCGAAGAACCCGGCGGCGACCGGCTGCCAGCCGAGCTTGTGCAGGTCGAGGGTGACGGTGTCGGCGCGCTCGATGCCCGCCAGCTTCGCCCGGTGCGTACGGCTGAACAGCAGCCCACCGCCGTACGCCGCGTCGACGTGCAGCCGGGCGCCGTGCCGGGCGCACAGGGCGGCGATCTCGTCCAGGGGGTCGATGAGCCCCGCGTCGGTGGTGCCCGCGGTGGCGACGACCAGCTTCGGTCCGGGCAGCTCGGTGAAAGCCTCGTCGAGGGCCGCGGGATCGAGGAGACCGGCCGGGGCGGGGACCGTCACGGGCTCGGGGAGACCGAGCAGCCAGGCGGAGCGGTGCACGGAGTGGTGGGCGTTGGCCCCCGCCAGCACCTGGACGGGGCCGAGCAGTTCGCGGGCCAGGAGCAGGGCGAGCTGGTTGGACTCGGTGCCGCCCGTGGTGGTGAGGGCGTCGGGGGTGGGGGCTTCGGGAGTGGGGGCTTCGGCGGTGGCGGCTTCGGGTGCCCCTTCGGATGCCTCCGTGTCGGCGCCGTACACCTCTGCCGCGAGCGCCCGTGTCACCAGTCCTTCGAGGACGGAGGCCGCCGGGGCCTGGTCCCAGGAGTCCAGGGAGGAGTTGAGCGCGGAGGCCGCGAGGTCGGCCGCCGCGGCGAGGGCGAGCGGCGGGGCGTGCAGATGGGCCGCGCACAGGGGGTCGGCGGGGTCGGCCGCACCGGACGCCATGAGGGCGACGACGGTGCGCAGCGCCTCGTCCGCCGCGTGCCCCTGCTCCGGCAGGACCGCGCCCAGCGCCTTGCCGACCCGCAGCTCCACGGCCTCGGGCCCGCCGTCGGGCAGCGGACCGCCCCGCGCCGCGGCCCCCTCGGCCAGCGCGCCGAGCACGGCGGCGAGGAGCGGCCGCAGGCCGTCGGGGCCGGTGACGCCTCCGGCCAGGGGCGGCGGGCTGCTCATGGGGATGTCCTTCGCTGGAGCGGGAGCGATCAGGGAGTGACCGATGCGGTGGGACTCCAGCGTGCAGCGTGGTGTGCGGTGGCGCCCGCGGGGATAAACGAGCACAACTCGAAAGTGGTACTGCCGTACGGGGAAAAGGAGTTGGGGTGGTATGGGCGGACCTCGCACGCCTCACCGCACACGAAAGGGGCGCCGGTCCGTGAACCGACGCCCCTTCTCCGTACGCCTCAGACCTGCCGCACCCGCAACGCCCGCGCCAGGTCGTCCATGTGGTCGGCCAGGCGGCGGCGCAGCGGGGCCGGGACGTCGTCGCCCTCCAGGCACCGCTCCCCCAGCTCCAGCGTCGCCGGCTCGACGACGGCCGCGGGGACGGCGTGGCGGCCGATGGCGTCGGCGAGGGCCGGGCCGCGGCGGCCCGCCGTGGCGATCGCGTCGGTGAAGAAGCGGGTCACGTAGGGGCGGACGAGGTCGAGCTGCTCGGGCTGCCAGAAGCCCTGGGCCGTGGCGACGAACAGGTAGTTGGAGAGGCTGTCGGCGCCGCCGAACATCGCCTCCCACGCGGCCTCCTTCGCCACCGGGTCGGGCAGCGCCGCCCGGCAGCGCGCCGCGCCTTCCTGGCCGGTGGCGCTCGGGTCGTGCAGGAGCTCCGCCTCGATCACCGCGTCGTCCACGGCGCCGAGCACCGCGAGCCGGGTGAGCAGCCGCCAGCGCAGCTCCGGGTCGAGCTCGGGGCCGCCGGGGACGGTGCCCTCGTCGAACCAGGCGCGGATGACGTCCGCGCGCTGGGCGTGGTCGATGAAGTGGCGTACGGCGGTGAGCCGGGCGCCGGGCGCCGAGCCGTCCTCGGTGAGCCGGATGATGTCCTCGCACAGGTCCGAGAGCAGGCTCAGCGCGGCGGGGCGGTCGGCCGGTGCCAGGTAGCGGTCGGCGATCTGGCTGCCCGCGAAGGCGAGGACGCCCTGGATGATCGCGAGGTCGGTCTCGTCCGTGAGGTGGGCGCGGGCCGTCTCCAGGTAGGCGACCGGCTCCAGTTCGCCGTCGCGGACCATGTCGCGCAGCGCGTTCCAGACGACGGTCCGGTTCAGCGGGTCGGGGATGCCGGAGACGCCGCGCAGAGCGATCTCCTGCGACTGCTCGTCGAAACGGACCTTCGTGTACGTGAGGTCCTGGTCGTTGAGGACGACGAGGGCCGGCCTGCGGCCGCCGCGCGTCACCTCCGCGGGCCCGTCGGCGAGGTCGAGCTCGAAGCGCTCGCGCACTACCAGGGCGCGGTCCTCGTGCAGATCGTGGTCGTAGGCCGCGACCCCGATCCGGTGCGGACGGCTTCCGTCGCGCGTCACGGTGAGCTGCCACGCGTTGCCGCTCTCGGTGACCGCCGGGGTCAGCGTGTCGACGCCCGTGGTGCCGAGCCAGACGCGCGCCCAGGCGTGGACGTCGCGGTCGGTGGCCGAGGCGAGGTTGTCGATGAAGTCGGCGAGCGTCGCGTTGTCGAACTTGTGGCGCGCGAAGTGTGCGTTGATGCCCGCGGAGAAGTCCTTGTCGCCGAGCCACGCGACGAGCTGGCGCAGCGCCGAGGCGCCCTTCGCGTACGAGATGCCGTCGAAGTTGGCCTGCGCGGCGGCGGTGTCGGGGACCAGCTCGGGTGCGGGGGCGACCGGGTGGGTCGTGGGCCGCTGGTCGCTGTCGTATCCCCAGGTCTTGCGGGCGATCCCGAAGTCCGTCCAGGTGTCCGCGAACCGGGTGACCTCGGACGTGACCTGGTAGCCCATGTACTCGGCGAAGGACTCGTTCAGCCAGATGTCGTCCCACCAGCGCAGCGTCACGAGGTCGCCGAACCACATGTGGGCCATCTCGTGGGCGATGACCATGACGCGGGTCTGGCGCTCGGTGTCGGTGACGGCGGAGCGGTAGATGAACTCGTCGCGGAAGGTGACGAGGCCCGGGTTCTCCATGGCGCCCCAGTTGAACTCGGGGACGAAGGCCTGGTCGTACGAGTCGAACGGGTAGGGCTCGTCGAACTTCTCGTGGTAGCGGTCGAAGAGCGCCTTGGTGGCGTCGAGGATCTCGTCCGCGTCGGCATCCATGAACGGGGCGAGCGAGCGGCGGCAGTGGATGCCGAAGGGCAGCCCGCGGTGCTCGCTGCGCACCGAGTGGTAGGGACCGGCGGCGAGCGCGGCGAGATACGAGGAGATCCGCGGGGTGTCGGCGACGGTCCAGCGGCCCTTGCCCTCGTCCTTCGCGATGCCGTTGCCGAGGACGGTCCAGCCCTCGGGTGCGGTGACGGTGAACGCGAAGACGGCCTTGAGGTCGGGCTGGTCGAAGGCGGCGAAGACCAGCGGGGCGTAGTCCATGCCGAGCTGGGTGTAGAGGTAGGTCTCGCCGTCGGCGGGGTCGGTGAAGCGGTGCATGCCCTCGCCGGTGTGCGAGTAGCGCATCTGCGCGTCCACGCTCAGGACGTGCTCGCCGGCGGTGAGGTGCCGCAGCGGCAGCCGGCCGCCGTCGTACGTCTCCGGGTCGAGCGGCTGTCCGTCCAGCGTGGCCTCGCGCAGTTTGGCGGCCTTCAGGTCGACGAAGGTGTCACCGGCCTCGCGGGCCGTGAACCGGATCACGGTTCGGGCGTCGAAGGTCTCCTCCCCACGTGTGAGATCGAGATCGACCTCGTATCGCTGCACGTCGAGGAGTCGGGCACGGGTCTGCGCTTCGTCGCGCGTCAGTACGGACATGGGGACATGCTGCCTGATGTGCGGATCGGGGCACAGAGGGGGCCTGGGCGGGCGTCAGCGCTCCGTCGCGCCCGCGATCTGCTCGTGGTGGCGGATCACCTCGCTGATGATGAAGTTGAGCAGCTTCTCCGCGAAGGCCGGATCGAGCTTCGCGCTCTCCGCGAGGCCGCGCAGCCGGGCGATCTGCTGGGCCTCGCGGGACGGGTCCGCCGGCGGCAGCTGGTGCGCGGCCTTGAGGTGGCCGACCTGCTGGGTGCACTTGAAGCGCTCGGCGAGCATATGGACGACGGCCGCGTCGATGTTGTCGATGCTGTCCCGCAGCCGGGCCAGCTCGGCGAGGACCTGCGGGTCGGTCGGGGAGGTGTCACGCGTGGTCATGGTCCACGAGCCTACGTGCCGTGAGCGGCCGGTCGCGGCGGGCGCCCGCCCCTCGGACAGCGACGCCGTCAGGGCGCGGACGGTGCGAGCCGTGGCGGGTCCGCGGGGTCCGGCATCTCCTGGGACCAGCCGCCCGGGACCGTACGGGCCTGCTGTTCGCGGAAGCGGATCGGGGGCAGGCCGACGCGGCGGGTGAAGAGGCGGGAGAAGTAGGCGGGGTCGTCGTAGCCGATACGGCGGGCGACCGCGGCGACCGGGAGCTCGGTCGCCGCGAGGAGTTCCTTGGCCCGGCCGAGCCGGATCGACAGCAGATAGTCCTTGGGGCTGCAGCCCGAGCCCCGGCGGACGGCGGAGCGCAGTTCGGCGGGGGTCATGCCCAGGCGTGCGGCGTGCTCGGCGACCGAGAGCGGCAGATACGCGTCACGGGCGAGGGCTTCGAGGACCGGGTCGCCGTCGGGCGCGAGGTCGGCGCGCGAGCGGCGCAGCGCGACGAGGAGTTCATGGACGGCCGCGCCCGTCTCGACCTCCAGGAGCGGATTGCCGACGCGGGCCGCGCGGGCGATGCGGGTGACGACCGCGCGGGCCGGTCCGCTGTCGCCGAGCGGGACGACCGGGCGGTCCGGCTCGATGTAGCCGAGTTCGGTGTACGTGGCCGTCGCCGGGCCCGTGAAGTCGACGAACGCCTCGTCCCAGCCGGTGTCCGGATCGGGCCCGTACTGGTGCGGCACTCCCGGGAGCAGCCAGACGAGCGCGGGCGCCGTGATCGTCAGATGCCGCCCGTCGGGCAGCCGGTACCAGCCGCCGCCGGAGCAGATCACCATCGCCACGTGGTGGTCGAGCGTGCGCGGTCCGACCGGCGGCAGCGCACCGTACTGCAGGCCCACACCGAGGCAGACAAGGCCGAGCCGGTGGTGCACGGGACTGGGCGTGAAGTAGCGCATCCACGTGTGATACATGGGCCTTTGCCCCCTTTCCGGCTGATCCGTCGTCGCCGCTGCAGTGCAAGCACCGCCGATCTTTGTCCATGGACCGGCGACCCGCCAGGGGGTGAATCTGGCCCGGTGGCACGAGCGAGCGAGGGACGGGCATGAGCACATCCGGGGCCGGCGAGTTCAGGATCGGTGACGAGGACTTCGAGCTGGACGGGCGGCCCGTGCGGCTGCTCTCCGGCGCGCTGCACTACTTCCGCGTCCACGAGGAGCAGTGGGCGCACCGGCTCGGCATGCTGCGGGCGATGGGGCTCAACTGTGTGGAGACGTATGTCCCCTGGAATCTGCATGAGCCGCTGCCGGGCGCGTACCGCGACGTCGAGGCGCTCGGCCGGTTCCTCGACGCGGCGGCGCGGGCCGGTCTGTGGGCGATCGTGCGGCCGGGTCCGTACATCTGCGCCGAGTGGGAGAACGGCGGGCTGCCGCACTGGGTGACCGGGCCGCTCGGCCCGCGGGCGCGCACCCGCGACCCGGAGTATCTGCGCCTGGTGGACGGCTGGTTCGACCGGCTCATACGGGAGATCGTCCCGCGTCAGATCCATCGCGGCGGTCCGGTGCTCATGGTGCAGGTCGAGAACGAGTACGGGTCGTACGGCAGCGACCCGGAGTATCTGCGCCACCTCGCCGACGTGCTGCGCGACCTGGGTGTGGAGGTGCCGCTGTTCACCTCGGACGGCCCCGAGGACCACATGCTCACCGGCGGTTCGGTGCCGGGGGTGCTCGCCACGGTCAACTTCGGTTCGGACGCGCGGACGGGCTTCGAGACCCTCCGCCGCCATCAGCCGTCGGGGCCGCTGATGTGCATGGAGTTCTGGTGCGGCTGGTTCTCGCACTGGGGCGGCAAGTCCGTGGTGCGCACGCCCGAGGACGCGGCGGCCGCGCTGCGCGAGATCCTCGGCTGCGGCGCGTCCGTGAACCTGTACATGGCGCACGGCGGCACGAGCTTCGCCGGATGGGCGGGGGCGAACCGGGGCGGCGGCGATCTGCACGAGGGGGAGCTGCAGCCGGATGTGACCTCGTACGACTACGACGCGCCGATCGACGAGCAGGGCCGCCCGACGCCGAAGTTCTGGGCCTTCCGCGAGGTGCTCGCCGCGTACGCGGACGGGCCGCTGCCCGAACTTCCGTCCCCGCCCGCCCAGTTGGCCGCCCCGGCGACGGCGACGCTCGACGCGTGGGCGAGCCCGGAGGACGTCCTCGCGGCGTTCGGCGGCCCGGAGACGGTCACCGGCGCTCCGCCCACCTTCGAGGACCTGGACGTGGACCGCGGTCTGGTCCGCTACCGCTGCACGGTCCCGGGCCCCCGCCGCCCGTATGAACTGAACGCCTCGGGCCTGCGGGACCGCGCGGTGGTGTACGTCGACGGGGTACGGGCCGGGGTGCTCACCGAGGCCTCCCCGGTCCTGGACGCTCCGGTGGCGGGTCCCGCGGTGGTGGACCTGTGGGTGGAGTCCCTGGGGCGGGTCAACTACGGGCCGCGGGTGGGTGAGCCGAAGGGCCTCACCGGGGGCCTGCGCCACGAGCGCCAGTACCTGCACGGCATCACGGCCCAGGGCCTGCGCCTCGACGCACTCGACGCGGGCCTCGACGGCCTGCGCCTGGGCCCGCCGGAGGGCGTGACCGGACTGTACGCGGGCTCCTTGGAGGTCCCCGCCCCAGGCGACGCCTGGCTCGAACTGCCGGGCTGGACCCGGGGTTTCGTCTGGGTCAACGGCTTCAACCTGGGCCGCTACTGGTCGGCCGGACCGCAGGACGCACTGTTCGTGCCGGGTCCCGTGCTGCGCGAGGGGGCCAACGAGGTGTGGGTGCTCGAACTGGAGGCGGCGGCCGCCGGCCGGGCGGTACGGCTGCGGTAGCGGCGCCGTACGAGGAGGGGGGGGGGGCCGGGCGGGGCCCCCCCCCCCCCCGGGCGCCCCCCCCCCCCACACCCCCCCCCCCCCCCCCGCGGCCCGCCCCGCCCCCCCCCCCCCCCCCCCCCCCCCCCCCCCCCCCCCCCCCCTCCTCGTGCATCCGCCAGGCCTTACACCTCGCGCACCTCGAACGAGTCGAGCACGAACTCCGCGACCCCGTCGCTCCCGGTCTTGCGCAGTCCGACCCACGCCTCACCGCTGTCCGGCGCGGTGAACTCGTAGGAGAACACCGTGGGTTCCGTCGCCACGGGCAGCTCGGCGCGGGTCAGCTCGCGCGGCTGCGGGCTGTCCACGGCGGTGATCCAGGCGTACTGGCCGGCCTTCTCGTTCTCGTACCGGAAGGTCACCCGGTAGCGCCTGCCGGGTGCGAAACGCACGGTGTGCGGGACGGTGCGGTACACCAGGCCGTCGTTCTCGCCGCGGGACTTGAGCGATTCGGTGCCGTCGACGACATCGTCGATCGCCTTGCCGTTCCAGCCGCGCTGGGTGAACGGGGCGTGCCGCTGGGCGATATGGGTGCGCGGGTCGGTGGCACCGCCTGCGTCGCCCTTCACGAACGGGCCCCAGCCCTGCGGTACGTGCTCGAAGTCCTCGAAGACCAGGGTCCCTTCGCTCGCGGACCGGGTGCCGCGGACGATCCGCAGGTTGTCGAAGCGGACGCGTGCCTTGCCGGCCGCGGCCCGCAGCGTCAGATCGACCGGCCCGCCGCCTTCCGGGACCGTGAACCACGTGAACATCCGCTGGAAGCGGGTGCCGTGCTTGCGGTCGGCGGCCACGTAGTTCCCGGCGGTGGATGTGCCGGTCCAGTTGGCAGCGGTGAGGCCGTCGGCGGTGCGCACCTCCAGGGTGGCCCGGCGCTCGTCACCGGCCTTCTCCCCCACCTCGACCTGTACGGAGGCCGCATATGTGCCGGGAGCGAGGCGCCGCACCCGCTGTCCCACGGCCGCCGCACCGCCCGAGCCGATCACCAGCTCGTAGTCGCCGAGTGCGCTGAGCTCGACGGACGCCGGGCCGGAGACCGTCCAGCCCTTCAGGGAGCCGGAGTTGAAGCCGGGGTCGTGCAGCGGAGTGGACTGGCCCCAGTCCGGATCGCCCTGCGCGGGGACGCGTTCGCGCAGGACGACGTACGGCTGCCCGGCGGCCGCCTTCAGGGTGACCTTGCCGCCGCGGACCGGCACGTCCTCGACGTGCACCCGCCCCTGGTCGGTGAGGCGGTACACGCTCACCTTCCTGAGCCCGGACCAGCCGCGCGGCAGCCGCCAGGTGCTCGATCCGGCCTTGGGCGCGTAGTGGTAGAGCTTCGCCGGGTCGGTGGCCTCGCGCGGTTCCCACGGGAGCAGATAGCGCCCGTCGTCGTACACCACGCGTCCGTCCGTCGTGATGACCCGCTTGCCGCCCTCGTCGCCGACGCTGGTCCCGGTCGGTCCGAAGAAGGTGATGAGGTGCTCGCCCCAGGTCTTGATCGGGTACGCCTGGAGGTACTTGGCTGGCAGCGACTCGGTCCAGATGAGGTCGTGGAAGACCTTCCAGTCCGTCTTGCCCACCCAGCCCTCGAAGTTCCCGGTGCGCGGAATGCCGAGCAGGGTCGGCCACTTGTCGGCGAAGACGTCCTTCTGGTGGTTGCGGATGAAGCGGATCAGGCGGGAGTTGATGCCGCGCGAGGTGTCGGGTCCGTAGTCGGTCTCGGTGGCCCAGTGCGACCAGACAGCGGACCGTTCCAGGCCGTGGCCCCACTCGGTCGTCACGATCCAGCCCTGGGCGGCGAGGGCGCGCTGCAGCCGGTCCGAGGTCCAGCCGGACTCGCGGAACACGTCGATGTAGAGCGTGTTGAGGGCGGGGTCGGTCTCGGCCCGCAGGTCCGCGAAGCGCTTGATGATGTCGCCGGAGACGAGATCGCGCCGTTGGTCGATCCGGTAGCTCTGGTCGAGCCAGTCCCACTGCTCGTTGGCCTTGTCGACCAGCGTCTCGGAGAAGGCGTTCGCGACCGGGTACGACTCGGTGGCGTTCACGTGCACGCCGAAGTCGCTGCCCCACTTGCGGCCTTCCCTGACCAGGGTGTTGAGGTCGTCGAGGCCGCCCGCGCGCTTGTTGTGGTTGCCCGCGTAGTCCGGGTGCGCCGAGTCATGGCCCTCCGACTGGTACCCCTTGAGCAGCGTGTACTGCCGCAGCCCGTCCGTCGCGAGCGAGATCCGCTTGACCTGGTCGAGGGTGGCGAGGAACGGGTTGGTGGCCTGCGAGGCGAAGTTGAACGGGATGTGCGGCACCACCCGCAGATGCTGCCGGTCCGCGCCGAGTGGCGTGACCATGACATCCCGGAAGGCGATGGCCGCGTCCTGCCAGTCCACGATCCCGTCGTCGTTGCGGTCCCGGGTCACCACCACGGTGGCGTACGGCAGCGGCTCGGTGGCGTCCACGGGCGCGGTCGCGGCCCGGTGGGTCCACTGACCGCACGCCAGCCGCGCCTCCGTGTACCCGTCGGCCCCGTCCTTGCGCACCGTGCTGCGCCACAGCCGCCCGTTCTCCCAGGTCGTACCGGCCGCCGTATCGGGCTTGTCGTACACGGTGTTGGTCTCGACGGCTCCGCCGAGCCGGTCGTGCGCGACGACGGCGTACGCGCAGCCGACGGGCGCCTGTGCAGGGGTGTCCGCGGCGGGCCGGACGAGCGTGTCCCCGCTCGCTGCCTTGTCCAGGTGGATCCGCGCGGCCAGCAGCGCGGCGCCCGGCTGATCGCTGCGCACGGCCAGGAAGGCCATCCCCGGGAACTCCAGCGTGCCCACGCGCAGCGCGTCCGTGTCCCGCACGGCGGTGACCCGCCAGTCCACGCGCCATCCGTCGACGGCGATCCGTACGTCGATCTCGGTGCCGCCGTCGAAGGCAAGGGTGTAGCCGATGCGTCCGCCGGCGGGGGTGGCCGTGACCTTCGGGGTACGGGCCGTCCCGTCGATCCGCACCTCGGTGACGGGGTCCGAGGCGCCATGCAGGACGGCACCGGTCCCCCGGTCCTCGTACCGCACGATCCGCGGGAACGCCGCGTCCACGGTGACCGCCAACTCCCGCGATCCGACCACCACTTCCCCCGCGCCCGCGGCCGCCGCGGCCTGCGGCACCCCGACGGCTGCCGCCACCCCGGCGGCGGCCCCGGCGACGACGACCGCCCGTCGGCTGGGCCCCTGGGCTGCGGACGGCGTGCTCTGCACGGACTGCGCTGTCGACTGCACTGTGCACCCTCCTCGAACCGGACTGATGCGGTCACCTTGGGGCGCGGGGGGCGGGTGGGCCCATGGACAAATGCGGGGCAGGTGCTGGACTAAACGGCGCGCACTAGTGAGGGTCGGTCCGTCGTGCGGACCCCTGGATCTCGCACGGCACCACCGCCCGGACCTCCCACCCTCCCTCCGGATTCGGACCCGAGGTGAGGGTGCCGCCCAGCGCCTCGACGCGTTCGGTGAGCCCGGCCAGACCGAAGCCGCCGCCGGCCGCATGATGGGCGGCCGGCTTCGTGCCGTCGTCGGCGACGCGGATCTCCAGGCCCTGGCCGTCCGTGCGGATGCCGACGCGGACGGCGGAGGCGTCGGCGGCGTGCTTGCGGATGTTGGTGAGGCATTCGCGGACCACGCGGTAGGCGAGCGCGGCGAGCTCGCCGGGCAGGTCCTCGGCCAGGCCCGGTGCGACGTACAGGATCGCGGGCGGCCCCACCTCCGAGAAGCGGTCGGTCAGCTCGCGCACCTCGGCGAGACCCGCCACGGGCCGGGTCTCCGCGGCCCCTTCACGCAGCACCTTGACCAGCCGGCGCATCGCGCCGAGCGCTTCCTCGCCCGCCTTCTCGATCCGCTCGAACGTCACGGCGGCCTGCTCGGCGGAGACGGCGGTGAAGCGGGCCGCGCCGGCCTGGACCACGATGCCGGTGACATGGTGGGCCACCAAGTCGTGCAGTTCCCGGGCGAGTTCGATGCGCTCCGCGGACCGTACGGCCTGCAGATCGCGGCGGCGCTGCTCGGACTGGGCGCGCAGCAGCAGCGAATACGCGGCGACCACGACCGTCAGGACGGCGAACAGCGTCGTATAGCGGCCGGGGTCCTCGTCCCGTACGGGAGCGGCCATCGCCGCGAGGCCGAGCAGCGGGCCGAGGACCGCGGCGACACGGGTGGGGGCGCGCTGCAGCACACCGCTGAGCAGGAGCAGCAGGGCGACGGCCTCGGCCAGACCCCACACCTTGAGGGGGTGGTCCCCCGCGAAAAGGATCAGTGTCACGGCCCAGGACACCCCGGTCGCGGGCCACGCCCGGGCGAGCAGCGACACCCCCGACCAGGGCACCGCGCACAGGCAGACGAAGACGCCGGAGATCACGACGAGGACGTGCGGAACGGTCGGCTGCCGGGCCAGCGCCCAGCCCTCGAAGGCCACGAGCGCGATCAGGACGGCGGCGAAGAGCAGCTTCCCCGCCGCGACCCGCCGGCGGCTGCGCCCGAACCAGGCGAGCAGCGCGTTCACTTCGCGCCCGGCCCGTTCATCGCCCGCCCGGCCCGCTCATGCCCCTGCCCGGGCCCGTTCACTTCTCGCCCGAGGCCAGTCCGCTCTCCCAGGCCCATGCGGCGATCTCCACGCGGTTGCGGGCGTCGAGTTTGGCCTGGACGTTGGCCAGATGGGTCTTGACCGTGGAGAGCGAGACGAACAGGGCGGAGCCGATCTCGGCGTTGGTCATGCCGCGGGCCAGACAGCGCACGACCTCGGTCTCGCGGTCGGTGAGCGGTTCGGCGGGGGCCCGTACGTCGCGGCGCGCGGCGATCGGGGCCATCTCGCGCAGCAGCCGCACGGTGATCGCGGGTGAGACCAGGGAGTCCCCGACGGCCGCGGCACGGACCGCCTCGACCAGCATGGCGGGGCTCGCGTCCTTGAGCAGGAAACCGCTGGCGCCGCCGAGCAGCGCGGAGTGCACGTATTCGTCGAGGTCGAAGGTGGTGACGATGACGATACGGGGGCGTTCGGCGCCGGCCGCGGTCAGACGGCGGGTCACTTCGAGACCGTCGAGCTTGGGCATCCGGATGTCGAGCAGGAGGACATCGGGGTCATGACGGCGCACGGCTTCGAGCGCGGCCTCGCCGTCCACGACGTCCTCGACGACGTGGAGGTCGGGCTGGCTCTCCAGGATCATGCGGAAGCCGGTGCGGACCATCTCCTGGTCGTCCGCGATGACCACCGTGATCGCCATATGCCGCCGCCTGCCCGCCGGGGTCCCTGAGCTCTGCCCTGCATGTGCCCTCCATGGGACCGGGGCGGTGCGCGGGGCGCAACCGCAGGCGGCCACGCCGGTTCGGCCGCGGTCAGCCACAGTGAAGGAGGCCGCAGGGCCGGAGCGGCGCTGGTCCGGCCCTGCGATGCCGCTTCTGACGCTACGCCCGCCCGGGCCCGCCGGCCCTCGGCCGAACGGCCTCTCCCGCGAGTGCGTGGATCGGCCGGAAGGACGAACCGGCGGACCGGTGGCGCGCGCCGCCCCGCCTTACAGTGGAAGCCGACGACGCAAGGGGGTGCGGGCGTGGCGAACGGCAGTCCCGTGGAGCACGGCTACCCGCATCTGGAGACGGTGCGTTCGGCGATCACCGCGCTGTACAAGCGGCTCTCGTACGACACCGTGCACACCTTCGACCTCAGCGTCGCCCCCGCCGACGTGGCGTTCTGCGACACCGACGATCTCCATCTGGGCGCCCAGCGCGTGGCCCGCACCATGGTGCAGCACCTGCGGCTGCCGGACGCGCGGATGATCGTGTCGTTCCGCGAGATGGACCATGCGGCCAGTGTCGAACTGGCCGCGGGCCCCGAGTACTTCATCGAGCTCAACGACCGTTTCCGCACCCACCGCCGCGACATCGGCGCCGCGCTCGCCCACGAGGTGATGCACGTCTATCTGCACCGCCTCGGCCTGGCTTTCCCCGGCACGCGCGACAACGAGATCCTCACCGACACCGCGACCGCCTATCTCGGCGCGGGCTGGCTGCTGCTCGACGCGTTCCGCGAGGACGGGACGAGTTCGCAGAAGCTCGGCTATCTGACGCCCGAGGAGTTCGGCTACGTACTCGCCAAGCGGGCCATCGCGTTCGGCGAGGACCCGGCGATCTGGTTCACCAGCCCGCAGGCGTACACGGCGTATACGAGAGGGCTGCAGATGGCGCGGGAGGACGAACGGCAGCCGCCCCTGACGGCGGCGGGCTGGGCGGGGCGCCGGCGCTATGCGAAGGACCGGCGCCACGCGCAGGACCACGGCCCCGACGCCACGGCCGTCCGCCCGTACACCTTCGACACGGGCAGCCCGCTGCGCGTGTCCTTCCCGTGCCCGACCTGCCGGCAGCGCCTCAGGGTGCCGGTCCGCGGTCGGGTACGGGCGCGCTGCACGCTGTGCGGGTCGGTGCTCGACTGCGATACGTGAGGGCGCGGCGGCCGGTCCCGTATCCGCACGGGACGGGCCGCCGCGTTCCGCAGCTCAGCTGCTCACTCGTGGGCCGCAATCGCCTTGCGCGGCAGTCCGAGGCAGAGCAGGGCGCTGAGCACGAACCCGGCCACGACCCACGGCATCGCCGAGCTCAGCGCGTCGGTCAGACCGTCGGCCGCGTGCCCGAAGAAGACCGAGCCGATCAGGGCCGCGCCCAGGGCGCCGCCGAACTGCTGCGCGGTGGAGAAGATGCCGGACGCGCCGCCCGCGAGGTCGGCGGGGACGGCGGACAGGACCACGTTCACCAGCGGGACGATGAGGAAGCCGAGTCCGGCGCCGGCGATCACGAGGCCGGGCACGAGCGGCCACGCCCCGGTGTGCGCGGCGCTCGATGCGGTGACCGCCTGCCAGACCCAGGCGAACCCGCCGGCCATCATCAGCGCCCCGGCCACCAGCACCAGGCGGCCGAACTTCGCGGCGAGCGCGTCCGCGGCGGGGGCGGTCAGGAAGCCGCCCACCGAGAAGGCGACGGTCAGAACGCCGGCCTGCATCGGGCTGTAACCCTCGCTGCCCTGCAGCCAGATCGCGAAGACCAGGAAGAAGCCCTGCATACCGACGGAGAACAGGAGCTGCACCACGACGCCGAGGGAGAACGCGGGCAGCCGGAACGCCCGGGCGGGCAGCAGCGGCACGACGCCGTCGCGGTCACGGCGGCCCTCGACGACGGCGAGGGCGACCAGGGCCAGCACACCGGCGGCCACACAGAGCCAGCCCCACAGGGGCCAGCCGTAGGACTCGCCCTGGACCAGCGGCAGCACGATCGCGATCAGCGCTCCGGCCAGGACCACGCTGCCCAGGAAGTCGGGCCGCCCGGCCGAGCGCTCCTTGCTGCCGGGCACGAGCCGGAAGCCCGCCACGAAGGTCGCGAGGGCCACGGGCACGTTGACAAGGAACACCGAGCGCCAGCCGAGGCCGAACAGATCGGCGTCGGTCAGCACCCCGCCGAGCAGCATCCCCACCGCGGAGGCGAAGCCGGCCACGGCCCCGTACATGCCGAAGGCCGCGCCGCGCTCCTTGCCCTGGAACAGGGTGCGGAAGGAGCCGATCACCTGCGGGATGAGGACGGCGGCGACCACGCCCTGCAGGGCGCGTGCGGCCACCAGCTGGCCGGGGGTCTGGGCCATGCCGCAGGCCAGGCTCGCCAGGCCGAAGCCCGCGGTGCCGGCGAGGAAGAGGGTCCTGCGGCCGTACCGGTCGCCGAGGTGGCCGGAGACGATCAGCGTCGCGGCGAAGCCGAGCAGATACGCCGAGACCGTCCACTGCAGGGCGCTCTCGGAGGCGTGCAGGTCGCGGCCTATGGACGGGATCGCGACGTTGACGATCGTGACGTCGATCAGGTCCATGAGCGCCGCGATCATCATGACGATCGCGGCCGCCCAGCGCCGCGGGTGCGCGGTGGCGGCGGAAGGGCCGGCCGGTTCGGTGGTGTGCGTGGCGGACATGGCGTCTCCTGGAGGCCTGAAATTTATTTCGTTCGGACTAACGAAAGAGTTCCACGCCGACCGTCATGATCACAAGTATTTCGTTCGGCCGAACGAAATTTTTGTTAGGGTGCCGCCATGACCAAGGCCGACGAAGTCCGCACGTCCGTGCTGGAGCGCCTGATGGAGACCGGGCGCGAGCAGAGCGCCGCGACCGTCATGTTCCATACGGCGGTCGCGGCCCGGCAGGGCCTGAGCGCCACGGAGACGAAGACCCTCGACCTGTTGGCGAAGCACGGTTCGCTCACCGCCAAGGACCTCGCCGCGCACACCGGTCTTGCGCCGGCGTCCGTGACCGGTCTGATCGACCGCCTGGAGGCGAAGGGGTACGTGAGCCGCGTCCGGCACGCCACCGACAAGCGGCGCGTGGTGGTCGAGCTGAACCGCGAGAAGATCGCCGAGCTGTCCGCGTTCTTCGACGACTGGGCGAAGCAATTCGTGGAGATCTGCAAGGAGTTCACCACCGAGGAGCTGGAGACGGTGACGCGCTTCCTCGCCGTGACCACCGAGCTGCAGCGGCAGTCGGCAGCCCGGATCACGGGCTGAGCCAAAGACTTTGCGTTCGACCGCCTGCGCGGGTGAAGGTAGTCGAAGCATGCAGAACCCACACGCCCCGGACCAATCCGCCGAATCGGCGCTCTTCTCCGCAGTGTTCGCCGGAGACGAGAACGCCGCCGTGCGCCTGCTGCGCTCGGGCACCGACCCCGACGCGGCCGACGAGGACGGCGCCACGCTCCTCTACCTGGCCGCGATGACCAACCGTCCCGGCCTGGTCCGCCTTCTGCTCGCCGCGGGCGCCGACCCGGCTCTGCTCAGCTCCGGCGCCGATCTGCCGCTGTGCGGCGCGGCCTGCGCGGGCCACCACGACGTCGTACGGGCGCTGCTCGCCGCGGGCGCTGAGCCGGACCAGGCCGAGGAGGGCGGGTTCACGGCGCTCGCGTGGGCGGTGCAGCTCGGCCATGCCGACACCGCCGAGGCACTGCTCGCCGCCGGCGCCGACCCCGGGCGCCCCGGTCCCGACGGTCTGACTCCTCTGGTCTCGGCGGTACGGCGCGGCTCGTTCGGCACCGTACGGGCCCTCCTGGCGCACGGCGCGCGCCCCGCGCGGGAGGCGCTGGCCGAGGCGCGGCGGTGGCCGGCCGGCTCGGTCGAGGCGGCGCTGCACCGCGAGGTGGCCGAAGGGGCCGATCCGGCCGCGGTGTTCGTGCGGCGGATACCGGAGTACGCGGGGATCACGGTGAGCGTGGAGGTGCTGCGGCCCGACGGCGGGGGCCACGGGCGCGAGCAGCAGACGGGCCATGGCGCGATAGCGACCGTCCTGGAGCACGCGCTCGGAGTGCGGGCCCCGTTCGGTGAACTCCTGGACCGCGCCGTGCCCTTCGCGGATCCCGCCAACGAGAACTGGCGCGAGGCGGCGGGCGAACTCGCGGGCCGCGGCGACGAGGTGACCTATCAGGCGGCCGCCGCGCTGTCCCGGGACGCGGACGCGCTGCGGCGCGCGTTCGCCGTGGACGTGCTCGGGCGGCTGTCGGCCGCGGACCGTTCGTATGCGGGCCGGGTGCTCCCCTTGCTGGTCAAGGCGGCCGACGCCACCGGTCCCGCGGGTGAGCCGGTCCTCGCCCGCACGCTGGTACGGGCGTTGGGTGAACCCGGCGACGCCTCGGCCACCCCGCACATCCTGCGGTACGCGTCCCATCCGGACCCGTCCGTCCGCGCGATGGTGGCCGCGGCGCTGCATGGGCTGACGCCGGACGGCGAGGGGGCGGGAGACGATGCGGACCCCGCCGCTCTCGCGGAGGCGGCCGCCACGACGCTCGCGCATCTCACCGGCGATGCGGACCCTGTCGTACGCAACCGGGCCGTGACCGCGCTCTCCTGGTCCGCGAGCGACAGCCTCGAGACCCGCGAGAGCCTCGCCGAGCGCCTCACGGACAGCGACCCGGCCACGGTCGCGGAGGCCGCCCGCGGCCTGGCCGCACGGCAGGACCCGCGCGCCGTCGAACCCCTGGCCCGGCTGCTCACCGACGAGGACCCGGCCGGCGCGGCCTACGCCACGGCCGTCGAGGCGGTCGACGAGGTGACGGACGAGCGGGCGCGGGCGATGCTGCGGGGGACGTTCCCGCGGGTGGGCACCTGAGGGTGACGGCAGCGGCGTCCTCGCGGCCGGTTCCACCGCGCCTACGATGACCGGGTGATCGTCGCCCGTTCCGTCGCCTTGTTCGCCGTCGCCGCACTCTTCGAGATCGGGGGTGCCTGGCTCGTCTGGCAGGGCATCCGCGAGCACAAGGGCTGGATCTGGATCGGGGCGGGCGTGATCGCGCTCGGCCTGTACGGCGTGGTCGCGACCTTCCAGAGCGACGACAACTTCGGCCGCATCCTCGCGGCGTACGGCGGCGTCTTCGTGGCCGGTTCCCTCGCGTGGGGCATGGTGGCGGACGGCTACCGGCCCGACCGGTTCGACGTGATCGGCGCGCTGATCTGCCTGGCCGGGATGGCCGTCATCATGTACGCGCCGCGGGGGCAGTGAGCGCCGACGCGGCCCGGGGGCGGTGAGCTGCCCGGGTCCGGCAAGGCGGGCCGGTCCGTTGCTGCCGGAGGCCCCCGCCGCGCCCCGCACCACCGCTGGGCGACACTGCCTCGTATGCGCGACGCAGACACGGTGGACATCCGCTACCCCCGGCATCCGAGCACGCTCGTGTTGCTCGCACTCGGGGCGCTCGCTCTGGCGGTCGGTACGCCTTGTGTCGCGTATCGCGTGCTGCGCCTGGAGGCCGGTGCGCCGTTCCACCCCGTCGACGGCGTGGCCATCGGGTCGGTGCTCTTCGTGCTGCTCGGCGTGTGGATGCTGCGGATGGTCACGATCTCGGTGCGGGCCGACGCGTACGGCATCCATGTGCGGACCTGGCTGCGGCGGCGCCGTGTTCCGTGGGCGGATGTCGCGGATGTGCAGGAGCTCGTGAAGGTCTACAAGAGCACCGAGGTCCATCGGGTCGTCGTCGGCAGGAGGAGAACGCGGGCGCTGACGCTTCCGTTGCCGCAGGGGTCGAGTGACCAGTCCGCGTACCAGCGCGCCTTCGAGGCCGACCTCGCCGCGCTGCGTGCGGCGCACCGGCGGTACGGGCGGCCGGAGTCGGATCATCCGGTGGTGATCAACTCGCGGACCGCGGGCCGTTCCTGGAAGGCGACCCTGGTGGTGTGCGGGGTGCTGCTCGGGTGCAGCGGTGTCGCCGCATCCTTCGTCTCCACGGCCTCGGACCATCTGCGGGAGTGGAAGGCGGCCGTCCCGTGCCCGGCGGGTGAGCCCGACCGTACGTGCCTGGTCACCGAGCGCGCGGTCATCGAGCGCACGCACCGCGAGCGCGGCAAGGGGCCGAGCTACCTCTACTTCACGGGTGACCGGCCGGTCGACCGGGTCTCCGTGGACCGGGACGCGGCCCAGGACTTCACGGCCGGGGACCGCGTGACCCTCACCTTCTGGGAAGGCGGCATCTACCGGGTCGAGGGCGCCGGCCAGGAGTGGACCGAACACTTCGCCACCGGCGGTGAGGTCGCCGTCGTCTCCGCGCTGTGCGCGCTCGGCGCGGGATTCCCCGCGTCGCAGCTCGTGATCCGGCGGCGCGGACGCGGCCGGCCCGCGGACGAGGTGCTGCCGTCCGCCTGGCCGTTCGGCGTGGCACTCGTCGGTACCGGTTTCTGGCTGCTGCCGTTCGTCCATACGCTGACGACCGGCCCGTTCCGTTCCACGGCCTCGCTCGTGTGGCTCACCGTCGGCGCCCCCGTATCCCTGGCCCTGTTCGTCTGGGCCTGGCGGGCGACCCGGATCCGTCACCCCGAGCCGCGGACGGCGGCCGAGCCCGTCACGGGCGAGGTGTTCGTCAAGGCCCGCTTCCTCGACGCCACCGACTACAACCCGCACTGCTTCGGCACCCACATCCTCCTCGGCGCGGGCCCGCCCGCCGTCGCCCCGGGACCCGGGCGCTTCGCGTCCCGGGAGATTCCCGCCGGGCGCCTGGCGCTGCGGACCGTCCGCCGCCCGCGCGGCCCGGAGGCCGAACTCGTCCCGCGCGACTGGGAGATAGCCGAGCTGGACGACGCGGGCGCCGAGGTCCGCCTCGCGGCGGCCCCGCGCGACTTGCGGCGGGTCCTCGGCGCCCTGGTGCCGTAGGCGGTGCACCTCCCCTGTCCCGCAGGGGAGGTGCGGGCCGTCAGGCGTACATCCGCCAGTCGTACGTGAGCCGGTACCGTCCCCCGTACCCCGCGTACTCCACCGACCGCTCGGCACTGTTGTCCTGGCCGGCCCAGCGGCTGGTCAGGGACGGGATGACCGTGCTGACGGTGACCGGCTTGAAGACCTCGTCGCCCCACAGGCTCTTCAGGAACTCGAAGATCTGCGTCACCGCGTAGCCCACCGCGATCCCGATCGCGATGCCGACCGGACCGCCGGGCGAGCCCAGCGCCCCGCCGATGGCGGCCGCGACCGCCGCGGCGACCTTCGCCTTGACCTTGTCGAGGAGTGCGTCGAGGAAGTCGGCGAGCCCGCCCCAGTCGACCTCGGCCAGTACCAGAGTGACGAAGTACGACTTCGGGAACGTCACCGTGGTCTCGGTGAGCGAGAAGAACGTGAACCGCTTCGGCGGCGCGTACGTCTGCACGTCACCGGTGTGGAAGCTGCGCACCTTGAACGAGGAGACCTTCTTCGTGTCCCCGCTCTCGTCGATGCTGGTGCCGCCCAGATGGATCTCGTCCTTGCCGATCTCGCTCGTCTCGTCGAGACACCTGACCTGATGGATCCGGAGTTCGAGGTTCCGCAGTGCGGTGACGGCCTGCGCCGCGGCGGCGGGTTCGCCGTCGGTGACGGCCGAGGTCCCGGGTATCCGGCGCAGTTCGTCCGCCGGGAACTTCAGCCCGGACGGGAACGGCAGCGCCTTCACCTGTGCCTCCACCGAGGCCGGCGAGCGCAGGTCGACCTTGGCGAGATCGCCGAGCCCCGCCGCGCGTCCCGGCTTCTTCAGTGCGGCGGTCACCTTGTCGGCCGCCTTCTTGCGCTGTCCCTCGGGCAGGCTGCGGAACCGCGCGGCGAACAGCTGCTCCGGCGCCGACTTGGCGGCCGGCATCGGGTACTTGGCGGGTTCCGCGTGGTGGCAGGCGACCTTCTCGGCGGCCAGCCGCATCTCCCGCACGACACGGTCGGTGACCGCTTTGAGCTTGGCGTTCGACAGCGCGCCCACCACGCTGTCCGTGTTCCGGACGTTCTCGGCCATGACGGCTTCTCCCCCGTCGGATTCCTCCGCGGCCGTTCCGCGAAGGTGTCGACGACGTTAGGGAGCGGGCCGGTTCGCCGCCCCGGGGAACGCCCCGGGGGAATCCCCAGGATTGCCGCTCTTCCGGTATCGCGGTTGCGGCGGTCGCGCGTCCCTACTGCTCCGCGGCGAGTGCGGCGGCCAGGCGCGTACGGGAGTCCACACCCAGCTTGTTGAAGATCCGGCCCAGGTGGTACTCGACGGTCTTCACACTGATCACGAGCTCCCGGGCCACCTGCCGGTTCGTGAGCCCGGCCACCACCTGGCGCGCCACCGCGAGCTCCTGCGGGGTCAGGCGCGCGGCCTCCCGGGCCCGGCGCGCCCCGGGTTCGAGTCCGCAGGCGGCCAGCTCCCGTTCGCAGCGCTCCAGATCGGGCCGCGCATCGAGGCGTAAGAGGAGGTCGCGGGCCCGGGTCAGCTGGTCGCCGGCCTGCTTGCGCCGCCCCGTACGGCGCAGGAAGCGGCCGTGGGAGAGATGCAGCAGCGCGCGGTCGAAGGGGATCGCGACGTGCTCGGCATGCTTGTGCGCGAGCCGGAACGCACGCTCGGCGGCGCTCTGGTCGCCGCGCGCCGCCTCCAGGACCCCGCGGCTGCGCGCGGCGAGCAGCAGGGCGCCGTGATGGCCGCGCTGCGCGGCGGCCGACTCGCAGGGCGCGAGGGCGGATGCGGCGCGCTTGTGGTCGTCGAGTGCCGTCCACGCATCGGCTAGTGCGTCGGCCCAGGGCAGCGAACCGGGTTCGGAGAAGTCGCCGCGGCCGCCGAGCGCGAGCAGCGGATCGAGGGCGAGGGCCACGTCCTCGTGCCGGCCCTCGGCACGGGCCAGATGGCCTTCGGCGAGGGCCGCCCACACCGACGGGTTGAGATGGCCGAAGGCCGCGTACTCGCGTACCACCCGGGCGTGGGCCGCGGCCTTGGCGAACGCGCCGCGTGCGCTGTGCAGCAGGGTGGCGAGGGTGCGGCAGTACAGGGCGATGTGCGGCTGGTCGGTGTCCGCGGCCAGCGTGAGCGCGAAGTCGCAGTGCGCCAGGGCGTCGTCCCAGCGGCCCGCGCGGTACTCGGCCGAGGCGAGCGAGGTCGCGGCCAGGACACGGAACGAGGCCGCCCGGCCCTGGCAGTGCGCGAACACCGCGGTCAGATCGGCCACCGCGCCCGGGATGTCCCCCGTCATCTCGCGCAGCGCGCCGCGCGCGAGGATCTGCTCCAGCTCGGCCGGTGCGGCGAGCGCCGGGTCGGGGAGCAGCGGAAGTCCGGCGAGCGCGCCGGCCGCGTCACCGCTCATCGCGCGGCCGATGAGGGCGAGGTAGCGGATCATGTCGGTGGCGGTGTCGTCCGGGGCGGTGCGCAGCGCGAGCCCGGCCCACTCCGCCATCTCCGCGCCGCGCGACATGCTGCCGTACAGCGCGGCGAACTGGGCGGCGATGCGTGCGGCGAGCACCGGTTCGGTCTGCGGGTCGCAGCGCCGCCAGGCGTCGCGGAGCAGCAGTTCGCACCGGTCGAGGTCGAACAGGCTGAGCCGGCCGAGGAGATAGCTGCGCCAGCCCGACGCGGCGAAGGTCCCCAGCTCACGGGCCGCCTCGGCCACGTCGGGCACGGCGCCGGCGAGGATGCGGCACTCGACCTCCTCCAGCGTGCAGCGCTCGTACACGGACCGTTCCTTCGCCAGCCGTGCGGCGGCGCCCAGTTGGGCCGCCGCGTCCGCCCAGGCACCCTCGGCCGCGAAGCGCCGGCCGAGCGCCGCGAGGTCGGCGGCCAGGACCGGGTCCGGCCCGGACGCGGCGGCCGCGCGGTGGCGCAGGGCGCCCGCCGGGTCCGTGGTGTGCGCGGCGGCGCGCAGGTGGAGGGTGGCGCGGCGGGAGGGGCCGAGGTGGTGGTAGACCGCCGCGTGCACGAGCGGATGCGGGAAGCGGATGAGCGGGTCACCGGGCCGCTCGCTCAACAACCCACCACGTACGGCCTCTTCGAGCGCGACAGTCCGGTCGCCGGCGCTCGCTGGGCCCGCTCCCCCGTCACCCGCCACGGCCGCAGCCTCATCCAACGTGCACTGCATCCCGAGCACTCCGGCGGCGTTCACCAGCGCCTCGGCCGCCGGTGAACAGGCCCGGAGCCGTGCCAGTACGAGCGCGGTGAACGATTTCGGGGCGGGCGGCGCCGTACCGTCCCGCTCCAGCGCGCGCAGGAGCGCGGGGCCTTCCTGGTCGAGGAGGGCGCGGGCGTGCAGGGGGTTGCCGCCGGTGTGGGTGTGCAGCCGGGCGGCAGCGCGTGCGCCGAGGGCTCCGCCGCTCAACTCCCGCAGTTCCGCAGCGTCCAGACCGTCCAGATCGATCCGGGTCGTGCCGTCGTCGGTGAACAGGCGGCGCAGCCCGTCCGGCAGCCGGGTGTCGTGCACGTCGCGCACCACAAGGAGAGTGAGCACGCGATCGGCCCGCAACCGGCGTACGGCGAAGGTCAGCGCCTGCAGCGAGGCGTGGTCGGCCCACTGGGCATCGTCCACGACGAGGGCCACGGTCTGCTCCTCGTCCCCCTGGGCTTCGTCCAGCGCTTCCAGCAGCGCGGCCCCCGCGGCGGGCTGATCGGCCCAGCGCGTCCGCGGCCGCCCACCGAGCAGCCGCTCGACCACCCCGAACGCAAGCCGTGCCTCGGTCTCGTCCCCGTCGGCCTGAAGGGCACGGATGGCACCCGCACCGCCTCCGCTCCCCTCGCTTCCTCCGCTGCCGAGGAACTCCCGTACGAGAGCGGTCTTCCCGATCCCCGCGGGCCCCTGCACGAGTACCTTCTGCGGCTGCCCGGTACCGGCGAGCCCCTTGATGTGCGCGAGCTTGCCCAGCGCGGCTTGGCGCCCTACGAAGTCCACGGGGCGCATCGTCGCGCGGCGCGGGCTTGGGGTCCAGGGCAACCCTCAGCCCGTCCGGCGTTTGAGGACGAGCGCGTTCAGCGCGACAGGGGGCAAGGGGCGAAGCCCCAAAACGGGGGCCCGGGGGGGCGCAGCCCCCGGTTTCGGGAAGGGGCGGGGTGGGGGGAAGAAGCCCGCCGCAGGCGCCACCCACCCGCACCCACCCACGAACCGCACCCCGACCCACCCCCAAACCAAACCCTCACCCCGCCCCGTACACCGCCCCCGGCACCTCCGCCCGCCCCAACAACTCCCGCGCAACCTCCCCCACTTCCCGCGGAGAGAACCGCGACCCCTTGTCCACCGACGGCCCCCGCCGCCACCCCTCCATGACGGTCACCTTCCCGGCCTCCACCTCGAAGACCCGCCCGGTCACCCCCTCCGACGCGGTGGACCCGAGCCACACCACCAGCGGCGAGACGTTCTCCGGGGCCATCGCGTCGAAGGCCCCTTCCCCCGGCGCGGCCATCGTCGAGGCGAAGGTCGCCTCCGTCATACGCGTCCGCGCGGCCGGCGCGATCGCGTTGACCTGCACCCCGTACCGCCCCATCTCCGCCGCCGCCACCGCCGTCAGCCCGAGGATCCCGGCCTTCGCCGCCGAGTAGTTGCCCTGGCCGACCGAGCCCAGCAGCCCGGCCCCGGAGGACGTGTTGATGACCCGGGCGGCCACCGTGCGCCCCGCCTTCGCCTCCGTACGCCACCACGCCGCCGCGTGCTTCAACGGCAGGAAGTGGCCCTTGAGGTGGACGCGCATCACGGCGTCCCAGTCGTCCTCGTCGAGGTTGACCAGCATCCGGTCCCGCAGGAACCCGGCGTTGTTGACCAGGGTGTCGACCCGCCCGTACGCGTCCAGTGCGGCGGCCACCAGCGACGCGGCGCCCTCCGACGTCGCGATGTCCCCGCCGTGCGCGACCGCCGAGCCGCCCGCCGCCTCGATCTCGGCCACCACCTGCGCCGCCGGACTGTCCGCCGCCGCCCCGTCCAGCCCGACCCCGAGGTCGTTCACCACGACCCGGGCCCCTTCGGCCGCGAAGGCGAGGGCGTGCGCACGCCCGAGGCCGCGCCCCGCCCCCGTCACGATGACCACTCGTCCCGCACACAGACCCTCAACCGGCATCTCAGCTCTCCTTGTTGACATTCGCAGCGTCCAGAAACGCGGGGCGTTCCCCGCCTCCGTGCAGCAGCAGGCTCGCCCCGCTGACGTACGCGGCCTGCGGTGACGCGAGGTAGACCGCGGCCGCGCCGACGTCCGACGGCTCCGCGAGCCGCCCGAGCGGGACCGTTCCCGCGACAGCCGCCACTCCGGCCGCGTCGCCGTAGTGCAGTTCGGACAGTTCGGTCCGCACCATGCCGAGCACCAGCGTGTTCACGCGCACTTCGGGCGCCCACTCCACCGCCATGGACGTGGCCAGGTTCGCGAGACCCGCCTTGGCCGCCCCGTACGCGGCGCTGCCCGGCGAGGGCCGCTGCCCGCTCACGCTGCCGACCATCACGACCGAGCCGCGGCTCTCGCGAAGCAGGGGGTACGCGGCGAGCGAGACGGTCAGCGGGACCACGAGGTTGAGTTCCAGCACCCGCGCGTGCCGGGCCGCACCGCCCTCGGCGAGCGTGCGGTAGGGCGTGCCGCCGGCGTTGTTGACCAGCACGTCCAACCGGCCGTGAGCTGCGGCGACTTCGGCGAAGAAGCCCTCGACAGCGGCCACGTCCCGCAGGTCGACCGCCTTGAACTCGGCGGTCCTGCCCGCCGCTTCGACGGGCGCGTCCGGCGGCCGGCGCGCACAGATCACGACCTGCGCCCCGGCCTCCAGAAAGGCCCGTGCGATCCCGGCGCCGACGCCACGGGTGCCGCCCGTGACGACCGCGACCCTCCCATCCATCTCCATTCGCTGCTACCTTCCCCACCTAACAAATGTTTGGTGGAAAGGTAGCTGATCCTCCCATGGGTGTCTCCACCTCGAGCCCGGACAAGGGCATCGCACAGGTCACAGTCGACTTCCCGCCCGTCAACGCCCTTCCCGTACAGGGCTGGTACGACCTGGCGGACGCGCTGCTCGCCGCGGGCCGTGACCCGCAGACGCGGGTCGTCGTGCTCACCTCCGCGGGCCGCGGCTTCAACGCGGGCGTCGACATCAAGGAGATGCAGCGCGACAGCGGCCACGGCGCGCTCATCGGCGCCAACCGCGGCTGCTACGCGGCCTTCTCGGCGGTGTACGAGTGCGAGGTCCCGGTGATCGCCGCCGTGCACGGGTTCTGTCTGGGCGGCGGGATCGGGCTCGTCGGCAACGCCGACGCGATCGTGGCTTCCGAGGACGCGACCTTCGGGCTGCCCGAGCTGGACCGCGGCGCGCTCGGCGCCGCCACGCACCTGTCGCGGCTCGTCCCGCAGCACCTGATGCGCGCGCTGTACTACACCTCGCGCACCGCGACCGCCGCCGAGCTGCACGCGCACGGCTCGGTGTGGAAGGTCGTGCCGCGCGAGCAAGTCCTCGACGAGGCACTGGACCTGGCGCGCGAGATCGCCCGGAAGGACGGCTATCTGCTGCGGCTCGCGAAGGCCGCGATCAACGGCATCGATCCCGTGGACGTGCACCGCAGCTACCGCTTCGAGCAGGGCTTCACCTTCGAGGCCAACCTCAGCGGGGTCGCGGACCGCGTACGGGACACGTTCGGCACGACCGGAGGGGACGGCAAGTGAGCGACAAGACGATGACCGTGGAGGCCGTGATCGGCCGCGTGGAGAGCGGGATGACGCTGGGCATCGGCGGCTGGGGCTCACGCCGCAAGCCGATGGCCCTGGTCCGCGCCCTGCTGCGGTCCGAGGTCACCGACCTGACGGTGGTCTCGTACGGCGGCCCCGACGTGGGACTTCTCGCGGCGGCCGGCCGGATCCGCAAGCTGGTCACCCCGTTCACCACGCTCGACTCGATCCCGCTCGAGCCGCACTTCCGCGCCGCCCGCGAGAGCGGCGCCTTCGAGGTGACGGAGGTCGACGAGGCGATGTTCATGTGGGGGCTGCACGCGGCCGCGAACCGTCTGCCGTTCCTGCCCGTGCGGGCCGGGATCGGCTCGGACGTCATGCGCGTCAACCCTTCGCTGAAGACGGTCACTTCGCCGTACGAGGACGGCGAGACCTTCGTCGCCATGCCCGCCCTGCGCCTGGACGCGGCCTTCGTGCACCTCAACCGCGCCGACCGGCTCGGCAACGGCCAGTACCTGGGCCCCGACCCGTACTTCGACGATCTGTTCTGCGAGGCCGCCGACGCCGCGTACGTCAGCTGCGAGCGGATCGTGGAGACGGCGGAGCTCACCAAGGAGGCCGCACCGCAGACGCTCCTGGTGAAACGGCACAGCGTGGCCGGGGTGATCGAGACGCCGAACGGCGCGCACTTCACGTCCTGCGCACCCGACTACGGACGCGACGAGCCCTTCCAGAAGCTGTACGCCACCACGCCGTACGCCGCGTTCGCCGAGCGTTTCCTCGCCGGCGACGAGGCCGCCTACCAGTCGGCCGTGGAGGCCTGGCACGAGGAGCAGAAGTGACGACCACCCCGGCAGCCACCACGACCGTGACCCGCGCCGAGTACTGCGTGATCGCCTGCGCCGAGGCCTGGCGCGACAACGGCGAGGTGCTCGCGAGCCCGATGGGCCTGATCCCCGGCTTCGGCGCGCGCCTGGCCAAGCGCACCTTCTCACCCGACCTGCTCCTGACCGACGGCGAGGCGATGCTCGTCGATCTGGACGGGACGGTGGAGGGCTGGCTGCCGTACCGCCAGCACCTGGCGATGGTCACGGGCGGCAAGCGGCACGTGATGATGGGCGCGAGCCAGATCGACCGCTTCGGCAACCAGAACATCTCCTGCATCGGCGACTGGGAGCGCCCGAAGCGCCAGCTGCTCGGAGTGCGCGGCGCGCCGGTCAACACCCTCAACAATCCGACGAGTTACTGGATCCCCAAGCATTCGACGCGGGTCTTCGTCGAGCACGTGGACATGGTGTCCGGGGTCGGCTATCAGCGCGCCGCCGAGGCGGGCCCGAGCGCCACGCGCTACCACCGGCTCCCGCGCGTGGTCACCAACCTCGGCGTCTTCGACTTCGAGACCCCCGACCACGCGATGCGCCTCGCGGCCCTGCACCCCGGGGTCACGGTGGACGAGGTGACCGAGGCGACCGGCTTCGCGCTCGTCGTCCCCGAGGACGTCCCCCTGACACGTGAACCGACCGCGCACGAGCTGGAGTTGATCCGCGACGTGATCGACCCGCGCGGGCTGCGCCACCGCGAGGTGCCCGCGTGATGGAGACGGCTCTCACGCGCCTGGCCGGCGTCCGCCACCCCCTCGTCCAGACCGGCATGGGCTGGGTGGCGGGCCCGCGCCTGGTCTCCGCGACGGCGAACGCGGGCGCGCTCGGCATCCTGGCCTCCGCGACGATGACCGTCGACCAGCTGCGCTCGGCGGTACGGGAGGTGAAGTCCCGTACGTCCGAACCGTTCGGCGTGAATCTGCGGGCCGACGCCGGGGACGCGGGCGACCGGGTGCGGATCATCATCGACGAGGGCGTGAAGGTGGCGTCGTTCGCGCTCGCGCCCTCGAAGGAACTGATCGCCGAGCTCAAGGAGGCGGGCGTGGTCGTCGTCCCGTCGATCGGGGCGCGGCGGCACGCCGAGAAGGTCGCGGCGTGGGGCGCGGACGCGGTGATCGTGCAGGGCGGCGAGGGCGGCGGGCACACGGGCGATGTGGCGACGACCGTGCTGCTGCCGCAGGTCGTGGACGCCGTGGACATCCCCGTCGTGGCGGCCGGCGGCTTCCATGACGGGCGGGGCCTTGTCGCCGCGCTCGCGTACGGGGCGGCGGGGGTCGCCATGGGCACCCGCTTCCTGCTGACGTCGGACTCGACCGTCCCGGACGCCGTGAAGGCCCGCTATCTGGCGGCGAGCGTCAAGGACGTGACGGTCACGACGGCCGTGGACGGTCTGCCCCACCGCATGCTCCGTACGGACCTCGTCACCTCCCTGGAGAACGCGGGCCGCACCCGCACACTTGCCCGCGCCGTCCGGCACGCGGCGGCCTTCCGCAAGCTGTCCGGTCTGAGCTGGCGGGAGATGGTGCGCGACGGGCTCGCCATGAAGCACGGCAAGGAGCTGGCCTGGAGCCAGGTGCTGCTCGCCGCCAACACCCCGATGCTGCTCAAGGCGTCCATGGTCGAAGGCCGCACGGACCTCGGAATCATGGCGTCCGGGCAGGTCGCGGGCGTCATCGAGGATCTGCCGTCCTGCAAGGAGCTGGTGGACCGGGTGATGGCCGAGGCGGATGCCGTCCTGAACCGGCTGCACGACCCGTCGCCCGCACTCCCTCAAATCTCCGCACCGGAACAACCGTCCCCATCCTCCGCACCGGCACCAGCGCAAGGCACCCTGCCGACACCAGGGTGATCCCCCTTCCCCGTACACGGGAGGAGCGTCATGCCCCTGACGAGACGCGCACTGCTGAGCACCACCGTCGCGACGGCCGCCCTGGCGGTGACCGCCGCACCGGCGACGGCCCGTCACAAGCCGGCGGCCGTACGTCACATCCCGCTCCAGGGCGCGGTCAACGTCCGCGACCTGGGCGGCTACCGCACCTACGACGGCGAACGGGTCCGGCACGGGCGGGTCTACCGCGCCGACGAACTCGGCAAGCTGACGGACGCGGACGTGACCACGCTCGCCGGTCTGAAGCTGTCGAGGGCGATCGACTTCCGGGTCCCGTTCGAGATCCAGCAGAACGGTGCGGACCGGCTGCCCGCGGGAGTGACCCCGGTCGCCCGCCCGATCAGCGACCTCGGTCTGTACGCCCAGCTCCTGGGGATCATCGGCTCCCGCGATCCGGTACGCCAGGAGGCCGCGCTCGGCGGCGACCGGGGCGCGGAGCTGATGCGGTCGATCTACCGCGCGTTCGTCACGGACGCCACGAACCGCGCCCAGTTCGCCGCGACGCTGCGCGATGTGGCGCGGGCGCGCGGCCCGGTGCTCTACCACTGCACGTCCGGCAAGGACCGTACGGGCTGGACGAGTTACCTGCTCCTGCGTCTGGTGGGCGTACCGGGCGCGACCGCGCGGGAGGACTTCCTGGCCTCCAACACGTTCCGCGCCGAGGCCGACCGCCGCACCCGTGAAGGCATCAAGGCGCTGGGCCTGATGCAGAACCCCGACCTCCTCATCCCGGTCCAGGAGGTGCGGCCCGACTACCTCGGGGCCGCACTCACCCAGGCGGAGGCGGACTTCGGCGGGCTCACCGGCTACGTACGCGACGGGCTCGGTCTGAACTGGGGGACGGTCGCGGCGCTCAGGGCGAGGGTGGTGGACTGACCGGCTCCGCCTCGCAGGCCGGGGACGCGGCCACGCTCACCGGCTGTCGCGTCCCCGGCTCGTCCGTCGTGTCCTCCATGGCCTTCAACCGTCGTGCACTGCCCTTCAGCTGTACGGCGGAGAGCCCCGCCAGCACACCGCCGAGGGCGAGCCAGCCCACGGGACCGGTCGCCATCACCGCTCCGGTGACGAGCGGCGGGCCCGCGGACTTCTGCACGGACTGGGACATCCCGGCGACCCCCAGATAGGCGGGCCGTTCCGCGACCGGCGCGAGGGAGACGGCGAGTTCCCAGGAGCTGACGGACCGCAGCAGCTCGGCGACGGTCACGACGACGGCCGTCGCCAGGAGCAGCGCCCCCGCCACGGCCGCGGAAGCCCCGGCCGACAGGGCGAGCAGCACGCATCCCACCGCGACCGAGACCCCGTAGTACCGCAGGGCACGCAGCGCTCCCTGCGGTCCGTCGAACCGTGTGGAGAACTGGAGCTGCAGCAGCACCACCATCACGGTGTTGACCACGAGGAACACGGGAACGAGCAGATGCGGCGCGGCCGTGCTGCTGACCAGCCACAACGGCAGCCCGACCATCAGGATCGAGTCATCGAGGTTCAGCGGCACATCGAGCAGCGCGAACCGCAGATACCCACGATCACGCCACGGCCCTCGCGCCTTCCGCGAACCCGCGGGCGCGGCACCGGACTTGGACGGCCGTCCGCCCGCCGGCTTCCGCAGCCGGGTGGCCCGTACGAGACCGGCCGCCACACCGAAGGAGACCATGTTCGCGATGATCAGCAGCCGGTACGCGTCGAAGGCGAGCCCCACCGCCGCGACACCGGCACCCAACGCGTACCCGGCGTTGGCGACCGTACGGAACAGCGCCTGATACGTCCCGCGCCGCTCCCCCGCCACCTCGGTCGCGAACACCATCTCCAGCGTCTTTGCGGCCCTGTCACCGACGGACGTCAGCGCGACCACGGGCAACAGCGCCGCGAAACTCTCCAACACGAGCAGCAGCCCCACACTGCCGACCCGCAGCACATGACAGCCGATCAGCAGCGTCCGCACGGGCACCCGCATCGCGAGCCACCCCGCGACCGGCGACCCGGCGATCCCCGCGACCCCGGCGATCCCGAGCAGCAGCCCGATCTGCGCGGCGTCCAGCTCGGTGACGACGGTGAAGTACAGCACGCAGGAGGCCGCCCACACCCCCGTCCCCGTACGGTCGACGAACTGCCCGAACAACATCAGCCGCGCATCCCGCCCACCGGGCGGCCGCCGCAACTGCCCGACCAGCCCCACGCCTTCGCGCCGCACATCGCCCCCGAGTTATCTCGACATCAAGACACCGCGGCAGTCTCACACCTGGAGAATCTCGACGTCAAGAGACTTTTGGGAGCGACACAAGGGAGGCCACATGACGAACCCCTGGCAGTCAGACCGCACCGGCACGGCCCTGACCGGCACCAACCCCACGGTCGTACGCCGCCTGACCGCGGGCTTCGCGGCCATCGGGGACACTCAGTTCCTGCCGGGCTACACGGTCCTCCTGACCGACACCCCGGGCGCGGAACGCCTCACGGACCTGCCCCGCCCCCGTCGTCTCGCCTTCCTCGACGACATGGAACGGCTCGGCGAGGCGGTGGAGCGGGTGTGCGGGCGCCTGGACACCGGATTCCGGCGGATCAACCTGGAGATCCTCGGCAACAGCCTCCCGCCGCTGCACGCCCACGTCTGGCCGCGCTACAGCTGGGAACCGGCCGACCTGGCCTCCGGGCCCGTCTGGCGGTATCCGCGTGAGCGGTGGACGGACGAGCGGCACGCGCTCGGCCCGCAACACGACCCGCTCCGGGAGGAGTTGGGGCGGGAGCTGGACCTGCTCGTCGGCCGCTGACGCATGCGGGGCCGCGGCGGGTGAACCCCGTCGCGGCCCCTCATCGTGCGTCTGCGCCCGCGTTGCGTCCCGTTCAGTGGCTACATACCGCCGGGCCCCATCGTCTGCTGATTGATGTGGTTCCCCGCGAGCCCGGCCGCAGCCGCCCGCTCCGCCGCGCCGCGTTCCAGCGCGCCGGACTCGCCCGAGCCGCCGCGGCGGCGCAGGACGAGCAGGCACAGGCCGAGTGCCACCACGAACGCCGCGAGAAGTCCGATCCACAGCCCCATACGGCTCACCCCCATCACTGGCGGAACACCCCGGATCCGGTGGCCGGAATATACCCCTGGCCAGGGAAGGCGACACCGGATCCGAGCAACAAATGAGCTAACCCGCAGACCGCCGAGCGCAGGTCAGAGGCGTTCGATGATCGTCACGTTCGCCTGCCCGCCGCCCTCACACATCGTCTGCAGCCCGAACCGGCCCCCCGTACGCTCCAGTTCGTGCAGCAGCGTCGTCATCAGCTTGACGCCCGTCGCGCCCAGTGGGTGGCCCAGGGCGATGGCGCCGCCGTTGACGTTGACCTTCTCCGGGTCCGCGCCTGTCTCCTTGAGCCAGGCGAGGACCACCGGGGCGAAGGCCTCGTTGATCTCCACCAGGTCGATGTCCGAGATGGACATGCCGGACTTCTTCAGGGCGTACGCCGTCGCCGGGATCGGCGCGGAGAGCATCCGGATGGGGTCCTCGCCGCGTACCGACAGGTGGTGGATGCGGGCGCGCGGGGTCAGTCCGTGTTCCCGTACGGCCTGTTCGGAGGCGATCAGCAGCGCCGCCGCGCCGTCTGAGACCTGTGAGGAGCAGGCCGCCGTGATGGTGCCGCCCTCCACGACAGGGTTCAGACCGGCCATCTTCTCCAGGGAGGTGTCGCGGCGCGGCCCCTCGTCCACGGTCACATTCCCGTACGCGACCGTCTCGCGGTCGAAGCGTCCCTCGTCGATGGCCCGCAGCGCCCGCTGGTGCGAGCGCAGGGCGAACTCCTCCTGGTCGCGCCGGGTGATGCCCCACTTGGAGGCGATCAGTTCGGCGCCGTGGAACTGGTTGACGGGCTGCTTGCCGTAGCGCGCCTCCCAGCCCACCGACCCGTGGAAGGGGCCGTCGGTCAGACCGAGCGGCTCGCCCGCCTGACGCGAGGCGAAGGCGATCGGGATCATGGTCATGTTCTGGACACCGCCGGCGACCACCAGGTCCTGCGTGCCGGACAGGACACCCTGCGCGGCGAAGTGCACGGCCTGCTGCGAGGAGCCGCACTGCCGGTCGATGGTCACACCGGGCACCTCCTCCGGCAGCCCGGCCGCCAGCCACGCGGTGCGCGCGATGTCACCGGCCTGCGGTCCGACGGTGTCGAGGCAGCCGAAGACCACGTCCTCGACGGCCGCGGCGTCCACCCCCGAGCGCTCCACGAGCGCCTTGAGCACATGCGCGCCCAGGTCGGCGGGGTGCACCCCGGACAGACCGCCCTTGCGGCGCCCCACCGGCGTACGGACCGCTTCGACTATGTAGGCCTCGGCCATGACACAACTCCCTCAACAGGAAACATGAGTTACGTACGTACGGCGATTCCGTCCAGGACCATCGACAGGTACTGCCGGGCGATCTCCTCCGGGCTGTGCTGCCCGCCCGGCCGGTACCAGGACGCGGCGACCCACACGGTGTCGCGCACGAAGCGGTACGTGAGCCGGATGTCCAGGTCGGAGCGGAAGACCTGGGCGGCGACCCCGCGTTCGAGCGTGCCGAGCCAGGCCTTCTCGAACTTCTCCTGCGATTCGACGAGATACGAGAAGCGCTCCTGCTGCGCGAGGTGGCGGGACTCCTTCTGGTAGATGGCGACGGCGGCGCGGTGCCGGTCGATCTCCCGGAAGGACTCGGTGACCAGGGCCTCGATGGTCTCGCGCGGCCCGAGGCCGGCGGCGAGCACCGCGTCGTAGCCCTGCCAGAGCTCGTCGAGGAAGGTGGAGAGGATTTCGTCGAGGATCCCCTCCTTCGAATCGAAGTGGTAGTAGAGGCTGCCCGCGAGCATCCCCGCCTCGTCGGCGATCTTGCGCACGGTGGTGGCGTTGTAGCCCTGCGCGGCGAACACCTCGGCGGCGGTCGCGAGGAGTTCGCCGCGGCGGGCGGGCGACGGGGTCACGGTCTTGTCGTTCTGCTTCGGCACACTTCCATTGTCCCGCCCCTACGCGTGCTGACTGCTCACGGAGACGACCTCACCCGTCATGTACGAGGAGTAGGGCCCGGCCAGGAACACGATCACGTTGGCCACCTCCCACGGCTCGGCGTACCGCCCGAAGGCCTCGCGTGCCGTCAGCTCGTCGAGCAGTTCGGGTGTCGTGACCTTCACCAGGTGCGGATGCATGGCGAGGCTCGGCGAGACGGCGTTGACCCGTACCCCGTACTCCGCGCCCTCGATCCCGGCGGTCCGCGTGAGCGCCATGACGCCCGCCTTCGCGGCCGCGTAGTGCGCCTGCCCGGCCTGGGCGCGCCAGCCGATGACGGAGGCGTTGTTGACGATGACGCCGCCGGAGCCGGACTCCTTGAAGTGCCGCAGCGCCGCGCGGACGCAGCGGAAGGTCCCGTTGAGCGTCACGTCGAGCACCTTCGACCACTGCTCGTCCGTCATGTCGACGAGGGCCGAAGTGCCGCCCAGACCCGCGTTGTTGACGACGAGGTCGAGGCCGCCATGGCGCTCGACGGCGTACGAGAACAGAGCCTGCACCTGCTCCTCGTCCGTCACGTCGCAGGGCAGCGAGCCCACCCGGTCGGCCCCGAACTCCTTGGCCAGTCCGGCCTCGGACTCGGCGAGCCGGCGCGCGTGGGCGTCGCTGATGACGACGGAGGCGCCCTCCTCCAGGAAGCGGCGCGCTGTCGCGCCGCCGATCCCCGCCCCGGCGGCCGCGGTGATCACCGCGGTACGCCCGTCGAGGAGCCCATGGCCTTTCACGTACTGCGGCTTGTTGTCGGTCACGGCAGGAGGTTAACCTACCAAACACTTGTTAGGGAAGCTCGGAGCAAGGGAGTGGGACGGCCCGTGGACCTGGACCAGTCACCCGAGGAGCAGGCGTTCCGTCAGGAGGCGAGGGACTGGCTGCGCGCCAACGTCCCGCGGACGCCCCTGCGTTCACTGGAGACGGAGGAGGGCTTCGCGCAGCACCGCGCTTGGGAGGCCCGGCTCGCGGCGGACCGCTGGTCGGTGGTGTCCTGGCCCGAGGAGTACGGCGGCCGGGGCGTGGACATCTTCCGGTGGCTGATCTTCGAGGAGGAGTACTACGCGGCGGGCGGGCCCGGCCGTGTCTCGCAGAACGGCATCAATCTGCTCGCGCCCACGCTCCTCGACCACGGCACCTCCGAGCAGAAGGCCCGGATCCTGCCCTCGATGGCGAGCGGCGAGGTGATCTGGGCGCAGGCATGGTCGGAGCCGGAGGCGGGCAGCGATCTGGCCTCGCTGAAGTCGCGCGCGGTACGGACCGAGGGCGGCTGGCTGCTCTCCGGACAGAAGACCTGGTCCTCGCGTGCGGCGTTCGCGGACCGGGCGTTCGGCATCTTCCGCACGGACCCGGACGCCGACCGCCCGCACCGGGGCCTCACGTATCTGATGTTCGATCTGCGCGCGCCCGGGGTGACCGTCCGCCCCATCGGACGGCTCGACGGCAAACCGGCCTTCGCGGAGCTCTTCCTCGACGAGGTCTTCGTGCCCGACGAGGACGTCATCGGCGAGGCGGGCCAGGGCTGGCGTATCGCCATGTCGACCACGGGCAACGAGCGCGGCCTGACGCTGCGCTCCCCCGGCCGCTTCCTGGCGGCGGCGGAGCACCTGGCCGCCCTGTGGCGCGAGCGGGGCAACCCGGCGGACACCGCGCTGCGCGACCGGGTGGCGGACGCGGTGGTCGGCGCCCGCGCCTACCAGCTGTTCACCGCGGCCAACGCGTCCCGCTTCGCCGCCGGCGAGACGATCGGCGCGGAGTCGTCCCTGAACAAGGTGTTCTGGTCCCAGTACGACATCGCGCTGCACGAGACCGCGCTCGACCTCCTGGGCGCGGACGGCGAGCTGGCCGAGCACGGTGACGGCCCGTACGACTGGGCCGAGGGCTATGTCTTCTCGCTCGCGGGCCCCATCTACGCCGGCACCAACGAGATCCAGCGCGACATCATCGCCGAGCGGCTGCTCGGCCTGCCGAAGGGACGGCGGACATGACGGGAACACGCTTCCTCCTCGACGACGAGCAGCGCGAGTTCGCCCGCAGCCTCGACGCGATGCTGACCGCTGCCGACGTGCCCGCGGCCGTACGGTCCTGGGGTGCCGGTGACTTCACTGCGGGCCGCGCCCTGTGGGCCCGGCTCGCGGAGGCGGGCGTGTTCGCGCTCGCCGTGCCCGAGGAGTACGAGGGTGTGGGGCCGCTCCCGGTGGAACTGGCCGTCGCGTACGTCGAGTTGGGGCGGCACGGCGTGCCCGGGCCGGTCGTGGAGACGGCCGCGGTGGCCGGGCTGCTCGCCGCGGCGAAGGACTCCGCGCACGCCAAGGCGCTGCTCCCGGGCCTCGCCGACGGCTCCGTGATGGCCACGGTCAAGGCGCCCGGCGGCCCGTACGCCCTGGACGCCGAGGCCGCCGACGTCACCGTCACCTTCGCGGACGGCGGACTGCACCTGTGCGCGGACCACGGCCCGACCCACCGCTCCGTGGACCCCGCCCGCCGGCTCACCGAACCGGGCGCCCCCACGGAGCTCCTCACCCAGGACCGCGCCGCGTTCGCGGCCACGGAGGCCTGGGGCACGCTCGCGGCGGCGGCGCAGACGCTCGGGGTGGGCCGGGCGCTGCTCGACCGCACGGTGGCGTACGTCAAGCAGCGCAAGCAGTTCGGCACGGAGATCGGCACGTTCCAGACCGTGAAGCACCAACTGGCCGACACCTTGCTGAAGCTGGAGTTCGCCCAGCCCCTCCTGTTCGGCGCGGCCCTCACGATGAGCCGCACCGACCTCGCCGCCGCCAAACTCACCGCATCGGAGGCCGCGTACCACGCATCCCGCACGGCACTCCAGCTCCACGGCGCGATCGGCTACACCGAGGAGCTCGACCTCTCCCTCTGGATCCGCAAGGCGCAGGCCCTGCGGACGGCTTGGGGTACGCCCAGCGCCTGCCGGAAGCGGGTGCTGGCCTAGAACCGCTCCGGCGGGTCAGTGGTGATCGCCGTGCCCGCTGGTGATCTCCTGGTACTCCTGTGCCGTCGGCTTCTCCACCTGGGCCGCCGGACCGTACATCGCCTTCGAGAGGCTGACCCGCAGCTTCTCGCCGCGCTTCGTCGGCCTCGGGACCCCGTTGGTGTCGGTGGCCGGGCCGGGGTCGAGGGCCTTGGTCTGGTCGTGTGCGGTGAGGGTGAAGCGCTGGCCCTGCGTGAGCGGTTCGTGGATTTCGACGAACTCGCCGTGCGGGAGCCGCTTGATGATGCCGCTCTCGCGCCCGTGCAGCACCTTGTCGCGGTCGCGGCGCTGCAGCCCGAGGCAGATCCGGCGCGTGATCCAGAACGCCAGGACCGGGAGCAGGAAGAAGCCGATCCGTACGAACCAGGTGATCGCGTTGATCGACAGATGGAGCTTGGTGGCCACGATGTCGTTGCCGCCGCCGATCAGGAGCACCCCGTAGCCGACGAGCCAGGCGACACCGAGCGCGGTGCGGGTCGGCACGTTGCGCGGCCGGTCGGCGATGTGGTGCTCGCGCTTGTCGCCGGTGACCCAGGCCTCGATGAACGGATAGACCGCGATCGCCGTCATGTAGAGCGGGAAGAGCATGAACGGGATGAAGACGCCGAGCACGAGCGTATGGCCGAAGGCGTTGATCTCCCATCCCGGCATCACTCGGATCAGGCCCTCGGAGAAGCCCAGATACCAGTCGGGTTGAGCGCCGGTGGTGACGAGATCCGGCCGGTACGGTCCGAACAGCCATACCGGGTTGATCGTCGCGACCGCGCCCATGAAGGCGAGCACACCGAAGACGAGGAAGAAGAAGCCGCCGGCCTTCGCCACGTAGATCGGCATGAACGGGGCGCCGATGACCTTCTTCTCGGAGCGCCCGGGCCCCGCGAACTGGGTGTGCTTGTGGTAGAAGACCAGGATCAGATGGGCCACGACCAGGCCCAGCATGATGCCCGGCAGCAGCAGGATATGGATCGGGTAGAGCCGCGAGATGATGTCCCCGCCGGGGAACTCGCCGCCGAAGAGGAACATCGCGGCATACGTGCCGACGACCGGGATCGACAGGATCGCGCCCTGCGCGAAGCGCAGACCGGTGCCGGAGAGCAGGTCGTCGGGGAGCGAGTAGCCGGTCAGACCGGTGATCAGGGCGAGCATCAACAGGGTCCAGCCGAACAGCCAGTTGACCTCGCGCGGCTTGCGGAACGCGCCCGTGAAGAACACGCGCATCATGTGCGCGAGCATCCCGGCAACGAAGACGAGCGCCGCCCAGTGGTGGATCTGCCGGATCAGCAGTCCGCCGCGCACGTCCATGCTGATCTCGACGGTGGACTCGAAGGCCCGCGACATCAGGACGCCCTTGAGGGGTTCGTACGAGCCCTCGTACTCGACCTCGATCATGCTCGGCTCGAAGAACAGCGTGAGCCAGGTGCCCGTCAGGATCAGGATGATGAAGCTGTACAGACAGATTTCACCCAGCATGAAGCTCGGGTGGTCGGGAAACACCTTGCGCATCTGCGACTTGGCCATCGCATAGATGCCGAGCCGCCCGTCGGCCCAGTCGGCGAGGCGCTCCCCCTTGGCCGGCTGCGCCGGCCGGCCATTGCTGCGGATCCGCTCCTGACTGCTCATCCCCGGCCTCTCCCCTTGATGCGTACTTCATGGTAGGCACCGTGCACTCGGGTGCCAACAGGCCCTTCAGTACGTGCAGTTGCGGCAAAGCTGTTGATGTTCCGGTACCAGCCTACGAGTATGACGATTCGTCATATACGCAGGGGTACCCCAGGAGGCGCGATGATCTCGCTCGACGGCAGGACGGTGCTCATCACGGGCGCCGCACGCGGCCAGGGCGCCGAGGAGGCGCGGCGGTGCGCGGAGGCGGGCGCGCGGGTCGTCGTGAGCGACCTCCTGGCGGACGAAGGGCGGGAGGTCGCCGCGTCGCTCGGGGACCAGGGCCTGTTCGTACGGCATGACGTGACCGACGCCGCGAGCTGGTCCACGGCCGTGGCGGCCGCGCTCGACCGCTTCGGGCGGCTCGACGCACTGGTGAACAACGCGGCGCTGTGGCGCACCGCCTCCGTGGAGGAGGAGACGCGGGACAATTTCGAGCGCCTCCTCCAGGTGAACCTGGTAGGGGCGTTCCTCGGGATCCAGGCGGTCGCGCCCGCGATGAAGGAGGCGGGCGGCGGCTCGGTCGTGAACATCTCGTCGACGGCGGGACTCAAGGGCCTGCCCGGGCACGCGGCCTACGGCGCGACGAAGTTCGCTCTGCGCGGCCTGACGCGCTCCTCGGCGCTCGACCTCGCCCCGTACCGCATCCGGATCAATTCGGTACATCCCGGGGCGATCCACACTCCGATGATCGCGGAGGCGACGGCCGGACGGGACTGGTCGACAGTGCCGCTGGGGCGGGTGGGACAGCCGGCGGATGTCGCGGAGCTGGTGGTGTTCCTGGCCTCGGAGGCGTCCTCGTACATGACGGGCACGGAGCTCACGGTGGACGGCGGGCAGACGGCGTGAGCGCGGCGGCCGGCCCGCCGCCTCCTGACCCTGGCCGCCCGGATCGTGGGCCTGAGCCCTACTCTGTGCGCATGAAGCGTGCCGGTTGTCTCTTTCTCGCCATAGCCCCCGTGGCGACGCTCGTCGTCTACCTGCTCGGTCCCGAACCGGACGCGGGCGGCTCCGGCGACCGGTCCTCGGCCTCCCAGGGCTCGGACGCGCTGGCCGACGAGACCCAGCGCGAGCTGGACGAGCGCATCCGCAAGATGCCCAAGGGGCTCGCGGCCAAGGACAAGAAGGAGCTGGCCCAGCGGATCGTGGCGAGCGCGGAGAACTCCACGCTCGACTGGCGCGCGAACTACGGCTACATCGAGGACATCGGCGACGGCAACGGCTACACCGCCGGGATCATCGGCTTCTGTTCCGGCACGCACGACATGCTCCAGCTCGTCGAGCGCTATACGAAGGAGCACCCGGACAACGGGCTCGCGAAGTATCTGCCCGCCCTGCGCGCGGTCGACGGCACCGACTCGCACGAGGGCCTCGAGGACCTCCCCGCGGCCTGGGAGCGCGAGGCCGGGAAGGCCGCGTTCCGCGAGGCACAGGACAGGCTGCGGGACGACGACTACTTCGAGCCGGCCGTACGGCAGGCGAAGATGGACGGCCTGAACACGCTCGGCCAGTTCATGTACTACGACGCGATGGTCCTGCACGGCCCCGGCACCGACTCGCGCGGCTTCTACGGGATCCGCGAGGAGGCCATGGAGCGGGCGCAGACGAAGGCGGAGGGCGGCGACGAGAAGGCGTACCTCAAGGCCTTCCTCGACGTGCGGCGCGAGGTCATGAAGGCCAAGGACGCCGACCGCGACACCTCGCGGATCGACACGGCCCAGCGCGTGTTCCTGAAGGCGGGGAACCTGGCGCTCGAGACACCGCTGCAGTGGAAGGTGTACGGGGACCCGTATCGCGTGAACTGATCCGGATCCCCGTACCGCTCTTCGTACGGAAGTGACTCGCGTCAGCCCTTGACGGCTCCGGCCGCGAGGCCGGACCCGAGCCGCTTGTGCACCAGGACGAAGAAGATCATCACGGGCAGCGTGACCAGCGTGGAGCTGGCCATGACCGGACCCCAGGCCGTCGAGTTCTCGCCGAAGAACTGGTAGATGCCGACGGCCGCCGTGTACTTCTCGCTGTCCTTCATGAAGGTGTACGCGAACACGAACTCGTTCCACGCGGTGATGAACGCGAAGATCGACGTGGCCACGAGCCCGGGCGCCACCAGGGGCAGCAGCACCGAGCGGAACATCCGGAACCAGGACGCACCGTCGATGTACGCCGCCTCCTCGACCTCCTTGGGCACCGCCTGGACGAAGCCGCGCAGCGTCCAGATGGCGAAGGGGAGCGAGAGGGC
Source organism: Streptomyces sp. NPDC050418 (assembly GCF_044458745.1). Classification (NCBI taxonomy): domain Bacteria; kingdom Bacillati; phylum Actinomycetota; class Actinomycetes; order Kitasatosporales; family Streptomycetaceae; genus Streptomyces; species Streptomyces sp. NPDC050418. The sequence continues at coordinate 330,760 of NZ_JBITIG010000006.1, forward strand.
GATGTAGACGATGGTCAGACCGAGCAGCGAGTTGAGCAGCTCGTAGTCCCGCATCTGCAGGAACAGCGGGATGACCAGCGCTTCCAGCGGCACCATCTGCACGATCAGGACCATGATCAGGACCGAGGTGCGGAAGCGGAACTTGAAGCGGGCCACCGCGATGGCCGCGAACAGCGAGAGCACCGCGGCCGCGAGGATCGTGCCGAGGCCGACGAGGGCCGAGTTGAGCAGGAACGTACCGAAATTGCCCCGCTCGAAGACCAGCTCGAAGTGCTCGAAGCTGAAACCGCCCGGCAGGACGTCCGCGCCCCGGGTGTTGGCCTTGGGGTCGAACGAGGTCGACACCATCCAGTACACCGGGAACAGGGTGAAGACCAGCAGGGCGAAGACGGCGGCCACGAGGCCGGTCCGCGCGGCCGGTGAGGAACGACGGGTGCTCACAGGTCCTCCTCCCCCTGCCGGAACAGCGTGCGGATGTAGACGACGGTGATCAGCAGGAGCAGCAGCGTGAGCAGCACGGCAGCGGCCGAGCCGGCCCCGTAGTCGTCCTGCCCGAAGGCCTGCACGTACGAGTAGACGCCGAGGTTGTAGACCTCCTCGTTGGCGCCGCTGCCGCCCGGCATCAGGAAGATCTGCGTGAAGACCTTGAAGTCCCAGATGGTCGACAGGATGGTGACGACGAGGAAGACGGGACGGATGGTCGGCACGGTGATCTTCCAGAACCGCTGCCAGGCGTTGGCCCCGTCGATCATGCCCGCCTCGTACAGCTCCTTCGGGATGGTGAGGAGCCCGGCGAAGACGGTGATCGCCACGAACGGGAAGCCGTGGTGGATCACGTTCAGGGTGGCGATGGCGTAGAACGGCAGCCGTTCCGTGAACCAGTTCGTGGTCGCCGGGTCGATCAGGCCGAGTGCCCCCGCGAGCTGGCTGAACATGCCCTCCTCCGGCTGGAACAGCCAGATCCAGACATACGTGCCGGTGACGGCGGGCATCGCCCAGGCGGCCAGGATCGACACCGAGCAGATGGCCCGCCAGGCCGTGCCGAGCCGGTTGAGCAGCAGCGCGACTAGGGTGCCGAGCACGACGGTGAGGCCGACGCAGGCGATGGCGAAGAAGACGGTGTTGGGCATGACCGTCTTCCACAGGAGCTCGCTGGAGAGCAGCTCGCTGTAGTGGTCGAAGCCGGTGTACTCCCCCACTCCGCCGCCGAAGGTCACCTCCCAGTCCTGCAGGGAGATCTTGCCGACCTGGAAGATCGGGTAGAGCAGCAGTCCGGCGAGCACCACGAGGGCCGGGGCGAGCAGCAGCCAGGGGCGGCCGAGATTCATCAGGCGCCGGCGGCGGACCGCGGGCGCCTTGGCGGTGGGGCGGCGGGCAGAGGTGTCCTGCCCGCCGCCTGCGAGCGCGTTCTTCACAGTTCGGTGCGCCCTACTTGTCCTTGGCGAAGATCTCGTCCATCTGCTGGGCGGCCTTGTCCGCGGCCTCCTTGACCGAGGACTTGCCCGTGATGATCGCCTGGATCATGCCGGGCACGACCTGCGCGGCCTGGATCTTGCCGTACGACTCGGTCTTCGGGACCGTGGCGCCGGCCTCCAGCATCTGCTGCGCGAACGGCTCGACCAGCGGGTCCTTCTTCGCGGCGACCTTCTCCAGCTCGGAGTTCTGGCCGGGGAAGTAGTTGGTCTGCTCGGCCCACTTGGCGGCGAACTCACCGGTGGTCAGGAGCTTCACGAACTCCCAGGCCAGGTCCTTCTTGTCCGTGTCGAACGTGGACAGGTAGGAGCCGCCGAGGAAGGAACGGCTCATGCCGCCGTCCGGGCCGGGGATCGGCACGGCGCCGAGCTTGTCCTTGAGCTCCGGGTTCTCGTCGACGAAGGCCTTCGGGGTCCAGTTGCCGGAGATGGACATGGCGATCTGGCCCTTCTTCCAGGCGTCGCCGACCTCCTTCTCCGTCCAGGTGTTGACCTTGGCCGGGGAGACCTTGTCCTTGGTGGCGAGGTCCGTGTAGAACTCGATGCCCTTGAGCGCCTCGGGCGAGTTGATCGCCGACTTCCAGGTGTCCCCCTCCTGCTTGGCGAGCTCGCCGCCCGCGCCCCAGATGAAGGGGGCCGCGAACATCTCGGCACCGCCGGCGACCGGGAAGGAGATGAGCTTGGGCTCCTTCTCCTTCAGCGTCTTCGCCGCCTCCTGGAGCTCCTTCCAGGTGGTCGGGGGCTTGATCTTGTGCTTCTCGAAGATGTCCTTGCGGTACAGGATCGAGCGGACACCCGCGTACCACGGCATGCCGTACTGCTTGCCGTCGAGCGTGCCGGCGTCCTTGAGGCCCTCGACGAGGTCGTCGGAGAGCCCGGACTTCTCGACCTCGGCGGTCACGTCGACCAGCGCCTTGGTCTCGGCGAACTGCGGCACCCAGGTCGTACCGACCTCGGCGACGTCCGGCACCTGGTCGGCGCCGCCCGCGATCGCGGTGGTGAACTTGCGGTTGGCGGTCGCCCACTGCTGGTACTCGACCTTGACGTCGGCCCCGGTCTTCTTCTTGAAGGCCGCCGCGGCCTCCTTGAAGAACGGACGGGCGTCGGGGTTGGTCCCCTCCATGATCCAGACGGTCAGGGTCTTGCCCTTGCCGTCGGTCGCCCCGTCCTTCTTGCCGCTGTCGCCCGAGTCATCGCCGCACGCCGTCGCGGTCAGTCCGAGCGTCAAGGCGATTGCTGCCGCGATGACACGTCGCTTCATGACGAGCCCCCTTCTGGATGGCGGTCCATTTGCGTGAGGTGATTCTCAGCACAGGGTTCATGGGCGGTCTAGTCCATTCGGGAGACGCGGCCGAACCGTAATGAGCATTGCGCGGGATGCAACATGTGCGCGGGCCATTGCAATTGGTGCAACCAATGGCGTCCGGTTGCGACGCACATCGGTCAGATTCCGCGAAGCCGTCTCGTATGTGGAGATTCCGTGAGTAACGTGTGCGCGTTCATCGCTCAACCCTCTGTTCAGCTTCCTGCTCAACTCCCTTGTACGGGACGTCCCGAGGAGTCTCCATGCGCCGCACACCGCGCCCTCGCACCGCCATATCCGCCGCCACCGCCGTGCTCGTCACCGCAGGTCTGACCGCACTCGCCGCGCCTTCGCACGCGGCCGAGTATTCGTCCGCGCTCAAGCTGTACGGCGTGCAGTACGACGCCCCGGGGCGCGACAGCAACCGCTGCTCCGGCGGGAACACCCGGAACGAGTACCTGACCGTCAAGAACTACTCGCGCACGGCGACGGTGAACCTGCGGGGCTACTCGGTCGAGGACGCGGCGGGCAACACCTTCACGTTCACCAGGAGCCACACCCTGCAGCCCGGTGACTACATCCGCCTTCGCGGCGGCAACGGGACGGACTCGGACCGCGGCAACGTCGTCTACCGCAACAACTGCAACTTCATCTGGAACAACTCCGGTGACACGATCTACCTCTACAAGCCGTCCGGCGCACGAGCCGATGTCCACTCGTACACCAAGTCGCGCAACGACCGTGACGGCAACGGATATGTGAAGTTCCACGGCTGAACCAGCCTGTTCCCACGGCGGATTCCACTCGCTGCGCCGGCTGCCCACCCCCTCGTTTCCAAGATCAATTGTCAGTGGCTCCTGGGAGGATGGAGACATCGAACGGGAGCTGCAGGGGCTTCCGGGACGAGGGGGATCAGGCATGTCCGGTTCGCAGAACTACATCAATCACGTTGCTCTTGTTCTGGATGCGAGTTCGTCCATGTCGCATCTGAGCCGCAAGGTAGTCGAGGTCGCCGACCAGCAGATCGCCTATCTGGCGCGCCGTTCCCAGGAGTTGGACCAGGAGACCCGCGTCACGGTCTATGTCTTCTCCAACCAGGTGGAGTGCGTCATCTACGACAAGGACGTGCTGCGGATGCCGTCCCTGAAGCAGCACTACCGGGCGAGCGGTTCGACGGCGCTCCTCGCCGCCACGCTCAAGTCGCAGCGCGAACTGGCCCAGACGGCCCAGCTGTACGGGGACCACAGCTTCCTCACCTTTGTGCTCACCGACGGCCAGGAGAACACCAGCCACCGCAGCCCGGACGGCCGGGGCATGACCCCGCAGCAACTGGTCAAGGCGGTCGCCGACTTGTCGAAGACCCAGGAGGACAACTGGACGCTGGCCGTCCTCGTCCCCGACCAGATGGGCAAGCGCGAGGCCATGCAGTGCGGCTTCCCGAAGGACAACATCGCGATCTGGGACGCCACCAGCACCCAGGGCCTCGAAGAGGCCGGCCAGGTCATCCAGGAAGCCACCGAGAAGTTCATGATCGGCCGCACCAAGGGCATCCGCGGCTCGCGCGCGGTGTTCTCGACGGGCGCGGACGCGGTCAACAAGGACACGATCAAGGCGGCCGGCCTCACCCCGGCGAGCGCGGACACGTACCGGCTGCTCACGGTCGACCGCGCGGAGTCCATACGGACGTGGGTGGTCGACAGCGGCCACACGTACACGACGGGTGCCGCGTACTACCAGCTGAGCAAGTCGGAGAAGGTCCAGGCCCGCAAGCAGATCGCCGTCCTGGAGAAGAAGACGGACAAGGTCTACACGGGCCCCCAGGCCCGCGCCCTGCTCGGCCTCCCGGACACGGAGGTCCGCCTCCGCCCGGACCAGAACGACGAGTTCACCATCTTCATCCAGTCGACGAGCGTGAACCGGAAGCTGGTGGCCGAGACGCGGTTGCTGCTGATGGTTCAGGGCTGAGCCCGGACGAGGAGCGCCCCGGGTCCGGCTCTCGTCGGGCCCGGGGCTCCGGCTTACGGACGGCTGCTACCGCGCCCACCCGCGCCCGCCGTCCGGAGCAGTGTCTCGACGAACGTGCGGACCCGCGAAGTCTCGCCGTTCTTCGGCCAGATGGGGGCGAAGTGGCAGGGCAGGGGCTCCTTGACGGGGATCCATGTGACGCCCGGGGTGGCGTAATGAAGCTGGGCGTCGGTGCAGGCGAGGGAGACGCCCTCGCCTGCGGCGACCAGGAAGGGGATCTCCTGCCAGGAGATCGCCGCGTGGCCCTGTGGGATCGGGCGGCCGGAGGGGGTGCGGCGGGGGAAGTTGTGGTCGAGCCAGTGCTGCGGGGCCGCGCCGCCGATCGTCAGGAGGGTTTCGTGGGCGAGTTCTTCGAGCGAGACCGTCGAGCGGCGCGCGAGGGGGTGCGAGTCGGCTACCAGGAGGGAGCGTTCGGAGGAGTAGAGGACGGGGCCCGCCACCAGGTCCGGTTCGGCCAGGGGGAGTTCGGTGAGCTGGAAGTGGACCTGTTCTGCGCGCAGCGGACCGTAGGGGTCCGAGAGGTGGATCTCCTGGATCGACACGTCGCAGTCCGGGTACGTCCTGCGGAAGGTCTCGGCCGCCTTGAGCAGCAGGTTGGCGGCCATCGAGCTGGAGTAGCCGATGCGCAGCGTGCCGGTGATGCCGCGCCCCGAGGCGACGGCACGGGCGAGCGCCTCGTCGATGATGCGGCGCGCGGGCAGCAGATCGTCACGGAGGCGTTCGCCGACCGGGGTGAGGATCACGCGGCGGCTGGTGCGCTCGAAGAGCGGGACGCCGACGCGCCGTTCGAGGGTCCGGATGACCTGGCTGACCCGCCCCGCCGAGAGACCCAACCGGGCGGCGGTGCGTCCGAAGTGCAGTTCCTCGGCCAGCGCCAGGAACGCCTCCAGCTCCTGTCGCTCCACGCTCTCCCGCCCCTTCCGATCGTTTAGCCGCACGGCACGGTACTTCAGCTGATCGGCGTTGTTCCAGGTCCGACGGGTGGAGAGGCTGGTTCACGTCGCCAACCACCCGAAGGGGAAGCACGCAATGACCAACGTGGCCGTGATCTATTACTCCTCCACCGGCAATGTCCACACGATGGCCCAGGCCGCGGCGCGGGCCGCCGAGAAGGCCGGTGCCGGCGAGGTCCGGCTGCTCAGGGCCGCCGAACTCGCGCCCGCCGCGGCGATATCGGGGAACCCGGCCTGGGCCGAGCATGCCGCCGCGACCGCAGGGATCCCCGAGGCGGGCGTCGCGGACGTGGAGTGGGCCGATGTGATCCTGTTCGGCACCCCGACCCGGTTCGGGCTGCCCGCTGCCCAGTTGAAGCAGTTCATCGACACCACGGGCGGCCTGTGGGCCGCGGGCGGGCTGGTGAACAAGGTGGTCTCCTCGTTCACCTCGACCTCGGCGACGCACGGCGGCCAGGAGAGCACGCTCCTCGCACTCAACAACACCTTCTACCACTGGGGTTCGATCATCGTGCCGCCCGGCTACGCCGACCCGGTCCAGTTCGACCCGGCCAACGGCAATCCGTACGGCGCGAGTTCCGTATCCGGCAACGACGCGAGCAACGTCGCGGAGGCGAATCTCGCCGCCGTCGAATTCCAGGCCCGCCGCGCGGTGGAGACCGCCGCCGCACTCCTGCGCGGCTTCGCCACCGCCTGACCGAGGCGCTCCCGGCGGGACACGAAGGCCCGCCCGTCCCCGCCCGTCTCCACCCCCGCCCGTCCCCACCCTCCGTACCTGTAAGGCGGATTCATGCCACCGACCATCGCCCCACCCGCGCCACCCGCCCCTAAGGCGGGCACCCGGCAGTGGCTGGGCCTGGCCGTCCTGGCCCTGCCCACGATCCTGCTCGCGCTCGACCAGAGCGTGCTCTTCCTGGCCCTGCCGGAGCTCGCCGCGTCGCTGCGGCCCACCGGCAGCCAGACCCTCTGGATCATGGACATCTACGGCTTCCTGATGGCCGGGTTCCTCGTCACGATGGGCACACTCGGCGACCGCATCGGCCGACGCCGGCTGCTCCTGATCGGCGCCGCGGCCGTCGGCGCCGCCTCGGTGGCCGCCGCGTACGCCACCAGCGCCGAGATGCTCATCGTGACCCGCGCGCTCCTGGGCATCGCCGCCGCGAGCCTCATGCCCTCCACGCTCGCCCTGATCAGCAACATGTTCCCCGACCCGGGCGAGCGCGCCCGCGCCATCGCGGTCTGGGCCAGCTCCTTCATGGCGGGGACGGCCCTCGGCCCGGTGATCGGCGGCGTGCTGCTCGAGTACTTCTGGTGGGGATCGGCGTTCCTCCTTGGCGTGCCCGTCATGGCCGTCCTGCTGCTCGCCGCACCCTTCCTGCTGCCCGAGTACCGTGCCCCGGACAGCGGCCGCCTCGACCTCACCAGCGTGCTGCTCTCGCTCGGCGCGATCCTGCCGTTCATCTACGGACTCAAGGAGTTCGCCCGCCTCGGCTGGCAGCCGGGCTCCCCGGTCGCCCTCGCCGTGGGCCTCGGGCTAGGCGCTCTCTTCGTACGGCGGCAGCGCACCCTCGCGCATCCGCTGCTCGATCTGCGGCTGTTCCGCTTCCGTGCCTTCACCGCGTCCCTGCTCGTCCTGATGCTCACCATGACGACCATGGGCGGCAGCTATCTGTTCATCACGGGGCATCTGCAGATGGTCCAGGGCCTGTCGCCGATCGAGGCGGGCCTGTGGATGGTGCCGTCGGCGCTCGCCTCGATCGCGGCCGCCATGTCGGCGCCCGTCCTGGTGAAGCGGCTCTCGGTCCGGGCCGTGATCACCGGCGGGCTCGGGGCCGCCGCCGCGGGCTATCTGCTCCTCGCCCTTGTCGACCCGGTGGGCGGACTGCCGCTCCTGGTGGCCGGTTTCGTCCTGGCCTTCTTCGGTACGGGGCCGATCGGCGCCCTCAGCCAGAACCTCGTGATCGGTGCCGCACCGCCGGAGAAGAGCGGCTCGGCCGCGGCGATGGCCGAGACGAGCGGGCAGTTGGGGGTCTCCCTCGGTATCGCGGCCATGGGCAGCCTGGGCGCCGCGGTGTACCGCGCGGAGACGGGGCAGGGTCTCCCGGGCGACCTCGGCGGCCTCGGCGGCGCGTCCCTGACGGCGGCGCGCGACGCGTACACCAGCGGTCTGAACGCCGTGGGCGTCCTGTGCGCGGTCCTCATCGGCGGCACGGCCGTCCTCGCAGCCGCGGTCCTGCGGCGGACGGAGCGGCCCGAGCCCGCCTGACGCCTCCTCGGCGGCCGCCCACCCTCGTACCCCTCCGTCCTCACCCGCCTGAAAGGATCTCCGTATGAACCACGGGGAAGAGGCAGCCGAAGTACGGGACAGGGACACCGAGTTGGCGTCGGCCGCCGTGGCCGGGCGGGAAGGGGCGTACCGCGCGTACGCCTCGTTCCTCGCCGAGCATGGGCGGATGGACGACGCGCTGCCGTGGTGGGTCAGAGCGGCGGAGGACGGGGACGCGGACGCGGCGCGGACGCTGGCGATCTGTCACAAGGACCGCTGGGAGTTCGACGCGGCCGAGCGCTGGTACCGCAGTGCGGCCGACCGTGACGGCGGCTGCGCCTTCGGGCTCGCCACGCTCCTCAAGGAAGCCGGCGACCTGGACGGGGCGCGGGAGTGGTACGCACGGGGCGCCGAGCTCGGCCACCTTCCGAGCCTCACCAACGGCGCGGTGCTCAGGGCCGCCCGGGACGGTGAATACGCCGAGGCACGGGCGCAGTTGGCGGATGCGTACGAGCGGGGCGACCGCAAGGCGGGGTCGTCGGGCCAGGTCGTCGAGGACATCATCGACTACCTGGAGTTGTGGGGGGACGCGCTCGCTCGGGCGGAAGCGGACGGGGACGCCGAGGCGGCGTTCGAGGCGCTGAGCCCGCTGCGCGATCCGGAGAACGCGGGGATGTTCACGTACTACCCGAGCACGATCCGTGCGGCGGAGGCGCTCTACGCGCGGGCCGCGGCCGTCGGCTCGGACAAGGCCCTGGTCGAGCAGGCCATCCTGGTGGCCCGAGACCGCGAGCGGTTCGAGGAGGCGCGCGCCCTTGCCGTACAGGCGCATGAACGCGGGTACTCGGGCGCGGCGTACGTCCTCGGTGTCTGGGCGTTCGAGCGCGGTGACCACCGGGCGGCCGAGGAGTGGCTGCTGACGGCCGCGCAGGCGCCCGGCGGCCACGACTACGCACGCTTCCACCTCGGCCTCATCGGGATCCTGCAGCGTCGGCTCGACGAGGCCGAGCAGTGGGTGCGCCCGGCCGGGATCGACGAGGGCGAGGAGGATCCCGATGGCGCGCGGCCCGAGATGTTCGTCTCCCAGCTGGAGGAGATCGCGCAGATCCGCGCCGACACCGAGACCCTGCCCGACCCCGAACTCCTCGCGCGTCTGCCCGAGTTGGAGGCGGCCGCGGAGTCCGGCGGCCCCGATGAGTGCTTCGCGTACGCCGACGCACTCGAACGCGTGTACCGGCTGCCCGAGGCGGCCGACTGGTACCGCAGGTCCGGGACGCCGCGGGCGCTGCTCGACCTCGGCCGGATGCTGCAGTCCTGCCAGGCCGACGAGACCCTGCTCGTGCCGTACTTCGAGCCCGCCGCCGAGGCCGGGGACGCGGGGGCGGCGTACAGCATCGCCGTGATCCACGCCGACGCCAAGGACGAACGGGCACGCGGCATCTGGACCCTCAAGGCCGCCGAGCTCGGACACGCGCGCGCCGCGTGGGGCGTCGGCTGGACGTCCGAGGAGCGGGGCGGGGACCCGCAGTTCGCGGAGCGCTGGTACATGAAGGCGGCCGAGGGCGGTCTGGCGCGGCCCGCGTTCCTCGCCGGGCGCAGCATGGTGCGCTGGGGCCGCTACGCCGAGTCCGAGCGGTGGCTGGAGCAGGCGTGGGAGGCCGACATCCCCGAGGCGGCGTACCACCTCGGCCGGGCGCTGCGCCGGCTCGACCGTACCGCGGAGGCCGAGCGGTGGCTGCGCCTCGCGGTGGAGCGCGCCGGGGACTTCGACCCGCCGCGCGGGGCGCTGGACCGCCGCGCCGACCCCCGTCCCGAACTGGCCGAGCTGCTCGTCGAGGCGGAGCGCGACGAGGAGGCGGCGCCGGTCGTCGCGGACCTGCTCGCCGATTACCCGGGCCACCTCACGGGCAACCGCCTCGCAGGCGAACTGGCCCGCCGCCGCGGCGACCTGGCCGCGGCGGAGCAGCACTGGGCACGGATCGAGGAACGCGACACCGACCCCGGCACGCGCATCGGCCTGCGGGAGATCCGCGAGCTGCTGGCGCGGGTGTCACACGAACACTGAACCGGCCGCCGTCGCCCCCGACCAGTCGCCCTCGGTCCGCGGCTGACCTCCACCACAGGCCGACGCGGGCCCGGCCCTTTCGAGGGGGCGGGTCCGCGTCGGCGTGCTGGAGGGCGCGACAGGGACCTCCTCGCACCTGGACCAGGACCGCCTTGCACCTCACCGTATGCAGTTGCGATGATCGCCCGCATGTCTGATTACGGGGGTACGGCGGGCAGTCCGCCACGATCGCGGCTGGCGGATCTCGACTCATCGACCGAGACGGTCACCCCTCCCGTCGCGGAGCCGCTCGCGCGGACCGGGGAATCCACCGAGGTAGCAGGACGGCTGCGGGAGTTCGCGGCGGTGTTGGGCGAGTTCCGGCGCACGGCGGTGCTCGTGCCGTACGCGGGCGAAGCGGATGGCGTGCAGAGCCTGTTGACCGGCGACATGGGCGGTGTTCGCTGGATCTTCGCTTTCTCGAACGAGGCGGCATTGGCACGGTTCGCCCTGGCGCGGGGTGAAGGTGCTCGGGAGTGGCAATACCGGCGCATATTGGGCGCCCGGCTGCTGGACGTTGCGGTTCCGGCCGCAGGCGTGCCATGCGGGGTGGCACTGGATTGCGCGGACGGTCCGGACGGGGTGGTGTTCCCGCCTGTCAGGGGGATCACGCCTGACGAGGCAGCTGTGGACAGCGGCATTGAACAGGCCAAGGCAGGCGTACACGACGGGGGTGTGGCGTGAGCGGAGACGGCAAGGATCTGAAGGCCCAGGGGCTCGGCCTCATTGCGCAAGGGCTGACCGCGGCCCTGGACGAGCTCAAGGAGCTGGGCATGGTGGGCACGGCCGGAGCCGGGCGCGGATTCGGTGATATCGCCCTGTCCGGCCTCGAGTTGGGGCACGAGGGCCTCACCGGGGAGTTCACCTCGTTCTGCGAGCGCTGGGAATGGGGTGTGCGCTCACTGATCAACGAGGGCAACGGCTTCGCCCAGAAGACCGGCCTGTCCGCCGGCACGTACTACGAGACGGATCAGTACGTGGAGGGCTCGCTCAAGGTCGCGACGAACTCGCTGATCGGCAACCCGTACGCGACCGAGGACGAGGTGACCCGCCAGGACTGGGGTGATGTCGCCACGTCCGGCATCTTCGGCGGGGACGTCGACTACAGCAAGGAGTCCTTCGACACGGCGTTCGCCAACGCGGAGCAGGGCTGGAAGGACGCGGGCCGTGACGTGGCCACCTCCGACTTCCTCGGTACGTCCCGGGCCCAGGATCTCGCGGGTATGAGCGACGCGGAGTACGAGGCGTTCCTGGACGAGACCTTCGGTCCGTCGGCCGAGGAGCGCGCGAAAGCTGCCGAGCAGGGCGGGGGTGCCGGCTGATGGGACTCATGGACGACGTCGGCGACGGTCTGAGCGACCTCGGCGGTGCGATCAAGGACGGGGTCAACGACGGACTCGGCGCGGTCGAGGACGGCATCGACGCGGGCAAGAAGGCGCTCGGTGAAGGTGTCGACTGGACCACGGACAAGGTCGGCCAGGGCCTTGACTACGTGGGCTGGGAGTCCGGCGCGGACGCGGTCGAGGACTGGGGCGACGACGTCGCGTCCGACCTGGGCGCCACACCGGGAGAGCAGCAGCTCGGGCAAACCGAGGACGCCGACGAACTCGTGCACGGCAAACCGGAGACGATCCGGGAGTCGGCCAAGCACCTGAAAGATTTCCACTCCGCCTTCGACAAGGTCGCGAGCGGTATGCGGAAAGTCGACTCCTCCGGCTGGGCAGGCGAAGGCGGCGGCGCGTTCCGCAAGTAGTTCGGTGTGCATCCCACCAAGTGGGCGCAGGCCGCCGACGCCTGCGAGAAGGCGGCCGGCGCACTCAACGCCTATGCGGACACAGTGAAGTGGGCCCAAAGCCAGGCCAAGGAAGCAATCGAGCTCTACAAGAAGGGCAAAACGGCCTCCGACGACGCGGTCACCGCGTACAACCAGCGCGTCGACACCTACAACGCCAAGCTCAAGGCGAACGAGGACCCCGGCCCGCGCCCCGAGCCCTTCAAAGACCCCGGCAAGGCCGATATCACCAAGGCACACGAGAAGCTCGCCGAGGCCCGCAAGCAACGCAACACGGCCGGCGCCGAGGCCCAGTCCAAGGTCAAGGCGGCCCTCACCCACGCCCCCGCCGAGCCTCCCCCGCTCGACCGGCTCGGCGGCAACATCGCCGACGGCTTCAAGGCGGTCGACACCGAACTGACCCATGTGGTCGGCGGCGTCCTCAAGGGCGGCGCGGGCCTGGTCAACTTCGTCCGCGGCCTCAACCCGGTGGATCCGTACAACCTGACGCACCCGGCCGAGTACCTGCAGAACGTCTCGATGACGCTCTCGGGCCTGACCTCCACGGTGGCCCACCCCGACCGTGCGGTCTCCGCAGCCGTCGACGCCTTCAAGAACGATCCGTCCGAGTTCCTCGGGCGCCTGATCCCCGAAGTCCTCGGCACGAAAGGTGCCGGTCTGGCACGCGGCGCTCTCACCACCGGGGTCAAGACCGCGGCGAAGGAGTCGTTGGAGAGCGGGGCGCAGAGGGCGGCGCGTGACGCAGTGGACGACGGACCGAACCAGGTCGCTCGCGACAAGGACGCCGTGGAGACCAAGGGTTCCGACCCGGTCGACATGGCCACCGGCAAGATGTTCCTGCCGCAGACGGACGTCGTCCTGCCGGGCGTGCTGCCCCTGGTGTTCCAACGCCGAGTCGAGTCGGGCTATCAGCTCGGCCGTTGGTTCGGACCCTCGTGGTCGAGCACGATCGATCAGCGTCTGGAGATCGATGCGGAAGGCGTCCTCTTCGTCACCGAGGACGGCCGCATCCTGGCGTATCCACACCCGGCTCCCGGCATCCCCGTACTTCCGAGCCACGGTCCGCGGTGGCCCTTGGACCGGGAGACGGGCGGCTACACGATCACCAATCCGTCCACCGGCCGGGTCTGGCATTTCTCCGACCAAAGCGACGAGCTCGCCGTGCTCGTCCAGATCGACGACCGTCACGGCAACTGGATCACCTTCGAGTACGACGCGGAGGGCGCACCGGCCGGCCTGGTGCACAGCGCGGGTCACCAGCTCAAGTTCGCAACGGCCGAGGGCCGCGTCACCGCCCTGAGTCTGGCCGGGGCCGACGCCGACGGCGCCGACCTGGAGCTGATCCGCTACGGCTACACCGAGGGCAACCTCACCGAGACAGTCAACTCCTCGGGCCTCCCACTCCGCTTCACCTACGACGAGCGGAAGAGGGTCACGTCCTGGACGGACACCAACGACCGCTCGTACACGTATGAATACGACGACAAAGACCGATGCATAGCCGAGGGCGGCAGCGACGGCCATATGACGCTGCGCCTCGACTACGACGGCACCGACCCGTCGCCCGGGCACAAGGTCACTACGACCACGACAGGTGACGGCCACACCCGCCGCTTCGTCATCAACGACGACGCCCAGGTGGTGGCGGAGATCGACCCGCTCGGCGCGATCACCCGCCACGAGCGCGACCGCTACAACCGCCTGCTGTCCACCACCGACCCTCTGGGCCATACGACCACGCTGGGCTACGACGACGCGGGCAACCCGACCACGGTCACCCGCCCCGACGGCCGCTCCAGCACCGCCGAGTACAACGAACTCGGCCTGCCGATAAGGGTGGTGGCTCCCGATCGCAGCGTCCGCCACTACACATACGACGAGCGCGGCAACCGCACATCGGCCACGAACCCCGCCGGCCTGACCACACACTTCACCTACAGCGACGCCGGCCACCTCACCGAGATCACCGACCCACTCGGTCACATCACACACATCCAGTGCGACCGAGCGGGCCTTCCTCTCGCCGTCACCGACCCGTTGGGCGCGACCACTCACTTCCGGCGCGACTCCCTCGGGCGCCCGGTCGCCATCACGGATCCGCTCGGCGCGGTGACCCGCCTCCAGTGGTCGGTCGAAGGCAAACTCACCCGGCGCACCGCGCCCGACGGCACCTCCGAATCCTGGTCGTACGACGGTGAGGGCAACTGCACCTCTCACACCGACCAGTTGGGCTCGGTCTCGACCTTCGAGTACACCCACTTCGACCTGCTCATGGCCCGCACAGGCCCCGACGGCGTCCGCTACACGTTCGACCATGACCACGAACTACGCCTCACTCAGGTCACCAATCCCCAGGGTCTGACCTGGAACTACGCCTACGACGCGGCCGGTCGCCTCACATCCGAAACGGACTTCGACGATCGCGATCTCAGCTACTCCTACGACACGGCCGGAAGGCTGACCTCCCGTTCCAACGCCCTCGGCCAGACCACCACCTTCGAGCGCAATGCGCTGGGCCAGGTCGTCCGCAAGGACGCGGCGGGCTTGGTCACCACTTTCACCTACGACCTCACCGACCAACTCGCCCACGCCGTCGGCCCGGACACCGAGCTGACGCTGCTCCGCGATCGCTTCGGCCGCCTGGTCTCGGAAACGGTCGACGGCCGTGAACTGCGGTACACCTACGACGATGTGGGCCGCCGCACCAGCCGTACGACTCCCACCGGCGCGGTCAGCAGTTGGACCTACGACGAAGCAGGCCGCCGTACCCGCCTCAGCACCTCAGGCCGCACGATCGACTTCGCCTACGACGAGGCGGGTCGCGAGACCTCCCGGAGTGTCGGCGAAGCCATCTCCTTCACAAACGCCTATGACCCACTGGGCCGCCTCCTCGACCAGGCTGTCACCGTGGCCGACGGCACTACGGTCCAACGACGCACGTACGCCTACCGTGCGGACGGCAACCTGACCGCCGTCGACGATCAGCTCGCCGGCGCCCGCCACTTCGACCTGGATGCCGCAGGCCGCGTCACGGCAGTCCACGCGACCAACTGGACCGAGACGTACGCGTACGACGAGGCCGGCAACCAGACGTCGGCCAACTGGCCCGCCTCCCATCCCGGCCACGAGGCAACCGGCCCGCGCACCTACGACGGCACCCGCATCATCCGCGCCGGCGCCATCCGCTACGAACACGACGCCCTCGGCCGGATCACTCTCCGTCAGAAAACCCGCCTGTCGCGCAAGCCGGATACATGGCGCTACGAGTGGGACGCGGAGGACCGCCTGATCTCGACGATCACACCGGACGGGGCGGTCTGGCGCTACACGTACGACGCTTTGGGTCGCCGCACGGCGAAGGTGCGCTTGGGGGATGACGGTGAAACTGCCGTCGAACGTACCGAGTTCACCTGGGACGGCACGTCACTCTGCGAACAAGTCACAGCCACCGCCGAGTGGTCGGACCGCATCGCCCTCACTTGGGACCACCACGGCCTGCGCCCCATCGCTCAGACAGAGCAGCGCCTGACGAATGACACCGCGGATGCACCTGCCCGCCGCTTCTTCGCCATCGTTACTGACCTGATCGGCGCACCGACTGAGCTTCTCACCGAAGAGGGCTCCATCGCATGGCGGACTCGAACGACAATCTGGGGTTCTACAGCCTGGAAGGCAGACAGCACCTCGTACACCCCCCTCCGGTTCCCGGGGCAATACTTCGACATCGAAACCGGACTACATTACAACAATTTTCGCTACTACGACTCTGAAGCTGCCCGCTATACGAGCCCGGACCCACTAGGCCTCGACCCTGCCTCGAACCCGGTCGCTTACGTAATAAACCCTCAAACCTGGAGCGATCATCTCGGGCTCGCCCCAGACGCATGCCCGAATAAAGTCGCCCTCGGCTACCAAAAATCAGGTGCCGCAGCTTGGGCAGACAACAACAAGTTCACTGGACGCAATAAACGATCCGAGCAAATCAATACACGTCTATACCGATCAGTTTGATTACGACTTCGACGGAATGGCGACTAGGGGCCTCGCCGGCGCCCCGGGCGTCCACGCTACAATGCAGGAAATGGGCTGGCTCGCAAGATCTGTCATTGGCGAGCGGAGAGCTTGGGACTCAATCAACTTCTATGACCGAGACGGCCCGATCGACGTCCCGGAACCGAAGTGGCATGACGGAAAGTGGTATACGGCATGGACCCTGGAATGGGCCGATTAGCCAGCCCTACGTTAATCTTACGTCGAGAATTCTAAGGATCTTTGATGAATCCACCGGAAAACAATCAATCCAACTGGCGCATCCATTATTATCCTGACATCGTCGAGGCTGGCGGCGTGCGCGAAGCGCTCGCTTCACTCTCTCGTGAAGGCGGCAACCATTTGACGCTTTCCGCTCACAACCCAGAGAACAATTGGAGCATTGCGACGTTCGCTTCCCCTCGCGGAGATATGCGTGTGAACCTTGGAACGAACGCCCGTAGATTCTCGATCACTTTGAGTAGCGGAGGGCGAGGATTCGTCTGGGCATGTGGAAGTACTGACGACCTGCCTTCGGTCGCCGAAGTCATGAAAAGCTGGAAGAGCGGACTTGACCTGAGAGGCCTTCGGCAGAAATTCCCTTTCATGCAGTCCGACCGATTGAGTCAGGCGTATGAAGATGGAAATCCCGAAGAAGTCCAGTGGGACATCTTGATCAACGATCCTAATTTTTCCGGGTATCGGGATCTGTTGCTAGCGCTTCGCGAGAAACCCACCTTGCGTGAGCTGTTCCCATTCATCTCGCATTGGACGCTGGGACTACGGCGCGCAGACGGCTCCGAGACCGAAAACGTGCTTTGGATCAGGCCGCGACCGAACGGTGCGTTCACCGTCTGGACATCGTCCACCGAGGAGCAACGGCGCGAGTGGCATCGGATTGACGACCTCGTCATGGCAGCCTCGACCCTGGCGGAAGAGCTGTAGCCGACACACCTTTACTGCCTCGCCCTGGCCGATGCGGAGCAGCGCTGATCCGTGAACAGCCAAGTGAGAGGAACCGTCACGCATGCCGATCCAGCCCACGACGACCACACTCTGGCGCCCCGCCGGCCCCAAGGAACTCGCCCTGGTGGAGGAGTCGGACTGGCGCGCCTGGCCGCCGCGGCTGCCGGAGCAGCCGATCTTCTATCCGGTCCTCAACGAGGACTACGCGATCAGGATCGCCCGGGACTGGAACGTCAAGCACGACGGCGTCGGTTACGTCACCCGGTTCGATGTCGACTCGGAGTTCCTGCGCAAGTACCCGGTCCAGCAGGCAGGCGGGCGGACGATCCTCGAACTATGGGTACCGGCCGAGGAACTGGACGAGTTCAACGCCCACATCATCGGGAGGATCGAGGTGGTCCATCGGTTCCTCGCCGACGCCGACGAGGCGGGGCATCTCGCCCGGGAGAACCGAGTGCGCCGGACATGAGCGTGCAGGGACGGCACTACCACTACGTGGGACCCGAGGGCCTGAGGTCGCTCGTCCGCGAGGGCGGCGAGGGCCAACCCCTGCGTTCCCGCGTGGACTTCGTCGCATGGGCGGAACAGCAGACGGCACAGGAACTGGCGGAGCCGTTCACGTTCGTGATCGATGCCCAGGGTTTCCTGCGGCTGGCTCCGCGCCGCAGCGAGCATGTGGTGTGTGCCGGCGGGGAGCCTGTGCTGAGTGCCGGCGAGATGCGCTTCCGCGTGGAAGGTGCACAGCATTGGACGGTCGATGAGGCGAGCAACCAGTCGACCGGCTACTGCCCGGACGCCGATTCCTGGCCGGACGTCGCAGCCGCCCTGGACGGGTTGGGGCTCCCCCATCCCCCGGGCTTCACTCACAAGGTCATCTTCCGCCGTTGTCCCGCCTGCAGGGAGCTCAACATCGTGCGAGAGGACGACTTCGTCTGCGTATTCTGCGAAGAAACCCTGCCGCAGGAATGGAACGTCTCGGGCCACACCGCGCTTCTCCGTCCGCATGAGCCGCCCCATGGGTACCGGCATGCCTGACCCGATGCCCCCAACCCCCGCGCTTCGGATCGCTGCGGTCACAACCCTGTGAAAGACCTGACCCCATGCGCACCCTCCACGTCATCACCCACCCCGAGTCGACCCACCACGTCGACGGCCTCGTAGGCGGCTGGTACGACTCCCCGCTGACGCCCGCCGGTGTCCTCGCGGCAGGTTCCATCGCCCGATCGCTCAGGGCCCGGATCCCGGACGGAGCGGAGGTCGGCCTGTACTGCTCGGATCTGCGGCGCACCCTCCGTACCGCCCAGGAGATTGCCGCGGTCTTCGGCGGTGTGCAGCCGGTCCTCGACAGCAGGCTGCGCGAGAAGTCGTACGGGAAAGCCGAGGGCATGCCGCAGGAGTGGCTCGGCCGGCGGTTCGTGCCGCCGCCGCCCGTCGGGGAGCGGATGGACCACGACGAAGGCGTCGAGGGTGCCGAGACCAAAGCTCAATGGGTACGGCGGATCTACGCGGCCATGGACGAGATCCTGGCCCGGCCCTGTACGCACCAGATCATCGTGACGCACGGCGGTTCGCTGACCTTCGTCGTGGCGGCCTGGATCAAGATGCCGATCGAGGCGGCCGGGTACGCCGCTTTCCGGGCGCCCTCCGGCAGTATCACCACGCTCCACGAGGACGACTTCTTCCACAACCGGCAGGTCGCGAGCCTGGGCGACATGAGCCACCTCGCCTCGTAGCCCCCGGAACGCCGCAGCCCCGGAACGCCGCAACGCCCACCCCATCCGGTCGGGGACAGGGGCGGGCGTTGCGTCAGTGTTCCGTACGCCGTTGTACGGACCGTTTGTCGGGCCGCCGGAGAGCAGCCTGTGGGGGTCAGACCGTGAGCGACCGGTCCGTCGGCTTGATCGGGGCCGGGAGGTCCGAGGCGCCGGTCAGGAAGCTGTCCACGCCGCGGGCGGCCGAGCGGCCCTCCGCGATGGCCCAGACGATGAGCGACTGGCCGCGGCCCGCGTCACCGGCGACGAAGACACCGGGAACGTTGGTCTGGAACTCCGCGTCGCGAGCGACATTGCCGCGCGCGTCGAGCTCCAGGTCGAACTGGGAGACCAGGCCGTTCTCGACGTCGGTGCCTGTGAAGCCCATCGCCAGGGTGACCAGCTGGGCCGGGATCACACGCTCCGTACCCGGCTTCTGCTCCAGCTTGCCGTTCACGAACTCGACCTCGATGAGGTGGAGTTCCTGCACGTTGCCGTCCTCGTCGCCCGAGAAGTGCGTGGTCGAGACGGAGTAGACCCGCTCGCCGCCCTCCTCGTGCGCCGAGGTGACCTTGTAGAGCATGGGGAAGGTCGGCCAGGGCTGGCCGGCCACGCGGTCCTCGCCCGGCTTGGGCATGATCTCCAGCTGGGTCACGGAGGCAGCGCCCTGGCGGTGGGCCGTGCCCACGCAGTCCGCACCCGTGTCACCGCCGCCGATGACGACGACGTGCTTGCCCTCGGCCGTGATCGGCGGGGCCACGTAGTCGCCCTCGACCACCTTGTTGGCGAGCGGCAGGTACTCCATCGCCTGGTGGATGCCCTTCAGCTCCCGTCCGGGGACGGGGAGGTCACGGGCGGTGGTGGCACCGGCGGCGATGACCACGGCGTCGTACCGCTTGCGCAGGTCCGTCGCCTTGAGGTCGCGGCCGATCTCGATGCCCGTACGGAAGCGGGTGCCCTCCGCGCGCATCTGCTCGATGCGGCGGTTGATGTGCACCTTCTCCATCTTGAACTCGGGGATGCCGTACCGGAGCAGGCCGCCGATGCGGTCCGCGCGCTCGTAGACGGCGACCGTGTGGCCGGCCCGCGTCAGCTGCTGGGCGGCGGCCAGACCCGCCGGGCCCGAACCGATGACCGCGACGGTCTTGCCGGAGAGGCGCTCGGGCGCCTGCGGCTTGACGTCGTTGGCGTCCCAGGCCTTGTCGATGATGGAGACTTCGACGTTCTTGATCGTGACGGCGGGCTGGGAGATGCCGAGGACACACGCCGACTCACAGGGAGCCGGGCAGAGGCGGCCGGTGAACTCCGGGAAGTTGTTGGTCGCGTGCAGGCGCTCCGAGGCGGCCGACCAGTCCTCGCGGTACGCGTAGTCGTTCCACTCGGGGATCAGGTTCCCGAGCGGGCAGCCGTTGTGGCAGAACGGGATGCCGCAGTCCATGCAGCGCGAGGCCTGCGTCGAGATGATCGGCAGCAGGGAGCCGGGGACGTAGACCTCCTTCCAGTCCTGGACGCGTTCGGCGACGGGACGGGTGCAGGCGGTCTCCCGGCCGTGCTTGAGAAAGCCCTTCGGATCAGCCATTGGTCGCCGCCTCCATCATCTTCTCGGTGATCTCGGACTCGGAGAGTCCGGCTCGCTCGGCGGCGTCCTTGGCGGCGAGCACTGCCTTGTACGTCTGGGGGATGATCTTGCTGAACCGGGCCGCCGAGGCGTCCCAGTCGACGAGCAGCTTCTCGGCGACCGTGGAGCCGGTCTCCTCCGCGTGGCGGCGCACGACACCGTGCAGCCACTGCTTGTCGGTGTCCGACAGCTCCTCGACCGCGGCCAGGTTGCCCGCGTTGACGTTGTCCTTGTCGAGGTCGATGACGAACGCCGTGCCGCCGGACATGCCGGCCGCGAAGTTGCGTCCCGTCTCGCCGAGGACGACGGCCTGGCCGCCGGTCATGTACTCGCAGCCGTGGTCGCCCACGCCCTCCGAGACGACCAGGGCGCCGGAGTTACGGACGCAGAAACGCTCGCCCGTACGGCCGCGCAGGTAGATCTCGCCGCCGGTCGCGCCGTACGCGATGGTGTTGCCCGCGATCGTCGAGTACTCGGCGAGGTGGTCGGCGCCGCGGTCCGGGCGGACGATGACGCGGCCGCCCGAAAGGCCCTTGCCCACGTAGTCGTTGGCGTCGCCTTCGAGGCGCAGCGTCACACCGCGCGGCACGAACGCGCCGAAGGACTGACCGGCCGAGCCCGTGAACGTGATGTCGATGGTGTCGTCCGGCAGACCCGCGCCGCCGAACTTCTTCGTCACCTCGTGACCGAGCATGGTGCCGACGGTCCGGTTGATGTTGCGGATCGCGACCTGGGCGCGGACCGGGCCCGCGTCCTCGGCGGAGCCCGCGGCAAGGGCGTCGGCGGCCAGCTTGATCAGCTGGTTGTCGAGCGCCTTCTCCAGACCGTGGTCCTGCGAGATCAGCTGGTGGCGGACGGCGCCCTCGGGCAGTTCGGGGACGTGGAACAGCGGCTCCAGGTCCAGGCCCTGCGCCTTCCAGTGGTCCACGGCCCGCGCGGTGTCGAGGAGTTCGGCGTGGCCGACCGCCTCCTCGATGGTGCGGAAGCCCAGCTCGGCGAGGATCTCGCGGACCTCTTCGGCGATGAACTCGAAGAAGTTGACGATGTACTCGGCCTTGCCGGTGAAGCGCTCGCGCAGCACCGGGTTCTGCGTGGCGATGCCGACCGGGCAGGTGTCGAGGTGGCAGACGCGCATCATGACGCAGCCGGAGACGACGAGCGGCGCGGTCGCGAAACCGAACTCCTCGGCGCCGAGCAGCGCGGCGATGACCACGTCACGGCCGGTCTTGAGCTGGCCGTCGGTCTGCACGACGATGCGGTCGCGCAGGCCGTTGAGCAGCAGCGTCTGCTGGGTCTCGGCGAGGCCGAGCTCCCAGGGACCGCCCGCGTGCTTGAGCGAGGTGAGCGGCGAGGCGCCCGTACCGCCGTCGTGGCCGGAGATCAGGACGACGTCCGCGTGCGCCTTGGAGACACCCGCGGCGACCGTGCCGACACCGACCTCCGACACCAGCTTCACGTGGATACGCGCAGCGGGGTTGGCGTTCTTGAGGTCGTGGATCAGCTGAGCCAGGTCCTCGATGGAGTAGATGTCGTGGTGCGGCGGCGGCGAGATCAGGCCGACACCCGGCGTCGAGTGACGGGTCTTGGCCACCCACGGGTAGACCTTCGGGCCGGGCAGCTGGCCGCCCTCACCGGGCTTGGCGCCCTGGGCCATCTTGATCTGGATGTCGTCGGCGTTGACCAGGTACTCGGAGGTCACACCGAAACGGCCGGAGGCGACCTGCTTGATCGACGAACGGCGCGCCGGGTCGTACAGACGCTCCGGGTCCTCGCCGCCCTCACCGGTGTTGGACTTGCCGCCCAGCTGGTTCATGGCGATGGCGAGGGTCTCGTGCGCCTCGCGCGAGATGGAGCCGTACGACATGGCGCCGGTGGAGAAGCGCTTGACGATCGCGGAGACCGGCTCGACCTCGTCGATCGAGATGGACTCGCGGCCGCTCTTGAAGCCGAACAGTCCGCGCAGCGTCATCAGGCGCTCGGACTGCTCGTCCACGCGCGAGGTGTACTGCTTGAAGATGTCGTAGCGGCGGTTGCGCGAGGCGTGCTGCAGACGGAAGACCGTGTCCGGGTCGAACAGGTGCGGCTCGCCCTCGCGGCGCCACTGGTACTCGCCGCCGATCTCCAGGGCGCGGTGCGCCGAGGGGATGCCGGAGGCCGGGTAGGCCTTGGCGTGGCGGGCGGCGACCTCGTCGGCGACGACATCGAGACCGACACCGCCGATCTTGGACGCGGTGCCGTTGAAGTACTTCTCGACGAAGGCGTCGTCGAGACCGACGGCCTCGAAGACCTGCGCGCCGCGGTAGGAGGCGACGGTCGAGATGCCCATCTTGGACATGACCTTCAGGACGCCCTTGCCGAGCGCGTAGATCAGGTTGCGGATGGCCTGCTCGGCCTCGATGCCGGGGAGGAACGTTCCGGCCCGGACGAGGTCCTCGACGGACTCCATCGCCAGGTACGGGTTGACAGCGGCGGCGCCGAATCCGATGAGCAGCGCGACGTGGTGCACCTCGCGCACGTCACCGGCCTCGACGAGCAGACCCACCTGGGTGCGCTGCTTCGTACGGATGAGGTGGTGGTGCACGGCGGCGGTGAGCAGCAGCGACGGGATCGGCGCGTGCTCGGCGTCGGAGTGCCGGTCGGACAGGACGATCAGGCGGGCGCCGTCCTCGATCGCGGCGTCGGCCTCGGCGCAGATCTCCTCGATGCGTGCGGCGAGGGTGTCGCCGCCGCCGGAGACCCGGTAGAGACCGGACAGCGTCACGGCCTTCATGCCGGGCATGTCGCCGTCGGCGTTGATGTGGATGAGCTTGGCCAGCTCATCGTTGTCGATCACCGGGAACGGCAGGGTGACCGAGCGGCAGGACGCGGCCTGCGGGTCGAGCAGGTTGGAGCCCGGGCCGAGCGAGGAGTGCAGCGAGGTGACGAGCTCCTCGCGGATCGCGTCCAGCGGCGGGTTGGTGACCTGCGCGAACAGCTGGGTGAAGTAGTCGAAGATCAGCCGCGGGCGGTTGGACAGCGCGGCGATCGGGGTGTCCGTGCCCATCGAACCGATGGGCTCGCCACCGGTCTTGGCCATCGGCGTGAGCAGGACGCGCAGCTCTTCCTCGGTGTAGCCGAAGGTCTGCTGGCGGCGGGTGACCGAGGCGTGGGTGTGCACGATGTGCTCGCGCTCGGGCAGGTCCGAGAGCTCGATCTCGCCCGCCTCGAGCCAGTCCGCGTACGGGTGCTCGGCGGCGAGGGCCGACTTGATCTCGTCGTCCTCGATGATGCGGTGCTCGGCGGTGTCGACGAGGAACATCTTGCCGGGCTGCAGCCGGCCCTTGCGGACCACCTTCGCGGGGTCGATGTCGAGCACGCCGACCTCGGAACCGAGCACGACGAGACCCTCGTCGGTGACCCAGTAGCGGCCGGGGCGCAGGCCGTTGCGGTCGAGGACCGCGCCGACCTGGGTGCCGTCGGTGAAGGTGACACAGGCCGGGCCGTCCCAGGGCTCCATCAGCGTGGAGTGGTACTGGTAGAAGGCGCGCCGTGCCGGGTCCATGGAGGCGTGGTTCTCCCAGGCCTCCGGGATCATCATCAGGACCGAGTGCGGGAGCGAACGGCCGCCCAGGTGCAGGAGTTCGAGCACCTCGTCGAAGGACGCGGAGTCGGAGGCGTCCGGCGTGCAGATCGGGAAGACCCGCTCCAGCTGCTCGCTGCCGAAGAGGTCCGAGGCCAGCTGCGATTCGCGCGCGGTCATCCAGTTCCGGTTGCCCTTGACGGTGTTGATCTCACCGTTGTGCGCGACGAAGCGGTACGGGTGGGCGAGCGGCCACGACGGGAAGGTGTTCGTCGAGAAGCGCGAGTGGACGAGCGCGAGCGCCGACGCGAAGCGGCGGTCGGACAGGTCCGGGAAGAAGGGCTCGAGCTGGCCGGTGGTCAGCATGCCCTTGTAGACGATGGTCCGCGCGGAGAACGACGGGAAGTACGTCGCGGCCTCGCGCTCGGCGCGCTTGCGCAGCGCGAAGGCCTTGCGGTCGAGCTCGATGTCCTTGGAGGAACCGTCCGCGACGAACATCTGGCGGAAGACCGGCATCGTCGAGCGGGCGGAGGCGCCGAGCAGCTCGGGCGCGACCGGCACCTCGCGCCAGCCGAGGACCGTGAGGCCTTCCTCGGCGGCGATGGACTCGATCTTCGCGGCGGTCTCGTCGGCGCCGTCGACCGGCAGGAAGGCGATGCCCACGGCGTACGAACCCGCCTCGGGCAGCTCGAAGCCGGTGACCTCGCGCAGGAACGCGTCCGGAACCTGGGACAGGATGCCGGCGCCGTCACCCGAGTCGGGCTCGGAGCCGGTGGCGCCGCGGTGTTCGAGATTGCGCAGTACGGTCAGCGCCTGCTCCACCAGCTCATGGCTGGCAACACCGGTCAGGGTGGCCACGAAACCGACACCACAGGCGTCGTGTTCGTTACGGGGGTCGTACATCCCCTGCTGGGCGGGGCGACCGTCCATGGGCGACCAGGCGTCGGAACGCATCGGCTCTCCCGTCGTCGTCGAGGCAAAAGTGCAGGTGCCGAGGGACGACGTTGGCCCTCACGCTTCAATATCTGCGCGAAATTTCGTGCAGGCTACATGATGCGGCGTATCTCGAAAATCGGATAGCGCATTCCATCATGCGGACAACCGCGGTCAGCGCGGGGATGGTGCACGCGGGCTTCGTTGCCCACGGGTGCGCCCGGGCCTCATTGCCCACGGCGTTTACGGCTCATGCCCTGCTGTCATGGGATCGAAACCGCTCGGTAACGACTACTTATGCCAGCGTCCGCATAGACCTGCAAGCCCTTATCCTACGGCCGAACCGATGAGGGTGCCGAGGACGTACGTCACACCCGCCGCCGCACCACCCAGCGCGAGCTGCCGCAGCCCGCTGAACATCCAGCCGCGCGCCGTCACCTTGGCGACCACCGCGCCGCACGCGAAGAGGCCGGTCAGCGCCAGCAGCACGGCCGGCCACAGCGCGGTGGCACCCAGCAGATACGGCAGGACGGGGAGCAGCGCGCCGATCGCGAACGCGCCGAACGACGACACGGCGGCCACGGCAGGCGAGGGCAGGTCGTCCGGGTCGATCCCGAGCTCCTCGCGCGCATGGATCTCCAGCGCCTGCTCCGGATCCCGCGACAGCTGCCGCGCGACCTCGCGGGCCAGCGCGGGCTCGACGCCGCGCGAGACGTACAGCTCGGCGAGCTCCAGCTCCTCGCACTCGGGGTGCTTGCGCAACTCACGTCGCTCGACGTCCAGTTCGGCCTGGACGAGCTCGCGCTGCGAGGCGACGGAGGTGTACTCACCGGCGGCCATGGAGAACGCACCGGCCGCGAGGCCCGCGAGCCCGGTGATCACGATGGTCTGCTGGGAGACCGCACCGCCCGCGACACCGGTCATCAGCGCGAGGTTGGACACGAGCCCGTCCATCGCCCCGAACACCGCGGGGCGCAGCCAGCCGCCGTTCACATCGCGGTGTGTGTGGTTGTCGCGGTGCGCCTCGTGCAGAGTCGCTTCGGTCTCGATGATCGCCATGCTTGCCGGGCCCCCATTTCGCCTGTCGTACGGCGGCCCTTTTCTCCGCCGTACGACCTCGAAAATACGCACGAAAAATGGCTCCTGCCAGCAAGGAAGGCCATACTTACCTAGCCTAAGGACCGGTCAGGCAGGCCTTGCTCACCTCGCCGCGCAGCACCCCGTCGCGGGCGAAGGGGTGACGTAGGGCCCCGCATGCGCAACCCACCCGACCGGCGTGGAACCCATCCCCCATGCAGCAGCCGATTGCATACGTTCCGCCGGGACCCACGGCACCGAGCAGCACCCCAGGCCTGCGCACCCGGGCCCGGGGCTCCCTCCTGGGACTCGCCGTCGGCGACGCCCTGGGCGCCCCCGCCGAGAACCTCAAGCCGTCCGAGATCCGCGCCCGCTGGGGCCGGATCGAGGGCTTCGTCGTCGACCACCCCGCCGGCACCGACGACACCGAGTACGCCATCTTCTCCGGCCTCCTCCTCGCCCGCTTCGGCGGCGGTCTCACCACGGCCCGCGCCGAGACCGCCTGGCACCAGTGGATCGCCGACCTGGACGAGGGTCCGTTCAAGGGCGCGGGCTTCAGCGAGCGCGGCACCCTGGAGAACCTCCGCCGCGGCCTCGCCGCCCCCGTCACCGCCCAGCACCGCCACGCCTGGAGCGACGGCCTCGCCATGCGCGCGGCGCCGTTCGGGGTGTTCGCGGCGGGCGACCCGGCACAGGCCGCGCGGCTCGTCGCGATCGACGGCTCGGTCAGCCACGACGGCGAGGGCATCTTCGGCGGACAGGCCGTCGCCGCCGGGGTCGCGGCCGCGATGGGCGGCGCGGGCCCGGCAGGTGTCATCGGCGCCGCGCTCTCCGTCATCCCCATGGACTCCTGGACGGCCCGCTCGCTGCGCCGCGCGGTCATCGCGGCCCCCGCGGGCGAACGCGCGGTCCGCAGCGCGGTCGTCATCGGCGGCTACCCGTGGACCGACCTCGCCCCGGAGGCGGTCGGCCTCGCCTTCGGCGCCTTCGCGGCGGCCCGCGGCGACTTCCGCAGCGCCGTCCTGATGGCCGTGAACATGGGCCGCGACGCCGATACGACGGCGGCGCTCGCGGGCGCCCTGGCCGGTGCGCTCCAGGGCGAGGCGGCCATCCCCGCGCCCTGGGCCGAGGCGATCGGCCCGGTCCGCGGCAGCTGTCTGCCGTCGATGGCGGGCCACCACGTCCTCGACGTCGCGGATCTGCTGACCCCGGACGACGAGGACGTGGACGTGCACAGGGACGTGGGCAGGGACGTGGGCATGGACGTGGGCATGGACTTACCCGTGGACGTGCACACACCGTCGCCGACCGGCAAAGAGGTGACCGGATGACCCCGCACTCCTCCCGGACGGAGGCACCCGCCCCCACTCGCTCCCGCATCGAGGGCCTCCTCCTCGGGCTGGCCGCCGGGGACGCCGCAGGCTGGCCCGCCGCCCGCCACCGCGCGGCGCGGATGCCCGAGTGGACCCGCCGCCTCACCCGCGAGCTCGATACGTTCGCCGAGCAGAACGCGACGACCACGCTCCCCGTGCCCATCGCGCTCAACCAGCCGCCCGAACCGCTGCAGCTGGGCCCGTCCGACGACGCCGAGTGGGCCGCGTTCACCGCCGTGTCCCTGCTCAAGTCCGCGGCCGCGGGCGAGCCCGCCCTGCGGGTGCGGGCCGCGGTGGACCACTCCTGGCAGACCCTCGCCGCGCAGATCGCGGAGGCCGAACTGCGCGCCCCCGAGGTCGAGTCGGCGGTCGTGCCGCTGCGGGCGCGTATCTCCGTACGGGCCGGTCTGGGCAATCTCGCGGGCGGTCTGCGCCCGCCCGCGACCGGCCACGACAATCCGCACTACTTCGACGACGCGGCCTGTGTACGGGGCTGTGTCCTGGCCGTGATCCACCCCGGCGATCCCCAACGGGCCGCGGACCTCGCCGAGTTCGACGCCCGCTACACGCAGGACGGCGACGGTGTGCACGGCGCCCGCGCCATGGCGGCGGCGAGCGCCGCGCTGCTCGGCGGCCGGGACATCGCGGCGGCCGTGGACGCGGCCCTCGACCAGCTCCCGGAGGAGACGGAGATCGGCCGCAACGGCCGGCACGCGGTGAAGCTCGCCCGCGACGCGGAGGACGCCTTCTCGCTCATCCCCGTCCTGGAGCACCAGATCGTGGACCACGTCTACAGCTACGGGATCGCGGCGGCCGAGACCGTCCCCGTGGCCCTCGCCCTGACCACCGCGGCCCGCGGTTCGCTGGCCGGTGCGGTACCGGCCGCGGCCTGTCTGTCCCGGGTCGCGGACTCGGCACCGGCCCTCGCCGGCGCGCTAGCCGGTGCGTACGAAGGGGCCGCGGGCGTCCCCGACTCGTGGCGCTCCGCGTGCCGCACCCTCTCCGGCTGCGCACTCCCCCGCCTGGCGGGCACCGATCTGGTGGCGCTCGCCGCCCAACTCGCCGAACTGCTCGCTCCAGACCGGTAACTGACGCCCCCGGGTGGACAATTCACCCATGACAGACACAGCAGGGGTCCTCCTGGACGACCGCATCGCCCGCGCCCTGACCGGCGCCGCGGTCGGCGACGCCCTCGGCGGGCCGGTCGAGGGGTACAGCCCCGAGCAGATCCTGGAGCGGCACGGCGGACGGATCCACGGCGTCGTCGGCCCCTGGTTCGAGGACTGGCGCACGGCCCGCCCGCTCGCTCCGTACCACAAGGGCGACGGCCACATCACGGACGACACCTTGCTGACGCACGCCCTGATCCGGGTGTACGAGAGGGTGCGCGACCACCTCGACGCGTACTCCGTGGCCGAGCACCTGGTCCCCGACCTCATCGGCACACCGCGCTGGATCCCGGAGCTGGAGGCCGAGGCGCTCCCCCTGCAGCGGGTCTTCCTCGCCGAGAAGTGGCTTGTCACCCGGGTCCACTACGGCCATGTGGACCCCCGCGAGGCGGGTTCGGGCAACATCGTCAACTGCGGCGCGGCGATGTACATGGCACCGGTCGGCCTGGTCAACGCCGGTCACCCCGCCGGTGCTTACGCCGAGGCCCTGGACGTCGCGGGCGCGCACCAGTCCTCGTACGGGCGCGAGGCGGCGGGAGTCTTCGCGGCGGCGGTGGCCGCGGCGTGCACCCCCGGCGCAACGCCCGCCTCGGTCGTCGAGACCTGTCTCTCCCTGGCGAAGGACGGCACCCGCGCGGCCATCGAGGCGGTCTGCACCGCGGCCGCCTCGTACGACTCCTTCGAACCGGCCCTCGCGCCGCTCCGCGCGGCGGTCGAGCCCTTCGACACGGTCGGCCCCGAGTACCGCTCCCCCTCACTCGGCGCCCGCCGCCCCTCGCGCCTGCACTCCATCGAGGAGCTCCCCATCGCCCTCGGCATGCTCCTGATCGGCGCGGGCGACTACCGCCGCACGGTACTCGGCTCGGTCAACTACGGCCGCGACTGCGACTCGATCGCCACGATGAGCGGCGCGCTCGCGGGCGCGCTGGGCGCGGAGATCCCCCCGGAGTGGTCCAAGACGGTCGCGGAGGCCAGCCGCATCGACTTGTCGACTCCAGCGCGCGCGCTCACGGAGGTGACCCGCGAGATCTTCATGCGCGACGTGGCCCGCAGACGCGCCCACGAAACGACGTTCGCATCCCTGACGGGCCCGGCGTGACCACCGCCCCGTTGCGCCTCACCTGGGTCCAGCCGGAGGACCTGATCGGCCACGAGCTGCGGCAGCTGGCGCTGGAGGGGCACGACGTCTCGGCGGTGGAGTCGCGCTGGCGGGCGGCGGGGGGGCATCCGGCACCGGAGCGGGCGGGGGCGTCGAACTCACCCGCCCCGGAGTTGCGCACCGTGGCGATCCAGCTCATGCAGGAACTCGCAGAGTTGAGCCGCACACCCCCACCACTCTCAGCCCGGCCGGCGTGTGAGGCCATCCGGACGAAGTTCGGATCCGGGGGTCCGGGGGCGCAGCCCCAGGTTTCGGGAAGGGGCGGGGTGGGGGAGGCCAAGAACCCACCCACCCACCTGCACCGCCTCCACGCCTCCTGGCTCGGCAGAGCCGCCGGCTGCCTCCTCGGCAAGCCGGTCGAGAAACTCCCCCTCGAAGGCATCCGAAAACTGGCCCGGGCCGCCGACAACTGGCCCATCCGAACCTGGTTCACCGAACAAGGCGTCCCCCAGGACCTACTCCACACGTACCCCTGGAACAAACGCAGCGCAAAGACCTCCCTCGCCGAAAACATCACCGGCATGCCGGAGGACGACGACCTCAACTACCCCCTCCTCAACCTCCGCCTCCTCCAGCGCCACGGAAAGAGCTTCACCACCACCGACGTGGCCAAGCTCTGGCTGGACGAACTCCCCGCCGGCCGCACCTTCACCGCCGAACGCGTCGCCTACCGCAACCTCCTCGACGGCATCGAGCCCCCGCACACCGCCCGCCACCGCAACCCGTTCCGCGAGTGGATCGGCGCCCTGATCCGCGCCGACGTCCACGGCTGGACGAACCCGGGGCAACCGCTGAGGGCCGCCGAACAGGCCCGCAGGGACGCACGGCTGACCCACACGGGCAACGGCATCCACGGCGCCGAGTTCATCGCGGCCGTCCTCTCCGAAGCCGCCACCGGCGCCGACGTCCACCGGTCGATCGAGGCCGGCCTCACCGCCGTACCCCCGGATGCGCAGCTCCATCGAGCCATCACCCACGCCCGCCGGCTCGCCGCGACCACAGCCGACTTCGACGATGTGGTCGACGAACTCCACCGCGTCCACGCCGCCCACCACTGGGTCCACGTCATCCCCAACACCGCGGCGATCACAGCGGCCCTCACGCACGCCGACGGCGACTTCACGCACTCCATCACGCGCGCCGTGAGCGCGGGCTGGGACACCGACTCCAACGGCGCCACGGCCGGTTCGGTCGCGGGCCTGATCGCGGGCCGCCCGGACCGGATCCCCGCGCACTGGACCGCACCGCTGCGCAACCATCTCTCCACCACCGTCGCCGGATTCGACGGCACGGGCTTCGACACGCTCGCCCAGCTCACCCTCCGGGAGGCCGAACGATCATGAGAGCCACGCCCCGTATCGCCGTACTCGGCTCCACGAACATGGATCTCGTCGCGTACGTGGCCAAGGCGCCGGACCGCGGAGAGACCGTCACGGGACGGGAGTTCCGTACGGTCCCCGGCGGCAAGGGCGCCAACCAGGCCATCGCCGCGGCCCGCGCGGGCGGGGACGTCACGATGATCGGGGCCGTCGGCGCCGATGACTTCGGCGTACGGCTGCGGGGCGCGCTCGGCGAATCGGGCGTCGACACCGGCCGGCTGCGCACGGTGGAGGGCGCGAGCGGCACCGCGCACATCGTGGTGGACGACGAGGGCGGCAACGCGATCGTGGTCGTCCCCGGCGCCAACGCCACCGTGACCGCGCTCGCCCCCGGTGACGGTGAGGCCATCGAGGCCTCGCAGACCCTGCTGCTCCAGCTGGAGATCCCCCTCGCCGGTGTACTGGCGGGCGCGCAGACGGCCCGCTCCCACGGCGTACGGACGATCCTCACCCCGGCCCCCGCCCAGCCGCTGCCACCCGGACTCCTCGCCGCCACCGACCTGTTGGTGCCCAACGAGCACGAGGCCGCGACCCTCACCGGGCACACCGACCCGTACGAGGCGGCCGAGGCGCTGCTCGCCCAGGTCCCCGAGCTGGTGATCACGCTCGGCGCTGCGGGCAGCCTGTACGCCGACCGCTCCGGCACCCGGCTCACCGTGCCCGCACCGCGGGTCAAGGCCGTGGACACCACGGCCGCGGGCGACACCTTCGTGGGCGCGCTGGCGGTCGCGCTCGGCGAGAGGCGCGCGATGCCGGACGCGCTGGCCTGGGCCTCCGCCGCCGCGGCGCTGTCCGTGGGCCGGCCGGGCGCCTCGGCCTCGATGCCGGCGCGCGCCGAGATCGACGCCGCCGTCCACCCGTAACCACCCTCGTACGTAAGAGGAGTTCATGCCCTCCGCACCCTCGTCCTCACCTTCGCCCTCCTCCCCGCCTTCGTCCTCGCCCACCTCCCCGCCTTCGTCCTCGCCCACCTCCCCGCCCCCGCTCACCGGCCTGCGTGTCCTCGATCTCGCCACGCTCTTCGCGGGCCCGCTCGCCGCCACGATGCTCGGTGACTTCGGGGCCGAGGTGATCAAGGTCGAGCATCCCCGCAAGCCCGACCCCTCGCGGGGCCACGGGCCCTCCAAGGAGGGCATCGGGCTGTGGTGGAAGCTGCTGGGCCGCGGCAAGCGCACCGTCACGCTCGACCTCTCCACGAAGGGCGGCCGCGAGACGCTCCTCAAGCTCGCCGCCACCGCGGACGTCGTCATCGAGAACTTCCGTCCGGGCACGCTGGAGAAGTGGGGCCTGGGTTACGAGGAGTTGAGCGCGGCGAACGAGCGGCTGGTCCTCGCGCGCGTCACGGGATTCGGGCAGTTCGGGCCGTACGCGCACCGGCCCGGCTTCGGGACGCTCGCGGAGGCGATGAGCGGTTTCGCGGCCATCACGGGAGAGCCCGACGGCCCGCCGACGCTCCCGCCCTTCGGCCTCGCGGACTCGATCGCGGGCCTCGCCACGGCGTACGCGGTGATGACGGCCCTGGCCGGGCGGCAGCGCACGGGGCGTGGGCAGGTCGTGGACATGGCGATCATCGAGCCGATCCTCACGGTCCTCGGCCCGCAGCCCCTCTGGTACGACCAGCTGGGCCACGTCCAGCCGCGCACCGGCAACCGCTCGACGAACAACGCGCCGCGCAACACGTACCGGACGGCGGACGGCAGTTGGGTCGCCGTGTCGACCTCGGCGCAGTCGATCGCGGAGCGGGTCCTGCGGCTGGTCGGCCGCCCCGAGCTGATCGACGAGCCGTGGTTCGCGACGGGCGCGGGCCGCGCGGCGCACGCGGACGTCCTCGACGAGGCGGTCGGCGGCTGGATCGCCGCCCGTTCCCGCGCCGAGGTCATCGCGGCGTTCGAGCAGGCGCAGGCCGCCATCGCCCCCATCCAGGACGTACGGGACGTCATGGCCGACCCGCAGTACGCGGCCCTCGACACGCTCACGACCATCGACGACCCGGACCTCGGCCCACTCCGTATGCAGAACATCCTCTTCCGCCTCTCCGACACCCCGGGCGCCATCCGCTGGGCGGGCCGCGCGCACGGCGCCGACACCGACGAGGTGCTCGCCGAACTCGGCCTGTCCGCACCGGAGATCGAGGCGCTGCGCACGGAGGGCGCCGTATGAGCGCACAGCCCACGGGCCCGAAGATCCCGCTGACCTGGCTCTACGTTCCCGGGGACCGCCCCGAACGCGTCGCCAAGGCCCTGCGCGCGGGCGCCGACGTGGTGATCGTGGACCTGGAGGACGCGGTGGCGCGGGACCGCAAGGCGTACGCGCGCGCGGCAACCGCGGAGCTGCTCACCGAGCGCCTGTCCGTGCCGGTCCACGTACGGATCAATTCCCTCAACGGCCCGCTGTCCGCCCTCGACATCGAGGCCCTCGCGGGCCGCCCCGGCCTCAGCGGGCTGCGGCTGCCGAAGGTGACCTCACCCGACCAGATCGCCAAGGTCGCCGAACTGGCCGACGCTCCCCCGCTGTTCGCCCTGCTCGAATCCGCGGCGGGCATCGAGCGGGCCTACTCGATCGCGACAGCGCACGCCTGCCTGCGGGGCATCTCCCTGGGCGAGGCGGATCTGCGGGCCGACCTCGGCGTCACACTGGACTCGGCGCTCGACTGGTCCCGCAGCCGTGTCGTCTGCGCGGCCCGCGCCGCGCACCTGCCCTCGCCGCCGCAGTCCGTCCACCCCGACATCCACGACCTGGACACCCTCGCGGCCTCCTGCGCCCACGGCCGCTCCCTCGGCTTCCTGGGCCGCGCGGCCATCCACCCCCGCCAGCTCCCGGTGATCGAGGCGGCCTACCTCCCCACACCGGCCGAAGTCACGGCAGCCCGGCAGATCGTCGAGGCAGCCCCCACCGACACCGGCGCCCTGGCCCTCCCGGACGGCCGGTTCGTGGACGCGGCGGTGATCGCAGCCGCGGAACGCACCCTGGCCCTGTCCCACCGCACACCCGCGTAACCCATATTCGCTTTCCGCCCCCGCCCCCTCCCCTTACGCTGCGCCGATGATCTCCGAGAACCTCACGGACTCCGTCGGCCGCCTCGTCACCCTGCACGGGGTGACCGCCGAGAACTGGCGGGCCGTCGCCGATATCGCACCCCACGACTCCCAGCGCGACTGGGCGCCCGCCCTCGCGGCCCGCTACCTCCTGCTGTCCACGCTGGAGGACGACTGGCACTCGCTGGCGGTGCGCGCGGACGACACGGTGGTGGGGCACGTCATGTGGGCGCGCGACGAGGACGGCTCGCACTGGATCGGCGGTCTGCTCGTGGACGCCACGGAACAGGGCAGGGGCCTGGCCCGCACGACCATGCGCACCCTCCTGCCCTGGCTCGCCACGCTCCCGGGCCACTACACGACGCGCCTGTCCTACGCCCCCGAGAACACCGCGGCGGCCCGCCTGTACGAGTCCTTGGGCTTCACGGCGACGGGGGCACAGGAGGACGACGAGGTGGTGGTCGAACTGGTTGCGAAGGGGCGCCCGGACTCCGCCTAGCCGACCCGGCGGCACTGGCTACGCTGCGCCGCATGGACATAGTGATCCCGCTCTTCGACCGTTTCGAGCCCCTCGACGCCATCGGACCGTACGAGATGCTCGGCTACCTGCCGGGTGCCACCGTCCGCTTCGTGACCGAGCAACCGGGCCTGGTGCAGGACGTGCTGGGCTCGCTGCCGGTGCACGTGGCCACGCGGTACTCGGACGTGGAGCGGTGCGACGTCCTGCTGATCCCGGGCGGCGGCAGCTTCCTCGCGATGGTGGACGACGCGGACTTCGTCGCCTGGGTCCGCCGCATGCACGCCACGACCCGCTTCACCACCTCGGTCTGCACGGGCTCCCTGGTGCTCGGCGCGGCGGGCCTGCTCGACGGGCTGCCCGCCACGACCCACTGGGACGCGGTGGCGGATCTCGAGGCGTACGGGGCCGTCTACAGCACCGAGCGCGTCGTACGCCACGACCGGGTGATCACTTCGGCCGGTGTCTCCTCCGGGATCGACATGGCGCTGCAGCTCTCCGCGCTGCTGACGGACGAGCTGACGGCCCAGGCGATCCAGCTCTACACGGAGTACGACCCCGAGCCGCCGTTCACCACGGGCTCGGTGGCGAAGGCGCCGGCGGAGGTCGTCGCCCGGGCGCGCACGCTGGGCTGAAAAGCCGAGGGCCCACGAACCGGTTGGTTCGGGGGCCCTCGCAAAGCTGTGGGCACTCAGCCCTTGGCCGACCCGGCCTCGTCCTTGACCTCCGCACCGGAGTCACCGTCGGAATCACCATCGGTGGCACCGTCGGCGTCGGAGTCCTTCTTGGACAGTTCGACCTTGTCCGCGTCCGCGTCCGTAGCGGAATCGGCATCGGCATCGGCATCGGCATCGGAGTCGGAGTCGCTCTCGGCGGCGCCCCCGTCACGGTCCGGCTCCACCACTTCCTCACGCCCCGGACGCACCCGGGCGGAGATCACGATGTAGGCGACGGCGAGGACGAAGACCACGATCGACGTCCACACGTTGAACCGCAGACCCAGCACATCGTTCAACTGGACGTCGTCGACGCGCATGTACTCGATCCAGGCGCGGCCGACACAGTACGCCGCGACGTACAGCGCGAACGCCCGCCCGTGGCCGAGCTTGAAGCGGCGGTCCGCCCAGATGACGAGGAGCGCGACGCCGATGCACCACAGGGACTCGTAGAGGAACGTCGGGTGGTATTCGCCCGGCACCCGTCCGCCGTCGGACCGGGTGATCTCCAGCGCCCACGGCAGATCGGTGGCACGCCCGTACAGCTCCTGGTTGAACCAGTTGCCCCAGCGGCCGATGGCCTGGGCGAGGGCGATGCCCGGGGCGACGGCGTCGGCCCACGCGGGCAGCGGGATGCCGCGGCGCCGGCAGCCGATCCACGCGCCGAGGGCGCCGAGGGCGATGGCGCCCCAGATACCGAGGCCGCCCTCCCAGATCTTGAACGCGTCCACCCAGTTGCGACCCTCACCGAAGTAGAGGTCGTTGTCGGTGATCACGTGGTAGAGGCGGCCGCCGACGAGGCCGAAGGGCACGGCCCACACGGCGATGTCGGCCACCGTGCCGGGCTTGCCGCCGCGGGCGACCCAGCGCTTGCCGCCGATCCATACGGCGACGAACACACCGATGATGATGGCGAAGGCGTAACCGCGCAGAGGAAGGCCGAAGAGGTCGATTTCGCCCTTCGACGGGCTGGGGATCGATGCAAGGATTTCCATGGCGGGACCGACGCTACCCTGCCGGGTCCCCCGCACGGCAATCAGCCCGGTCTAACGGCCTGATAACAGACCGCCGCAACCGGGCCGATCACCGCACATCCGTCAGGAGCCGCTACTTCGCCGCCGCCTCGACCTGCTGCTTCAGTTTCTCGGGCGTCAGCGGGTTGTTCTGGTCCGCGAAGATGTTCTTGCCGTCGAGCAGGACCGTCGGCGTGCCCGTGAAGTTCCCGGCGCGGAAGGCGTCGTTGGACTTGTTCACCCAGCTCACGTGCTCGCCGTCCTCGACGCACTTCTTGAAGGCGGCGGTGTCCAGGCCGTCGACCTCCTCGGCGAGCTCCAGGAGGCGGCTGTCCTTGCCGAAAGCGTCGTCCGTTTCCGGCGGCTGGTTCTTGTAGAGCACATCGTGGTACTCCACGAACTTCCCGGCGTCCTGGGCGCAGGCCGCGGCGTTCGCCGCGTTCACCGAGCCCGTGCCGCCCATGTTGCCGTCGATGATCGTCGCCAGGCGGTACTCGACCTTGAGCTGCCCCTTGTCGGTGAGCTCGTGGATCGTCGGGCTGTACTGCGTCTCGAAGGAGGCACAGGCCGGACAGCGGAAGTCCTCCCAGATGGTGAGGGTGGACTTGGCGCTGTCCTCGCCGACCGGGATCGTCAGCTTGTCCTTGCCGGTCGCCCCGGTGGGCGGGGCGGCGGGGCCCGACGCGTCCTTCTTGTCCCCGTCCCCGGAGTTGGCCGCGATCACTCCGGCGATGGCGGCCAGGCCGAGGACTCCTACCACGGCACTGCTGACGATCAGCGCGCGTCGGCGCCTGTCGCGGGCCTTCTGCTGTTCCCGCTCCTGTGCCAGCCGGTCGCGGGCGGCACGCTTTCCCTCACGGTTCTTCTCACTCACAGTCCGCAAACGAACCGGGGAGGCACGAGCGTGCCTCCCCGGTCCAGGTCCACCCGTTCGGATGAGTGCCCTCTGCGGTCAGCCCCGCGGCGCGCGTACGCCCTGCGCCAGCTCACCGGCGAGCCGGCGTACCGCCTCGACTCCCGCGGCCTCGTCCGCCGCGTCGAGCATCAGCTTGACGAAGGCCGAGCCGACGATGACACCGTCCGCGAACTGGGCGACTTCCGCGGCCTGTCCGGCGTTGGAGACACCCAGGCCGACGCAGACGGGCAGCTCGGTGGTGGCCTTCGTACGGCGTACGAGGTCCTCGGCCGCCTCGCCCACGGACTCCCGCGTGCCGGTGACGCCCATCAGCGAGGCCGCGTACACGAAGCCGGAGCCCGCCGCGGTGATCTCCTTCAGGCGCGCGTCCTTGCTGCTTGGCGCGACCACGAAGACCGTCGCCAGGTCGTGCTTGGCGGCGTGCTCCCTCCACAGCGCGGACTCCTGGACGGGCAGGTCGGGCAGGATGCAGCCCGCGCCGCCCGCCTCGGCGAGCTCGGCGGTGAAGCGCTCGACGCCGTAGCGGTCGATCGGGTTCCAATAGGTCATGACGAGGACGGGCTTGCCGGTGGCCTCGTACGCCTCGCGGACCGTGCGCATCACGTCGGCGATCTTCAGACCTGCCTTCAGCGCGATGTCGTCGGCGGTCTGGATGACCGGCCCGTCGAGGACCGGGTCGCTGTAGGGAAGCCCGACCTCGACGACGTCCGCGCCGCCGTCGAAGGCGGCCTTCACGGCGTCGATCCCGCCGTCGACGGACGGGAAGCCCGCCGGCAGGTACGCGATGAGCGCCGACCGGTTCTCGGCGCGCGCCGCGGCGAGGGTGGTGCCAAGCAGTTCGATGTTCCCGCTCACTTCGCGTCCCCCGCCGTCTCGTCGTAGTACCCGAAGTAGCGGGCCGCCGTGTCCATGTCCTTGTCGCCGCGCCCGGAGAGGTTGACGACCATCAGGCCGTCCTCGCCGAGTTCCTGGCCGACCTTGAGTGCTCCGGCCAGCGCGTGCGCGCTCTCGATGGCCGGGATGATGCCCTCGGTCTGCGAGAGGAGGCGCAGCGCCTGCATCGCCTCGTCGTCGGTGACCGGGATGTAGTCGGCGCGTCCGCTGTCCTTGAGGTACGCGTGCTCGGCGCCGACGCCCGGGTAGTCGAGCCCGGCGGAGATCGAGTAGGGCTCGATGATCTGGCCTTCCTCGTCCTGGATCACGTAGCTGCGCGAACCGTGCAGGATGCCGGGGTCGCCCGCGGTCAGCGTGGCCGCGTGCTCACCGCTCTCGACGCCGTGCCCGCCGGCCTCGCAGCCGACGAGGCGTACGTCGGTGTCGTCGAGGAAGGCGTGGAAGAGACCGATCGCGTTGGAACCGCCGCCGACGCAGGCGATGGCCGCGTCGGGCAGGCGGCCCGCGCGCTCCAGGATCTGGCGGCGGGCCTCGACGCCGATGATGCGCTGGAAGTCGCGCACCATCGCCGGGAAGGGGTGCGGGCCCGCGGCCGTACCGAACAGGTAGTGGGTGTCCTCGACGTTGGCGACCCAGGCGCGGAAGGCCTCGTTGACCGCGTCCTTCAGAGTCCTGGATCCGGACTTCACGGCGATGACCTCGGCGCCGAGCATCCGCATGCGCGCGACGTTCAGCGCCTGGCGCTGTGTGTCGATCTCGCCCATGTAGATGGTGCATTCGAGGCCGAACAGGGCGCACGCGGTGGCGGTCGCGACGCCGTGCTGGCCCGCGCCCGTCTCGGCGATCACCTTGGGCTTGCCCATGCGCTTGGTGAGCAGAGCCTGACCGAGCACGTTGTTGATCTTGTGCGAGCCGGTGTGGTTGAGGTCCTCGCGCTTGAGGAAGACCCGCCCGCCGCCCGCGTGCCGCGCGAACCGCGGCACCTCGGTGAGGGCGCTGGGGCGGCCCGTGTAGTTGACGAGCAGTTCACTGAGCTCGCGGGCGAACTCGGGGTCCTGCTTGGCCTTCTCGAACTCGACGGCCACTTCGTCCACGGCGGCGACCAGCGCCTCGGGGATGAACTTGCCGCCGAACTTCCCGAAATAGCCCTCGGGGGTGGGGACTTGGCCGTCCGGCTCCGGTACGAAGAACTCGCTGTGGTCGCGAGCTGAACTGCTGTCGTTGGGCATGACGAGATGCTCCTACGTCGGGACGCGCTGCGTCCCTGATGTCGGGTTTGCGATGGTCAGGGTACGGGGGAACGCCCGACCGCACGGCCACCCCGAAGGGCACCCGCTGTCGGCTACGGGCGGTGAGTCCGCCCGCGCCATCGCATCCCGTTGATCTGCCCGGGCTCCGCCCCGATCACGTACCGCACCCGACGCCCGTGCACACGACGCGCGGGCGCCCGGCAGCCGCGGGGGCGGCAGCCGGGTGCGAGGCGTCGGGCAATGGGCATGGTGGAGGGTCAGCCCCGTCCGTGGCGCAGGGCCGGGTGGGCGCCCGCGGCGACCAGGTCGACGACGGCGGCCCGCGGGTCCTTGCCGGTGACGAGGGACTCGCCGACGAGCACGGCGTCGGCGCCGTCGTTGGCGTACGCGATCAGGTCGTGCGGACCGCGGACACCGGACTCGGCGATCGTGACGATGTGGCCCGGGATCTCGGGGGCGACGCGCGAGAAGGTGCCGCGGTCGACCTTGAGGGTCTTCAGGTCGCGCGCATTGACCCCGATGATCTTCGCGCCGGCCTCGACCGCGCGCTCCACCTCGTCCTCGTCGTGCACCTCGACGAGCGGCGTGAGCCCGATGGACTCGGCACGCTCGATCAGCGAGACGAGGGCCTCCTGGTCGAGGGCCGCGACGATGAGGAGCACCAGGTCGGCGCCGTACGCACGGGCCTCCCAGAGCTGGTACGAGGTGACGATGAAGTCCTTGCGCAGGACCGGGATGTCCACCTTGGCGCGGACGGCCTCCAGGTCCGCGAGCGAGCCGCCGAAACGGCGCTCCTCGGTGAGCACGGAGATCACGGCGGCGCCGCCCGCCTCGTAGTCGGCGGCGAGCCCGGCCGGGTCCGCGATGGCGGCGAGCGCGCCCTTCGAGGGGCTGGAGCGCTTCACCTCGCAGATCACCTTGACGCTGTCGCCGCGCAGGGCCGCGACGCCGTCCTTGGCCTGGGGGGCCTTCGCCGCACGCTCCTTGAGCTCTTCGAGGCTGACGCGCGCCTGCCGTTCGGCAAGGTCCTCACGGACGCCTTCGATGATCTCGTCGAGCACACTCACGCGAGTGGTCCCCTTCCATAGTCCTGGGTGATGCCCCGGTCCGACCGTGCACAGGTCCGTGCACTGTTCCGAGGCTCACAACGATGGTATCCGCAGGAGAGCGAAGGCTCCGCATCCGGTTGACGCCGGTCCCAGTGGCTGGACACCGCGTGCCCGGCCGCGCCGCCGTGTCACGGATGCAGAAACGCCCCGAACGGCAGGTTGCGTACGACGGTGAACACGGCGAGCAGTGCGCCGAAGGCCCATGCGTACGACGAGCGGACCGTGAAGCCCGTGGGTCCGCCGTTCCACGCGCGCCGCACCCACAGGACGAACACGGACGCGGCGATCGCGAAGGCGATGACGGCCATGACGTTCGCGCCGAGCGCTCCCGTCACGTCGCCGTGCACGAGGGCGTGGACGCAGCGCAGGCCGCCGCAGCCGGGGCAGTACAGACCGGTCGCGGCCAGGAGCGGGCAGGTGGGGTAGTGCCCCGCCTCGTTCGGGTCGACGGCGCCGACGTACGCGACGGCCGCCGCGGTGGCGCCGAGCGTGCCGAGCGGCAGCAGCATCCGGCGGGCACGCGAGGCCGGACGGCGGGCGGGGGCCTGCGGGGTCCACTCCTGCGGGCCCGGCGGCGCGGTGCGTTCTGCGGTCACTCCCGCATTCTGCCCCGGCACGACGCGTCCCGCCCGGCCGGTGGTACGCCGGTGGGGCGGGACCCGTCGTACAGGTCCCGCCCCACCGGCGTACAAAGAAGAGGCTCAGCCCTCGCTGACGAGGATCTGACGCTTGGGCTTCTGGCCCATGCCCGCGGCGCGCATGGCACCGCCGATGACACCGCCGGCCGCGATGATGATCATGCCGGCCCAGAAGCCGACCGGGCTGCTCGCCACCATGAAGACGCCGGCCACGCAGAAGCCGACGAACGCGATGATCGAACCGACCCAGGCAGCCGGGGTGTGTCCGTGGTCATGGGCCATGACGTGCTCCTTGTTTCTTCGCCCCGCCGGTTGGTCCGCGGATTCTCGAACGCTTGGCTCCATTGTCGCGCATGGCAGGGCGTGCACTGCGCGCGGGCCCGGGATCGGTGTCGTACGGCGGCGAGCCGCGTGTCGTACGGTCGGCGGCAGGTCGCCGGCCGGTCGCTAGCCGGTCGGGTCCTCGCCGCGGTCGAGGGCCTTCCAGAGGTCCTCGGGGCGGTCCGGGTCGACGGTCTGCTTGCGGGTGCGGGGCCCTGAGCCCCGCTCGTAGCGTCCGCCCATCGCGGGCCAGCGGGAGCCGAAGCGCAGCGCGAGCAGGCCCGCGAGCAGCAGCAGCACTCCGCCCGCGCAGGCCACGTACGGCCAGGCGCTGTGGGTGACGGCGGCGATCTGCGCGCCGGCGTCACCGGTGACGCCGGCGGCCTTCTCGTCGAGGGCCGCGGTGTCCGAGGCGCCGAGCAGCCCGGCCGCCACGATGCCCGCGCCGCTCAGGGCGAGCAGCAGCGAGACGAGGACGCGGCCGGAGCGGCGTACGGCGAACACGGCGACGAGCGCGGCCAGACCGACTATGGCGAGGGCCGCGGGGACCCCGGTCACATCGCTGCCGCTGACGCTCTGGTGCAGCGCGCCGCCGACGGTCTGCGCCTCGCCCTCCGCCCAGGACTGGCGGGAGGCGATCAGGGCGACGGTCGCGCCGAGCGCGCCGAGCAGCAGGGCGGCGGCCAGGCTTCGGCGGCCGCCGGGCGTCCTGGCCTCGGAGTCCGGTGAGGTACGGGCCTTCGGTACTGCAGTCACAGCTCCACTATCCCTCACCGGCCGCCGCACCGTTCAGGCGGTTGGCCGTGTGGACCGCGCGGAGCACCGCCGCCGCCTTGTTCCGGCACTCCGTGTCCTCGGCGACGGGGTCCGAATCCGCGACGACACCGGCGCCGGCCTGCACGTATGCCACGCCGTCGCGGATCAGGGCGGTACGGATGGCGATGGCCGTGTCCGAGTCGCCGGCGAAGTCGAGGTAGCCGACGCAGCCGCCGTACAGGCCGCGGCGGCTCGGCTCCAGCTCGTCGATGATCTGCATCGCGCGCGGCTTGGGGGCGCCCGAGAGGGTGCCCGCGGGGAAGCAGGCGGTGAGCACGTCGAAGGCGCTGCGGCCCTCGGCGACCTCGCCGGTGACCGTCGAGACGATGTGCATCACGTGCGAGTAGCGCTCGATGGACATGAAGTCCACGACCTCGACGGTGCCGGGCGAGCAGACCCGTCCGAGGTCGTTGCGCCCGAGGTCCACCAGCATGAGGTGCTCGGCGCGCTCCTTGGCGTCGGCGAGCAGTTCGTCGGCGAGCGCCTGGTCCTCCTGCGGGGTTGCGCCGCGCGGCCGCGTGCCGGCGATGGGGTGGACCATCGCACGGCCGTCCTCGATCTTGACGAGGGCCTCCGGGGAGGAGCCCACGACGTCGAAGCCCTCGCCGTCCGCGCCGGAGAACCGGAACAGGTACATGTACGGGGACGGGTTGGTGGCGCGCAGCACGCGGTAGACGTCCAGCGCACTGGCCGTGCAGGCGGTCTGGAAGCGCTGCGAGGGCACGACCTGGAAGGCCTCGCCCGCGCGGATCCGCTCCTTGATGTCCTCGACGGCGTCCTGGTACTGCTCGCCCCCCCACAACGGCGCGTCGAACTGCGGGAGTTCGGAGGGCGGCAGGACGGCGGGCGGCTGGGCGACCGCGCGCGAGAGGTCGGCCTCCATCGCGTCGAGGCGGGCGACGGCGTCCGCGTAGGCCTCGTCGACGCCCGTGTCGAGGTCGTTGTGGTTGATGGCGTTGGCGATGAGGACGACGCTGCCGTCCCAGTGGTCGAGGACCGCGAGATCGCTCGCGAGCATCATCGTCAGCTCGGGCAGCTTCAGGTCGTCGCGCTCACCGGGCCCGATCTTCTCCAGCCGGCGCACGATGTCGTAGCCGAGGTAGCCGACCATGCCGCCGGACAGATGCGGCAGGCCCTCGGCGCCCGCGATGTCGTTCGGCGTGTGCAGCGCCTCGACGGTGGCGCGCAGCGCCTGCAGCGGGTCGCCGCCGGTGGGCACGCCGACGGGCGGGGTGCCCAGCCAGTGCGTACGGCCTTCGCGCTCGGTGAGGGTCGCGGCGCTGCGGACGCCGATGAAGGAGTACCGCGACCATGAGCGGCCGTTCTCGGCGGACTCCAGGAGGAAGGTGCCGGGGCGTTCGGCGGCGAGCTTGCGGTAGAGCCCGACCGGGGTGTCGCCGTCCGCGAGGAGGCGGCGGCTGACCGGGATCACCCGGCGGTCGGTGGCGAGCTTGCGGAACGTCTCTAGGTCCATGGGCGGTGACCTTAACCAGTCGGCTGTACGTCGGGCGGTACGTGCTTCGGTGCGTGCTTCGGTACGGGGATCAGGGCTGCGTGACCGGGAGCGCGCCGGAGTCGAAGCAGGTGCGGGTGCCGGTGTGGCAGGCGGGGCCGATCTGGTCGACCTTCACCAGGAGCGTGTCGGCGTCGCAGTCGAGCGCGACCTCCTTCACGTACTGGAAGTGACCGGACGTGTCGCCCTTGACCCAGTACTCCTGGCGGCTGCGCGACCAGTAGGTGCAGCGCCCCGTGGTCAGCGTGCGGTGCAGCGCCTCGTCGTCCATCCAGCCCAGCATCAGCACCTCACCGGTGTCGTACTGCTGGGCGATCGCCGGGACGAGCCCGTCGGGGCTGCGCTTGAGGCGGGCGGCGATCTCGGGGGCGAGGCTGCTGGGCGGGGGCGAGCTGGTCATGGGGACATTGTGCGCG
Organism: Streptomyces sp. NPDC050418; assembly: GCF_044458745.1. Classification (NCBI taxonomy): domain Bacteria; kingdom Bacillati; phylum Actinomycetota; class Actinomycetes; order Kitasatosporales; family Streptomycetaceae; genus Streptomyces; species Streptomyces sp. NPDC050418. The sequence goes on from NZ_JBITIG010000006.1 coordinate 374,842, forward strand.
ATCGGGGTGAGCTCCCGGGCCGGTGTCCGGGTCGCGGACGGCGGTCGTACGCGGGCCGCCCGGGGCCCTGTACGGGGCCGCGGGCAGGGCCGCGTCCCATGGCAGTGGGGCCGGGGCGGACGTACCCTGGCCACCATGTCGACCCATGCCAAGCGTGAACGGCTGCTCCTCGCCGACCTGTTGGAGGCCGCGGGCCCCGAGGCGCCCACCCTGTGCGAGGGGTGGCAGACCCGGGATCTCGCCGCCCACGTCGTGGTGCGCGAGCGGCGCGCGGACGCGGCGGGCGGCATCCTCATCAAGGCGCTGCAGAACCGCCTGGAGAAGGTCATGGCGGAGTTCACGGCGAAGCCGTACGAGGAGCTGATCCAGCTCATCCGTACGGGTCCGCCGCGTTTCTCGCCGTACTCCCTCAAGCAGATCGACGAGGCGGCGAACGCCGTCGAGTTCTACGTCCACGCCGAGGACGTGCGCCGCGCCCAGGAGGACTGGTCGCCGCGCACGCTCGACGCGGTCTTCGCGAACACGCTCTGGTCCCGCCTGGAGAAGTCGGCCCGTGTCCTGGGCCGCAAGGCCCCCGTCGGCATGGTCCTGCGCCGCCCCGACGGACAGACGGTCGTCGCCCACCGGGGCACCCCGGTCGTCACGGTCACCGGCGAGCCGGGTGAGCTGACGATGTTCGTGTTCGGGCGGCAGGACTCGGCGAAGGTCGAGGTCGAGGGCGACAAGGAAGCGATCGAGCGGCTGCAGGGCGCCAAGCAGCTGGGGCTCTGAGCGCCCGGGGCACGCGTCAGCGCGTGAGCGTGCAGACGCCGTCCTCGCACCGGCGCCGCAGCCGCCCCCGCGACACGGTCTGCACGAGTCCGACCGCCCAGCAGGTGGGGCAGCCGCGGAACGCGACGAGCGCGGGCAGGGCGCCCAGCAGGGCGACGGGTCCGGCCACCGGCACCAGCGCGATCGAGCCGACGATCAGGCCGAGGCCCACGGCGCCGCGGGCGAGGTGGCGCGGGACGGACTTGCTCGCGTAGTCGCGCGGGGGTGCGGGCTTGGGCTCGGGCTCGGTGAGTGTGCTGGGCGGGTTCACGGCTGGACGTCTCCGTTCTCCAAGCTGTGTCTGAGGGTCGCGCGCGCCCGGTGCAGGCGGGATTTCATGGCCGCCGTGCTCAGTCCGAGCGTTTGGGCCACGGTCTTCCCCGGCAGCCCCTGCACGTCCCGCAGGACGAGGACCTGCCGCTGCTCGCGCGGCAGCGCGCGCACCGCGGCCGCGATCCGCTCGGCCTCCAGGCGGTGCAGGACCTCCTCCTCCGCCGAGAACTCCGGTACGGGTTCCGGTGCGGGCCGCTGCGCGCGGTCCGGTGCGGTGAGCGTACGCAGCTGCCGCAGGCACTCGTTGCGCACGATCCGGAACATCCACGAGGCGAGCGCGCCCGTGGCCCGCAGGGTGCCGATCTTCCGGTAGAGGATGATCAGCGCCTCCTGCGCGGCGTCCTCCGCGTCCTGCGGCGAGGCGCAGAGCGTGCGGGCGAACTTGCGGACGTGGGGCTGCGATTCCAGCACGACGGTGGTGAGCGCGGGCAGATCGCCGTCCTGGGCGGCCCGGATCAGCCGCTCGTCGGGCCAGCGGAAGCGCGGCTTCACCGCCGGCTCCGGTAACGCCGCACGAGATGCCAGGTGCATGCGCTCACCAGCAGGGCTCCGATCACGATGAGGGCCATGGTCATTCCGTACCTCTCCTTCGGTCCGGTCCGGCCCGTTCGGCCGGTACGGGGATGAGAGGCGGGCGGGTGCGGAAAGGATTCGCGTCGGCCGACACTTTCTTGCCTCGCCACCCCTGGGACGCTCCCCCGGCTCACGCGTCCGTCCGCGCGCCGTCGGCCCGTGCCACCGCGCGTGCGAGTTCCACACGGGAGCGGACGCCGAGGGCCGCGAAGACGTTGCGCAGGTGATGGTCGACGGTGCGCGGACTGACCGACAGGTGGCGTGCGACCTCCCGGTTGGTGGCTCCCTCGGCGACGAGGCGGGCGATCCTCAGCTGTTGCGGGGTCAACCCGTCGAGGGTTTCGGGCAGGTGAGGGGCCGCGGCCTCCCCGGTGGCCCGGAGTTCGGCGGCGGCCTGGGCGGCCCAGGCACCGGCGCCGCACCGCTCGAAGGCGATCAGTGCGTCCCGCAGCGCGTCGCGCGCCTTCGCGGGCCTGCGCGCGCGGCGCAGCCACTTCCCGTACAGGAGCGCGGTACGGGCCCGTTCGAAGGCCCCGTCAATGACGTCGTGCCGGGCGAGGGCCTCGGTGTAGTGAGCGGCCGTCTGCTCCGGATCGCCGTCGGCGCGCAGGAGCGCCCGGCAGCGCAGGAGCTGGGCGGGCGCCTGCGGGTCGTGTCCGGACCCCGCCCACCGCGCGAACTCCTCCACCACGTCGTCGACTTCGGCGGACCGTCCGGCGAGCACGGAGGCCTCGACGAAGCAGGGGACGGCGAGCATCCGTACGGCGAAATGCCCGCGGGCCCGGCCTTGCGCGAGCAGCGGATGCAGCCGGGCCGCCGCCTCCTGCGGGCGGCCGCGGGCCAGGTCGGCGCGGGCCCTGGCCCACTGGGCGAGCGTCTCGGTCTGGACGAGGCCGTGGCGTACGGCGGTCTCCTCGGCAGCTGCCGCGTAGCCGTCGACCGTACGGGCGTCCTGGTCGAGGGAGGCGACAAGGGCGAGGATCGCGTGGTGGTGCGCCAGGTCGTTGCGCCGTCCGGCGCGGCGGGCGCAGCGCACGCCTTCCTCGGCGTGAGCACGGGCGCGCGCGTGCCGCCCTGCGCGCAACTCCCCGTAGGCGAGCTGCTCCAGGGCCTTCGGCACCGCGGTGAGCCGGCCGCGGGCCCGGGCCACGGCCAGGGCCCGGCTGCCGAGCCGGCACGCGGCCTGCAGGTCCCCGACGACGAGGGCGGCGGCTCCCGCGCACAGCAGCAGGTCGGTGTCCTCCATGTCCCCCGCGTCCGCGCCCGTCTCCCGGACGGCCGCGACGACGTCGCGCAGCGTGCCGCGCCCGGCCTCGAACTCCCGGACATCCCCACTCAGTACGGCGTCCATACCGCGCAGATACGTACCCAAGGGGTCGTCTCCGCCAGGCCCGCCCGCGCTGTCGGCCATCGGGACCAGCGCCTCCCGGTACGCGACGGCGTCCCCCATCGCCCAGGAGGCCTCGGCCGCGGCGAGCCGGGCGCGCAGGGCCTGCCGCGGGTCGTACGGGGCGAGCAGCCGGGCGGCGAGGAGCAGCGAGGCGCGCGCGTCGGCCACCGGGCCTTCGCCCGACTCCAGGAGTCCGTGGACGAGTTCGGCCTGCCCGGTCACCTCGTCGGGCAGCACGAGCCGGCGTACGGGCCCGAGCAGCCGGGCCGCTTGTGCGGACCGTCCCGCGAGCCGGGCCCGCTCGGCCGCGGCGACGAGGCGCAGGGCGCGGGCCGCGCGGGTGAGGCTCGGTGGGCGCATGGGCGGGACCGGAGGGTTCGAGAGGTCCGTCGCGTGCGTCGCCGCAGCGCTGTCGGCGGTCCGGGGTGCACAGGTCTCGACGTCCCGGCCGTCGGCAGTCTGCGGCGCGCAGGCGTCGACATCGCGGCCGTCGTCCGTCGCGAGTCCCGCCGCCAGCTCCTGCAGCGCCAGAGGGTTTCCGTCCGCAGCGCTCACCAGGCGGGCGCGTACCTGTCCCGGCACCTGCCGTCCGGCGGTGAGCCGGTCCAGGTATGTGTGCGCCGCGTCGTCGTCCAGCGGGTGCAGGCGCAGCACGGGCAGGCCCTCGGGCACCGTGGCGGCTGCGCGGTGGGCGGCCACGGACAGGATCAGGGCGAGCGGGGCCGGGGCGGCGGCGAGCGACACGGCCAGGGCACACAGGGCCTGCCGCGGGCCCTGCGGCCACAGGTGCAGGTCGTCCACGCAGACAAGCAGCGGCCGCCCCTCTGCCGCCCGCAGCAAGGCGGTGCGCAAAGGGGCGGCCGGGAGCCCGCCGTAGAGGAGTCCGGACAGGTCCTCGCCGGGTCGGTGCGGCGGGACGGCGGGGGCGTAGTACGCCCGCCCGCCGGTGAACGTCGCGGCGAGGTTCCGCAGCAGTGCCGTACGCCCGAGCCCGGGTTCCGAGGTGAGGACGCGGGCACCTCCGCGGCCGGCCCGGAGCTGCACCAACTCCTGTGCACACCAGGCCAGTTCACGGCCTCTGCCGTACAGCGGGTCCACGGGTTCCGACCGGTCCGCAGGGGTCACCCGCTGCACGCTACTGCCGCGTAACCCCCTTCGGAACCCCGCCGTCCACGCCGGGTCAGCCCGAGTGGGGGCAGGTGCCCCGGTACTCCTCGATGGTCAGGCTCGGCCGCGGCAACGGGCACAGGAACTGTTCGTAGCGGGTGTCGTTGTCGATGAAGCGCTTCAGCCAGGAAATGCTGTACTTCGCGATGGTGGTGTTCGACGTGTTGGGCGTGAAGTGGCTCGCGCCGTTGAGCTCCAGATAGGCCTTGTCGAGCGAGCCGGGCAGGCTCTCGTAGAACGGCTCGGAGTGCGTGGCCACCGGGGCGATCGTGTCGCCGTCGGCGCCGATCACGAGTGTGGGTGTCTGGATCTCGGGCCAGCTCTTGTCGGTGTTCCAGCCGGTGAGGGGGATCGCCGCCTGGAGCGAGGGCCGGCTCTTGGCGGCCTCCAGGGTGCCGCCGCCGCCCATCGAGTGCCCCATGACGCCGAGCCGGCTCGCGTCGACGCGGCTGCGCACGGTGCTGCGCTGGGTCAAGTGGTCGAGTGCGGCCAGGAGTTGGCGGCCGCGGCTGTCGGGCTGGTCGAGGGTGGTGAGGGTGTCGATGGTGAACACCACGAAGCCCTGGGAGGCGAGGCGGGGCCCGAGCCAGGCGATGGAGGACTCGTACGCGGTGAAGCCCGGGGAGATGACCACGGCGCCGAACGTGCCGTCGCTCGTGGTGGTCGGGTAGTAGATGGTGCCGCCGCCGAACCCGGAGGCGCTCAGCGAGGACACGGAGGTCTGCGAGACGGCGTACGGGCCGCGGGCCGCCTCGATGCTGGACTCGGTGGGGGCCGGGCCGCGCTCGTACGGATTGTTGGCGCCGTGGGCCGTGACGGTCTGCGTGGTCAGCAGGGCGCCGGCGGCCAGGAGCGCGGCGACCGCGGCGCGCAGCGCGCGGGGGCGGGCGGTACGTGGTGTGGGGGCGGAGGCGAGGGGCGTGGTGCGGCCGGTGCGGCTCTCCTTGGTGACTTGCTGCACGACGGAGGGGTCCTCTCGTGGAAGGCCGAGCCGTACGGAGCAGGCGGCTCGGCGGCCCTGACCGCGGGCCGTGCCCGTTTCCGTACGACGCCACCTGGGTCAGTGACAGGCGCCACTGTCGCCGTGGAACCGGACCGGGTGCATCGGCGAAATCACCGGTGTTCAGGGCGCAACGAGAGGCTGCCGGGGCTCGGCCTGCGCGTTCGCGCCGGCGTCCGCCGCGGGGGTGCCGGGTGCAGGCGAGGAGCCCGCGGCCGGTGCGCCGCTCGCGTCGGGCAGCTCCGCCTTCCGGAGCGCCTTCGACGAGAGGCCGATCGCCGATCCGACCAGGATCAGACAGGCACTCGCCACGAAGACGGGCCGGGTGCCCCAGACCCCGATGGCGGCACCGACCACCGGGTAGCACAGGGGCGCGATCCCGAGGGCGAGCAACATGTACACCGATGTGACGCGGCCGATGTACGCGGGATCGGACTGGGTCTGCACGAGCGCACCGCTCAGTGCGCCGCACATGCCGCCGAGCAGTCCCACGAAGAGGCACGCGACCGCGGCGACCGGCGCCGAGGGCGCGAACGCGATGGCCGCGAGCGCCACGGCGCCGAAGATCTCCCCCACCGAACGCAGCAGCCCGGCCCGCGGCAGCCGCCCGCGCACCGCGAGCAGCAGGGACGCCGCACCGGCGCCGACTCCGAACGCGGAGATCGCCAGACCCATCCCCGACGCGCCCCACCCGCGCTCCTCCGCGAGGAGCACGAGCCCGATGTTGGCCGGCCCGGAGAACCCCAGTTCCGTGACCCCCATCGCGATGATCAGGGGGAACAGCACGCGGTGCCTGCGGATGTAGCGCAGCCCGGCCCGCAGCTGCCCCTTCTGCGGCCCCGCCCCCTCCACGCCGGTCCCGTCGTCCGGCGTCAGCTTCCGCACCCGTACGGCGATCAGCAGCACCAGCGACACACCGAACAGCGCGGCCGCGACGGCGAACGCGGCGGCCGAGCCGCCCACCGCCACCGCGAACCCGCCGAGCGGGCCGCCGGTGACCAGGGCGATCCGGCCGGCGAGGCCGCGCAGGCCCTGGACGCGGGCGAGTTGGGCCGGTCCGGTGATACGGGGCGGCAGGGCGCCGACCGCGGGCATGAACACCGCGTCCACCGCGCCGAAGACCAGCGCGATCACGGCGAGCAGCCAGATGCCGGGGTGTGCCGTCACCAGGAGTCCGGCGGCGACGAGGATCACCGCGAAGCGCACGGCGTCCGAGGCGATCACGACACGGCGCGGCCCGAGCCGGTCGGCGATCACACCCCCGTACAGCATGAGCAGGGCGCGCGGGACGGCGCTGATCGCGAGGACGAGCCCGGCCTGCGCGGCGCTGCCCGAGCGGGCGGCCGCCCAGGACAGGGCGATGAAGTAGACGGAGTCGCCGATCATCGAGGACCCGTAGGCCCCCAGCCAGCGCAGGACGTTGGGGTCGCGGTGGGCGGGGCGGTCGGCACCCGCGGCTGTGCGGTCGGCACCCGCGGCTATGGCGCTCACGGGCGGAAGGGGAAGCCGTAGAGGTGGACCGCGATCTGCTCGCGGCCCTCGGTCTCGCCGCTGTCGTCGGCGGCGCGGCTGATCCCGTCGTACTTGCGCAGCACGGCGTCCAACTCATCGCTCAACGCGCGCAGTTCGGGTGCGGTCAGCCGCGGCAGGTACTCGGAGTCGAAGGCGGCCTGGCGCCACTCGGCGCCCCAGGCGGCCTTCGCCTCCACGTACTGCGCGTACAGCTCGCCCCGCTGATCGTGGAAGAGCCGGGTGACCGACCGGTGCGCGGCCGCCTTCCCCGGGTCGTCGATGAAGTCCTCGTCGCTGATCCGCAGCGACTGCGCGGCCGGCTTCCACCAGCGCTCGCGGCCGTCGCCGCTCTGCGGTTCGGCCTCCTCGATGAGGCCGTGCTCGGCGAGCTTGCGCAGGTGGTAGCTGACGAGCGAGACCGCCTCGTCGACAGTCGCCGAGAGCTGCGAGGCGGTCGCGGTCCGCGCCGCGTACACCGCGCGGAAGAGCTTCATCCGCAGCGGGTGGCCGAGCGCCTTGAGCGTCTCGACGTCCGTGATCTGCCGTGCCTTCTTCTCTGCCATGCCTCCAAGGTAGATAGGAAAGAAAAGTTGCGCAACTAATCTTGCGCAATTATTCCTGCGCATCTCCCCCGGCCGCCGACACGGATACGGAGCCACGGCGCCGGCTCCCGGGCAGCTCCGCCCGCCACACCTCACGGGCGAACAGCGGCAGCAGCGAAGCGGCCATGCTGACCGAGCCGCCCACGACGAAGACGGCCCCCGCGCCCCAGACCCCGGCGGCCCAGCCGACCACGGGAAAGAACAGCGGGGTGACGCCCACCGCCGTGAACGCCATCACCGAGGAGACCCGGCCCAGATAGCCCGGGTCGGTGTTGGCCTGGATCAGGGTCGAGGAGAGCGAGCCGCACATCCCGCTCACGAGACCGGCCGCCAAGGCCATGCCCGCGGCGCCGCCGACGGTGGGCATGAGGCCGATGGCACCGATCGCGGCGGATGCCACGAGGAGGGTCACGGTCGCCCAGAGTCCGGCGCGCGGGAAGCGTCCGGCGACGGCGAGCGCCAGGGTGCTGACGCCCGCACCGAGGGCCATCGCCCCGAGCACGAAGCCGACCCCGGCGGGACTCCAGCCCTTCTGCTCGCCGAGCACCACGATGCCCACGGTGAGCGGCGGGCCGATCCCGACCTGGCTGATGCACCCGGACAGCACGAGCGGTCCGACCACGGGATGCCGCCGCACGTAGCCGAGACCGTCCCGCAACTCCCGCCATGCGCTTGCCCGTTGAACGCCACCGCCGCCGGCTTCGTCGTCCGGGCGCAGGGGCGCGATCCGTACGGCGACCAGGAGCACCAGTGACAACGCGAACAACGCGCCCGCCGCGGCGAAGGCCGCCTCCGGGCCGCCCACCCCGAGGGCGAACCCGGCCACGGGCGGACCGGCCAGCCTGCCGACACGGTCCACGAAGGCCTTGAAGCCGAGCAGCCGCATCAGTTCGCCCTGCCCGGTGATCCGCGCGGGCAGCGCACCGACCGCGGGCATGAACAGGGCGTCCACGACGCCGAAGAGCAGCGCGACCGTGATGAGGAGCCAGAGGCCCGGCGCGGTCAGCCAGAGCGCGGCCGCGGCGGCGAGGATCAGGAGGCAGCGGACCGCGTCCGACCCGATGAGCACCTTCCGCGGCCCGAAGCGGTCGGCGATCACTCCCCCGCCGAGCATCAACAGGGCCCGGGGCACGGCCCCGACGGCCATCACCACACCCACCTGCGTGGGCCCGCCGACCTGGGCGGCGCCCCAGCCGAGGGCGAGGAAGTACACGCTGTCGCCGACCATGGAGGCGGTGTAGGCGCTCAGCCAGCGCAGCACATTGGGATCGCGATGAGCCGCCTTCCCGGGCGGCGGAGCCGTGGGCGCGGAGTGCGGGGACGTTTTCACTTGCCGGGACGCGTCAGAGGTCACGGACGGAAATGGTCTCGTCCAATTGAGGTGTGGGGCAAGCGATTTCCGACTCACATGACCGTGAGCAGCCGCAGCCCGCCCCACCTGCTCAGCGCACGGGGTACCCGGCCCCCCGAAGGGCGCCCTTCACGTCCCCGATCCGCAGATCCCCGAAGTGGAAGACGGACGCGGCCAGTACGGCGTCCGCGCCCGCCGCCACCGCCGGGGCGAAGTCCTCCACCTTGCCCGCGCCGCCCGAGGCGATCACGGGCACGGTGACGTGCTTGCGTACGGCCTCGATCATCGTGAGGTCGTAGCCGTCCTTCGTCCCGTCCGCGTCCATCGAGTTGAGAAGGATCTCGCCCGCGCCCAACTCGGCCGCCTGATGGGCCCATTCGACGGCGTCGATGCCGGCGGAGCGGCGGCCGCCGTGCGTCGTGACCTCGAACGAACCCGACGCCGTGCGCCGCGCGTCGACCGAGAGGACGAGCACCTGGCGCCCGAAGCGCTCGGCGATCTCACGGATCAGCTCGGGGCGGGCGATGGCGGCCGTGTTCACGCCCACCTTGTCCGCGCCCGCGCGCAGCAGTTTGTCCACGTCCTCGGCCGTGCGGACGCCGCCGCCGACCGTGAGCGGGATGAAGACCTGCTCGGCGGTGCGGCGCACCACGTCGTACGTGGTCTCGCGGTTGCCGGACGAGGCGGTGATGTCGAGGAAGGTCAGCTCGTCGGCGCCTTCGGCGTCGTAGATCTTGGCCATCTCGACGGGGTCGCCCGCGTCGCGCAGGTTCTGGAAGTTGACACCCTTGACGACCCGGCCGTTGTCGACGTCCAGGCAGGGGATCACACGGACGGCCAGCGTCATGAGCTTGTCTCTCCTCGGAAGGCTTCGAGTTCGATCTCGACCAGGATGCGCGGGTCGACGAATCCGGCGACGACGGCGAGCGTCGTGACCGGTCGCACGGAGTCGAAGAACTCCTTGTGCGCCCGGCCCACGTCCTCGGCATCGCGCGCGTGGGTGAGCAGCATGCGGGTGCGGATGACGTGCGAGGCGTCGAGCCCGAACTCCCCGAGCGCCTCCAAGGCGTTGGAGATCGCGACCCGCGCCTGCTCGTACGGATCGCCCTCGCCGTGCAGGACCATGCCGCGGAACGAGGTCGTGCCGCCGACGACCACCCGGTCACCGGCGGCCACGGCACGCGCGAAGCCGAAGACGTCCTCCCAGGGGCTGCCGCTCTGCACCCGCTCCACGCCCGTCATACGGACACAGCCTCCAGGGCCTCTTCCAGCGTGAACTGCTTGGCGTAGAGCGCCTTGCCGACGATCGAGCCCTCGACGCCGAGCGGGACGAGCGTGGCGATGGCCCGCAGGTCGTCGAGCGAGGAGACACCGCCGGAGGCGACGACCGGACGGTCCGTGGCCGCGCATACGTTGCGAAGGAGCTCCAGGTTGGGGCCCTGCAGCGTGCCGTCCTTCGCGATGTCGGTGACGACGTACCGCGCGCAGCCCTCGGAGTTGAGGCGCTCCAGGGTCTCGTACAGGTCGCCGCCGTCGCGGGTCCAGCCGCGGCCGCGCAGCGTCGTGCCGCGGACGTCGAGGCCGACCGCGATCTTGTCGCCGTGCGAGGCGATGACCTTGGCGACCCACTCGGGGGTCTCCAGGGCCGCGGTGCCCAGGTTGACGCGGGTGCAGCCGGTGGCGAGCGCGGCCTCCAGGGAGGCGTCGTCGCGGATGCCGCCGGAGAGCTCGACCTTGATGTCCATCGCGCCGGCGACCTCGGCGATCAGGGCGCGGTTGTCGCCGGTGCCGAACGCGGCGTCCAGGTCCACGAGATGCAGCCACTCGGCGCCGGCCCGCTGCCACGCCAGGGCGGCTTCGAGCGGGGAGCCGTACGAGGTCTCGCTGCCGGACTCGCCGTGGACGAGGCGGACGGCCTGGCCGTCGCGTACATCGACGGCGGGGAGGAGTTCGAGCTTGTTCGCGCTGGTCATCAGAGGGTTCCGATCCAGTTGGTCAGGAGCTGCGCACCGGCGTCGCCGGACTTCTCGGGGTGGAACTGGGTGGCCCACAGCGCGCTGTTCTCGACGGCGGCCACGAACGGCTCGCCGTGCGTGGACCAGGTGACGAGCGGGGCGGCGATGCTGGGGTTGGTGACTTCGAGGGTCCAGTCGTGGACCGCGTACGAGTGCACGAAGTAGTAGCGGGCGTCCGCGTCCAGACCGGCGAACAGCCGGGACCCGGACGGGGCCTGCACCGTGTTCCAGCCCATGTGCGGGACCACGTCGGCCTTGAGCGGGCCGACCGTGCCGGGCCACTCGTCGAGGCCCTCGGTCTCGACGCCGTGCTCGATGCCGCGCTCGAAGAGGATCTGCATGCCGACGCAGATGCCCATCACGGGACGGCCGCCGGACAGGCGGCGGCCCACGATCCAGTCGCCGCGGGCCTCCCTGAGGCCCTTCATGCAGGCCTCGAACGCGCCGACGCCGGGCACGAGCAGCCCGTCCGCGTTCATCGCCTTGTCGAAGTCGCGGGTGATCTCGACGTCCGCGCCGACGCGGGCGAGGGCCCGCTCGGCGGAACGGACGTTGCCGAAGCCGTAGTCGAAGACGACTACCTTCTTGGACCCGTTCGCTGTCATTCCCAGATCCCCTGAATCCGCAGGACGCCCGCGAGGAGGCACATCACGGAGCCGAGGGCGAGCAGCACGATGACGCCCTTGGGCATCTTCTGCTTGCTGAACGAGTAGGCACCGCCGGCGAGGAACAGGCCGACGAAGATCAGGATGGTGTTCAGGCCGGTCACAGTGCGCCCTTGGTCGACGGGAGGATGCCGGCCGCGCGCGGGTCACGCTCGGAGGCGTACCGCAGCGCGCGGGCAAGCGCCTTGAACTGGCACTCGACGATGTGGTGGGCGTTGCGCCCGTACGGGACGTGCACGTGCAGGGCGATCTGCGCCTGGGCGACGAAGGACTCCAGGATGTGCCGGGTCATGGTCGTGTCGTACGCCCCGATCATGGGCGCCATGTTCTCGGGCTCGGTGTGCACGAGGTAGGGGCGGCCCGACAGGTCGACGGTCACCTGGGCGAGCGACTCGTCCAGCGGGACGGTGCAGTTGCCGAAGCGGTAGATGCCGACCTTGTCGCCGAGCGCCTGCTTGAAGGCGGCGCCGAGGGCGAGGGCGGTGTCCTCGATGGTGTGGTGCGAGTCGATGTGGAGGTCGCCCTCGGTCTTCACCGTGAGGTCGAACAGGCCGTGCCGGCCGAGCTGGTCGAGCATGTGGTCGTAGAAACCGACCCCGGTCGACACATCGACCTTTCCGTGGCCGTCGAGATCGATCTCGACGACGACGGAGGTCTCCTTGGTGGTGCGCTCAACACGCCCGATGCGGCTCATGCGCTCTGCTCCTGCTCCTTCTTGAGGTCTCGTACCGCGTCGAGGAACGCGTCGTTCTCCTCGGGCGTGCCCGCGGTCACCCGCAGCCAGCCCGGTACGCCGTTGTCCCGGACCAGGACGCCCCGGTCGAGGATCTGCTGCCACACGGCGTGGGCGCCGCCCTCGCCTTCGAACCGTCCGAACTGCACGAAGTTCGCGTCGGACGGGGTGACGTCGTAGCCGAGCGCGAGCAGCTCGGTGACGAGCCGGTCGCGCTCCTGCTTCAGCTGCTCCACGTACGCGAGCAGCGTGTCGGTGTGCTCCAGGGCCGCGAGCGCGGTGGCCTGGGTGACGGCCGACAGGTGGTACGGAAGGCGGACGAGCTGCACCGCGTCCACGACCGCGGGGTGCGCGGCGAGATAGCCCAGGCGCAGGCCCGCGGCGCCGAAGGCCTTGGACATGGTGCGCGAGACGACCAGATTCGGCCGTCCCTCGATCAGCTTCAGGAGCGAGTCGCCGTGGCTGAACTCGATGTACGCCTCGTCCACGACGACCAGCGACGGCTTCGCGGCCTGCGCGGCCTCGTACAGCGCGAGCACCGTGCCGGCCTCGACCGCCGTGCCCGTCGGGTTGTTGGGCGAGGTGATGAAGGTGACGTCCGGCGCGTTCTCGGCGATGGCCTTGACCGCGGCCTCGACGTCGATGGTGAAGTCCTCGTTGCGCGGCCCGGAGATCCAGGCCGTGCCGGTGCCGCGGGAGATGAGCCCGTGCATCGAGTACGAGGGTTCGAAGCCGATGGCGCTGCGGCCGGGGCCGCCGAAGGTCTGCAGCAGCTGCTGGATGACCTCGTTGGACCCGTTGGCCGCCCAGACGTCGGCCGTGGCGACCTCGTAGCCGGTCGTGCGGGTGAGGTAGCGGGCCAGCTCGGTGCGCAGCTCGATCGCGTCACGGTCGGGGTAGCGGTTGAGGTTCCTGGCCGCTTCGGTGACGCGCTCGGCGATCCGCCGCACGAGGGGCTCGGGCAGCGGGTACGGGTTCTCGTTGGTGTTCAGGCGGACGGGGACGTCCAACTGGGGGGCGCCGTAAGGGGACTTGCCCTTCAGTTCGTCCCGGATGGGGAGATCGTCGATACCGATCGTGCTCACTTGCCGGGCACCTTCCAGCCGAACCTCGCCTTGATCGCCGCGCCGTGCGCCGGCAGATCCTCGGCCTCCGCGAGCGTCACCACGTGGTGGGCGACATCGGCGAGGGCGTCCTGCGTGTAGTCGACGATGTGGATGCCGCGCAGGAACGACTGCACGCTCAGGCCCGAGGAGTGGCAGGCGCAGCCGCCGGTGGGCAGGACGTGGTTGGACCCGGCCGCGTAGTCGCCGAGCGAAACGGGGGCCCAGGGGCCCACGAAGATCGCGCCGGCGTTCTTGACGCGGTCGGCCCAGGCCGTGGCGTCGGCGGTCTGGATCTCCAGGTGCTCGGCGCCGTACGCGTCGACGACCTTCAGGCCGTCCTCCAGATTGTCCACGAGCACGATCGCGGACTGCTCGCCCTTGAGTGCGGGGACGATGCGGTCCTCGATGTGCTTGCTGGCGGCGACCTGCGGCTCCAGCTCGCGCTCCACGGCCTCGGCGAGCGCCTCGCTGTCCGTGACGAGGACGGCGGCGGCCAGCGGGTCGTGCTCGGCCTGGCTGATCAGGTCGGAGGCGACGTGCGCCGGGTCGGCGGTGTCGTCGGCGAGGACGGCGATCTCCGTCGGACCCGCCTCCGCGTCGATCCCGATCTTCCCCGTGAAGTAGCGCTTGGCGGCCGCGACCCAGATGTTGCCGGGTCCGGTCACCATGTTCGCGGGCGGGCAGGACGCGGTGCCGTACGCGAACATCGCCACGGCGGTGGCGCCGCCGGCCGCGTACACCTCGTCGACGCCGAGCAGCGCACAGGCCGCGAGGATCGTGGGGTGCGGAAGGCCGTCGAACTCGGCCTGCGCGGGCGAGGCGAGCGCGATCGACTCGACACCGGCCTCCTGCGCGGGCACCACGTTCATGATCACGGACGAGGGGTACACGGACCGGCCGCCCGGCGCGTACAGCCCGACGCGCTCGACCGGAACCCACTTCTCGGTCACGCTGCCGCCGGGCACCACCTGCGTGGTGTGCGTGCTGCGGCGCTGCTCGCGGTGCACGAGGCGCGCCCGCCGGATCGACTCCTCCAGCGCGGCCCTGACCTGCGGGTCGAGCTCGGCGAGCGCCTTCTGCAGGGCTTCGGCCGGAACCCGTACGTTCGTCAGTTTCACGCCGTCGAACTTCTCCGCGTACTCGACCAGCGCCTCGTCGCCCCGATGATGCACGTCCTCGCAGATCGGACGCACCTTGTCCAGGGCGGCCGCGACGTCGAAGTCGGCACGGGGCAGCAGGGAGCGCAGGGCGGCACCCTCGGGGAGGGCCTCGCCGCGCAGGTCGATTCGAGAGATCACGTGGCCAATTCTCTCAGACCGTCCCGCGCCACCGTCGCCCGTATCCACTGGCTGATACGGGATGTCCGGCGCGTGGGCGGGAACGCTCTGGCTAGCTTGCGTGAGCACCGCCGCTTCGGCGGGACACCTCCGCCACCGCCGTGTTCCCGACGACCACGACCGCCGCGACCACGGCCGCGACCGGGTGCCCCACCCCGTACAGCGCGGCGGCGCCACCGCCCAGGACCAGCGCCTTCACCAGGAGCACGCCCGCGAGCCCGGGGCGCCGCTTGGCGCGCGGGGCCGCGAACTGCGACCACAGCAGGACCGCGAGCGCCGGGGTGCCGAGCCCGAGCAGCAGCCGGACCGCAAGGTGGTCCCCGGTCGCGAAGCCCCACCAGCACAGCGCCCCGAGGGCCGCCAGTTCGATCAGGAAGGCCAGCAGCTCATTGGCCATGATCCACGGCCCACCGCTCACCGTCCACGGCCCGCCGCTCACCGTCCGCGGCTCCCGTATTCCCTCACCCACGCCGAGTCCCCCTCACGTATCGCGGGGCACAGCGTGCCACAGCGGCCCCGTGGCCGATACAGATCACCTCGGATCTCCCTCACCACTAGCGTTCAGGCGGTCACAGGCCGGGCATCACACCGGTACGGGTGACACAGGTGTACGAGTGCGCGGCGGCCGTACCAGGACGGGGAGGGGACGTACCAACGTGACGACGGAGATGCCGGACGACCTGACACCGGCCGAGGTCGGGATGTGGCAGGCGTTCCAGAACGGCACGCGGTACGACCTGTCGTCCGGCGATCCGGAGACCGACGATCCGCACGGGGTGCACCACTGGGGCGAGCACCGCAGCGTGCGGGCCCGGGTCGTCTGCATGCTGATGCTCGCGGGACCGCCGGCGCGCTACGGACGGGTCGCCGCGATCAAGCTCACGGGCGTCCGCATCACCGGCTATCTCGACGTCGCGGGCGGCACCGTCACGCCGTACGTCGAGATGAAGAACTGCCGCTTCGAGAAGGAGGTCTCGCTCCCCGAGAGCCGCTTCACCACCCTGCGGCTCTCCAACTGCTCGATCCCGCGCGTGGAGGCCGCCCGTCTGCACACCGAGGGCGATCTGCATCTGCCGCGCTGCCACATCCACCGCGGCATCCGCCTCTCGGACGCGCAGATCGGCACGGACCTGCTGCTCAGCCAGGCCGTGGTGCACCATGACCGGCGCGGGCGGACGATCAACGCGGACGGGCTCGCGGTCGGCCAGGACCTCCAGGCCGAACTGATCGAGTCGTACGGGGAGTTCCGGATGCGCGGCGCGAAGGTGGGCGTCTCGCTGAGCCTGCGCGGCAGCAGGCTCCTCAACGAAGCGGGCAAGTACGCGTTCAACGCGCCGCAGCTGACCGTCGAGCGCAGCCTGTATCTGACCCCGGCGGCCATCTCGGACCCGGTGCTCATGGCCGGGGCGACCCCGGCGCGCGGCACCCGCGTACAGAACTTCGAGTGCCGCGGCGGGATCCGGCTCGACGACGGACGGTTCACCGACGCGATCGACCTCAACAGCGCCGAGCTGGTCATGGGCGACGACCACCAGGTGTCGCTGCGCCGCGTCCAGACCTCCGAGCTGCGCTTCCTCGGCGCGCGGCCGCAGGGCGGCAAGGTGGTGCTCTCCGGCGCGAAGGTCACGAGCCTGCGCGACCGCGCGGAGAGCTGGCCGGGTCCGGGGCATCTGGAGATGAACGGTTTCGCGTACGAGAACCTCATCCCGGTCGACAAGTTCCCGCTGCCCGACCGCCTGGACTGGGTGGAGGCGGCCACGCCCGAGTACAACCCGGAGCCGTACGAACGACTCGCCTCGGTCCTGCGCAACACCGGCGAGGACTCGGAGGCCCGCGAGGTGCTGCTCGCCAAGCAGCGCCGCCGCCGCCAGACACTGCCGGTCGCGGGCAAGCTCTGGGGATACGTCCAGGACTGGACGGTGGCGTACGGCTACCGGCCCGGGCGCGCTGCCCTGTGGATGGCGGTCCTGTGGGCGCTGGGCGGCTGGGCCTTCTCGCACTACGAACCGTCGACGATGAAGGCGGGCGAGGGCCCGCAGTACAACCCGGTCCTCTACACCCTCGACCTGATCCTCCCGGTCATCGCCCTCGGCCAGGACGGCTACTTCCGCATCACGGGCCTGTGGCAGTGGCTCGCGGCCACCTTGATCATCCTGGGCTGGATCCTGGCGACGACGGTGGCGGCGGGGGCGTCACGGCTGCTGCGCAGGGGCTAGCCCCTGCGGCGGCCGCCCCACCCGCCCCGCTCCGCCGCGCCACCTGCACCCTCACCTCACCTCACCTCACCCGAACGAAACCGTTATCAACAGCGCGGCAACCATCCGCGGAGCCCACCAGTCTTCCCCCGCACCATGGCCCTGATCCACGCCCTCATCAGCACCGCCCGCATGCTGAAGCACACGAAGCACCTCGCCGAAGGACTGCCCGGCGACGACGAGGTGCTGCTCGACGCCCCCGACTCCCGCCTGTCCCCCGCCCTGGTCGCCGCGGGCCGTGACGACTACGGCCCGGCGGCCGCGCTGCTCGCGGCCACGCGCGAGGAGGCCGCCTGGGAGAACCGCGACCTCTACACGCGCCGCCTCGCCACGTTCGCCCGCCACCGCCCCGACTGGTTCGAGGCCTGGCTGGACGACCGCCCGCACGACCCGGACGCCCTCCTGGTCAAGGCCGAGCTGGCCCTCGCCCGCGCCTGGGAGTCACCCGCGTACGCGGAACTCCTGCGCGACGCCGCCCCGTTGATCAGCGCCGCCGCCGAGGGCCACCCCCGCGACCCGGTCCCCTGGCGCCTCGCGCTGGACCACGCGCGCGGCACCCATGCCTCCCGGGCCGTCTTCGACGCCCTGTGGCTGCAGGCCACGGGCCGCGCCTCGCACCACTACGGCTGCCACACCTCGGCCGTGCAGTACCTCTCCGCCGCCTGGTACGGCTCGCACCGCGAGTGCTTCGCGTTCGCCGAGCAGGCCGCCGAGGGCGCGCTCCCCGGCTCCCTGATCCACGCCCTGCCGGCCCGCGCCGCCCTCGCGTACCTCACCGGCCCCGGCTCCTCCGTCCCGCGCGAGCGCCTGGACGCCGCCGCGGACCGCGCGATCGGGCTCTCCGCGTCGTACGAGCCGGGCGACCCGTACCCGGCCGAGGTGCGCAACCTCCTCACGTACGTCCTGATCCGCCTCGAACGCTGGCAGGACGCCCTGGACCAGGTGCGGCTCATCGGCCCGCAGGCGACGTCGTTCCCGTGGGACCGGATCTCCGACGACCCGCTCGGCCAGTTCCTCGAACTGCGCGACGGCGTCCGCCTCCAGGTCGCGGCGGCCACCCCGCTGCGTGCACGACGCCCGCTCCGTACACGGCGCACTCACCCCGGCGACTAAAGTACGGAGCCGTGACCACCGTCCGGCTTCCGCTCTTCCCCCTGAACACCGTGCTGTTCCCGGGACTCGTACTGCCCCTGAACGTCTTCGAGGCGCGCTACCGGGCCATGATGCGCGACCTGGTGAAGGCCGTCCCCGAGGACGCCGACGAGCCCCGCCGCTTCGCCGTCGTGGCGATCCGCGACGGGCACGAGGTGGCCCCGGCGGCCCCCGGCCTCCCGGACCAGACCGCCACCGTGGAGAAGGGCCCGTCGGCCGGCTTCGGCGACGACCCGGCGAAGGCCTTCCACGAGGTCGGCTGCATCGCGGACGCGGCCACCGTGCGCGAGCGCGCGGACGGCAGCTTCGAGGTCCTCGCGACCGGCACCGCGCGCGTACGGCTGCTCTCGGTCGACGCGAGCGGCGAGTATCTGACCGCCGAGCTCGAGGAGCTCCCCGAGGAGCAGGGCGAGGAGGCGGGCGCGCTCGCGGAGGGCGTCCTGCGCGCCTTCCGCAGCTACCAGAAGCGCCTCGCCGGAGCCCGCGAGCGCAGCCTCACCACGGGGGCCGAGCTGCCCGACGAGCCCTCGGTGGTCTCGTATCTGGTGGCGGCCGCGGCCGTCCTCGACGTCCCCGCGAAGCAGCGGCTGCTCGAAGCCGAGGACACCGCGAGCCGGCTGCACGAGGAGCTGAAACTCCTTCGCACGGAGACGGCCCTGCTCCGTAACCTGCCTTCGCTGCCCGCCGTCGAACTGACCCGGGCACCCACCAGTCTCAACTGACGCACGGAGCGGCACTGTGGCGAAGAAGGCGAAGAAGCAGCAGACCGGCGGCACCCCGGCGACGGTGGCGCTGACGGCGGCGGGCGTCCCGTTCACCGTGCACAGCTATGAGCACGACCCCGCGCACCCTTCGTACGGCGAGGAGGCGGCACAGGCGATGGGGGTGTCGCCGGAGCGGGTGTTCAAGACGCTCGTCGCGGACGTCGACGGCGAGCTGACCGTCGCGGTCGTGCCCGTCGCCGGCACCCTCGACCTGAAGGCCCTGGCCGCCGCGGTGGGCGGCAAGCGCGCGGCGATGGCCGACCCGGCGGCGGCCGAGCGCACCACGGGGTACGTACGGGGCGGGATCTCGCCGCTCGGCCAGCGCAAGAAGCTGCGGACCGTGCTCGACGACTCGGCACAGGCGCATGCCACGATCTGCATCTCGGCGGGCCGCCGCGGCCTGGAGGTCGAACTGGCACCCGCCGACCTGGCGCAGCTCACCTCGGCGGTGCTTGCGCCCGTCGGCCGGGGCTGAGCAGTACACGGAACCCGTACGCGGGACCTTCCCGTACCGCCCGTTCTCGGCTAAGTACCGAGGACATGTCGAAGAAGACGCGCAAGCGGAAATGGCGGATCAAGAAGGGCAAGTCCAACCACGGGCGCAGGCCCGCCTGATCCGCCGGACAGGCCCTGCCTACTGACCGGTGCCGTGCGGCGTCCCGTAGCCGTCCTTCGGGGCGGGCTGCGGGGCGTCCCACTTCCCGTACGCGGGCTGCGGCTCGGGGTCACGCGGTCCGAACAGTGCCGTGAGCGCGAGATGCACCGCGAGGGCGGCGATCGGCCAGGCGATCAGGGCGCCCTTGGCGTTCAGCTCCAGCGGCGCGTCGAACGGGACACCCTTGCCGGCCTCCTTGGCGCGCGCCACGACGTCGTCACCGGGCCCGAAGACGAGACCGAGCCGCCAGGCGACCACCGAGGCGAGCACTCCGCCCACGGCCAGCGCGACGACGAGCGGGATGCCGCCGTGCCGGCGCAGCAGGAACACCAGCGCGCCGGTGACGGCCCCGCAGGCGAGCGCGAGCAGGATGAACGTTCCCTCCGCGCCGATGGCCTGCTCGCCCTCGGTGTCGTCGAGGAAGACCGCCTTGCCGTCGGAGACCAGCGGCACATGCGGCGCGAGCCACGCCCACAGCACCCCGAGGATCACCCCGCACAGCGCGAGACCCACGACGATCAGCACGGCGTCGCGCAGCTCCGCCGCCATGCCGGGCCCGGCGTCCGCGGCCGGCGCGGGTCCCTGCGGCGGGACCTGCCAGGGGTCCTCCGGCTGGTCGTGGTGGGGCTTCTGGGGCGGCGTCAGCGGTGCGGTCACCCTGCCATCGTGCCAGGCCCCGCCGATCCGCCCAGGGGTGGGCCGCCGATCGGGGGCCCAGGAGATCGCGTCAGCGCACCGCGGCCCGGCGGTACGCCCACGTGGCGACGGCCAGGGAGAGGACGCCGACCGCGGCGCAGACGCCGAGGTCGAGCAGGACGACGGCCCAGTCGGGGCTCGGGTCGAAGGTGCGGGCGAAGGCCTCGACGCCGTACGTGGACGGCAGCAGGTCACGTGCGTACTGGAGCAGCGTGGGCATGCCGTCCGCGGGCAGCACCCCGAGCAGCAGAGCCGCGGACATGCCCAACTGGCCGAGCAGTGTGGCCAGTTCGGGCCGTGGTGCGAGCAGTCCGAGCGCGGCGCCGAGACCGGCGAGCGCGGCCCCGGCGAGCGGGATGACGGCGACGAGCACCCACAGGTGCGTGAGCGGAAGACCGAAGAGCAGGCTCCCGGTCACCGCCGTGACGACCGTGCCGGGCGCCGTGAACGAGGCGTACGCGGCCGCGGCCCCGAGCACCACGGCGGAGGGTGGCACGGGCAGCGTGGCGTAGTGGTCGAGCCCGCCGCTCGCGCGCAGCTGCCCGAAGTACTGCGCGAGAAGGTTGAGCGCGACGAACGCGACGACGAGCACCGAGGACCCGGCGACGACAGCCCGCGCCTCGGAGCCGCCGTCCACGACCCCGCGCATCAGAATCATGATCCCGACGGACTGGAAGGTCGCCACGAACAGCAGGGGGATCCGGGCCACGCGGGCCCTCGACAGCTGGGCCCGGTAGACGGCCGCGAGCGAGGGCAGCAGCCGCGCCCGCGGTGCGAGTACGGCCTCGCCCGTGCCCGGTGCGGCCTCGGTGAGAGCCGCCTCGGCGACCGCCTCGACAGGCACCACGCTCACGCCTTCACCAGCCCCTTCGCTGTGTCGGTCCGGCCGCCGAGCGCGAGGTAGACGTCCTCGAGGCTCGGGGTGGCCAGGGTGAAGTCATCAAGGGCCGCGAAGGCCTCGCCGCCGGTGACGGCGGCCACGGCGGCGCGCGCCTCCTCGGGCCCGAGCCGCAGCGTCCAGCGCCGCCCGGTCTCCTCTGCGGAGCCGCGCAGCGCGGACACCTCGGGCACGTCGAGCGGTGCCTTCTCGCGCCATACGAGGTCGAGCCGGACCTCGCCGGCCACGGTGCTCTTGAGTCCGCCGGGCGTGTCGCAGGCGATGACCCGGCCCTGGTCGAGCACGGCCACACGGTCGAGGACGGTCTCCGCCTCGATCACGTTGTGCGTGACCAGCAGGACGGTGGTGCCGCGCTCGGCCCGGCGCCGGTCGACGGCGGCCCAGACGGCGCGGCGGGCGACGGGGTCCATCCCGGTGGTGGGCTCGTCGAGCACGAGCAGCGAGCGCTCCCCGACCAGGGCGGTGGCGAAGCAGGCGAGCCGCCGCTGTCCGCCGGAGAGCTTCTTGAGGGGCCGCGAGGCCAGTGCGGCGAGGCCCAGCTCGTCGAGCACCGCGTCCCGCTCGACTCGCGCCTCCTTGAGCGGCAGCCCGCGCAGCCGCGCCGTGGTCTCGGCGGCCAGCGCGACGGTCAGCTCGTCGAGCGCGGTGGACTCCTGTCCGAGGTACGCGAGGAGCCGCGCGGCGCGCTCGGGATGGCGTACGACGTCGTGTCCGAGGATCTCGACGCTGCCGGAATCGGGCCGCATCAGCCCGGTGAGCTGCCGTACGAGAGTGGACTTGCCGGCGCCGTTGGGGCCGAGCAGCCCGAAGATCTCCCCGCGGCGCACCTCGAGCGAGATCTTGTCGGTGGCCCTGACCTCGGGCGTCGCGGGCACACCGCGCCGGCCGCGCACAGCGGGATACGTCTTGACCAGCTCACGCACCACGCACACGGCATCCTTGCCGTCTGCCGCATCCGGTCGGACTCGCGCACTCACGACGAAGCAGCCTACGGGACCGGGTGGGCATGCTTTGTCCCCGGGGCCCTCGTCCGGACTTCACTCCGCCGAAACCGGCGCATCCACCCCGGCCCGTACATCGATCTCCCGCCAGAACCCCGCCCTGATCGCATAGCGGTCGTGCTCGTCGATCTGATCGTCCTTGTGCGCGAGGAGACCGAACCGCGCGGCGTACCGCAGCAGCTCCCCGTCGATCCGGTGCGGGATCCGCGGATAGAGCACCGACAGCTTCTGCCGCCCGGCCGGGTCCGGCAGCCGTGCCAGCCACCGTCGTGCGAAGACCTGGCCGACCTCGAACGGGTCGCCGCCGACGGTCGTGATGTCCTCCTCGCGGTCCGCCCACCGCTGCTCGGCCGTGGTGAGCTGCGCGAGCGTCGGCAGCGAGGCGACCTCCGTCGGCTCCGACGGGGCGCCGGGCCGGTCGATCCACCCCTTGTCGGACGACCAGCGCAGCGTCGCGTTGGCGGGGTGCTGGGCCGGCTGCGCGGCCGCGGGGCCGCGCGCCGCGAGGTCCTTCGGTGTGGGCACCCCCTTCGCCGGGGCGTGCCGCTCGGCGGAGGCATGCTCGGCGGACCCGTTCTGCACGGGCTCCGCGACGGCCCGCTCGGCCGCCGCGGCCAGCGCCGCGTCCGGCAGGGGCGCCGAGAGGATCGCGGCGATCTCGGGCCGGGGCGCGGGCGGCGGTGCGCAGATCCCGCCGAGCTCCTTGGCCCGTACGGCCTGGGTGATCCAGGACCGGTCGAGCACCCGCCGCTCGTCGGCCTCGGCCACCAGGTCCTCGGACTGGTTGTAGTCGCCGTCCGCGGCCTGCACCGCCCACAGGTGGACGGCGACCCCGTGCTCCTTCGCGGACATCAGACCGGGCAGCAGATCGCCGTCCCCGGTCACGAGCACCACGTCCGAGCAGGCGCGGTTGCGGGCCAGCTCGGTCAGCTCGGCGTGCATCGCCGCGTCCACCCCCTTCTGCGCCCAGCGCCCGTCGCTGCGGGTCAGGGCGCCCAGGCGCACGGTGACCCGGGACATCACGCGCAGCCTGCGGTGCTCGGGCTGCGGGACGCGGTCGGGGGCGCCGTCGAACCAGTAGATGCGCAGGAGCGGCTGCTGTGTCTCCGCCTCGGCGCGTTCCCGCAGGGCTTGGATGAGGGCGGCATGATCGACGGTGATCCGCGACCGTGAGGGTTCTCCGGCGAGCAGGCTCGCGGCGGCACCCAGCAAATATCCGGCGTCCACCAGGACTACGCAGCGGTCCACGCGTTCCACCCTCTTCCCAAGAGGCCCGAGGCGCTCCGGCGGACGGCGGGAGCACGGGGCGGGTTTGCAACGGGGTTGTCTTCGAGTCTGCCCGAAGGCGCAAGGGTTAACGGCCGGAACTCGATCTTCGGCGTGGCGTGCACACGAACCCGCACGCGCCCCGTCCTTTACCTGGCGGAACATCACCCTCGTACCCACCGGAAAAACACTCCCCGACAGCCCTTATCACGCACGGTGATTCTCCGAAATGCGCGGAATGTCGCCATATGTGAATCTGGTCGCGGCCCTGGCCCCTAGATCCCCCTCAGGAGGCAGATCACCATGGCCAAGAACAAGAACCGTCAGCAGCAGCGCGGCCAGCAGCAGCGTGGAGCGCAGCAGGAGCAGGCCGAGCGCGGCGCCGAGCAGATGGAATCGGCGGCCGACCAGGCGCCCAGCCCCGCTCAGTTCGCTAGCGGTGGTGGTAAGAAGCAGAAGAAGTTCGGCCACAACTGAGCACCGGCTCCGTCCGGTCCAGGCACACGCGAGGGGCGCGTCCGTATCGTCGGACGCGCCCCTCGGCGTATCAACTCGGCTGAGCGGTAAGGCGGTTACCCGGCCAGGCACTGCGGGCCGAGCAGCACCTTCAGATCGCCGAACAGTGCCGGATCCGGCTGGACGCGGTGCCGGTCGAGCCGCAGCACGGTCGTCTTACGGGCGCCCTGGAGCTTGATCCGCACCTCGGAGTTGCCCCGGTGGTGGCCGAGGATCTCGCCGAGCCGCTGGACCATCGGCGGGTTCACCTTGACCGTGGGAATCGTGATGATCACCGGCGCGTTGGTGCCCGCGTTGGACAGGTCCGGCACCTGCATCTCCATCGCGACAAGGCGCGGCACGTCCTCGCGCTTGTCGAGGCGTCCCTTCACGAACACCACGGCGTCCTCGACGAGTTGGGTCGAGACGAGCTGGTAGGTGGCCGGGAAGAACATGCACTCGATGGAGCCCGCGAGGTCCTCCACGGTGGCGATCGCCCAGGCGTTGCCCTGCTTGGTCATCTTGCGCTGCAGGCCGGAGATGATGCCGCCGACCGTGACGACGGCGCCGTCGGAGTAGTCGCCGCCGGTGAGCTGGCCGATGCCCGCGTCCGCCTTGTCCTGCAGCACGTGCTCCAGACCGAAGAGCGGGTGGTCGGAGACGTAGAGGCCGAGCATCTCGCGCTCCTGCGCGAGGAGGTAGGTCTTCTCCCACTCGTCGGTGGAGAACTCCACGTCGAGCCCGAAGCCCGGCTCGTCCCCGCCGTCGTCGTCGCCCATGCCGCCGAAGAGGTCGAACTGCCCCTCGGCCTCCTTGCGCTTGACCTGCACGACGTTGTCGATCATCGGCTCGTACTGCGCGGTGAGGCCCTTGCGGGTGTGCCCCATCTCGTCGAAGGCGCCGGCCTTGATCAGGGATTCCGTGGTGCGCTTGTTGCAGGCGACGGCCTCGACCTTGTCGAGGTAGTCGGGGAACGAGGCGTACTTCCCCTTCGCCTTGCGGCTGCGGATGATCGACTCGACGACGTTCGTACCGACGTTACGCACCGCGGAAAGGCCGAAGAGAATGACGTCGTCGCCCTGCGCCGCGAAGTTCTGCTCGGATTCATTGACATTCGGCGGGAGCACCTTGATGCCCATGCGCCGGCATTCGTTCAGATAGACGGCCGACTTGTCCTTGTCGTCCTTCACCGAGGTGAGCAGGGCCGCCATGTATTCGGCCGGGTAATTCGCCTTGAGATACGCGGTCCAGTAGGTGACGAGACCGTACGCGGAGGAGTGCGCCTTGTTGAACGCGTATCCGGCGAACGGGACCAGCACGTCCCACAGGGCCTGGATCGCCGCGTCCGAGAAGCCGTTCTTCTTCGCGCCTTCCTGGAAAATGGTGAAGTTCTTCGCCAGTTCCTCGGGCTTCTTCTTGCCCATCACGCGGCGGAGGATGTCGGCCTCGCCGAGCGAGT
The DNA here is from genome assembly GCF_044458745.1 of Streptomyces sp. NPDC050418. Taxonomy (NCBI): domain Bacteria; kingdom Bacillati; phylum Actinomycetota; class Actinomycetes; order Kitasatosporales; family Streptomycetaceae; genus Streptomyces; species Streptomyces sp. NPDC050418. Next base: position 400,077 of record NZ_JBITIG010000006.1, read on the forward strand.
AGCCCGCGATGATCTGGGCGGCCTTCTGCACCTGCTCCTGGTACACGATGAGGCCGTAGGTCAGACCCAGCGTCTCCTTCAGGGGCTCTTCGAGCTCCGGGTGGATCGGCGTGATCTCCTGGCGCGCGTTCTTGCGCTCCGCATAGTTCGTATGCGAGTTCATTCCCATCGGGCCCGGCCGGTACAGGGCCGAGACGGCGGAAATGTCCTCGAAGTTGTCGGGCTGCATCTGGCGCAGGAGCGAACGCATCGGCCCGCCGTCGAACTGGAACACACCGAGCGTGTCACCGCGGCAGAGCAGTTCGTACGTCTTCGGGTCGTCGAGCGGAAGGGCCAGCATCTCCAGGTCGATGCCCTTGTTCGCCTTCACCATCTTGACGGCGTCGTCCATGATCGTCAGGTTCCTGAGGCCCAGGAAGTCCATCTTGATCAGGCCGAGCGACTCGCACTGCGGGTAGTCCCACTGCGTGATCGTCACGCCGTCGGTGTGCCGCACCCAGACCGGGGCGTGGTCGATGATCGGCTCGCTGGACATGATGACGCCGGCGGCGTGCACGCCCATCTGCCGGACCAGGCCCTCGACGCCCTTGGCGGTGTCGATGACCTTCTTCACGTCCGGCTCGTTCTCGTACATCCCGCGGATCTCGCCGGCCTCGCTGTAGCGCGGGTGCGAGGGGTCGGTGATGCCGGAGAGGTCGATGCCCTTGCCGAGGACGTCGGCGGGCATGGCCTTGGTGAGGCGGTCGCCCATCGCGTACGGGTAGCCGAGGACGCGGGCCGAGTCCTTGATCGCGTTCTTCGCCTTGATCTTTCCGTACGTGCCGATCATGGCGACCTTGTCGGCGCCGTACTTCTCCGTCACATACCTGATCACTTCCACGCGCCGACGCTCGTCGAAGTCGATGTCGACATCGGGCATGGAGACGCGCTCGGGGTTGAGGAAGCGCTCGAAGATCAGTCCGTGCTCGATCGGGTCGAGGTCGGTGATGCCCATGGCGTACGACACGATCGAGCCGGCCGCGGAGCCTCGTCCCGGCCCCACCGCGATGCCGTTCTTCTTGGCCCACATGATGAAGTCGGCGACCACGAGGAAGTACCCCGGGAACCCCATCTGGATGATGATGTCCATCTCGTAGTCCGCCTGCTTCTGGCGGTCGTCGGGGACACCTCCGGGGTAGCGGCGGGCCATGCCGCGCCGCACCTCCTCCTTGAACCAGGTGACGTTGGTGTAGCCCTCTTCCGGGATGTCGAACTTCGGCATGAGGTCGCGCTTCTCGAACATGCCGGTGGTGTCGATCTGCTCGGCCACCAGGAGGGTGTTGGCGCAGCCCTCCTGCCAGGCGTCCGAGGAGTCGATGGCGTACATCTCCTCGGTCGTCTTCAGGTAGTAGCCGGTGCCGTCGAAGCGGAAGCGGTCCGGGTCGCTGAGGTTCTTGCCGGTCTGGATGCACAGCAGCGCGTCATGGGCGGTGGCCTCGTGCGCGTACGTGTAGTGCGAGTCGTTGGTGACAAGGGGCGGGATGCCGAGCTTCTTGCCGATCTCGAGCAGACCGTCGCGGACCCGGCGCTCGATCTCGATGCCGTGGTCCATCAGCTCCAGGAAGTACCGGTCCTTGCCGAAGATGTCCTGGTACTCGGAGGCCGCCTTCAGCGCCTCGTCGAACTGGCCGAGGCGCAGCCGGGTCTGCAGCTCACCGGACGGGCAGCCGGTGGAGGCGATCAGGCCCTCGGACCACTGGGAGATCGTCTCCTTGTCCATCCGGGGCCACTTCTGCAGCCAGCCCTCGGCGTACGCGTCCGAGGAGAGCTTGAAGAGGTTGTGCAGTCCGGTGCTGTTCGCCGCCCAGATCGTCTTGTGGGTGTAACCACCCGAACCGGACACGTCGTCGCGCTTCTGGTGCGGCTGGCCCCACTGGATCTTCCGCTTGTTGCGCCGCGACTCCGGGGCGACGTACGCCTCGATGCCGATGATCGGCACGACGCCCGACTTCTGCGCGGTGTGGAAGAAGTCATACGCGCCGTGGAGGTTGCCGTGGTCGGACATGGCGATATGCGTCATGGCCATCTCATTGCACGCGTTGAACATGTCCTTGAGCCGCGCGGCACCGTCGAGAAGCGAGTACTGCGTGTGCACGTGCAGGTGCGTGAACGGCGGCTTGGTCACGGTCGAGGACCTCCGGGAAAACGCTCGGCTACTGATGGGGGCGACAGCCGTGAAGTCTACGTCCGGCCACTGACAGGCCGTGGGCACTCCGGGGTACCTTCGGGCGTTGGTACGGACGGAACATCTGTCCGGCCGGACAGCAGGCCCAGCACCAGGAGGCACCAGGAATGTCGGTCACGCAGACGGGCGCCGAAGAGCGCGGCGAGCAGATCCTCTCCGTCTTCGACACCGCGTTCGGCGCGTTGCTCGCCGCGGACCCGGCCGCGTTCCGGGTGAAGTTCCGCAAGATGGCGGCCTCGGCCTTCGCCTTCTACCGCGGCACGGCCTGCCTCTTCTACCGGGATCTGGAGCGCGAGCAGCACGGCGGCCCGTTCCTCGACGACCGGACGGGCCGGGTGTGGATCCACGGCGATCTCCACGCGGAAAACTTCGGCACGTACATGGATTCGACGGGCCGGCTGATCTTCAACGTCAATGACTTCGACGAGGCGTACGTGGGCCCCTTCACCTGGGACCTCAAGCGCTTCGCGGCCTCCGTCGCCCTGATCGGCTACTCGAAGGCGCTCAGTGACGCGCAGATCACCGAACTGGTGACGATCTATGCGGCGGCCTACCGCGAGCGCATCCACCAGCTCGCCACCGGCGCCAAGGACGACGAGGTGCCGCCCTTCACGCTCGACACCGCCGAGGGCCCGCTCCTCAAGGCGCTGCGCGACGCCCGCTCGCTCACCCGCTTCTCGCTGCTCGACTCGATGACCGAGATCCGCGACTGGGAGCGCCGTTTCGCGCCCGGCGGCGGCTCGATCGAGCTGGACGCGGCCACGCGGTACAAGGTGCTCGCCGCCTTCGACGGCTATCTGGAGACGCTGCCCGAGTCCTCGCTGGCCCGCCCCGACTCGTACCGCGTGAAGGACGTGGTCGGGCGGCGCGGGATCGGCATCGGCTCGGCCGGCCTGCCCTCGTACAACATCCTGCTCGAAGGCAATTCGGACGCCCTCGAGAACGATGTCGTGATCTATCTGAAGCAGGCCCAGACCCCGGCGGTCTCGCGGCACATCACGGACCAGGCGATCAGCTCGTACTTCCAGCACGAGGGCCACCGCACGGTGATCTCGCAGCGCGCCCTGCAGGCGCACGCCGACCCGTGGCTCGGCTGGACCGAGCTGGACGGCGCGGGCCAGCTGGTCGCCGAGGTCTCGCCGTACGCGGTGGACCTGGACTGGTCGGACATCGACGACCCGGAGCAGATCGCGGCCGTCGTCGCCGACCTCGGGCGGGCGACCGCCACGATGCACGCGGCGGCGGACGACGAGAGCGGGTACACGGGCCTCGTCCCCTTCTCGACGGAGCGCGCCATCGACGCGGCCATCGCCGCCGACGAGGAGGGCTTCGCGCCGCTGCTCGTGGAGTTCGCGCACGAGTACGGGGCGCGGGCCCGCCAGGACCACCAGATCTTCGTGGATCTGTTCCGCAACGGCCGGATTCCGGGTCTGTAAGGCACGGATCGCCTCGCGGGTCCGGGCCTGGTCCGTAAGGGACGGATCTCACAGGAAACCCTGAACCGGCTCTTACTTACGCATCTGGCACACTCACAGCGATGGACATCTCAGGGACGCAGCCGAGGTTGCTGCGGGCGGCGCTCTTCACGGCTCTGGTCGTGACGCTGTCCGCGGCTTCCCATGTGCTGCTCTCGCAGGTGCCGCTGCCGCTCGGCACGATCGCCGCGGTGGCCGGGGGCGTCTTCGTCCTCGCGTATCTGCTCGCCGGACGCGAGCGCGGCTTCTGGTCGATCGCGGCGCTGCTCGTGCCGCTGGAACTGGCCGCGGACACGGTCTTCACCACCGGACAGCACATCTGTTACGGCGGGACCGGCGGCCCGGTCGCCGGCACCCTGCGCTCCTTCGGTTTCGACGTCCTGTGCGGCGGCTCCGACGTCGGCGGCGCCCTGGTCGCCGGCGCGGGGCAGCGCCCGGCCGCCGACCTGCTGGCCTCGGCCGATCCCTCGGCCTCCTGGCTGCTGCTCGCCGCCCATGTCGTGATCGGTCTGGGCGCGGCGGCCTGGCTGCGGCGCGGCGAGCGGGCCTTCGCCCAGCTCCTGCGCGCGATGGTCGCCGTGGCCTTCCGGCCGCTGGCGATCGCGGTGGCCGCGGTCACCGCGCACCCCGTCCCCGTACGTCGCGTCGTGCGCGCCTCCCGTCCGGCGCGCCCCCTTGCTCCGCTGCTCATCGCCCACTGCGTGGGCCGGCGTGGTCCGCCTTGCCCGGCTGCTCTCTGAGCCACCGGTCACAGCGCACACACCACCCCTTTCACGCACGGAGATTTCAGTCATGAGCAAGCGCAACAGCCAGGCATCCAAGGCAGCGGCCCGCGAGCGGCTGCGCGAGGAGCGCGAGCGGCAGGCCAAGAAGGACAAGGCACGCCGGCAGGTCATCGTCGGCGCGAGCATCGTCGGTGTGCTCGCGGTCGCCGGCGGCGCCGGGTTCCTGATCATGCAGGCCAACGAGCCCAGCGGCTGGGACAAGGCCGCCGATGCGAAGGTCGTCGTCCCGGCGAACGCCTCGGGCAAGAACGGTTCGACGGTCACCATCGGCGACGCCGAGAAGAACACCGTCCACCTCTACGAGGACGCGCGCTGCCCCGCGTGTGCCTCGATGGAGCAGACGATCGGCGAGCAGATCAACAAGGGCATGGAGGACGGCGACTACAAGCTGTCGTTCACCATCGGCACCTTCCTCGACGGCAACCTCACCGGCGAGGGCTCGAAGAACGCGCTGAGCGCGCTGGGCGCGGCGCTGGACGTCAGCCCCGAGGCGTTCCTCGACTACAAGGCGGCGCTGTACTCGAAGGAGTACCACCCGTCGGAGTCCACCGACGACTTCGCGAAGGACGACTACCTCATCAAGGTCGCGAACACCGTGGACGCCCTGAAGAACAACAAGGACTTCCAGGGCGACGTCGAGAAGGGCACGTACGACGCCTGGGCGATGAAGATGAGCGATTCCTTCCAGGCCGCCGATGACGTCGAGGGCACCCCGACCATCAAGATCAACGACAAGCGCATCGAGACGCCTTCGAGCGCCGAGGCCTGGGCCGCCGCGCTGAAGGCGGCGGGCGTCACCAAGTAGGGGCGGGCTTCACCGAGCACAGGCGGGCTTCACCGAGCAAGCGCGTGGCACGCAGGACGAAGCGAAGCTGAAGAGCGGGCGAACTTTCCCGGTTCGCCCGCTCTCCGCGTCTACTGATCAGTAATGTCGTCGCTCGTGACCAGTAGACTCAAGCCTCCCCACGAGGCCGCCACCCCCTCAACTCCCCGCCGCCGCACGGTCGTCAAGGCCGCCGCGACCGCCGCCGTCGCCGCACCTCTGGTGGCCGGTGCGCCGCCCGCGGGCGCCGCGGACCAGCCGCCCGCGTTCCTGCACGGTGTGGCCTCCGGCGACCCGCTGCCCGACGGCATCCTGCTGTGGACGCGTGTGACGCCGGTGCCGGATGCGATACCCGGCTCCGGCAAGGGGCCCGACACCGAGGTGCGTTGGGAACTCGCCGAGGACAAGTCCTTCGCCCGCGTCGCGGCGCAGGGCACGGTGACGGCGAAGGCCGCGGCCGACCACACCGTCAAGGCCGACGTACGCGGGCTCGCCCCCGCCACCGACTACTACTTCCGCTTCTCGGCCGGACCCACCACGTCGCCGACGGGCCGCACCCGTACGACGCCCGCGTACGACGCGACGGCCGCCAACGTGCGCTTCGGCGTGGTCTCCTGCGCCAATTACGAGGCCGGCTACTTCTCCGCGTACCGCCATCTCGCCGCCCGCCAGGACCTGGAGGCGGTGCTGCATCTCGGCGACTACATCTACGAGTACCAGAGCGGCGGTTACCCCGAGACCGACGACGTGCTGCGGGCGCAGCAGCCCGCGCACGAGATCGTCTCGCTCGCCGACTACCGGCTGCGCCACGGCTCGTACAAGACGGACGCCGATCTGCAGGCCGTGCACGCGCGCCACCCGGTGATCGCGATCTGGGACGACCACGAGGTCGCCAACGACGCGTGGTCGGGCGGCGCCGAGAACCACACCCCGGAGACCGAGGGTCCGTACGCCGACCGCCTGAAGGCCGCCAAGCAGGCCTACTTCGAGTGGATGCCGGTCCGTCCGGCGACCGAGGGCACGGTCTACCGGCGGATCCGGTACGGGAAGCTGGCGGATCTGCATCTGCTCGACCTGCGCTCCTTCCGTTCGGAGCAGACCGGCATCGGCAGCGGCGAGGTGGACGACCCGGAGCGCACGATCACGGGCCGCGCCCAGCTCGACTGGCTGAAGCAGGGGCTGAGCCGGTCGCAGGCGCAGTGGAAGCTGGTCGGCACCTCGGTGATGATCTCGCCGGTGGCGTTCGGGTCGGTGTCGGCCGAAGTCCTCAAGCCGCTGGCCGAGTTGCTCGGGCTGCCGAAGGAGGGGCTCGCGGTCAACGTCGACCAGTGGGACGGCTACACCGACGACCGCCGCGAGCTGCTCGGCCACCTCAGCGACCAGGGCATCGAGGACACCGTCTTCCTGACCGGTGACATCCACATGGCGTGGGCCAACGACGTGCCCCTCAAGGCGGCCACGTACCCCTTCTCGAAGTCGGCGGCGACGGAATTCGTGGTCACCTCGGTCACCTCGGACAACATCGACGACATCCTGGGCGTCGCCCCGCACACGGTGTCGCTGGTCGCGGCCGGGGCGATCCGGGCGGCCAACCGCCATGTGAAGTGGCTGGACATGGACAGTCACGGCTACGGCGTGCTCGACGTGACGCCCGCGCGGACGCAGATGGATTACTACGTCCTCTCCGACAAGACGCGGCCGGACGCGACGGCGAAATGGGCCCGTTCGTACCGGACCGCGAGCGGGACGCAGAAGGTGGAGCGGGCGGACCGGCCGGTGGGCTGACCCGCACATCGGCGGCGCGTCGGGACCGACGGCCCGGGCACCGTCGAATTCCGGCCACACGCACGCTCGTTAAGAGCCGATCACCGCCGCATGACGGGCGGTGTGCCCCGAGGACCGAACCCGGACACACCGCCCGCCCCGATGACACCACGCGTCACGGCGGCGTCTCAAACCTCGGACCTGACCAGAGGATTTCCCGCGCTTGGCCCCATTCGCCGGATGATTCATCAGGCTTGATCACCTCTCCTCAAAGACTGACATGGGCACGTAATCTCCCCGCGGCGGCGAGGAAGTCCCTCCCGCCCCATCCGCGAGGAGTCCCCACATGCGCGCTCTTCCCTCCATATCGCCGCGTCTGCGCAGGCGCTTCATCGGTACGGCCCTGGTGGCCGGAACTCTCGTACTCAGCCCGCTCGCCGCACCCGGCGGCACGGCGACAGCGGCCGCGTCCGGCGCGGCCTCGGCGGCCGAATGCGAGGACGGCCAGGTCAGTTCGGCCCGCGAGGCGAAGGGCGCCGGCCACGCGGCCGAACCCAACGAGGTCAGCGCGACGAAGGCCAAGGCCATGGACGCGGACCTGCAGCGCAGACTGGAGAAGCTGCGCGCGAGCGGTCAGCGCACCACCGACGCGGCCACCGCCGCCACCACATCCATCCCGGTCTACTTCCACGTGGTCCACGACGGCGCCGCGGGCAAGCTCACGGCCACCGACCTCGCCAAGCAGCTCGACGTCCTCAACTCCGGCTTCGGCGGCCAGGGCGAGGGGAACGCGGACTCCGGCTTCCAGTTCACGCTGGCCGGCACGGACTACACGGACAACGCCACCTGGTACAACGGCGTCGAGCCGGGCTCGTCCGCCGAGAAGGCGATGAAGTCCTCGCTGCGCAAGGGCGGTCCGGAGGCGCTGAACTTCTACACCGCGAAGCTCGGCGGCGGTCTGCTCGGCTGGGCCACCTTCCCGTCCTCGTACAAGGCGAACCCGTCGGACGACGGCGTGGTCGTCCTCGACTCCTCGCTGCCGGGCGGCTCCACGGCCAATTACAACGAGGGCGACACGGGCACCCACGAGGTCGGCCACTGGATGGGGCTCTACCACACGTTCCAGGGCGGCTGTAACGGCAAGGGCGACTACGTCGACGACACCGCGGCCGAGAAGGAGCCGGCCTTCGCCTGCCCCGAGGGCCAGGACAGCTGCACCCGCAAGCCGGGCGTCGACCCGATCCACAACTTCATGGACTACACGTACGACGCCTGCATGTACCAGTTCACGTCCGGGCAGGCCCAGCGGATGCAGGACAGCTGGGCCGCGTACCGCGGCTGACCTGCTCACCTGACTCGCCCCCGGGAGCACACCGCTGCCGTTCCCCTCTACTCTGTCTGCCACAGACGGGGTTGAGGGGGACGGGGACGGCGTGAGTGCTCCCGGGGACAGCATCGACGGACGCTTCGAGCTCATCGAACGGCTCGGCAGCGGCGGCATGGGCACGGTGTGGCGGGCCCGCGACACCGTGCTCGACCGCGAGGTGGCGCTCAAACAGGTCAAGCCGGTCGACCCGGCGTTCGGTGAGCGGAGCGCGGTACTGCGCGAGCGGGTCCTGCGCGAGGCGCGGGCGCTCGCCCGCCTCAGCCATCCGCATGTGGTGACGATCCACCAGATCCTGGAACCGGCGGGCTCCACGCACCCCTGGATCGTGATGGAGCTGCTCCCGGGCCGGACACTCCAGGACCGCCTCGCCGACCGGCCGCTGACCCCGGCAGAAGCCGCCCGCCTCGGCCGCCAGATCCTCTCCGCGCTGCGCGTCGCGCACGCCGCCGGGATCCAGCACCGTGACGTGAAGCCCGCGAACGTGATGCTGCGCGAGGACGGCACCGCGGTCCTCACCGACTTCGGCATCGCCGCGCTCCATGGCTCCACGGCCCTCACGCAGACCGGCGAGATGGTCGGCTCCCCCGAGTTCATGGCGCCCGAGCGCATCCGCGGCACGGACAGCGACCCGGCCTCCGACCTGTGGTCGCTCGGCCTCGTCCTGTACGTCGCGATGGAGGGCGTCTCGCCGCTGCGCCGCCCCACGCCCCTCGCCACACTCGCGGCCGTCCTCGACGAGCCGGTGCCGTCGCCGGTGCGCTCCGGTGCGCTGACTTCCGTCCTCGACGCCCTTCTCGTACGGGACCCTGCGGCGCGGCCCGACGCGGCGGCGCTCGACGCGCTGCTCGCCGCTGCCGAGTCCGGACGGTCCCCGCAGCCCGCACCGCAGGCGCCGACGCTGACGGCCCAGGCCCCGCTGCTCCCGTCGCCGCCCGCGCCGCGCCCGCGGACCGACAGCCCGCGTCCCGCCGCACCCACCGCGGTCCGCCCTGCGCCGCGCAGCCGTATCCCGGTGATCGTCGCCGCCGTCGCGGTGGCCGTCGCGGTCGTGGCGGCGACAGCGCTGGTCATCACCCTGCGCGATAGATCGGACAGCCCCGAGAGCAAGGGCGGCGGTACGACCTCCGCTCCACCGAGCACGGAGCAGCCGCCGAAGAAGAAGCAGCCCAAGGCGCCGAACACCGAACCCGGAACGATCCCGGAGGGCGGGAGCTGGGTCGCGATGCTGTACTCCGAGCCGACGTCCAGCGGCGCGGCGGCCCGCGACAGCCGGCTCGCGAAGGTGCGGCGGACCGTGCCGGAGGCGCAGTACCTGCTCAGCGACGACTACCCCTCGCTGCGCCCGGGCTTCTGGGTGATCCACGCGGGCCCGTTCCCGCACGGCAGCGCGGCCCTCTCGTACTGCGCGGAACGCGGGCTCACGAGCCGGGACGAGTGCGTCGGCCGCTTTGTGTCCACCGTGGCCGCGGACATCAAGTACCTCTGCTATCCGCCGGCCTCGGCGCCCTCGGGGACCTGCCGCCGCGACTAGGGCCTGCGCGGGAAGCGGGGACCGGCGGCAACTCGCCCTGCCGAGGCGGGAGTTCCGCGTCTACCGTCGGGCGTATGGGGGAATGGCGCAAGGCGTGGTGGACGATCTGCGCGGTGGCGGCGCTCGCGGGGCTCGTCGCCCTCGCGCTCGCCGCCGGTACGCCGCAGGACGGGAACCGCGGTCCGGATCCGACGAAGAAAACGAAGAACCCGAAGCCGTTCACCGTCGCGGTGGTGACCGGGCATGCAGGCGAGGACGATGCCGCGGGGGCCCGTATCGCCCTGGAAGAACTGCGCGCGACCCTGCGGACCGACAAGTCGCCCGGCACTCTGCCGCTCGACTTCGTGACGGTGCCGCCGAAGGACGGCATGACGACCGAAGCGCTGCGCATGCGGTACCCGCGGCTCGTCGCCGTGATCGCGGACGAGCCGTTCAAGGACGACGGCAGGTCCGCCCCGGTCGTGGGCACCTGCTACGCGGAGGATTCGATCTCCGTCGGATTCACCACGACCGTGGCCCCCGAAGTGGCCGAGGTCGGCTGGCAGTTGAGGACGTACCTCGCCCACAAGGAGGACACGCGGCGGCTCGTCATCTTCGGGACCTACGGCACCGACGCCGAGCTCGCCGAGGAGCTCGGGGAGCGCGGTTCCGATGCCGGATGGAATGCGCCGGCCGGATCCGTCATGGTCACCAAGCAGCCCGGCCGGCTCTCCACCCGTGCGCTGCGTACGACACTCCGCGAGGGCGACGCCGTCCTGATCCTGGGCCCGGGCTCCTCGCTCGCCGCCGACCTGCGCGCCCTCGGCCGCACCGGCTACCGCGGTCCCGTGCTGACTGCGACCGACGTCGAGAGCCTCTGCGGACAGCCCGTTCCGGAGCGCCCCGGCCGGGTGCCCGACGGCATCACGCTCTACCGCGTCGACACGTCCGCCCCCGGCGGCGTCCGCGCGAAGGACTGCGTGAAGGGGAACACCGAGCGCTGCCCCTGGCTCGCGAAGCTCCCCGACCGGCCGGGCGCCCTGGAGGAGTACGAGGCGGCCCAGATGATCGTCCGGATGTACCTGACGGTCCGGCACCACGGCAAGGGCGAAGTGCCCGAGGCCCCCGCCACGCTGGCCGACGCGCTGGCCGAGGGCATCGGCGAGCAGATCGTCCGCAGCCTCGGCGGCTGGTTCGACCCGAGTGGCGAGCCCGAGGGCCATGTGTTCGGTCTCGGCCACGACATCTGGCTGCACCGCTGGACGGACGCGAAGGGCGGCCGCTGGGACCGCCTCGGCCCGCTGTCGGCGCTCTACTGGTAGCGCCCGCCCCCTGGCCCCTGGCCTCCTGGCCCCCTGGCCTCCCGGAACCTACAGAGTCTCCAGGAACCCCATCGCCGTCTTCCACGTCGCCTCGGCCGCCTCGGAATCGTGGTCCGGCAGGTCCGGGTCGGTGTACAGATGCCCGGCGCCGCGGTAGCGGAAGACCTCGACATCGGCGCCGGCCCGCTGCATCCGCAGGTACCAGGCCGTCAGCCAGTCGTCCGGCTCGAAGGGGTCCGGCTCGGCGACATGCAGCTGTACGGGGAGGTCGTCGACGGACGCGTCGTCGGCGAGGTCCGACGTGCCGTGCAGGAGCAGCAGTCCGCGGGCCTTCTCGTCGGCGAGCGCCACGTTCTGCGCGAGGGCAGCGCCCAGCGAGAAGCCCGCGTACACGAGCCCGCTCTCGGAGTACGGGGCCGCGGCGGCGACCGCGCGGCGCAGCAGCTCGTCCGTGCCGATCTCGTCCTTGATCTCCCGGGCCTCCTCGACGGTCTCCGCGGTCCGGCCCTCGTACAGATCGGGCACGTGCACCTCGTGCCCCGCGGCCCGCAGCCGCTCGGCGGCGCTGTGCACGGCGGGCCGCAGGCCGTAGACCGAATGGAAAAGCATGATGTTCATGCGGCCATCGTGCCACCTACTCTCGGACGTATGGAGAACGTGCTGCGTCCGGTGATCGTGATCGTGGCCGCGGTCCTCATCACGCTGGCCGTCGGCTGGCTGGTGGACCGCTTTCTGCGCCGGGCCGACGCCCGCCGCACGGATACCCCGTTGTGGGGGCTGCTCAGGCGCTGCCGCCTGGCGCTCCAATGCGTGCTGCTCACGGCCCTGTTGCGCGGGTCGTACGAGCAGGCCGAGGTGTTCGAGGACCACTCGGCGGGGATCGGCCAGTTCCTCACCTTGGTGCTGATCGGTTCGTGCGCCTGGCTCGTGGTGCGGATCGCGGCGGCCGTGGTCGAGGCGAGCTATGTGCGCTACGCCGCCCGCCACCCCGATCCGGCCCGGGTCCGCCGGGTGCGGACCCAGGTGACGCTGATCCAGCGGGTGGTGACCGCGATCGTGGGCACGGTGGCGGTGGCCGCGATGCTGCTCACGTTCCCGGCGATGCGTACGGTCGGCACGTCGATGCTCGCCTCGGCGGGCGTCCTCGGCATCGTGGCGGGCATCGCCGCCCAGTCCACGCTCGGCAATCTCTTCGCGGGCCTGCAGATCGCGTTCGGCGACATGGTGCGGCTCGGCGACACGGTGGTGGTGGACGGCGAGTGGGGCACGGTCGACGAGATCACGCTGACCTTCCTGACCGTCCGTACCTGGGACGACCGCCGGATCACCATGCCGGTCTCGTACTTCACCTCGAAGCCCTTCGAGAACTGGTCGCGCGGCGGCGCCCAGATGACCGGCACCGTCTTCTTCCACCTCGACCACACCGCGCCCGTGCACGACATGCGCGAGAAGCTGCACGAGATCCTGCGCGACTGCCCGGCCTGGGACGGCCGCGACTGGGGGCTCGCGGTCACCGACACCACCCCGACCACGATCCAGGTGCGCGCGCTGGCCACGGCGAAGGACGCGGACGACATCTGGACGGTACGGGTCACGGTCCGCGAACAGCTCGTCGGCTGGCTCGCCGACCACCACCCGTACGCCCTGCCCCGTGTAACGACCGCCTTCGCCACCCCACCGGACAGCGGCGGCCCGGACCACTCGGCACCGCAGGGACCGGCACCGCGGACGGGCCGCGGCTGACCTGGCCCCCGGCCCCGGCCCTCACCGCAGACTGCGTACATCCAGATGCCGCAGCACCCGGTCCACGATCTCCGGATCGGCGCCCGGCTCGCTGCGGGCCGCGAGCACCTCGTGGCGGGCGGCCGACATCATCTCGCCGCGGATCGCCCGCAGCCGCTTCATCTTGGCGGTGCGCTTGGCCAGTTGCTCCTTGCGGCTGTCGTCGAGCATGTCGGGGTTGATGCGCATCCCGATGTCGAGGGCCGAGCGCGTCAGCTGCTCCATGGACTCCTCGGACAGCTCCTCGACCGACTCGATCTCCTTGAGCCGCGCCTTCGCCGCCTTGGTGGCCCGCAGCGCCAGCTCCCGCTCGAAGGCGTCCTCGGCCTCGGCGTCCGCCTCGACCCCGAGCTTTCCGACGAGCCAGGGCAGCGTCAGGCCCTGCAGTACGAGCGTGACCATGATGACCCCGAACGCGATGAACACGATCTGGTCGCGGCCCGGGAAGGGCGAGCCGTCGTCCATCGTCAGCGGAACGGCGAGCGCAAGCGCCACCGAGGCCACCCCGCGCATCCCCGACCACCACATGACGACGGTCTCGCGCCAGCTGACCGGGATCTCCTCGTCGTAGTCCCGCCGGTCGTGCAGCTTCTTCGCCAGCCAGGTCGCCGGGAGCAGCCACACCAGGCGGACGAGGATGACGACCCCGACCACGGCGGCGGCCCAGCCGCTCCACTGCACCCACTTCCCGGAGGCGGCGCTGATCGCGTTGTGCAGTTCGAGCCCGATCAGGCCGAAGGCGATCCCGGTGACGAGCGTGTCGACGATCTCCCAGAAGCTCCGGTTGACCAGCCGCCCCATCACGTCGTCGGCGTCGGCGGCGTGCTCGGCGAGGAACAGTGCGGTCACCAGGACGGCGAGCACCCCGGAGCCCATCAGCTCCTCGGCGGCGACGTACGACACGAACGGTACGAGGAGGGTGAGCCCGACCTGCAGCGTCGCGTCGTCGAGCAGCCCGATGAGCTTGTTGGTGGCCCAGCCGAGCGCCACACCCACGACGACGGCGACGACCGCCGAGAGCACCAGCTCCAGGACGGCCTGCGGCAGCGAGAACGTTCCGCTGACCGCGGCGGCGATGGCCACGTGGTAGAGCACGATCGCCGTCACGTCGTTGAAGAGCCCCTCGCCTTCGAGGATCGAGACGAGCCGCCGCGGCAGGCCCAGCTGCCCGGCGACGGCGGTGGCCGCCACCGGGTCGGGCGGCGCGACCAGCGCCCCGAGGGCCACGGCCGCCGCGATCGGCAGCCCGGGGACGAGGGCGTGGGCGACGGCCGCCACGGCGATCGTGGTCACGAACACGAGGGCGACCGCGAGCAGCAGGATGGGCCGCACATTGGCGGCGAACTGCCGCCAGGAGGTGCGCTGCACGGAGGCGTAGAGCAGCGGCGGAAGGACCAGCGGAAGGATGTACTCCGGCGGGATCTCCACGTTGGGCACGAAGGGCAGCAGCGCGAGGACGATCCCGGCGAGGGTCATCAGGACGGGCGCCGGCAGCTTCAGGCGCTCCCCCACCGGCACGCTGACCACGGCCCCGAGCAACAAGACGAAGAGCAACGCCAACTGTTCCACGGGGTCAGTCTCGGGCATTTTCAGCCACTGCGGCGTTTGAGCAGATCCGAACGGAGTTCTACAAACCCCGCCGCATCCCCCGGTGCGGCATCCCCGCGTCGTCGAACTCCGGCCCGTACGCCTCGTACCCGAGGCGCTCGTAGAAGCCCAGCGCATGCGTCTGCGCGTGCAGATCGACCGCGCCGAGCCCTCGCGCGACGGCGCATTCCTCGATGGCCCGCACGAGCGCGACCCCGACCCCGAGCCCGCGCGCCGCCTTCACGACGGCGAGGCGGCCCAGCGAGCCCACCGCGGCGTCACCGGTCTTCGCGAACCCGGCGTCCCCCGTCAGCAGCCGCCCGGTCCCGAGCGGCAGCCCGTCCTCGGTGCGCACCGCGAGCACGTGCACGGCCCCGGCGTCGTACGCGTCGTACTCGATGTCCTCGGGCACGCCCTGCTCGCCGACGAACACGTCCTTGCGGACGGCGAAGCAGGCCGCGCGGTCCTCGTCGCTCACGGCCTCCCGGACCACGAATGCGGGCCCGTCGTCGCTCACCGGTACGTCTCCGCGGCGATCAGGTCCAGGGCCTTCTGCAGATCCGCCGGGTACTCGCTCTCGAACTCGACCCACCGTCCGTCCGCCGGGTGCTCGAAGCCGAGCTTCACCGCGTGCAGCCACTGCCGCGTGAGCCCGAGGCGCTTGGCCAGCGTCGGATCGGCGCCGTAGGTCAGGTCGCCGACGCAGGGGTGTCGATGAGCCGACATGTGGACGCGGATCTGGTGCGTGCGGCCCGTCTCCAGCTTCACATCGAGCAGCGACGCCGAGCGGTACGCCTCGATCAGGTCGTAGTGCGTGACGGAGGGCTTCCCGTCGGCCGTCACGGCCCACTTGTAGTCGTGCTGCGGGTGGCGCCCGATGGGGGCGTCGATCGTGCCGCTCAGCGGATCCGGGTGCCCCTGCACCAGCGTGTGGTACCGCTTCTCCGGCACCCGCTCCTTGAACTGCCGCTTCAGCGAGGTGTACGCGCGCTCCGACTTGGCGACCACCATCAGGCCCGACGTACCGACGTCGAGCCGGTGCACCACGCCCTGCCGCTCGGCCGCACCGGACGTGGAGATCCGGTATCCGGCGGCGGCGAGACCGCCGATCACGGTGGTCCCGGTCCAGCCCGGCGACGGGTGCGCGGCCACGCCGACCGGCTTCACGATCACGACGATGTCGTCGTCGTCGTACGCGATCTCCATGCCCTCGACGGGCTCGGCCACGATCTGCACGGGCGCGGGCGCCTGCGGCATCTCGACCTCGAGCCACGCACCGCCGTGCACCCGCTCGGACTTCCCGACGACAGCCCCGTCGACCTGCACCTTTCCGGCAGCGGCCAGCTCGGCCGCCTTCGTACGGGAGAAGCCGAACATGCGCGAGATGGCGGCGTCGACACGCTCGCCCTCCAGGCCGTCGGGTACGGGCAGACTGCGGATCTCGGGGTGTGTGCTCACCCCGAAATTATGACCGACGGGTCAGGTGCCCGTGGACGCGCTCAGTCCTTGTGGACGGTGCCGTCCGGGTCGAGGCCCTTGAAGGACAGGATCACGATCAGGATGCCGCCGCACACGATCGCCGAATCCGCCAGGTTGAACACCGCGAAGTTCTTGGGCGCGATGAAGTCCACCACATGCCCCTCGAAGACGCCGGGCGCACGGAACAGGCGGTCCGTGAGGTTGCCGAGCGCACCGCCGAGCAGCAGCCCGAGCGCGATGGCCCAGGGCAGGCTGTAGAGCTTGCGGGCGAGGCGGACGATCACCACGATGACGGCGGCGGCGATGAAGGTGAAGACGATGGTGAAGGCCTGACCCATGCCGAAGGCCGCCCCCGCGTTGCGGATCGCCTCGAAGCGCAGCCAGTCGCCGATGATCTCGATCGGCTCGTGGTGCTCCAGCTTCGCGACCACGATCATCTTGCTGATCAGGTCGAGCGCGTAGGCGAGCACGGCCACGGCGAAGAGCGCGACGATCCTGCGCCGCCCCTTGGGAGCCTCGTCCCCGGCCTCGTCCGCCCCGGCCTTCGCCTCGTCGTCGGCGCCGGCCTCCTGGACTCCCTCGGACCGCGGGTCCTGCTCCGGCTCCGCGCCCTCAACATCCGGCGTTCCGATGATGCTCTCCGCCTCTGCCACGTGAGTCCCTCAACCTAGATGCCTGACTGAGCACGAGGGTACGGCACATGCGTACGGGCTCCGAGCCCCGGAGCCCGGTTCCTCCGGGCAGGCAATGCCTCCGTACAGGCCGTCAGTACCGCCGTTCCTGCTTCTGCTTGCACTCGACGCACAGCGTCGCCCGCGGGAAGGCCTGGACGCGTGCCTTGCCGATCGGATTCCCGCAGTTCTCGCAGAGCCCGTAGGTCCCCGCGTCGAGCCGGACCAGGGCCCGCTCGCTCTGCTCCAGCATCTCGCGCGCGTTGTTCGCCAGCGCCATCTCGTGCTCGCGCGTGATGTTCTTCGTGCCCGTGTCGGCCTGGTCGTCGCCCGCGCCGTCGCCCGAGTCCCGCATCAGACCGGCGAGCGCCGCCTCGCCCGCGGCGATCTCCGCCCGCAGCCGCTCGACCTCCGTCTGCAGCTCGGTACGGACCTCGGCGATCTCCTCCTCGGTCCACGGGTCCTCGCCGGGACGGACCGCGAGCTCGCCGGGCGCGGCCGGCACGGTACGCGCCTTGGGCACCGCGCCCCCGCCCTTGGCCGACGCGGCCGTCTCCACCGTCTTCACAGCCTTCTTCGCACCCACCGACTTGGCTCCCGTCTGCTTAGCGGCCTGTTCGCTGCTGTCCGGCTTGCTCTGCGCCTTGCCTTCGGGCCTGCTCCCCGCCCCGTCCGCCGCCGCCTTCTTGGCCGGCGCCTTCTTGGCGGTGGTCTTCTTGGCCGCGGTCTTCTTTGCGGCGACCTTCTTGGCTGCGGTCTTCGTGGCGGCGGTCTTCTTGGCGGCCGGTGCCTTCTTCGCCGCGGCCTTCCCCGCCGACTTCGACGGCTCCTTCGACGGCTCCTTCGTAGCGGCCTTCGTGGCGGCAGCCTTCGTCGCCGTCCTGACCGTCTTCTTCGCGTCCGCCGCGGCCCCGGCCTCCTCGGCCGCCGCGGTCTTCTTGCCCCCCGCTGCCGACTTCACCGCTTTCGCCGTACGGGACGTCGCGGCCGCGGTCGACTTCTTGCCGCTCACATCCTTGGCCGCGGCTGCGGATCTGCCCGTCGCCGAGTGCTGTACGGCGGTCTTTTTCGCCACCATGGCCGCGGCCCCTTCACATATTGTGATCTTGCTCGCGCAATCGTGCTGGGACGATAAATCGACTCCAGGCCCGCGGCAACGGGGCACGCCACCCGATCCGCCCGCCCCGAGCCACCCACGCGACGGGTCTGCATCCGTTGTGCCCAGCTCCCCGCCCGGTAATCCGCGACCGGACCCCCGCCACACCCGGGGCGGCCTCCGTATGGCCATTCGGGTCACGCCGCTCTCCCGCGGCCACCCCCGCGCAGCCCTCTTCCTGCCTCTCCCGAAGCCGTCCCACGGACATAGAATGTGACATAAGAGAAGAAGGTGCATCACCATGCGTAAAGTGGTCGACTGCCGTGACACGCCCAGCGAGATGAACTGCACGCTCACCATCTCCGGCGAGGAGGAAGAGGTCGTGCGCGCCGCCGCCGAGCACGCCGTCTCCGTCCACAGCCACACCGACAGCCCGGAACTGCGGGAGATGATCCGCAGCGGGCTCAAGGACGAGATCCCCCAGCACGCCTGACCCCGCCCGCCCCCGTCCCCACCCTCCCCGCGCCGCAAAACCGGTCGGCCGGCCCCACCCGGGCGCCGTACACTGGGCACAGCGAAAAGGCATGGATGGGGACGAGTAGCGTCCGTACGCAGCCCAGAGCGACCCGGGGACGGTGTGAGCCCGGGGGCGAGCGCGAGCGTGAAGATCACCCCGGAGCCGCCGGAAGAAAGCCGCCGCTCGACCGAGGCGGCCGTAGACCCGGCATCGCGACCCCAATGAGGGGGCTCACCGGCAGCCGCCGGAGAGCCAAGGAGGGTGGTACCGCGGGAGCCCTGCGCACGACGCAGCGGGCACTCGTCCCTCCGACGGAAGGCATGACATCCGCCGGAGGACGACAGATGACGCAGTACCAGCAGGTACCCGCCCAGGTCGACCTGCCCGCCCTCGAGCACGCGGTGCTCGACTTCTGGCGCGAGCAGAAGATCTTCGCGAAGAGCCTCGAGCAGTCCGAGGGGCGCCCCGAGTGGGTGTTCTACGAGGGCCCGCCCACCGCCAACGGCATGCCGGGCGCCCACCACATCGAGGCCCGCGTCTTCAAGGACGTCTTCCCGCGCTTTCGCACCATGCGCGGCTACCACGTGGCCCGGAAGGCCGGCTGGGACTGCCACGGCCTCCCGGTCGAGCTCGCCGTCGAGAAGGAGCTCGGCTTCTCCGGCAAGAAGGACATCGAGAACTACGGCATCGCGGCGTTCAACGACAGGTGCCGCGAGTCCGTGACCCGGCACACCGACGCCTTCGCCGAGCTCACGAACCGTATGGGCTACTGGGTCGACCTCGACGACGCCTACCGCACGATGGACCCCGAGTACATCGAGTCCGTGTGGTGGTCCCTGAAGGAGATCTTCGACAAGGACCTGCTCGTCCAGGACCACCGCGTGGCGCCATGGTGCCCCCGCTGCGGCACGGGCCTGTCCGACCACGAGCTCGCGCAGGGCTATGAGACGGTCGTCGACCCGTCGGTCTTCGTCCGTTTCCCCCTCACCTCCGGACCTCTGGCGGGCGAAGCCGCACTCCTGGTCTGGACGACGACGCCGTGGACTCTCGTGTCCAACACCGCCGTCGCCGCCCACCCCGACGTCACCTACGTGGTCGCGACCAACGGCACCGAGCAGCTCGTGGTCGCCGAGCCGCTGCTCGAGAAGGCCCTGGGCGAGGGCTGGGAGGCCACCGGCCGGACCTTCACGGGCGCCGAAATGGAGCGCTGGAACTACCAACGTCCGTTCGAGCTGGTTGAGTTCCCGGCTCCGGCCCACTTCGTCGTCAACGCCGAGTACGTGACGACCGAGGACGGTACGGGTCTGGTCCACCAGTCCCCCGCGTTCGGCGCCGACGACCTCCTGGTCTGCAAGGCGTACGACCTCCCCGTCGTGAACCCCGTCCTGCCCGACGGCACCTTCTCCCCCGAAGTCCCCATGGTCGGCGGCGTCTTCTTCAAGAAGGCCGACGAAAAGCTCACCGCGGACCTCGACGAGCGCGGCCTGCTCTTCCGGCACATCCCGTACGAGCACAGCTACCCGCACTGCTGGCGCTGCCACACGGCGCTGCTCTACTACGCGCAGCCGTCCTGGTACATCCGCACCACCGCGGTCAAGGACCGTCTCCTCGAAGAGAACGAGAAGACCAACTGGTACCCGGACTCGATCAAGCACGGCCGCTTCGGCGACTGGCTGAACAACAACATCGACTGGGCGCTCTCCCGCAACCGCTACTGGGGCACCCCGCTGCCGATCTGGCGCTGCGAGGAGAACCACCTCACGTGCGTCGGCTCCCGCGCCGAGCTCTCCGAGCTGACGGGCACCGACCAGTCGGCCCTCGACCCGCACCGCCCGTACATCGACGACGTGACGTTCACCTGCACCCACGAGGGCTGTGAACTCACCGCCGTCCGCGTGCCGGAGGTCATCGACGCCTGGTACGACTCGGGTTCGATGCCGTTCGCGCAGTGGGGCTACCCGTACAAGAACAAGGAGCTCTTCGAGTCGCGCTACCCGGCGCAGTTCATCTCGGAGGCCATCGACCAGACCCGCGGCTGGTTCTACACGCTGATGGCGGTCGGCACGCTCGTCTTCGACAAGTCGTCGTACGAGAACGTGGTCTGTCTCGGCCACATCCTCGCCGAGGACGGCCGCAAGATGTCCAAGCACCTGGGCAACATCCTGCAGCCGATCCCGCTGATGGACCAGCACGGCGCCGACGCGGTGCGCTGGTTCATGGCGGCCGGCGGCTCCCCGTGGGCCGCGCGCCGCGTGGGCCACGGCACGATCCAGGAGGTCGTCCGCAAGACCCTCCTCACGTACTGGAACACGGTCGCCTTCCAGGCCCTGTACGCCCGGACGTCGAAGTGGGCCCCCTCGGACGCCGACCCGGTCGCCGCCGAACGCCCGCTCCTGGACCGCTGGTTGCTCTCGGAGCTGAACCAGCTCGTGGACGACACCACCGAGGCGCTGGAGGCCTACGACACCCAGCGCGCCGGAAAGCTGCTCTCGGCGTTCGTCGACGACCTCTCCAACTGGTACGTACGCCGCTCCCGTCGCCGCTTCTGGCAGGGCGACAAGGCGGCGCTGCGCACCCTGCACGAGGTCGTCGAGACGGTCACGCGCCTGATGGCCCCGCTGACCCCGTTCATCACCGAGCGGGTGTGGCAGGACCTGGTGGTCCCCGTGACGCCGGGCGCCCCGGAGTCCGTCCACCTGTCCACCTGGCCGGAGGCGGACAAGTCCCTTGTGGACCCGTCCCTTTCGCAGCAGATGGCGCTGGCCCGCCGCCTCGTCGAGCTCGGCCGCGCGACCCGCGCCGAGTCCGGTGTGAAGACCCGTCAGCCGCTGTCGCGCGCGCTGATCGCGGCGGTCGGCTTCGAGCAGCTCGGCGAGGAACTGCGCGCGCAGATCACCGAGGAGCTCAACGTCGCCTCGCTGGCCTCCCTGAGCGAGGTCGGCGGTTCGCTGGTCGACACGACGGCGAAGGCCAACTTCCGTGCGCTCGGCAAGCGTTTCGGCAAGGGCGTCCAGGACGTGGCGAAGGCGGTCGCGAATGCTGACGCCGCCGCGCTGTCTCTGGCCCTGCGCGAAGGCACGGCCACGGTCGAGGTGAACGGCGAGACCGTGACCCTGACCCCCGACGAGGTCTTCATCACCGAGACCCCGCGCGAGGGCTGGTCCGTCGCCTCCGAGGCCGGCGCGACCGTCGCGCTCGACCTGGAGATCAGCGAGGAGCTGCGCCGCGCGGGCCTGGCCCGCGACGCGATCCGCCTGATCCAGGAGGCCCGCAAGAACAGCGGCTTCGACGTGGCCGACCGGATCGCGGTCCGCTGGACGTCCACGGACCCCGCCCTGACCGAGGCGCTCACCGAGCACGCCGGTCTGATCGCGGACGAGGTCCTGGCGGTGGACTACGCACAGGGCGAGGCGGACGACGCGTACGGCGACCCGTTCACGGACGAGGTCCTCGGCCTGACGTTCCGGCTGCGCAAGACCGAGGCGTAAGCAGAGGGGGTTGTACGGTCCCGGCACCACCCGGGCCGTACAACCCACCTCACCCCGGCAACCCGAAGGCCCGGCCCCACCCGATCCCGTGGATCGGGCGGAGCCGGGCCTTCGGCGATCCGTACCGCCGTACAACTGGACACCGCCAGGCATACAAAAGGGCCGGGCCCCGGGATCAGATCCCGGGGCCCGGCCCTACAAGCCGCCGACGGCTACACGCGCAATCAGCGCGTACGGCCCGTCAGTTGTCGTCCTCGTCGATGAGGAACCCGCGCATCGGCGAGGGCGCCTGCTGCATCGGCTGCGGCGCCTGCGGCCGCACCGGCGCCATCGGCTGGGTCATCGCGGGCGACATCTGCTGCTGGCCGCCGTACGACGGGGCACCCGCCATGGACTGCTGGCCGCCCATCGACTGCTGACCGCCCATGGTGTGGCCGCCCATGGAGGGCGCACCGGCACCGGCCGAGGCCATCGAGGGGGACGGCGGCAGCGACGCGGTCGCGGGGGTACGCGGCGGGGCGAGCGAGTCGTCCGCCTGCGTCTCCAGCTGGCGCAGCTGCGACTCCAGGTAGGACTTCAGACGCGTGCGGTACTCGCGCTCGAAGCCACGCAGGTCCTCGACCTTGCGCTCGAGGGTGGCGCGGGCGGACTCCAGGGAGCCCATCGCGACGCGGTGCTTCTCCTGCGCGTCCCGCTCCAGGGCGTCGGCCTTGGCACGGGCGTCACGCTCGAGACCCTCGGCACGGCTGCGCGCCTCGCCGACGATCTTGTTGGCCTCGGAGCGGGCCTCGGCGATCGCCTGGTCGGCGGTCTGCTGGGCCAGCGAGAGGACACGGGCGGCGCTGTCGCCACCGGGACCCTGACCGGGCTGCGGCATCTGCGGGCCGTGGTTGCCCATGGGGCCACCCATCGGACCGCCCATGGGGCCGCCCTGCATCGGGCCGGGACCCTGGGGACCACCCTGCATCGGACCGGGGCCCTGCGGGCCGTGGCCGCTCGGGCCGGCCGGAAGCTGCGGAGCACCGCTGGGCAGCTGCGGCGGGCCTCCCATGGGGCCGCCCATCTGCTGCGGCGGACCCGATATGCCGGCGGGCACGGGGGCGCCGGGACCGCCCGGACCGCGCTGGTCCTGCGGCTCCGGGGGCTTGCGCATGCCCTGCTGCTGGTTCTGCGCGGCGGCACGCGTCGCGGCGGCCAGCTTGGCGCGCAGGTCCTCGTTCTCGCGGAGAAGTCGGGTCAGTTCGGACTCGACCTCGTCGAGGAAGGCATCGACCTCGTCCTCGTCATAGCCTTCTCGGAGGCGGACGGTCGTGAACTGCTTGTTCCGCACGTCCTCGGGGGTCAACGGCATCTCTTCACCTCAACGTAGTCGTCGGCATTCGGCAAGACCGTAGCGTTCACATCGCCGCCCACTTGCCCACCAGGGTCTGCAGCAGGTAGACGATGATCATCAGCACGAAGAAGGACAGGTCGAGTGCCACGCCCCCGAGACGCAACGGCGGGATGAACCGCCGAAGAAGCTTGAGTGGTGGATCGGTGACAGTGTAGGTGGCCTCCAGAACGACCACCATCGCCTTGCCGGGTTGCCATGAGCGGGCGAACTGGAAGACGTAGTCCATGACCAACCGGAAGATCAGTACGACGAGAAACAGCGACAACGCGACGTAGAGCACAGTCCACACAACGCTCATGATCTCGCGCTTCCCTCTCCCCAGGTTCCCGTACAGCTCGTCGTTCCGGTTGCTACTTCGTTTTCAGCTCTGGTTGAAGAACCCGCCCTCTGCGATGCGGGCCTTGTCCTCCGCCGTGACATCGACGTTAGCAGGCGACAACAGGAACACTTTCTGTGTCACCCGCTCAATGCTGCCGTGCAGTCCGAAGACCAGACCAGCTGCAAAGTCCACCAGACGCTTCGCGTCCGTGTCATCCATCTCGGTCAGATTCATGATCACCGGAGTGCCCTCACGGAAGTGTTCCCCGATGGTACGGGCCTCGTTGTAGGTCCGCGGGTGCAACGTCGTGATGCGGTACGGCTCCCGCTCGGAGACAACCTTGGGCATGATCACCGGTGCGTTCTTCTCCATGCTCTGACGTTCAGGTGTGATGGATGCCACGGGGGCAATACGAGCGGGACGCCCGATTTCAGCCGATAGCGCACTCGATCCGCCCGCTGGAACGGGAACGGACGGTGAGATAGGTGCCCGCGGTGCGGGGGTCTGTACCTTTCGCTCCGGTTCGTCCCGGTGCAGTTCGCGCGACGGTTCATGCCGCCTGCGGTCGCGCTCCGGCTCGGGCTCCAGCTCGGGTTCGAACTCGTCGTCGGGGTCGAAGCCCCGGCCGTCGTAACCGTCGTCCTCCACGAGGCCGAGGTAGACCGCCATCTTGCGCATCGCGCCGGCCATGCTCTGAGTCCTCCGCTCTGAGGTGGATCCGCCGGCGCCGCCAAGTGCCCACGGTCCACTGGATATCCTCGCTGATCTGCGAGAATGACCATATTTTGTGCTGTGGTCCGACTTCTTGGCGACGTTACCCGAGCCGGGGTCGGACTCCGAGTACCGCGGTGCCGACGCGTACATGTGTCGCCCCTGCCGCCACGGCCTGTTCGAGGTCCGCACTCATCCCTGCCGAGACCATGTTCGCAGCCGGATGGGCGCGGCGCAGGTCAGTCGACAAATCCATCAGCCGCTTGAACGCCTTGAGTTGCTCACCGGCGAACGGTCCTTCGAGTGGAGCGACGGTCATCAGACCGTCGATCCGCAATCCGGGAGATTCCGCGACAAGAGCCGCCAACTCCCCGATTCCATCGGGCGCGACGCCTCCCCGCTCGCCCCGCCCGCCGACATCGGCGTCGAGCGCGACCTGGATCAGACAGCCCACTTCGCGCCCGGCGCGTACCGCCGCCGCCGACAGCGAGTGGACCAGCTTCGCCCGGTCCACCGACTGCACGACATCGGCATAACCCACCACGGAACGGACCTTGTTGGTCTGCAGCTGGCCCACGAAGTGCCACTGCAGATCCAGGTCCGCACAGGCCGCCGCCTTGGGGGCCGCGTCCTGGTCCTTGTTCTCCGCCACATGACGCACACCGAGTCCGGCGAGAAGCCGGACGTCGCTCGCGGGGAACGTCTTGGTGACCACGACCAGCGTCACCTCGTCGCGGTCCCGCCCGGCAGCGGCGCACGCGGCCGCGATCCGCTGCTCCACGTCCGCGAGATTCGCGGCGAGTTCGGCCCTGCGGTCCGTTGAGTCCGTCATGTCGTATCAGTCCAGCCAGATGTAACTTGCGAGCCGCCCCGTGGTGCGGTCGCGGCGGTACGAGTAGTGGTCGGCGGATTCCCGCGTGCACACGTCGGAACTCACGAGGTCACGGACCCCGAGCCGCTCCAACTGGGCCCGCACCCCGGCCGTCACGTCGACCGCGGGCGTTCCCCAGCTGGTCTCGGCGAAGGCGGCGGGTTCGGCGGCCGCCACGTCCGCCCGCATCCCGTCGGGGACTTCGTAGCAGCGGCCGCAGACCGCGGGCCCGGTGCGGGCGATGATCCGTCCCGGCTCGGCGCCCAGTTCCACCATCGCCTCGACGGTGGCGGGTACCACTCCGGCCAGCATCCCCGGGCGCCCCGCGTGCGCGGCGCCGATGACGCCCGCCTCGGGATCGGCGAGCAGGACGGGGGTGCAGTCGGCGGTGAGGACCGCGAGGGCGGGGCCCCGGCGGCCGGTCACCACCGCATCCACACAAGGAAGGTCCGCGTCCGAGGCCCAGGGGCCTTCGACGACGGCGACGTCCTTGCCGTGGACCTGGTTCATCCACACGACCTCGCCGGGCTCGATACCCAGGGAGTGTGCGGCGAGTTCGCGATTGCGGAGCACGGCCGCGGGGTCGTCGCCGACCGCGCCGCCCAGGTTGAGCTGCTCGTACGGAGCGGCGCTCACCCCGCCCCACCGGTTGGTGAAGGCGAAGTGGGCGCCGCTCACGAGGTCGTGCTGTGTCGCTATGGGTACCGGTGTCACTTCAGGAAGTCCGGTACGTCCAGCTCTTCGGCCTGGCTGTCCTGGTAGGGACGGGCCGGCGGTACCTGCGGCGGGGCGATCGGCGCGGACGGCGCCTCGGCCGGCTTGACCTCGGCGACCGGCTCGGGCGCCGGGGCGTCCTCACGCGGGGTGACGCTGCCGAGACCGCCGAAGGCGGGGCGCGACTCGGTGCGGACCGGAGCCGGTTCCTCGCGCTTGGCCGAGGAGGAGGCACCGATCACGTTGTCCCGCTTGGACGGCGGCTGGCCGCCGTCGAAGCCGGCCGCGATGACCGTGACACGGACCTCGTCACCGAGCGCGTCGTCGATGACCGCGCCGAAGATGATGTTCGCCTCGGGGTGCGCGGCCTCGCTCACCAGCTGGGCGGCCTCGTTGATCTCGAAGAGACCGAGGTCGCTGCCGCCGGAGATGGAGAGCAGCACGCCACGGGCGCCGTCGATGGACGCCTCCAGGAGCGGCGAGGAGATCGCCATCTCCGCGGCGGCCACCGCGCGGTCGTCGCCGCGGGCGGAGCCGATGCCCATGAGCGCCGAACCCGCCTCGGACATCACGGACTTGACGTCCGCGAAGTCGAGGTTGATCAGACCCGGCGTGGTGATCAGGTCGGTGATGCCCTGGACACCGGAGAGCAGGACCTGGTCGGCCGACTTGAAGGCGTCGAGCACGGAGACCTGGCGGTCCGAGATCGACAGCAGTCGGTCGTTGGGGATGACGATGAGGGTGTCGACCTCTTCGCGGAGCTCCGCGATGCCGTCCTCGGCCTGGTTGGCGCGGCGGCGTCCCTCGAAGGTGAACGGCCGGGTGACCACACCGATGGTGAGGGCACCGAGCGAGCGGGCGATGTTGGCGACGACAGGTGCGCCGCCCGTTCCGGTGCCGCCGCCTTCACCGGCGGTGACGAAGACCATGTCGGCCCCCTTGAGGACCTCCTCGATCTCCTCGCGGTGGTCCTCTGCGGCCTTGCGGCCGACGGCGGGGTTGGCGCCGGCGCCGAGTCCGCGGGTGAGTTCACGGCCGACGTCGAGCTTGACGTCGGCGTCGCTCATCAACAGGGCTTGCGCGTCGGTGTTGATGGCGATGAACTCGACACCCTTGAGACCGACCTCGATCATCCTGTTGATGGCATTGACACCACCGCCGCCGACACCGATGACTTTGATGACTGCGAGGTAGTTCTGCGGTGCTGCCACGTCGAAGGCCTCTCGCCTCGAGTTACGTGTCGTCGCCCGCCGGTCGTGCGCGGCGACGACTGATGTCGAATGGGGACGGTCCGAGCGCCGACCCGAACCCTAACGCTGAAGTTTAGGGTTACCAGTGCGTCTGTTGCTGGTCTTTGTCTGACCCTTCCGAACAGGACACTAAGTCGACAAGTGGCGCGCGTTCAACGAACACGCCGAACCTCCCGTTTTTCTTTTCACCCTATGTGATCAGCCGTTGCGCTGACCAACCAGGGTGCTGGCCAGGGCGTATGCACGTCAACTCCCTGATACGGCAGGGGAGGTGGGGGCGCTCACATCGAAGTGCCCCGCATCCGGGGCCGCTTTCATCAGCGCGGTCAGCGCGGCGGCCTTCGCCTTGCCCTTCTCGCTGCTTCCCCAGTCGACACTGCGGCCGTCGTTCAACTCCAGGGAGACGGAGTCATATGAACGCACTTCCATCGTGCGGGTCCGCGAGGCCACGGCGGGCGGGATCGAACGGGCCACTTCGACCGCTTCGACGAGAAGCCTGTCGATGCCGAAGCGGTGCAGACTCGGCGAGCGGTCCGCGGACAATTGCAGCTTCGGTACGTTCTTCGGCGGCTTGCTGACGGTCGCGAACCGCACGCCTTCCGCATCGACTTCGATGAACTCGCGGTCCTTTTCGAGCAGCAGAACCGGCTTGCGTTCGGTCACTTTCAGTGCGATTCCGTGCGGCCAGGAACGCACCACGTCAACCGAGTCGATACGGGGCAATGCGCGCCGCAAACGGTCCTCGATCGCGTCCGTGTCGACGGAAATCAGCGGTGCGCCGATCGGAACGGCCGCGGCATCGGTCACCTCGTCGGGGGTGAGCACGCGCGTCCCCGACGTGGTGACCCGGTCCACGCGCAGCCACTCGGAGCCGTACAGGAGCCAGATCGCCGCGCCCCCGAGGACCGTCGTGAGCACGGCGATGACGAGCAGCAGCCGCGGCGACGGGAGGCGGCGACGGCCGGCCGGCCGCGGCGGGCGGGCCGGGGAGTCCGGCCGCCGCCGTTCACCGGTGACAACTGAGGGTCCGGCCACGCTCGCCTGCCTTCTCACGCCCCGTGGCGTGCCGCTTCGGATCGGCGCGGGCTCACGCCCGGTGGCGTGCCGCGATCGCCTCGTACACCATGCCGACCAGGAGCTCGTCGGCGTCCCGGCGGCCGAACTCCGAGGCGGCGCGGGACATCTCGTACAACCGGTGCGGATCGGCGAGGACGGGGAGCACGTTGTGCTGCACCCACTCCGGCGTCAGTTCCGCGTCGTCGACGAGGAGTCCGCCGCCCGCCTTGACCACCGGCTGGGCGTTCAGCCGCTGTTCGCCGTTGCCGATGGGCAGCGGGACGTAGGCGGCCGGGAGTCCGACGGCGGAGAGCTCGGCGACGGTCATCGCGCCCGCGCGGCAGAGCATCATGTCGGCCGCGGCGTACGCGAGGTCCATCCGGTCCACGTACGGTACCGGGATGTACGGGGGCATCCCCGGCATCTGCTGCACCTGCGGCAGGTCATTCTTCGGGCCGACGGCGTGCAGGATCTGGATGCCCGCCTGCTGCAGATACGGGGCGGCCTGCTGGACCACCTCGTTGAGGCGGCGGGCGCCCTGGGAGCCGCCGGAGACCAGCAGCGTGGGCAGGTTGGGGTCGAGACCGAAGGCGGCGCGCGCCTCGGGGCGGACCCGGGCGCGGTCGAGGGTCGCGATGGTGCGGCGCAGCGGGATGCCGATGTAGCGCGAGCCGCGCAGCTTGCTGTCCGGCGTGGAGACCGCGACGGCCGCGGCGTAGCGCGAGCCGATCTTGTTGGCCAGACCGGGGCGCGCGTTGGCCTCGTGGACGATGATCGGCACGCCGAGGCGCTTGGCCGCGAAGTACGCGGGCAGCGCCACATAGCCGCCGAAGCCGCAGACGGCGTCGGCCTTGGTGCGCTCCAGGATCTGCTCGGCGGCCTTGATGGTGCCGCGCAGCCGGCCCGGGACCGTGAGCAGTTCGGGGGTGGGCTTGCGCGGGAGCGGTACGGCGGGGATCAGCGCCAGTTCATAGCCGCGCTCGGGTACGAGCCGGGTCTCGAGTCCACGCTCCGTGCCCAGGGCCGTGATGCCCGTGGTCGGGTCCTGCCTGCGCAGGGCGTCCGCGAGGGCGAGCGCGGGCTCGATGTGGCCGGCGGTCCCCCCACCGGCGAGTACGACATGCACCGAAATTCACCGCTCTCCGGACGGTCGCGCCTTGGCGCGCCGTCGCATCGTGTTCCATCTCCCCGCTGACCGCTTCTTACCAGAGGCGGCCGACCGCATGGCAAGCGCGGCCCGGGCCGCGGGTTCATCTCGTGCGAACGCGATCAGCAGTCCGATCGCGAACATGGTCGGCAGCAGGGCCGAGCCTCCGTAGGAGAACAGCGGGAGCGGGACTCCGGCGATCGGCAGCAGACCGAGCACCGCACCGATGTTGATCACGGCCTGGGCCGTGATCCAGGTGGTCACGCCTCCCGCGGCGTACCTCACGAAGGGCTCCTCCGTGCGTCCGGCCACGCGGATACCCGCATAGCCTAGAGCCGCGAAGAGACCGAGTACGGACAGCGTCCCCGCGAGGCCGAGCTCCTCCCCGGTGATGGCGAAGATGAAGTCCGTGTGGGGTTCAGGCAGTTGACCCCATTTTTCCACACTGGCACCAAGACCGGAACCGAAGAATCCGCCTGAGGCGAGTGCGTAGATTCCGTGCAGAGCCTGCCAGCACTGGTCGCCGGGTCCCGTGTCCGAGGTGCCCAGACAGGCCAGGCGCGCCATCCGGTTCGGGCTGGTCCTGATCAGGATGAAGCCGAGCAGTCCCGCGACGGCGAGCACACCGCCGAAGAGCCGGGTGGGTGCGCCCGCGAGCCAGAGCAGTCCGAAGAGGATGGCCGTGAGAATGATCGCGGTGCCCATGTCGCCACCGAGCATGATCAGGCCGAGCAGCAGGAAGGTCACCGGGACGAGCGGCACCAGCATGTGCTTCCACTGCGTGAGAAGCCGCCGGTCGCCCTTGCGCGCCAGCAGGTCCGCGCCCCACAGGACGAGCGCCAGCTTGCCGAACTCGCTGGGCTGCAGCTGGAACGGTCCGCCGAGCGAGATCCAGTTCTGGTTGCCGTTCACCGCATGCCCTATCCCCGGCACCTGCACGAGGACCATCAGGAACACACTGCCGACCAGGATCGGATACGCGAGGGCGCGGTGCAGCCGTACCGGCATCTTCATCGCGACCACCAGCAGGATCGTGCCGAGTACGGCCGCGAAGAACTGCTTGCGGAAGAAGTACGAGGGCGACAGCGAGTATTCGAGCGCCTGGATCTGCGAGGCCGAGTAGACCATCACGAGCCCGAGCGTCGTGATCAGGAGGCTGCCGCCGAGGATCAGGTAGTACGCGGTCAGCGGCCGGTCCCAGGCGCGCTTGGCCTGGAGCTGGAGCCGCCGCAGCGGGCCGTCGCCCGACGGGCGGCGGCCGGGGCCCGGTGTGCGCGGCCGCGGCGAGGGCCGCCGCACTGTGCCGGAACGGCTCGCACCCATCTCGTGTCCCCTCCAGTCGTCGCCGGCGCCCGTGCCGGGCCGGGCGGCTCGGACCGGGCTAGGCGTGCTCGGCGGCGAGGGCGCGGACCGCGTCCGCGAAGGCCTCACCGCGCTTGTTGTAGTTCACGAACATGTCCATCGAGGCACAGGCAGGTGCCATGAGGACGGTGTCCCCCGGCTCTGCGAGCCGTGCGGCCTCGCGGACGGCGGCGGACATCGCCCCAGTGTCGGTCCGTTCGAGGTCGACGACCGGGACGTCCGGCGCGTGTCGCGCGAGGGCTTCCGCGATGAGCGCGCGGTCCGCGCCGATGAGGACGGCGGCGCGCAGTCGCTTTGCCGACTTCTGTACGAGTTCGTCGAAGGTCGCCCCCTTCGCGAGTCCGCCCGCGATCCAGACGATCGACTCGTACGCCGCCAACGAGGCTTGTGCGGCATGGGTGTTGGTGGCCTTGGAGTCGTCCACGTACGCGACACCCGCCACGTCCTCGACGTGCGCGATGCGGTGCGCGTCGGGGCGGAAGGCCCGCAGCCCTTCCCGTACGGCGGCGGGCTGCACCCCGTAGGCGCGTGCGAGGGCCGCGGCCGCGAGGGCGTTGGCGATGTTGTGCGGGGCCGGCGGGTTGACGTCGGCGACCTCGGCGAGCTCCTGGGCGCTCTTCTGCCGGTTCTCGACGAAGGCGCGGTCGACCAGGAGGCCGTCCACGACGCCGAGTTCGGACGGTCCCGGGGTGCCGAGGGTGAAACCGATCGCGCGGCAGCCCTCCGCGACGTCGGCCTCGACGACAAGGTCCTCGGTGGCTTTGTCCGCCGTGTTGTAGACGCAGGCGACCTGGTTGCCCTCGTAGATACGGCCCTTGTCGGCGGCGTACGCCTCCATGGAGCCGTGCCAGTCGAGGTGGTCGGGCGCGAGATTCAGGACGGCCGCGGAGTGGGCGCGCAGCGAGGGCGCCCAGTGCAGCTGGTAGCTCGACAGCTCCACCGCGAGCACGTCGTACGCGTCGTCGCCTTCGAGTACGACGTCGATGATCGGCGTACCGATGTTGCCGACCGCCGCCGTGCGCAGACCGGCCGCGCGCAGGATCGACGCCAGCATCTGGGTCGTGGTGGTCTTGCCGTTGGTGCCGGTGATCGCGAGCCAGGGGGCCGCGTCCGGGCCGCGCAGGAGCCAGGCGATCTCGACGTCGCCGACCACGTCCACGCCCGCCTCGGCCGCCGCCGCGAACAGCGGGGACGAGGGCTTCCAGCCCGGCGAGGTGACGACGAGCGAGGTGGACTCGGGCAGCGTCGAAGCGTCCCCCAGGCGTACGGAGATACCGTCCGCCTCCAGGGCCGCCGCGCGCTCGCGATGCAGCTCGCCCGAGCCGCCGTCCACGACGGTCACCGAAGCGCCGAGGCCGGCCAGGGCGCGGGCGGCGCTGATGCCGCTCACGCCGAGACCGGCGACGGTGACGTGGCGTCCCGCGACGTCGAGTGCGGTCACTTGTTGTTCGCCCATCCTGCGTAGAAGAGACCGAGACCGACGATCACGCACATGCCCTGGATGATCCAGAAGCGGACCACGACAAGGATCTCGGACCACCCCTTGAGTTCGAAGTGGTGGTGCAGTGGCGCCATCTTGAAGACGCGCTTGCCGGTGAGGCGGAACGCGCCGACCTGGATGACCACCGACATGGTGATCAGGACGAAGAGGCCGCCGAGGATGGCGAGCAGGAACTCGGTACGGGAGCAGATCGCCAGGCCCACGAGGGCGCCGCCGAGGGCGAGCGAACCGGTGTCGCCCATGAAGATCTTGGCGGGCGAGGTGTTCCACCACAGGAAGCCGAAGCAGGCGCCCATCAGCGCGGACGCCACGATCGCGAGGTCCAGTGGGTCACGTACCTCGAAGCAGGCCGAGGGGTTGGTGAGCGTCACCGCGTTGGCGCAGGACTCCTGGAACTGCCAGACACCGATGAACGTGTACGCGCCGAAGACCATCACCGAGGCGCCGGTCGCCAGACCGTCGAGGCCGTCGGTGAGGTTCACGCCGTTGGACATGGCCAGGATCATGAACAGCGCCCAGACCACGAACAGGACCGGGCCCATCGTCCAGCCGAAGTCCTGCACGAAGGAGAGCTTGGTGGAGGCCGGGGTGTTGCCGCGGACGTCCGCGAACTGCAGCGCGAGCACCGCGAAGGTGATGCCGACGGTCAGCTGGCCGGCCATCTTGGCCTTCGCCCGCAGACCGAGCGAACGCCGCTTGATGATCTTGATGTAGTCGTCGAGGAAGCCGACGAGGCCCATGCCCGCCATCAGGAAGAGCACCAGGAGACCCGAGAAGGTGGTCGGTGCTCCCGTGATCAGCTTCGTGGCGAAGTACGCGATGATCGTCGCCAGGATGAAGGCGATACCACCCATCGTCGGCGTACCGCGCTTGCTGGCGTGCTCGCGCGGGCCGTCGTCACGGATGTACTGCCCGTAGCCCTTCTTGGCGAGCAGCTTGATGAGCAGCGGGGTGCCGATCAGGGTCAGGAAGAGCCCGATGACACCGGAGAACAGGATCTGCCTCATCGGCTCAGACCTCACCCTCGAGCAGTGCGAGCGCGACCTGCTCCAGGCCCACCGACCTGGACGCCTTCACGAGTACGACGTCTCCCGGGCGCAGCTCGCTGCGCAGCAGGTCGACAGCCGCCTGTGCGTCGGACACGTGCACCGACTCCTCACCCCACGAACCCTCGTTGTATGCGCCCAGTTGCAGCCAGGACGCTTCCCTGTCCCCGACCGCGACGAGCTTGCTCACGTTGAGACGGACGGCGAGCCGTCCGACCGCGTCGTGTTCGGTCAGTGCCGCGTCGCCGAGCTCGGCCATCTGCCCGAGCACCGCCCACGTCCGGCGGCCCTTGGCCATGGCGGCCAGGGCGCGCAGCGCGGCCCGCATGGATTCGGGGTTCGCGTTGTAGGCGTCGTTGACGACGGTCACACCGTCCGCGCGCTCGGTGACCTCCATGCGCCAGCGGGACAGGTTGCCCGCCCCGGAGAGCGCTGTCGCGATCTCCTCGGCGGACATACCCAGTTCATGGGCGACGGCGGCCGCGGCAAGCGCGTTCGACACGTGGTGCTCACCGTACAGGCGCAAGGTCACCTCGCTGCACCCGGAGGGTGTGTGCAGCAGGAAGGCGGGCTGTCCCTGGTCGGTCAGACGGACGTTCTCGGCGCGTACGTCGGCATCCTCCGCCTCTCCGAAGAACAGCACCTTCGCCTTCGTACGGGAGGACATGGCGCGTACGAGAGGGTCGTCCGCATTGAGGACGGCCGTGCCGTCGGCCGGCAGCGCCTCCACCAACTCGCCCTTCGCCTGGGCGATCTGCTCGCGGCCGCCGAACTCGCCGATGTGCGCGGTGCCGACGTTGAGCACCAGGCCGATCTTCGGCGGGGTCAGATCCGTGAGGTAGCGGATATGGCCGATGCCGCGGGCGCCCATCTCCAGGACGAGGTGGCGGGTGCCGGCGTCCGCGGTGAGTGCGGTGAGCGGCAGACCGATCTCGTTGTTGAGGGAGCCGGGCGTCCAGACCGTGGGCGCGTGGTGCTGCAGCACTTGGGCGATCAGGTCCTTGGTGGACGTCTTGCCCGCGGAGCCGGTGAGCGCGACGACTTCGGTGCCGAGGCGCCGTACGACCTCGCGGGCCAGTTTGCCGAGTGCGACCTGCACGTCGTCGACGACGATCGCGGGCACACCCAGGGGCCGCGTGGCGAGCACCGCGGCCGCCCCGGAGGCGATGGCCTTGTCCGCGTAGTCATGGCCGTCGACATGCTCACCGGCGAACGCGGCGAACAGCGAGCCGGGTTCGACCTTGCGCGAGTCGATGACGACGGGTCCGGTGACCTCGCGGCCGGTGTCCGGTATGTCGTGGGGCTGCCCGCCGGTGAGGGTGGCGATCTCGGCGAGGGAGAGGGCGATCACAGCTTCATCCCCGGGGGTTCTGGGCGGCTGCGCGGTGGCGCCGGATTGCGGTCCGCAGCACGTCGC
The DNA here is from genome assembly GCF_044458745.1 of Streptomyces sp. NPDC050418. Lineage (NCBI taxonomy): Bacteria > Bacillati > Actinomycetota > Actinomycetes > Kitasatosporales > Streptomycetaceae > Streptomyces > Streptomyces sp. NPDC050418. The sequence goes on from NZ_JBITIG010000006.1 coordinate 434,774, forward strand.
GGTCGTCGAAGGGGCGTACGACCCCGTTGATGTCCTGTCCTTGTTCATGGCCCTTGCCGGCGACGAGCACCGTGTCACCGGCCTCGGCGCGGGCGACCACCGCCTCGATGGCGGCGGCCCGGTCCTCGAAGAGGACCACGTCGCCGCGCTCGTGCACGGGCACCTCGGCGGCGCCCGCGATCATCGTGGCGAGGATCGCGAGGGGGTCCTCGGAGCGCGGGTTGTCGGAGGTGAGCACCGCGGTGTCGGCGAGCCGTGCGGCCGCCGCGCCCATGGGCGCTCGCTTGGTCTTGTCGCGGTCGCCGCCGCAGCCGAGCACGATGTGCAGCTTGCCCTCGGTGACCTTGCGCAGCGCGCGCAGGACCGATTCGACGGCGTCCGTCTTGTGCGCGTAGTCGACGACGGCGAGGTAGGGCTGGCCCTCGTCGACCCGCTCCAGGCGGCCCGGTACGCCGGGCACGGCGGCGATGCCGTCGGCGGCGGTCTGCGGGTCGAGGCCCGCGGCGGCCAGGGAGACGATCGCGGCGAGCGTGTTGGCCACGTTGAAGGGGCCGGCCAGCGGGGACTTGGCGGTGATGCGCTCGCCCTGCGGGCCGAGCGCGGTGAACACCGAGTCCATCGGGCCGACTTCGACCTCGTCGGCGCGCCAGTCGGCGTCCGGGTGGCCCTCGGCGGAGAAGGTGACGACCGGGACGGACGCCTCCTTCGCGAGCCGGCGGCCGTACTCGTCGTCGAGGTTCACGATGCCGAGCCGGGACCGCTCCGGGGTGAAGAGCTGTGCCTTCGCCCGGTAGTAGTCCTCCATGTCGGAGTGGAACTCCATGTGTTCCGGGCTCAGGTTGTTGAAGACGGCGATGTCGAAGACACAGCCGTCCACGCGGCCGAGCACCAGCGCGTGGCTGGAGACCTCCATGGCCACCGCGTCGGTGCCGCGCTCGCGCATCACCGCGAACAGGGCCTGCAGGTCGGTGGCTTCGGGCGTGGTGCGCTCGGACTTGATGCGCTCGTCGCCGATGCGCATCTCGACCGTGCCGATGAGCCCGGTGGCGCGTCCGGCCGCCTTGAGGCCGCCTTCGACGAGATACGCGGTCGTGGTCTTGCCCGAGGTACCGGTGATGCCGATCTGCAGCAGGGCCTCGCCGGGACGCCCGTAGATCGTGGCCGCCAGCTCGCCCATCCGGCCGCGCGGGTCGCCCACGACGAGGACCGGAAGCCCGGTCGCCGCGGCGCGGGGCAGGCCCGCCGGGTCGGTGAGGATCGCGGCGGCGCCGAGGTCGGCGGCCTGGGCGGCGAAGTCGGCGCCGTGCAGACGGGCGCCGGGCAGGGCCGCGTAGACGTCACCGGGGCGCACCGCACGGGAGTCGTGGGTGATGCCGGTGACCTCGGCGTCCGCGGGACTGTCGACTCCGAGGGCGGCGGCGAGGTCGGCGAGCGTGCTCGCGGTGACCCGCTCCGGCCGCGGCGGTCCCGGGTAGGTCACGGGGCCGCCCTCACGGGTGGTGGGGGACTGATCAGCGTGTGGCACGGCGGTGAGCGTACCGGGCGTGGGTGGCCCGGGGCGAAATGGGGCGGCGTGGCTGCCCGACGGCTCGGTCCGGTTCCCGGGACCCGGGGTGATGGTTGTCACGGCGGCGGTACCTGTTCGTGCTTGTGGGCGTACATACGGGGTGCTGCTGCGTGTTCGTCCCGGTTCAGTCCCCCGGTTCGAAGGTGACCGGCATCCCCGGGGCCTTGGCTCCGGTGGGGGCGACCTGCAGGGTCTTGAGGGCGAACTCCATGACCTGCTGGTAGATGGGGGCGCAGATCTGGCCGCCGAAGTAGTTGCCCTTCGTCGGGTTCTGTACGACGCAGTAGACGGAGATCCGGGGCTTGTCCGCCGGGGCGAAGCCCGCGAAGGACGACGTGTACCCGTTGTAGCGGCCGGTCTCCGGGTCGACCCGGTTGGCCGTGCCGGTCTTGCCCGCCACCCGGTAGCCGTCGATGGCCGCCTTGGTGCCGGTGCCTTCCTTGTCGTCGACCACGGACTGCAGCATCCCGGAGAGCGTCTTCGCGGTGGACTCGCTGATGACCCGGGTCTTCTTCGGCTCGTCCTCGGGCGTGAACCGTCCGTCGGGGCCCTTCTTGCCGCGGACGAGAGAGGGCTCCACGCGGACGCCGCCATTGGCGACCGTCGAGTACATGGAGACGGCCTGCACGGCGTTGAGCGAGTAGCCCTGGCCGAAGGGGACCGTGTACTGGGTGGAGGTCGACCAGTCCTCGGGCTTGTGCAGGATGCCGCCCGTCTCGCCGGGGAAGCCGGTCCCCGTCTTCTGGCCCATGCCGAACTTGCGCAGATAGTCGTAGAGGACCTGGTTGGCCTCCTTCTGCGTCTTGCCGAGCTGCTGCGTCGCCAGGATCGTGCCGATGTTGGAGGACTTGGCGAGGACGCCGCTGAGCGTCAGGTACCAGGTCTCGTGGTCGATGTCGTCCTTGAAGAGCCGGTCGCCGCGGTGCAGCCGGTTGGGCACGGTGACGTGCGTGTCGGGCGCGGCGGCCTTCTCCTCCAGGACGGCGGCCATGGAGATCAGCTTGCTGGTCGAGCCCGGTTCGTACGCGTCCTGCAGCGCCGGGTTCCCCAGGTTCTTCGCGTTCGCCTTGGTGAGGTCGTTGGGGTCGAAGCCGGGCGCGTTGGCGAGCGCCAGGATCTCGCCGGTCTTCGTGTCCTGGACGACCACGTACCCGCGGTCGGCCTTGGACTTCGTGACCTGGTCCTCGATGGCCTTCTGCGCCACGTACTGGATGTCCCGGTCGAGCGTCAGCTCCACGTCCGAGCCGGGCACGGCCGGGGTCTCGCTGCTGCCCGCGGTCGGGACGCGGCGGCCGCCGGACTGGGCGTACGTGATCGTGCCGTCCTCGCCCGACAGGTCCTTGTCGAGCTGCGACTCGATACCGCCGCCGCCCTTGCCGTCGGCGTTGACCCAGCCCAGTATCCCGGCGGCGAGATCACCGTTCGGGTACATCCGCTTGGTGCTCGGCTCCTGGAAGACACCGGCCAGGACGCCGCCGGTCTTCGGCGACTTGTCGGCGAGCGCGCCCTTGAGGTCCTTGATCTGGTTCCAGACCTGCGGGGTCTGGCGGCGCGCGAGGAGCGCGTAGCGCGACTTGGGCTTCTTCAGCTTCGATGCGAGCTCGGACGCGTCCTTGTCGAGGATCGGGGCGAGCAGCGCCGCGGCCTGCTCGGGTGCGTCCTTCGTCCCGGCGGACTTCGCCGTGAACATCGACGGGTCCGCGGTGATGTCGTACGCGTCGACGCTGGACGCGAGCTGATGGCCGTTGCGGTCGGTGATCTGGCCGCGGGTGGCCGTGAGCGTCCGGCTGAAGTACCGGTTCTCCTCGGCCTTCGCCGCGTACGCGGAGGCATCGACCGCCTGTACCTGTACGAGGCGTACGACGAAGGCGAGCAGCACCAGCGTCAGACCGAGGCTCACCAGGCGCAGCCGCGGGCGCGGGCTGCCGAGCCGGATCAGGTTCGGCCCGGGCCGCCCGGACGCGGACCGCTTGGGCGCGGGCTGCGGACGGCGTGCGGCGGGCCGGCCGCCAGGACCCGGCCGGCGCGGCGCTCCGGAACGCGGGGGCCGCGCCGGTCCGGGGACGCGGCGGCGCGGCGGTTGCCGGTCGGTCACGGGCTCACCTGCCGGGGGTCGTGGAGGGTGACGGGGTGGTCGAGGCGGTGGGGGTGCCGGTGGGCGTCGGTCTGCCGGAGGCGCCGGGCCCCGGGGAGACCGACACCGAGGGCGCGGAGGCGGACGGCTTGGGGCGCGCCTTGGCCGGCGACGGGGGTGCGACGGCCACGCCTGGCTTGCCGCGGACCTTGCCGTCGGGGTCGAGGAACGCGGGCGGTCCGCCGGGCACCATGCCGAGCTCGCGGGCGCGGCGCTCCAGGGCGTCGGGCGCGGAGTAGCCGTCGACGTCGGTCTCCAGCTTCTGCTGCTCGTCGGTGAGCTCGGTGGTCTCCCGCTTGAGTTTGCTGAGCTGGAACGATCCTTCGTTCAGCGCCGAGTTGAGGACGAGGAGCACGATCAGGCCGCCGCCGAGCAGCACCACGATGAGCAGCACGAACGGGGTGCGCGCCGCCGAGGCGGGACCCGCGGGCAGCAGCCGCGCGAGCTGCGCGGCCCTCCCCCGCAAGCGCGCCACCCCGCGCGGGCTCACGACAGGTCCTCCCGGATGCGCTGCACGCCGCGCAGGCGGGCCGGGGCCGCACGCCGGTTCTCGGCGACCTCTTCCTCGGTGGGGAGTTCGGCGCCTCGCGTGAGCAGTTTCAGACGCGGCTGGTAGCGCTCGGGCACCACGGGCAGGCCGGGCGGCGCGGTGTTCGCGGCGCCCTCCGCGAACACCTGCTTGACGAGGCGGTCCTCCAGCGAGTGGTACGACAGGACGGCGCACCGGCCGCCGACGGCGAGCGCCTTCACGGCCGCGGGGATCGCCCGTTCCAGGACGGTGAGTTCACCGTTGACCTCGATCCGCAGCGCCTGGAAGGTGCGCTTGGCCGGGTTGCCCCCGGTGCGCTTGGCGGCCTGCGGCAGCGCGTCCCGGATCAGCTCGACGAGCCGCGCGCTGTTCGCGAACGGCTCCTTCTCGCGCTCGCGCACGATCGCGCTGACGATCCGCTTGGCCTGCTTCTCCTCGCCGTACGCCCGCAGGATCCTGACGAGTTCGCCCGCGGGATAGGTGTTGAGGACCTCGGCGGCGCTCATACCGGTGGTCTGGTCCATGCGCATGTCGAGCGGTGCGTCCTGCGCGTAGGCGAATCCGCGGTCGGCCTCGTCGAGTTGCATGGACGAGACGCCGAGGTCGAAGAGGACGCCCTGCACGTGGGGGAGGCCAAGGCGGTCGAGCACGTCGGGGAGTTCGTCGTAGACGGCGTGCACGAGCGTGGCACGTTCACCGAACGGGGCGAGGCGTTCGCCGGACAGGCGCAGCGCTTCCTTGTCGCGGTCGAGCGCCACGAGACGGGCCTCGGGGAACTGCCGCAGGAGCGCCTCGCTGTGTCCGCCGAGACCGAGGGTGCAGTCGACGACGACCGCCCCCGGCTTGGTGAGCGCGGGGGCCAACAGGTCCAGGCACCGCTGGAGCATCACCGGGACGTGTCGCTGCTCGCTCAACGCACCTTCTCAAGTCAGGTACGGACCGGATGTGCGGCCGGATCCCCTAGCCGTACGTACGACCGCACGCGCGGGGAGCCCGTCGTAGGGGGACGGTCTCCTGGAGTTCGGTAACCGCCGGACGCGTACACGTCTGTCGGTTCGCGTCACTTTAGTCCACCGCCGGTCCCGGTCAATCAACCGGGCGCACGCGTCGCCCCCGCGCCCGTTCACCCGTACGGACCCCTGCCGCCCCTCCTGTGGAGTGCATCACGACAAGGCGCTTTGACGTTCTTTGTCACCTCTCACAGCGGGCTTGTATACACATCCGCCGCTACGGTTCGGTCATGTCGACTTCTCGATCGTTCTCCCCTGGCCCGGACGGCGCCATAACCGGGCAGGGCACCGTCACCGACCGACTCGTCGAGGCGAACCAGAACTACGCCGCGGACTTCGTGGACCCGGGCATGGACGCCCGCCCGGTCCTCAAGGTCGCCGTCGTGGCCTGCATGGACGCCCGGCTCGACCTGCACGACGCGCTGGGCCTCGAGCTCGGCGACTGCCACACGATCCGCAACGCGGGCGGCGTGGTCACCGACGACGTGATCCGTTCGCTCACCATCAGCCAGCGCGCCCTCGGCACCCGCAGCGTGGTCCTGATCCACCACACCGGCTGCGGTCTGCTCACGCTCACCGAGGACTTCCGGCACGAGCTGGAGGACGAGGTCGGACAGCGTCCGGCCTGGGCCGTCGAGGCCTTCCGCGACGTCGACCAGGACGTGCGGCAGTCCATGGCGCGCGTGCGCACCTCGCCGTTCCTGCTGCACACCGATGACGTCCGCGGCTTCGTCTTCGACGTCCAGACCGGCCTCCTGAACGAGATCGACGCAGGCTGAAACGCGTCGGGCGCCCCCGCACGGCGCCCGGCGCATGCTCCTCCCGGGTGACCATTCCGCCCCGTAAACCCGCCCAAAACCCGACATAGGTCAGGCAGTTGTCCGCAGGCAAGTGACACGAACGGGTAACGGCAACAAGAATGCGGGGAAGGCACCGCGCGGAACCATTCGGCCGCGCTGTCCGTATTCAGGGGTGGGTTCGGGTCGGTCGTGACACCGGCCCGTGGCAAGTGGCCGAGGAGGGCCGGGGTGACGACCTATGAAGATCGAGCGAGCCTCACAGATCTGACCACCACTGTGGATCAAGTCCGCAGGTCGGTGGAGGGAGTGATCGAGGGCAAGCCTGAGGTCGTACGGCTTTCGCTGACCGTGCTCCTCGCCGAGGGCCATCTGCTCATCGAGGATGTACCGGGCGTGGGCAAGACCATGCTCGCCAAGGCGCTGGCGCGCTCCATCGACTGCTCGGTGCGGCGCATCCAGTTCACACCGGATCTGCTGCCGTCGGACATCACCGGTGTGTCCATCTTCGACCAGCAGCGCAGGGACTTCGAGTTCAAGCCGGGGGCGATCTTCGCGCAGATCGTGATCGGCGACGAGATCAACCGTGCCTCGCCCAAGACGCAGTCCGCGCTCCTGGAGTCCATGGAGGAGCGGCAGGTCACCATCGACGGGCAGACCTACGAGCTGCCCAACCCGTTCATGGTCGTCGCGACCCAGAACCCGGTCGAGATGGAGGGCACCTATCCGCTGCCCGAGGCCCAGCGCGACCGCTTCATGGCCCGGGTCTCCATCGGCTATCCCAATGCCGAGGCCGAGCTGCAGATGCTGGACGTGCACGGCGGTGTCTCGCCGCTCGACGACCTGCAGCCGGTGGCCCACGCGCACGACATCGTCAAGCTGATCGACGCGGTCCGCAAGGTCCATGTCGCCGACGCCGTACGGCGCTATGCGGTGGAGGTCGTCGCCGCGACCCGTAACCACCCGGACCTCAGACTCGGCGCGTCGCCGCGTGCGACCCTGCATCTGCTCCGGGCCGCGAAGGCCTCCGCCGCACTCAGCGGGCGCGACTACGTTCTGCCCGACGATCTGCAGGCGCTGGCCGTCGCGGTCCTCGCGCACCGGCTCCTGCCCACCGCGCAGGCCCAGTTGAACCGCCGCACCTCCGAGCAGGTCGTGCTCGAGATCCTGCAGCGCATCCCGGTCCCGGCCGCCCAGGCGCCCGGTGCCGGTTATCCGTCGGCTCCCTCCGCGCAGATGCCCGGGGCTCCTGCCTATGGTCAGCAGCACCCCGGCGCCCGGAGGCTCTGATGACGGCCGGGGGGCCGGCGCAGGGCAGCGGGCAGCGGGCCCGGGGCGGGATTTCCCAGTCGGACGACGACAGGGGCGGGCTGCGCACCGCCTTCGCGGGACTGACCACACGCGGCCGTTCGTTCCTGGCCGCCGGGATCGCCGCGGCCGTGTGCGCGTATGTGCTCGGCCAGAGTGATCTGCTGCGGGTCGGGCTGCTGCTCGCGGTCCTGCCGTTGGTCAGCGCGATCGTGCTCTACCGCACGCGGTACCGCGTGGCCGGCTCGCGCCGCCTCGCGCCCGCCCGGGTGCCCGCGGGCTCGGAGTCGCGGGTGCATCTGCGCCTGGACAACGTGTCGCGGCTGCCCACCGGGCTCCTGATGCTGCAGGACCGGGTGCCTTACGTGCTCGGGCCGCGGCCCCGGTTCGTCCTGGACCGGGTCGAGGCGGGCGGGCGGCGCGAGGTGTCGTACCGCGTGCGCTCGGATCTGCGCGGGCGCTACCCGCTCGGACCGCTGCAGCTGCGCCTGAGCGACCCGTTCGGGATGTGCGAACTGACGCGTTCCTTCAGCGCGTTCGACACCCTGACCGTGATCCCGCGCGTCGAGCCGCTGCCCGCGGTCCGGCTCTCGGGCGAGGCCCAGGGATACGGCGACGGGCGGCAGCGGTCACTGGCGCTGGCCGGTGAGGACGATGTGATCCCGCGCGGCTATCGGCACGGCGACGACCTGCGGCGCGTGCACTGGCGCTCCACCGCGAAGTACGGCGAGCTGATGGTGCGCCGCGAGGAGCAGCCGCAGCGGGCGCGCTGCACCGTCCTGCTCGACACCCGCCGCATCGCCCACCAGGGCACGGGCCCGGACTCGGCCTTCGAGTGGTCGGTCTCGGGCGCGGCCTCGGCCCTGGTGCACATGCTGGAACGGGGCTTCTCCGTACGGCTGTTGACCGACACCGGCACCGCGGTGCCCGGTGAGGGCGCCGACGGTTTCGCGGGCTCCACGCAGGAGTCGGCGGACGCCGCGGGCCTGATGATGGACACGCTCGCCGTGGTCGACCACTCGGACGGCGCGGGTCTCTCGCGCGCGTACGACGTGCTGCGCGGCGGCGGCGAAGGGCTGCTCATCGCGTTCCTCGGCGACCTCGACGAGGAACAGGCCGCGGTCGCGGCCCGGATGCGGCAGCGCAGCGGCGCCGCGGTGGCGTTCGTGATGGACAACGAGGCCTGGGTCCAGGGCGGCGCCCAGGGCCCCTCGGCCCGGCTCGAGGAGCGGCTGCGGCTGCTGCGCGAGGCCGGCTGGACGGCGCTCGCGGTGCCGCCCGGGCTACCGCTCGCCGAGTTGTGGCGGCAGGCGGACCGGCAGAAGACCGGCGTCGTGGGGCGTTCGGAAGCACAGGCGACAGGGGGATGGTCATGAGCGGCCGCACACGCCTCGCGTTGTGCGCCTACGCGGCCACGATGATGGCGGCGTGCGCGATGCTGCCGCTGGTCCTCTCGGCGGGCTGGATCGCCCAGGCGGCGCTTCTGCTCGCCGTGCAGTCCGGGGTGGGCGCGGCGGCCCGGCGGGTTCCGCTGGCCCGTCCGCTGACGGTCGCGGCGCAGGTCCTGGTGACCTTGCTCCTGCTGACCGTGTTCTTCGCACGGGAACAGGCCTTCGCCCTGGTCGTGCCGAGCCCGGACTCCATCAGGGAGTTCGGGGTGCTGCTGCAGGCGGGAGCCGAGGACGTCGCGGCGTACTCGACTCCGGCGCCGCTGTCCGAGGGCATCCGGCTGATGCTGGTGGGCGGCGTCCTGGTGATCGGCCTGGCCGTGGACGCGCTCGCGGTGACCTTCCGCAGCGCCGCCCCGGCAGGTCTGCCGCTGCTCGCGCTGTACTCGGTGGCGGCGGGGCTCTCCAAGGACGGTGCGGGCTGGGCGCTCTTCGTGCTCGCGGCGGCGGGCTATCTGCTGCTGTTGCTCGCCGAGGGCCGCGACCGGCTCTCGCAGTGGGGCCGTGTCTTCGGCGGGGCGCCGCGGCGGGCGAGCCGGAATGCGGGACTGGACACGGACGGCGGCGCCACGGCGCCGGTGCGCACCGGGCGGCGGATCGGCGCGTTCGCGCTGGGTATCGCGCTGGTGGTGCCGGCGGCGCTGCCCGCCCTGGACGGCGGGCTGCTCGATCCGACGGGCTCCGGCGGGGGCGGCAGCGGCGGGGGCGGCACGATCTCCGCGGTCAATCCGCTGGTCTCGCTGCAGAACAACCTGAACCAGCCGAACGACCGCGAGGTCCTGAAGTACCGGACGAACGCCTCGTCCAACCAGGACATGTACATGCGGATCGTCTCGCTCGACCAGTTCGACGGCACGGAGTGGAAGCCCGCCGAGCGCTCGATCACCGAGGTGCCCACCCAGCTGCCGCAGCCCCGCGGGCTCAGCGGCGACGTGGCGACCAAGGAGGTCAGCACCACCATCAGCGCCGCCGACTGGTACGCGCAGACCTGGCTGCCGATGCCGTACCCCGCCAGTCAGGTCGACATCGACGGCAACTGGCGCTTCGAGCCGATCGGGCGCGCGGTGGTCGGTGACCGCGGCGAGACGACCAAGGGCAAGACGTACACGGTCAAGAGCCTGGAGGTGCGGCCGACGGCGCAGAAGCTGGCAGACGCACCGGCACCCAACGCGGACATCGTCGACGAGTTCACCGACGTGCCCAGGTCACTGCCCCGCGATGTCTACGAGAAAGCGGAGGAGGTGACCAGAGGCGCCACCAACAGCTATGAGATGGCCGTGAAGCTGCAGGAGTACTTCGCGGTCGAGGGCGGCTTCACCTACGACACCAACGTCGAGGCGGGCAGCGGATCGGCGGCGATCAGTCGCTTCCTGAAGGACAAGGAGGGCTTCTGCGTCCACTTCTCCTTCGCGATGGCGGCGATGGCCCGCACCCTCGACATCCCGTCCCGGGTCGCCGTGGGCTTCACGCCCGGGTCGCCGACCGCGGACGGCTCGATGTCGGTGGGTCTGCGCGACGCGCACGCCTGGCCCGAGCTGTACTTCGAGGGCGTGGGCTGGACCCGCTTCGAGCCGACACCCACGCGTGGCTCGGCGCCGGACTACACGCGGGACGACATCCCGTCGGACACGCCGAGCAGTGCGGCCCCCTCGGCCACCGACACCGCGGCACCCAGCGACGACCCGTCCGCCTCGGCCTCCGACTCCTGCCCGCCGGAGCTGCGCCGCTTCAACGAGTGCGGCTCGCAGGATCCCGGTGCGGCAGCCGGCGGCTCGGACGGCGGTCCGCCGTGGGGCACGTATCTCGGCATCGCGGGAGGTGTCCTGGCGCTCCTCCTGGTGCCGCTGCTCCCGTTCATGTGGCGTACGCGGCTGCGGAGCGTACGGCTGGGATCAGCGGGACGTACCGCGCAGGACGGGGTGGCGAGAACCCTCGCCGCCTGGCTCGAAGTCACGGACTCCGCCTGGGACTACGGCATCGCGCCGGACGAGGCCCAGACCCCGCGCAAGGCGGCGGCCCGGATCGTACGGCTCTGCGAGCTGGAGCTTGATGCGGCCGAGGCGGTGCACCGGATCGCGGCGGCGGTGGAGCAGGTCCTCTACGCACCGGTGCCGCAGCCTGCGCCCGGGGTGGCCGAGGACGTCCGCCGGATGCGGGCCGGTATGCACGCGTCGATGAGCCGCGGCGCCCGCTGGCGCGCGACCCTCGCACCGCGTTCGGCCGTCCGGGTGGGCTGGGCGGTCTCGGACCGGTGGATCACCGTCAAGGAGCGGTGGCACATGGGGCGGTTGGTCCCGCGACGGGCCAAGTAGGGGGTGTGGGGGCGTCAGCCCCCACACCAGCGCACCAAACGACGACGTGGGTGTGGGGGGGGGGGGGGGGGTGGGGGGGGGCCCCCCCCCCCCCCCGGGGGGGGGGGCCCCCAGTGCGAGTGGCCCCC
>NZ_JBITIG010000006.1:446016-534512 GCF_044458745.1 Streptomyces sp. NPDC050418
CACCCCCCCTTCGCGTCTGGTTGCCGGGGGGGGCGCGGCCGCGCCCCCCCCCCCCCCCCCCCCCCCCCCCCCCCCCCCCCCACGTTCGGGTGAGCCCTACTGACCTTCGTCCCGCCGCTTCTGCCAGCGCTGCTCGATACGGTCCATCATCGACCGGCGCTGCCGGCCCTGACGCCTCGTGGTGGTCGGGGGAGCTGTCCCGCCTGAACCGGCCACCGCGCCGGGAGCCTGTTCACCGGGCTTGGGCGCCTTGCGCCAACCAGTCACTGCGAGCACCGCACAGCCGAGCATGACGAGGAATCCCACCACGCTGATCCAGATCTGCTGCGCGACCATTCCAGCCATGAGGAGGGCAATACCCACAAGGAAGCCGGCAACCGCTTGGTAGACCCGCTTCCGGGTGTACGTGCGCAGCCCGCTTCCCTCAAGCGTCGTCGCGAACTTGGGATCTTCGGCGTACAACGCTCGCTCCATCTGCTCGAGCATGCGCTGCTCGTGCTCTGAGAGCGGCACGGAGTCCCTCCTCATCGTGCAGTCGCCGGGGCGACCGGGGGTCCCCTTCAGGATAGGCAGGGAATCGCCCCCGTGAAACCCGCCCCTCTACGCCAATTCGCCATTCAGGCCCGCCATGGCGCCCGATGCCGAGGCGTACATTCCCCAGCGATACGGCCGTCATGCCGGACGGTGTCCCTCGATCATACGGGTCACAGGCGCCGATCGGGGGGCCTGTGGCGTACTCCATCTGCAGCTGCGTCCCTGATCAGGGGGACTGCGCAGGATGGGCTACTCGCGGTTACCGCCGCGAGCACGCCCGGCACCGGAGTTCCGGCCACGACGGCTGTAATTCGCCACCGGATGTACGGCCGTCCGGTGCGCCGGCCGCACGCACGGCCGGGCACCTCCTAGGGCCTGTCCGGCGGATCATGCCCTAGCCCTTCTCCCCCAGGACGTGCAGCTGCGTCGCCACCGCGTGGAAGGCGGGCTGCTCGGCCGCCGCGGCCTCCAGCTTGATCAGCGCGTCCAGGGCGCCGGGCTCGGTGTCCACCAGGACACCGGGCACCAGGTCGGCGAAGACCCGCACGCCGTGGACGGAGCCGACCCGCAGCCCGCCGTCCTCGACGAGCGCGGTCAGCTGCTCGGCGCTGAAGCGGCGCGGCACCGGGTCGCCCTCGCCCCAGCGCCCGGCCGGGTCGGTCAGGGCGTGCCGGGCCTCGGTGAAGTGGCCGGCCAGGGCGCGGGCGAGCACGGCGCCGCCGAGCCCGGACGCGAGCAGGCTGAGGACGCCGCTGTCACGGAGCGCGCCCGCGACGTTCCGTACGCCCTCGGCCGGGTCGTCCACGTACTCCAGGACGCCGTGGCAGAGCACCGCGTCGAAGGCGCCGCGCTCGACCACGTCGAACAGGCCGTGCACATCGCCCTGCACCCCGCTGACCCGGTCCGCGACCCCGGCCTCGGCGGTCCGGCGCTCCAGCGCGAACAGCGCGTTGGGGCTCGGGTCGACGACGGTGACGCGGTGGCCGAGTGCGGCGACCGGCACGGCGAACTTGCCGCTGCCGCCCCCGGTGTCGAGCACGTCGAGCGACTCACGTCCGGTCGCCTTCACCTGCCGGTCGAGTGCCTCTTTCAGTACCTCCCAGACAACACCGGTACGCAGGGAAGCACGGGAGCCGGAGGTGCCGGAGCGAAGCGACGTCCCCTGGGAGTGGTGGTGGGAGACGGGCGGGCGCATCGAGTCCGACACGGCAGTTACTCCTCGGCGTAGCCCCGCCCTACGAGGGCGGTGCGGGGACGGTTCGTCCCCACCCTATTGCCTGCGGCCCATCACCCCCCTCACCCTGCATCCGGCTGCTCGGACCGCGCCTGCGGCAGGACCGGCTGGAGCACCAGCATGCGCTCGACCAGGCGCAGGAACATCGCGACATCGCGCAGCAGATCGTCGGCGTCACGTGGGGTGGCGGCGCCCTGGATGCCCGCGTCGGCGCGGGCGCGCTTGGTGGCGCCGGAGGCGAACAGGGCGCTCCACTCGGTCAGTTCGGGGGCTATCTCGGGGAGCACTTCCCAAGCGCTCCTGATCTTCGCCCGCTTGCGCGCGTTCGTCTCGGGCCGTCCGCGTGCGGCGAGCACGGCGGCGGCGGTGCGCAGGGCGGCGAGGTGGGCCGCGGAGTAGCGCTCGTTGGGGGTTTCGAGGCGGGCCGCCTCGTCGAGGCCGGTGCGGGCCTGGGCGAGCAGGTCGAGGGCGGCGGGCGGGGCCGAGGCTCGGCGCAGAACCGGGTGGACATCGCTCGCGGGACCGCTCAGTGAGGGGGCAGGGCCGGCGCTGTTCCCTTTGACTGCGGGGCGCCGCCGTGCGGCTGCCGCGTAGGAACTGGCCATGACGAACCTCCTGTCGTCGTTTGGCAGCACTGGCGTAGAAGCTCAACAAAGCTGCCGTATGACCCCATCGTGAAGTACGCCACTGACAATCGGCCCTGACCTGCACCGATGGCTCGATCAAGGGTTCGGATAACGGAGTTGAGGGCGAACCTGGGGACCCCGCCGACGAAGCCCCGTACCCCCGTCCTGTAGTTTTTTGAACTGACCAGTCAGTTCAAAAAAGGGGGCCGTACGTGCTCGTGGTGGAGGGGTTCGGGGTGCGAGGCCCCCGGGGCTGGGCCTTTCGCGAGGTGGGGTGCACGGCGGAGGCGGGTGACCTGATCGCCGTCGAGGGGCCGTCCGGCTCCGGGCGCACCTCGTTGCTGCTCGCGCTGACCGGCCGGATGCGCGCCACGGAAGGGCATGCGGAGGTCGACGGCCTGAAGCTGCCGCGCCAGGCCGCGGCCGTCCGCCGGATCAGCGCCGTGGCCCACATCCCTGGCATCACCGACCTCGACCCGGCCCTCACCGTCGCGGAGCACCTGCACGAACGGCTGCTGCTGCAGCGGCGGTTCGGCACCTCGCTGCGCACGCTCCTGCGCCCGCGCGGCGAGCGCGCGACCGCGTCCGCACTGCTCCGGGAGCGCGCGCTGACCGCCGCGGGACTCGACCTGTCCACGCTGGTCAAGGGCTCGCGCACCGCCGTACGGGATCTGGAGCGGATCGAGGCGCTGCGGCTCTCCGTGGCGCTCGCGCTGGTCGGGCAGCCGAAGCTGCTTGCGGTGGACGACCTCGGTCTGAAGCTCTCGGACGGGGAACTGGCCGCCGCCTGGCAGATGCTGGCCGCGATAGCCGACGGCGGCACGACCGTCGTCGCCGCGGGGCCAGGCGCCCCGGCGCAGGCACGCAAGGTCGTACTCGGAGGAACCGACGAGAAGGGGGCGGCCGATGCGCTCGCCGAAACTGGCCGCTCTTGAGCTCAAGCGCTTCGGCCGGGGCCGGCTGCCCCGCGCCGCGCTCGTCTCGCTGCTGCTCCTCCCGCTGCTCTACGGGGCGCTCTACCTGTGGTCGTTCTGGGACCCGTACGGGCGCCTGGACCAGATCCCCGTCGCGCTGGTCAACGAGGACGCGGGGGCGAAGGCCGACGGGAAGAAGATCGCGGCGGGCGACGGGATCGCCGCCGGGCTGCACGACAGCAAGGTCTTCGACTGGCACGAGGTGGACGCGGCGCAGGCGCGCCAGGGCCTGGAGGACGGTACGTACTACCTGTCGCTGACCGTGCCCGAGGACTTCAGCGAGCGCATCGCGTCCAGCGCCGGTGACAGCCCGGAGACGGGCGCGCTGCAGGTGAAGACGAACGACGCCAACAACTACATCGTCGGACAGCTCTCGCGGACCCTCTTCTCCGAGGTGCGCGCGGCGGCGTCGAGCAAGGCGTCACGGACGTTCCTGGACAAGATCTTCGTGTCGTTCTCCGACCTCCACGACAAGACGAAGGAGGCCGCGGACGGCGCCGGGCGCCTTGAGGAGGGCGCGGGCAAGGCGAAGGACGGGGCGAAGCAGCTCGCGGACGGACTCGGCGACGCGAAGTCGGGCAGCGGCGAGCTCGCGCGTGGCATCAAGAAGCTCGACAAGGGCTCCGGCGACCTGGAGACGGGCGCGGGCCAGGTGGCCGACGGCACCCAGCTGCTCGCCGACAAGGTGAACGGCGCTTCCGACAAGGTGCTGCCCTTCCTGCGCGAGAACGGCGACAGCATCGGCGACACCGCCCGCCTCGTCAGCGACACGGCCGGTGCCGTGCGCCGCCACCTGGGCACCCTCGTCGAGAAGGCGCCGCTCGCCTCGTCGGGCGCGGAGAAGGCCTCCGCCGCACTCGACTCCGTGTACAAGGCACGCTGCGAGGACGCGCTCGTCGACGACCCGAACTGCCCGCAGCTCAAGCAGGCCAAGGACGCGGGTGACGAGGTGGCCCGGATCGCCGCCGATGTGAACTCCGTGGTGCAGAACTACGCGGGCGACACCGACAAGCTCGACGACCACCTGGCCACGCTGCAGCAGCAGGCCGACGCGCTGGCCGAACGGGCCCCGCACCTCGCCGGCGACGTCGAGACGGCCGTGAAGAAGATCAACGAGCTGAACCGGGGCGCACGGGCCGTCGCCAAGGGCGCGGACCAGCTGCACACCGGCCTCACCACCGCCCGGACCGGTTCGTCCGAGCTCAACTCGGGCCTGGGCCGCCTCAAGGACGGCGCGAAGGAACTCGACGGCGGCCTGTTCAAGCTGGTCGACGGCTCCGGTGAGCTGGCCGGCGGGCTGCGCGACGGCGCCGAGCAGATCCCCGACTACGGCAAGCAGGACCGCGACGCCCGTACGGAAGTGATGGCCGACCCCGTCCAGCTGGCCGCCAAGTCCCTGCACCAGGCGCCCAATTACGGCACCGGCTTCGCCCCGTACTTCATCCCGCTGTCCCTGTGGGTCGGTGCGATGGTCGCGTACATGGTGATCGCGCCGCTCAACCGGCGCGCGCTCGCCACCGGAGCCTCGGCCTGGCGGATCGCGCTGGCGGGCTGGCTGCCGGTGGCGGCGATCGGCACGCTGCAGACGCTCGCGCTGATCTCCGTACTGCACTGGGCGCTCGGCCTCCAGATGGCGCACGCGGCGGGCACCGTCGGCTTCCTGCTCCTGGTCACCGGCTGTTTCGCGGCGATCGTGCAGTGGCTCAACGCCCGCTTCGGCCCGGCGGGACGCATCCTCGTCCTGGCCTTCCTGATGCTCCAGCTGACCTCGGCCGGCGGCACCTATCCGGTCCAGACGAGTCCGTCCTTCTTCGGCGCGATCCACCCGTTCCTGCCGATGACATACGTGGTCGAGGCGCTGCGCCGCCTGATCACCGGCGGCGGCCTCGGGCCCGTGTGGCAGGGCTGTGCCGTCCTGATCGCCTTCACCGTCGGCGCCCTGGCCCTGACCGCGCTCTCGGCGCGCAAGCGGCAGGTGTGGACGCTCGACCGGCTGCATCCGGAGCTGAGTCTGTGAGAGACGGACGGGCGGGCCTGTGACAATCGGAGCCATGCAGAAGGCAGCGGGGGCCACCGGCTCCAAAGCGGGGCCCACCGGCTCCAAGGGGAGCGGTGGCGGCGGACGGCGGCAGGCCACCAAGGCGAAGTTGTACGAGGCGGCGGTGACGCTCATCGCCGAACAGGGCTTCTCAGCGACCACGGTCGACGAGATCGCCGAACGCGCGGGCGTCGCCAAGGGCACCGTCTACTACAACTTCGCCAGCAAGGCCGAGCTCTTCGAGGAGTTGCTCCGCTACGGCGTCGGCCTGCTCACCGAGTCGCTGCGGACGGCCGCCGAGGAGACGGCACGCGAGGGCGGCACGAAGGTGGCGGCCCTCGACGCGATGATCCGCGCGGGTCTCGACTTCATCGCCACGTATCCGTCCTTCACCCAGCTGTACGTGGCCGAACTGTGGCGGACGGGCCGGGCCTGGCAGTCCACGCTGCTCGTCGTACGGCAGCAGGCCGTCGCCGTGGTCGAAGGCGTGCTGCGCGAAGGGGTCGAGACGGGCGAGCTGAGCGAGGAGATCGACATCCCGCTGACCGCCGCCGCACTGGTCGGCATGGTCCTTGTCGCGGCCCTCGACTGGCAGGCGTTCCAGCCGGAGCGCTCGATCGACGAGGTGCACGCGGCGCTGTCACGGCTGCTGCAGGGGCGGGTGGCCGGGGGCTGAGCCCCGTTCGGCACAAGGCCCCTGGCCGGAACGGACACTGGTCCGGCGCGGCTCGATCGTTCCTGACGAGCCCCACCGGACCAGCGCTTCCCCCGATTCCCCCGTGGTCCGCCCCGTTCCCCGGTGTCCCTCCGGGACGAGGCGACCCCCGTTCCGTCCGGGGAGCCGCGCCCGTTCCGCCGCCCCGTGTCGGCGGTACCGGCGCTGCGCCCCTTCCGTGTGCCCCACTCTTCCGTCCGTGCAGGTGGGACCCCATCCGTCCCCGTACTCATCTCCCTGACTAGGTACGGATACTCAGACGCACGTGCTCATCCCCAGGACGCGCGGATGCCGACTGGTTACGATCGCGTCCGTGTCCGTACTCCCCTTGGTGTTCACAAGCGGCTGGGCCAGCGGCATCAACGCGTACGCGGTGGTGCTCCTGCTCGGCATCTTCGGCGCGACCGGCGTCAGCGACGAGGTGCCGCCCGCCCTGGAGCGCACCGACGTGCTCGTCGCGGCCGGCGTCCTGTTCCTGTGCGACGCGGTCTGCGACAAGATCCCGTACGTCGACTCGCTCTGGGACACGGCACACACCGTGATCCGGCCGGTGTCCGGCGCGGTGGTCGGCGCACTCCTCGCCGGCCAGACCGGCTCGCTCTCGGACCTCACGGCCGGCGCGGTCGGCGGGTCGACGGCGCTGGCCAGCCATTTCGTGAAGGCCGGCACCCGGATGGCGATCAACACCTCACCCGAGCCGTTCAGCAACGTGATCATGAGCACGGCCGAGGACCTCGGGGTCGGCGGCATCATCACGTTCGCGATGTTCTACCCGGAGGCGGCGGCGATCATCGCGGCCGTCCTCCTGCTCCTGGGGCTGGCCATACTGCTCTTCCTCGCCCACCGGATCCGGCGCTTCCTGCGGCGGCGGGCGCAGCGGCGGGAGGAGAAGCGGATGGTGAGGGAAGGTGTCGGCAGCGGGCCGCCGCGGGACTGGGACTAGCGGGCTCGGTGTCGGCGGCCGCCCGGAGCCCCGGAAATCCCCCACACACCCTGCCGGTACAGTCCCCCACATGGCACAAATCGTCGTGATCGGCGCAGGAATGGGCGCGATGGCAGCCGCCGCCAGGCTGGCCGTCGCCGGTCACCGCGTCAGCGTCCTCGAACGCGAGCAGACCTACGGCGGGGACGTACGGCAGGACGAGCGCGACGGATTCCGCTTCGACACCGGACCCGGGCTGCTGCCGCTCCCCGCCGTGTACCGCGACCTGTTCATCAAGACCGGCAAGCAGCCGCTGGAGGACTGCGTCGACCTCGTCCAGGTCGACCCCACGGCCCGCCATCTCTTCGCGGACGGCACCACCCTCACCGTCCCCAACGCCTCCCGCGCCGGCACGGTCGAGGCCATCGAGCAGGCCCTCGGCGGCGGCAGCGGTGAACGGTGGGCCCAGTTTCTCACGCGCGCCCGCGAGGCCTGGGACCGCGCCCGCCGCCCCCTCCTCGAAGAGCCGCTGTGGCAGGACTGGCGCGTCCTCGGCGAGCGCGACCCGTACCCGGCCGTCCGTAAAGCGGGGCTGCTGCGCAAGCGGCCGCCGGCCTTCGCCGAGGCGATGCGTCACGAGCTGGCCGATCCCCGCCTCGTCGCTCTCGTCGAGAGTTCCGTCCTCGCGTACGGACTCGATCCCCGCACCGCTCCCGCGAGCGCGGCCGTCCTGCCGTACATGGAGCAGGCGTTCGGGACCTGGTACGTACGGGGTGGGATCCGTGAGCTCGCGCGGGCCGTGTACGAGCGGTGTGTGCAGCGTCGCGTGGAGTTCCGGTTCGGCGCCGAGGTCACCCGGATCGTCGAGAAGGACGGACGTGCGGCGGGCGTGGAGCTCGCGGACGGCACGGTGGTCGAGGCCGAGCACGTGGTCGCGGGCATCGACCCGAGCGCGCTCACCGGTCACGAACTGCAGACCCCTGGCCAGGACGCGATGCTCGACACGACCCGCGTCCGCCCCGGCCGCCTCACGGTGCTGCTCGCCCTGCGCGGCGCGCGGGAGGACGGCGCGGCGCACCGGACGCTCGTCCACGCCCCCGACCGCAAGGCCGAACTCGACGCCCTGGCAGGCGAGTCGGGCCCGGACACCACGCCGACCGTCACCGTCCTGCGCCCCGGCGACCCGGCGCTCCGTCCGGACGACGCGCATGAGTCAGCGGTCCTGTCGGCCGTCGTCCACCGCACCGCGGACCGGGCGGCGCTCGCCGAGCGGATGATCACCGCCGCCGAGCGGGCCGTCCCCGGTCTGCGCGAGCGCCTCCTGTGGCACGAAGTGCGGATGAGCGGCCCGGTCCCCCACCCCGCGCTCGCCGGCGCCGGTGCCCGCTACCTCTATCCGTCGAACACCACACGTCTGCCGGGGCTGTACCTCGCCGGCGGCTGGTCCCACCCCGGCGGCGGTCTCCCGCACGCCGGAATGTCCGGTGCGCTGGTCGCGGGCCTGATCGTCGAAGGGCCGGACTTCCGGGGCTCGCAGTGAGCGGAGCCCCGGCCGTCCGGCCCTCGATGAGTTCTGTGCGTTCCGTGCGGAGCAGTCCTCAGTAGCGGTACTGCTGCTGCTCGTTGTACCCGGTGTCGTACCCGTCCTGCTGATACGGCGGGTAGGCGGGCTGCTCGGGCGGCAGGCCGCCGGCCTGCGCGCCGTCCCCGTTGCGCTGCTGCGGCACCCAGACGCCGCCGGGCGGGGTGTTGTCCCCGTAGCCACCGCCCTGCTGGCCGCCGTACGTCGCGTACTGCCCGGTGTCGTAGGACTGCTGCCCGCCGTACGTGTCGTACTGGCCGGTGTCGTAGGACTGCTGGCCGATGTACGGGTCGGAGTAGGCGGCGTAGCTCTGCTGGGCGGTCTGCGGGTCGTAGCCGTAGTTCTGCTGCTGGCTGTAGACGTCGTCGTAGCCGCCGTAGCCGTACGAGGAGGAGTCGGCCGAGGCCGCGGCGGGCTGCTGCTGTGCGTAGCCCTGGTCCGAGTAGACGCCGTACGTACCGGTGTCGTCCGGCATCGGCTCGGTGGCGTAGACGGAGGGCTGCTGCGGAGCGTAGCCGTCGTCGTATCCGGCGTCCCGGTCGTCTCCTGCGTCACGGCCGTCCCGGTCGTAACCGGCGTCGCGGCCACGGTCGTATCCCGCGTCCCGCTGGTCGCGCCCGTACTCCTCGTCGTACTCCAGGTCCGAGACCTCGAGCGTCGGGTCCTGCTCCGGCACGCCCTTGCGGCGCCGGCTCTCCCCCGGGTTGCCGCCGATCGCCCAGCCGGTCGAGAAGCCGCGGCGGAACGAGAGCGTCACATAGGTCTGGCCGATGGCGAAGGCCACCGCGCCCGCCCCGATCACGTACACGGAGGGAATCAGCACACCGAGCACGACGCAGAGGAAACCGCCGAAGGCGAGCAGCCGCCAGCGCAGCCGTGCCTTGTACTGCAGCAGCACTTCACCGAGCAGCCACAGTGCGACCAGTCCGAATGCGATATAGAGGACCGTCCAGCCCATGTACGCCCCTCTCCTACGGCCCGCCGCGTGGGGGTGTGCGGCTGTGCCGGTTCAGGCCTGCGGGTGGTGCAGGCCCAGATTCTCGTAGATTTCCAGGGTCGCCGTGGAGTTGTTGAGCGTGATGAAGTGCAAACCGGGCACTCCCTCGGCCTTCAGCCGCGCGCAGAACTCCGTCGCGAACTCGATGCCAATGGAGCGTACAGCCGTGGCGTCGTCTTTGGATGTGAGGATCCGCTCTTTCAGCCCGCCGGGAATCTCGGCGTTGCTGAGCTGCGGCAGACGTTCGAGCATCCGGACACTCGTGACCGGCATGATCTCGGGGATGATCGGCGTCGAGCAGCCGGCCGCCTCGACGCGGTCGCGCAGCCGCAAATACTCCTCGGGGTGGAAGAACATCTGCGTGATCGCGTAGTCGGCGCCCGCGCGGCATTTGTCCACGAAGTGCCGTACGTCGGCGTCCCAGTCGGGCGAGCGCGGGTGCATGGCCGGGAAGGCCGCGACGCCGACGCAGAAGTCGCCGGACTCCTTGATGAGCCGGACCAGCTCGGCCGCGTAGGTCAGACCCTTGGGGTGCTTGATCCACTCGCCCATCGGGTCGCCGGGCGGATCGCCGCGGACCGCGAGGATGTTCCTGATCCCGGCGTCCGCGTACTGGCCGATGATGTTCCGCAGTTCGGCCACCGAGTGGTCGACGGCGGTCAGATGCGCGACCGGTGTGAGCGTGGTGTCGGCGACGATCTGCTGCGTCTCCGTCACGGTGCCCGCCCGGGTCGAGCCGCCGGCGCCGTACGTCACCGAGACGAAGTCCGGCGCGACCGCCTCGACCCTGCGCAGCGACGTCCAGAGATTCCGCTGCCCCTTCTCGGTTTTGGGCGCGGAGAACTCGAAGGAATACGTGGTCTTGCCGGTCGCGAGCATCTCGCGCACCGTGCGCGCGCGATCCATCCTGGTGGAAGCGGTACCGAGGGCCATACCCGCAGGTTAGTCACGGCGGCCCGCCACCCCAACCGCGAGCGGTGGCTATGCCGGTTTTGCCGGTTTTCCGTCCACCCTTCGGACAGTTGTCAGGCCGTACGGAGCCGCTTGGCGAACTCGGCGGCCGCGGCGGCCGGGTCGTCCGCCTCCGTGATCGCCCGGACGACGACCACCCGGCTCGCACCCGCGGCGAGCACCTCGTCCAGGTTGCCCAGGTCGATCCCGCCGATCGCGAACCAGGGCCGGTCCGTGCCGAGTCCGGCGGTGTGACGGACCAGGTCGAGGCCGGGGGCGTGGCGGCCGGGCTTGGTGGGGGTGGGCCAGCAGGGGCCGGTGCAGAAGTAGTCGGTGCCGGGCTGCGCGGCCGCGGCGGAGGCCTCGGCGTCGGCGTGCGTGGAGCGGCCGATCAGTACATCGTCACTGCCGCCGAGGATCGCGCGGGCCGCGGGGACCGGGAGATCGCCCTGGCCGAGGTGGAGGACGTCGGCGCCGGCGGCGTGCGCGACATCCGCTCGGTCGTTCACCGCGAGCAGTTTGCCGTGGCGGCGGCAGGCGTCGGCGAACACGGCGAGGTGCTCCAGCTCCTCGGCGGCCTCCATGCCCTTGTCGCGCAGCTGCACGATGTCGACGCCGCCGCTCAGGGCCGCATCGAGGAACTGAGGGAGGTCACCCTGGCGCTTGCGGGCGTCGGTGCACAGGTACAGACGGGCGTCGGCCAGCTGGGCGCGGCGCCGTGCTGCGGTGACGGACATGGGAACCCCCCTCGTTCGCGGCACACGGGCCCCGGACCGGGGGTGTTCCCCGGTCGCGAGGCCCGTCTGCCGAATGCGGTACGCGGCCGTCGGGCCGCACGTTGTCGTCTACGTGGCTGTCAGACGGCGAGCGCCTGGGCGCGGCGCTTCACCTCCGTGCCGCGATTCTCGCTCAGGGCCTGTGCGGGGGTGCCGGGCAGGGTGTCGTCCGCCGTGAAGAGCCACTCCAGCATCTCCTCGTCGGAGAAGCCGTCGTCGCGCAGCAGGGTCAGCACGCCCGGCAGGCCCTTGACGATCTTCCAGCCGTCCTCGGCGTTGCCGTCGATGAAGGCGGCGGGCACGTACAGCGCCTTGTTCTCCCCACGGCGCACGGCCAGCAGCCGGCCTTCCCTGACGTGCTGCCGCACACGCGTCACCTCGACCCCGAACATGTCGGCGATCTCGGGAAGGTTCAGCCACGCGGGCACGAGAGCCTCGGTCTTTGCGTCAATCTGGGTCACGGCTCAAGAGTGCCATGGGTTGGGGGGTGGGGGTGGGTTCGGGTGGCCCGGGGGGCCTGCCCCTGCGCCCTCACGGGCGACGCTGCTCCGCCGCTCCGCGGCGGGGGAGGTTGCGGGGGCTGACGCCCCCACGACCCCTTTCGGGCTGGGCTGCGCCCGGGGGCCTTGCGCCCTCACGGGCGGTGACGCTCCGCCGCTCCGCGGCGGGGAGGTTTATGTGGGGCTGGCGCCCTCACGCCCCCCGTTCCCTCGCGGGCCCGTTGGGGCAGGTTGCGGCCCGGGGCGCCCTGGGCCATGCGCCCTCACGGGCGACGCTGCTCCGCCGCTCCGCGGCGGGGGAGGTTGCGGGGGCTGACGCTCCCACACCCCACCGCTGGGACAGGAGACCCCGCAATCGCCTACTTCAGCACCGCGCTCTTCAGCGGGATCCCGGCGTCCGCCGCCCGGGCCGGGTCGATCGTTGCGGATGACTCGATCAGCTTGCGGCCCTGGGCCAGGTCGCGGGGGCGGCCCACGGCGAGGACCGCTGTGAGGGTGCCCTCGCGCAGCCAGCAGACCGACCAGGCGGGGCCGGACGGGTCTCCGCGCCACACCAGGGTGTCCGCGTCAGTGTGGTGGCCCGCGTACTGGACGAAGCGGCCGAACTGCTCGGACCAGAAGTACGGGACCGGGTCGTAGACCGCGGGCTCGGTGCCGAGGATGTTGGCGGCCACCGTGCGCGGGCCCTGCAGCGCGTTGTCCCAGTGGTGGACCAGGAGGCGGGCGCCGTAGCGGGCCGAGGGGAACGAGGCGCAGTCGCCGACCGCGTACACGTCAGGGGCCGAGGTCCGCAGCGCGGCGTCCGCGACGACCGCGCCGTCCGGGCCCAGCTCCACGCCCGAGCCCGCGAGCCAGCCCGTCGCCGGGCGCGCGCCGATGCCGACGACGACCGCGCCCGCGGGCAGCCGGGTCCCGTCGTCGAGGACGACGGCGCCGGGCTCGACCGCCCGCACCCGCGCACCCGTGCGCAGGACCGCGCCCGCCTCCGCGTACCAGTCCGCCATCGGCGCCGCGACCTCCGCCGGCAGCGCGCCGGCGAGCGGCCGGCCGGCGGCCTCGACGACGGTCACCGCGCACCCCGCGTCCCGCGCGGCCGTGGCGAACTCCGCGCCGATCCAGCCGGCGCCCACGACCACGATGTCGTGCTGCTCGGCGAGCACGGGCCGCAGCCGCTGCGCGTCATCCAGCGTGCGCAGGAGATGCACGCCGGGGACGCCTTCCGTGCCGGGCAGCTGGAGCGGCTCGGCACCGGTCGCGAGGACGAGGACGTCGTACGGTACGGGCCCCTGCGCGGTGTCGAGCTCATGCTCCCCCGCCCTGAGGCCGGTCGCCTCGCGCCCCAACTCCAGCTCGACGCCGAGGGATTCGAAGTCCACCTCGAACGCGGAGCCCTCGGCCTTGCCGAGCAGCACGGCCTTCGACAGCGGCGGCCGGTCGTACGGCTGGTGCGGCTCGGCACCGATCAGCCGGACCGGCCCCTCGAACCCTTGCTCCCGCAGGGCAACCGCCGTCTGCACCCCGGCCATCCCCGCCCCGACGATCACCACTCGGCGCTGCTCCACGGGTCCCACCTCCACCTGATCGCTCACCCGGCCACCATAAACAACTGACGAACCGTCAGGAACCCTGGATCCCACAGCTCAGGCCGTGAGGTGTTCCACAACGGTGAGGGTTTGCCTGGGGCCAGGATGCGCTTGCGGGGTGGATGGGCACAGTCCCTTGGGAGTCCGGATTGTGTGCCCGGCGGGGTGGGTTGTGTGCCCGGCGGGGTGGGTTGTGCGCCCAGCGGGGTGGGTGGCACGTCCGGCGGGGTGGGTTGCGAACCCAGCGGGGTGGGTTGCGGACCCGCAGGGGTGCATGGTGGATCGCGAACCCCCGCGAGGGTGCAAAGGTGGCTGGTGCTCCCCGCGAGGGTGGCGGGGGCAGGTCGCGAACCCCGCAAAGGTGGCGGATCGCGCGCCGCGCGGAGGTGGCGGATCGCGCGCCCCGCGGGTTGCCGGGCAGACGGCGCACCCCGCGAGCGTGCCTAACAGATGGCTAACCCCGCGAGCGCGCCGAAGCAGCTGGCGAACCCCGCGGGGGTGCAGGGGGCGGAGCCCCCGCCGGGGTGCAGGGGCGGAGCCCCGCAAGGGGGCCCGGGGGCGTCAGCCCTCGGCCTCCCAGCGCCGCGGAGCGGCGCAGCAGCGTCCGGGCCGCAGGCCCGCAGTGCCCCCGCGCAAAGCCGGCCCGGCGCAAGGCCAGAACCCCGAACGGGGCCAGGGGCGTCAGCCCCCGAACCTCCCAGCGCCGCGGAGCGGCGCAGCAGCGTCCGGGCCGCAGGCCCGCAAGGCCCCCGCGCAAGCCCGGCCGGGCGAGAGGGCAGAGCCCAGGACGGGGGCGGAGCCCACGGAACCCCGGCGCCGCGGAGCGGCGCAGCGACGCGCGGGCCGCAGGCCCGTAAGGCCACCCACGGACCCGGCCACACTTCAAGCGCCCCAACCCCGAACGCTAAAGTGAACCCACTGCACACCGCGGGAGCCCGGACGCGCCGGGCTGAGAGGGAGGCGGCGGCCTCCGACCGTATGAACCTGATCCGGGTCATGCCGGCGAAGGGAGGGGCTGGACGCCCATGTCACAGCTGTCTTCGAAGGTGCCGTCCACAGCGACCGCACCGCACGACGTCCTCGTCGTGGGAGGCGGGATCATCGGCCTGGTCACGGCCTGGCGGTCCGCGCAGCAGGGCCTGCGCACCGCGGTCGTCGACCCGGCCCCCGGCCGGGGCGCCGCCCAGGTCGCGGCCGGGATGCTCGCCGCCGTCACCGAACTGCACTACGGCGAGGAGACCCTCCTCGCCCTCAACCTGGCCTCGGCCGACCGCTACCCGTCGTTCGCCGAAGAGCTCACCGAGGCGAGCGGCGAGGACCTCGGCTACCGCTCCTGCGGCACCCTCTCCGTCGCACTCGACGCCGACGACCGCGCCCACCTGCGCGAGGTCCACGCCCTGCAGCAGCGCGCGGGCCTCGCCTCGGAGTGGCTCTCGGGCCGCGAGTGCCGCCGGCTGGAACCGATGCTCGCGCCCGGCGTCCGCGGCGGCCTGCGCGCCGACGACGACCACCAGATCGATCCGCGCCGCCTCGCGAAGGCCCTGCTCATCGCCTGCGAGCGCGCGGGTGTCACCTTCCACCGCGAGTGGGCCGCCCGGCTCTCGGTCATACGGGACCGGGCGGCGGGCGTCGCCCTCACCGACGGCACGGAACTCACCGCCGGCCGCACCGTCCTCGCGGGCGGCAGCCACACCGCCCTCCTGACCGGCCTCCCCGAGGAGGTCGCCGTGCCGGTCCGCCCCGTGAAGGGGCAGGTCCTGCGCCTGCGCATCCCCGACGCGTACGCCCCCTTCCTGCAGCGCACCGTTCGCGCGGTCGTCCGCGGCAGCGATGTCTACCTGGTCCCGCGCGAGAACGGCGAGCTGGTCGTCGGCGCGACCAGCGAGGAGCAGGGCTACGACACGACGGTCACCGCGGGCGGCGTCTACGAACTCCTGCGGGACGCGCACGAGCTGATCCCGGGCATCACGGAACTCCCGCTGGTGGAGACCATCGCGGGCCTGCGCCCCGGCTCCCCCGACAACGCCCCGCTGCTCGGCCCGACCGCACTGCCGGACCTGCTTCTCGCCACCGGCCACCACCGCAACGGCGTGCTGCTCACCCCCGTCACGGGCGACGCGATGGCCCAGGTCCTGACGACCGGGGAACTCCCGGAGGCCGCCCGCCCGTTCACCCCGAAGCGCTTCGGAGCACGTCAGGAGCAGACCGTATGAGCGAGATCTCCGTCGAGGTCAACGGCGAGACGCGGGCGGTGTCGGAGGGCCTCACGCTCGACGCGCTCGTCGCGACCCTCACCGCCGCGCCCTCCGGGGTGGCGGCCGCACTCAACGAGACCGTCGTACCGCGCGGCGAGTGGCAGGCCACGGCCCTGCGCACCGGCGACCGCGTCGAGGTCCTGACCGCCGTCCAGGGAGGCTGACCATCATGGCCGACGACACTCTCGTCATCGGATCGAGGACGTACTCCTCGCGCCTGATCATGGGCACCGGCGGTGCCCCGAGCCTCAACATCCTCGAACGCTCCCTGACGGCGTCCGGCACGGAACTCACCACCGTCGCGATGCGCCGCGTCGACCCCGGCACCAAGGGGTCCGTGCTCTCCGTCCTGACCAAGCTCGGTATCGAGGTGCTGCCGAACACGGCGGGCTGCTTCACCGCGGGCGAGGCGGTCCTCACCGCACGTCTCGCACGCGAGGCACTCGGCACGGACCTGGTGAAGCTGGAGGTCATCGCCGACGAGCGCACGCTCCTGCCGGACCCGGTGGAGACCCTGGAGGCCGCCGAGACCCTGGTGGACGACGGGTTCACGGTCCTGCCCTACACCAACGACGACCCCGTACTCGCCCGGAAGCTTCAGGACGCGGGCTGCGCGGCGATCATGCCGCTCGGCTCCCCCATCGGCTCGGGCCTCGGCATCCGCAACCCGCACAACTTCCAGCTGATCGTGGAGAACGCGGAGGTGCCCGTGATCCTCGACGCGGGCGCGGGCACGGCCTCCGACGTGGCGCTGGCGATGGAGCTGGGCTGCGCGGCCGTGATGCTCGCCTCGGCGGTCACCCGCGCCCAGGAGCCGGTCCTCATGGCGGAGGCGATGCGCCACGGTGTGGAGGCGGGCCGTCTCGCGTACCGCGCGGGCCGTATCCCGCGCCGCCACTTCGCGGAGGCGTCCTCGCCCCGGGAGGGCCGGGCGCGGCTGGATCCCGAGCGCCCGGCGTTCTGACCAGGCGTGCCCGCGCACCGCGACCCGCCGCACCGAATCCGTCACAGCTCGGCCCCAGTACGGCCCCGAGAGCGCAACCACCCTCGTCCCGGCTCGTAGACTCTGCGCGTGGACACGACCCTCCAGGACCCTCTCGTCGGGCAGCTGCTCGACGGCCGGTACCGCATCGACGCACGGATCGCGGTGGGCGGGATGGCCACGGTCTACCGGGCCGTGGACACCCGCCTCGACCGCGTGCTCGCCCTCAAGGTGATGCACCCGACGCTCGCCGCCGACGCCGCGTTCGTCGACCGCTTCATCCGCGAGGCCAAGTCCGTGGCCCGGCTCGCCCACCCCAATGTGGTCGCCGTCTTCGACCAGGGCGCCCAGGGCGCGTACGTCTATCTCG
Source organism: Streptomyces sp. NPDC050418 (assembly GCF_044458745.1). Classification (NCBI taxonomy): domain Bacteria; kingdom Bacillati; phylum Actinomycetota; class Actinomycetes; order Kitasatosporales; family Streptomycetaceae; genus Streptomyces; species Streptomyces sp. NPDC050418. The sequence goes on from NZ_JBITIG010000006.1 coordinate 463,056, forward strand.
CGATGGAGTACGTGGCCGGCTGCACCCTGCGTGACGTGCTGCGCGAGCGTGGTGCCCTGCAGCCACGCGCCGCCCTCGACATCCTGGAGCCGGTGCTCGCGGCGCTCGGTGCGGCGCACCGCGCGGGCTTCGTGCACCGTGACATGAAGCCCGAGAACGTCCTGATAGGGGATGACGGCCGGGTCAAGGTCGCGGACTTCGGTCTCGTCCGGTCCGTGGACACGGTGACGAACACCACCGGCACCGTCCTCGGCACGGTCTCGTATCTGGCGCCGGAGCAGATCGAGCGCGGCGTCGCCGACCCCCGCGTAGATGTGTACGCGTGCGGTGTCGTCCTCTACGAGATGCTCACCGGCGCCAAGCCGCACTCCGGTGAGTCGCCCGCGCAGATCCTCTACAAGCACCTCCACGAGGACGTGCCCGCGCCCTCGGCCATGGTGCCGGGTCTCCCGGTCGACCTCGACGAACTCGTCGCGTCCGCGACGGCCCGTACTCCCGAGCTGCGCCCGTACGACGCCGTCGCGCTGCTCGGCCAGACCCGGCAGGCGCGCGCCGCGCTCAGCGAGGAGCAGCTGGACGCGATACCGCCGGCCGCGGTCGACCAGGTACCCGCGCACAGCGGCGCCGAGGACCGTACGAGCGTGATCCCTCGTACGGTGCCGCGGCCGCTGCCCGCCGAGGGCGACGCGCTCCACCGCACCAGCCGTCTGGAGATGCCGCCGGCCGCACCGACCGCTCCCGTCGCACCCGCGGGTGCGCGGCGGCCGCGGCGCGGGATGTACACGGTGATCGCCGCGGTGCTCCTCGCGCTCGGCATCGGCGCGGGCGTCTGGTACATCAACTCCGGGCAGTTCACGCAGGTCCCGCCGATCCTCGCGAAGTCGGAGGCCGAGGCCCGCAAGAAGCTGGAGGCCGCCGGGCTCCGGATCGACGACAAGGTCAACCGGAAGCACAGCGACGCCTACGAGCGCGGCGAGGTGATGGGCAGCGATCCCGGACAGGGCAAGCGCATCCGTGAGGGCGGCACCGTCACACTGACGGTCTCGCTCGGCCAGAAGATCGTGCGTGTGCCCGACGTCAGCGGTTCCTCGCTCGCCGCGGCGAAGAAGGAGCTGAAGGCGGCCGGGCTCGAACCGGGCACGGTCACCCGGGAGTTCAGCGACGACGTGGAACGCGGTCAGGTGATCCGCACCAGCCCGACCTCGGGGACGCAGCGTCAGTCGGGCACGGCCGTCGCCCTCACCGTCAGCAAGGGCGAGCCGGTCGAGGTCCCGGATGTCACCGGGTCCTCGCCCGAGGACGCGCGCGAGGACCTGGAGGAGGACGGCTTCAAGGTCGAGATCGCCGACGAACAGGTCCACTCCGTGCACGAGAAGGGTCTGATCGGTGCGCAGTCGCCCGGCGGCGGCGCGCAGCTCGGCGAGGGCGACACGGTCACACTGTCGATCTCCAAGGGCCCGGAGATGGTCGAGGTCCCGGACGTCACCGGCGAGAGCGTCGACGACGCCAAGCAGACGCTGACGGACGCGGGCTTCGAGGTCGACGAGGACCGCGGCCTGCTCGGCCTGTTCGGCGACACGGTGGAGAGCCAGTCGGTCGAGGGCGGCGAGGAAGCGCCCAAGGGCTCGACGATCACCATCAAGATCCGCTGAGCCGCACGGACGAGCTCCGCGGACGGGGACGACGGGCGCCGGACGGGTTCCGGCGCCCGCATGACACCCTTGACCTCGTGCAACGCTCCCGTAACCCCGTCGGCAGCCACGTCCCCGTGGCCGGCGGTCTCGCCACCAAAGGTCTCCCGTACGCGCGTGAGCTGGGGTGCGAGACCGTCCAGGTCTTCGTGGCCAACCCGCGCGGCTGGGCCACCCCGCCCGGCAGCCCGGCCGAGGACGAGGCCTTCCGCGCGGCCTGCGCCGAGGAGTCGATCCCGGCGTACATCCACGCGCCGTATCTGATCAACTTCGGCTCCCACTCCCCCGAGACCGTCGAGAAGTCCGTCGCGTCGCTGCGCCACTCGCTGCGCCGCGGCCGCGAGATCGGCGCGCTCGGCGTCGTGGTGCACACGGGATCCGCGACGATGGGCCGCGACCGCGCGGAGGCGCTCGCGCAGGTACGCGAGCACATGCGGCCGCTGCTCGACGAGCTCACGCACGAGGACGACCCGTATCTGCTCCTGGAGTCGACGGCGGGCCAGGGCTACTCGATCTGTTCGCGCACCTGGGACTTCGGCCCGTACTTCGACGCCCTCGACCACCACCCGAAGCTCGGTGTCTGCCTGGACACCTGCCACATCTTCGCCGCCGGCCATGACCTCACGGGTCCGCACGGGATGCACCGGACGCTCGACCAGCTCGTCGACACGGTCGGCGCGGGCCGGCTGAAGCTGATCCACGCGAACGACTCCAAGGACGTCGTCGGCGCGAAGAAGGACCGGCACGCGAACATCGGCCGGGGCCACATCGGCGAGGACGCGTTCCGTGCGCTGATGCGGCACCCGGAGATGGACGGCGTACCGCTGGTCATCGAGACGCCGGGGGGCCAGTCGGGCCATACGGCGGACGTGGAGCTCCTGAAGAAGCTGCGGCCGGAAAGCTAGCGGGGGCCGCCGGGACCGGGGCTGTCGGCCCCGGTCAGAGCTCGGGGCCGTCCCCGGGCTCCTCCTGGTACGAGTAGCGCTGCTCGCGCCAGGGGTCGCCGACGTTGTGATAGCCGCGCTCCTCCCAGAAGCCGCGGCGGTCATCGGTCATGTACTCGACGCCGCGGACCCACTTCGGGCCCTTCCACGCGTACAGATGCGGAATGACGAGCCGCAGCGGAAAGCCGTGCTCGGCCGTGAGCACCTCGCCGTCGCGGTGCGTCGCGAAGATCGTCTGCTCCGCCATGAAGTCGGCGATCCGCAGATTGGCGCTGTAGCCGTACTCGGCCCACACCATCACATGGGTGACATCGGCGGCCGGTGGCGCGAGCTCGAGGACCGCGCGCGCGGGGACACCGCCCCATTCGGCGCCCAGGACCGAGAATTTCGTGACGCAGTGCAGATCGGCCGTGACCGACCCGTACGGCAGCGCGCCGAACTCCTCGTGGGTCCAGCAGTGCTTCTCGCCGTCGGCGGTGGCTCCGAAGACCCTGAACTCCCAGCGCTCGGGCCGGAATTTCGGTACGGGCCCGTAGTGGGTGACCGGCCAGCCCCGCTGTAGCCGCTGCCCCGGAGGAAGCTCGTGCTGCTTCGTGACGCGGCTATCCGGCTGACCCATGACTCCATGATGACAGCCCGCGGAGGGTGGACGTGACCAGGTCTGCACCGATTCGGGCAACTCCTACTAAGCATGCACTTACTGGACGGCCCTGAAAGGCGGTGCAAAGATGCGGCGCACCTGCCCCCGTAACGCGCTTGGAAGGAGCCTCTGCGATGCAGGGCGACCCCGAGGTCATCGAATTTCTCAATGAGCAGCTGACCGCCGAGCTCACGGCCATCAACCAGTACTTCCTGCACGCGAAGATGCAGGAGAACTTCGGCTGGACGAAGCTCGCGAAGTACACGCGGCACGAGTCGATCGACGAGATGAAGCACGCGGAGGTGCTCACCGACCGGATCCTCTTCCTGGACGGCCTGCCGAACTACCAGCGGCTCTTCCATGTGCGCGTGGGCCAGACGGTCGGCGAGATGTTCCAGGCCGACCGCCAGGTCGAGGTCGAGGCCATCGACCGGCTCAAGCGCGGGATCGAGGTCATGCGCGGCAAGGGCGACATCACCTCGGCGAACATCTTCGAGTCGATCCTCGAGGACGAGGAGCACCACATCGACTATCTCGACACGCAGCTGGAGCTGCTGGAGAAGCTCGGTGAGCCGCTCTATCTCGCGCAGCTGATCGAGCAGCCGGAGGGCTGAGACGCCGGGCTGAGACGGCGGGCGGAGGAGGTCAGGCGGCTTCGTCGAGCGTTTCGGTGAGGGCGGGCTCGGCGGCCAGTGCCGCCACTCCGTTGCCCTGGTCGACGAGCTCGCGCCGCGGGCAGTTGCCCCGGCCGAGGATCGACTGGATACGGCGGACACAGGATCCGCAGTCCGTACCGGCCTTGCACGCGGAGGCTATCTGCCGCGGAGTGCAGGCACCGGCGTCAGCGTGCTGCTTGACCTGCTGTTCCGTGACACCGAAGCACGAGCAGACGTACACGCCGTTCACCTCCCGACGACAGGACCAGGTTGCGCTCCCCCGATGATCGGTGAGGCTAACCTAACCTTACCCGCCACACCAGTTGCGCAAAAGCAGTGTGGGGCGCAGATCACATGGATCTGCGCCCCACATTTGCGTGCGGAACTACTGGTCGCGGTACATCTCCGCGACGAGGAACGCCAGGTCGAGCGACTGGCTGCGGTTCAGGCGGGGGTCGCAGGCCGTCTCGTAGCGCTGGTGCAGGTCGTCGACGAAGATCTCGTCGCCGCCGCCCACGCACTCGGTGACATCGTCACCGGTGAGCTCGACGTGGATGCCGCCCGGGTGCGTGCCGAGGCCCTTGTGCACCTCGAAGAAGCCCTTGACCTCGTCGAGGACGTCGTCGAAGCGGCGGGTCTTGTGGCCCGAGGCGGCCTCGAAGGTGTTGCCGTGCATCGGGTCGGTGACCCAGGCGACGGTGGCACCGGAGGCCGTGACCTTCTCGACCAGCGTGGGGAGCTTGTCGCGGATCTTGTCCGCGCCCATCCGCACGATGAAGGTCAGCCGGCCCGGCTCGCGGTCCGGGTCGAGGCGCTCGATGTACTGCAGCGCCTCCTCCGGGGTGGTGGTCGGGCCCAGCTTGATGCCGATCGGGTTGCGGATCTTGGAGGCGAACTCGATGTGCGCGCCGTCCATCTGACGGGTGCGCTCGCCGATCCAGACCATGTGGCCGGACACGTCGTAGAGACGGCCGGTGCGGGAGTCCACGCGGGTCAGCGCCGACTCGTAGTCGAGCAGCAGCGCCTCGTGCGAGGAGTAGAACTCGACCGTGCGGAACTCGGCCGGGTCGGTGCCGCAGGCGCGCATGAACTTCAGCGCGTTGTCGATCTCGCGCGCGAGCTGCTCGTAGCGCTGGCCCGACGGCGAGGACTTCACGAAGTCCTGGTTCCAGGCGTGCACCTGGTGCAGGTCGGCGTAACCGCCGGTCGTGAAGGCGCGCACCAGGTTCAGCGTCGAGGCGGAGGCGTGGTACATCCGCTTCAGGCGCTCGGGGTCCGGGACACGGGCCTCGGCGTTGAAGTCGAAGCCGTTGACCGAGTCGCCGCGATAGGTCGGCAGGGTCACGCCGTCGCGGGTCTCGGTGTCCTTGGAGCGGGGCTTCGAGTACTGGCCGGCGATGCGGCCGACCTTCACGACGGGCACGGAGGCCGCGTACGTGAGGACGGCGCCCATCTGCAGCAGCGTCTTCAGCTTGTTGCGGATGTGGTCGGCCGAGACGGCGTCGAAGGCCTCGGCGCAGTCGCCGCCCTGCAGCAGGAACGCCTCACCCTTGGCCACGGCGGCCATCCGGTTGCGCAGCTGATCGCACTCGCCTGCGAAGACGAGCGGGGGATACGACTCGAGGTCCGCGATCACATCGCGCAGAGCCTCGGCATCGGGGTACGTGGGCTGCTGCGCCGCGGGAAGGTCTCGCCAGGTGTTGCCACCGTTTGCGGTGGTCTTAGCGTTCACGGTCACCTCGTCAACATTACGGGGTCCGTGACCCTGCCCATTCCCCGGACCACGGAGTGAGACGCAGAACATCGAGTACGGACACGGGCCGCACATCCGGCCTCCGGTGCGCTAAGGTCGCCGACATGTTCGCGCATTCGACCCAGAACTGGTGGTGGACCGCTCATCCGGCGGCCCACTGACTGCGCGTTCCCAAGACTCGCGAAGGCCGCCCGAGGGGCGGCCTTTTTGCATGTCCGGGGCCGTTCCTCTCCACGAGATCCAAGATCCCGATCCCGCCGGAAGGAACCCATGCCATGGACCACCTGGAAAACCGCCTCAGCCGACTTATCGACTCGGACACCCCTTTCGCCCTCCTGCGCCGCCGCACCCCGGGCCGCGACCACGACACGGTCGAGGTCCTGACCGGCGAGGTGGCCGAGGCGCAGCACCTCTCCGGGCTGCCCGACCACGGCCTCCCGCTGCTCGCCCTCGTCCCCTTCCGGCAGATCCGCGAGCGCGGCTTCGAGGTGACGGACGACGGCACCCCGCTGACGTACCTCGTCGCCCGGGAGTCGTACGAGCTCAGCCTGGCCGAGGCGCTCGAGCAGCTCCCCGCGCATGACGTCCAGGTGCGGGGCGGGGCCTTCGACATCGACGACGCCGCGTACGCCGGGATCGTCGAGCGGGTGATCCGGGACGAGATCGGGCAGGGCGAAGGCGCGAACTTCGTGATCCGGCGGACGTACGAGGGCGAGATCGAAGGGTTCGGGCGGGCCGACGCCCTCGCGCTCTTCCGGCGGCTGCTCGACGGGGAGCGGGGCGCGTACTGGACCTTCGTCGTGCACACCGGGGAGAGGACGCTGGTGGGCGCGAGCCCCGAGGTGCATGTGCGGATGAGCGGCGGCACGGTCGTCATGAACCCGATCAGCGGGACGTACCGCTACCCCGCCGAGGGGCCGACCGCCGACGGGCTGCTCACCTTCCTCGCGGACTCCAAGGAGCGCGCCGAGCTGTCGATGGTGGTCGACGAGGAGCTCAAGATGATGTGCACGGTCGGCGACCAGGGCGGGGTCGTGGTCGGGCCGCGGCTCAAGGAGATGGCGCATCTCGCGCACACCGAGTACGAGCTGCGCGGGAAGTCCAGCCTCGATGTGCGCGAGGTGCTCAAGGAGACGATGTTCGCGGCGACCGTCACGGGCTCGCCCGTGGAGAACGCCTGCCGGGTCATCCGGCGGTACGAGGACGGCGGCCGCGGCTACTACGCGGGCGCCCTCGCCCTGATCGGCCGGGACGCGGGCGGGGCGCAGACGCTGGACTCCCCCATCCTGATCCGTACCGCGGACATCGCTTCCGACGGCCGCCTCCGCGTGCCGGTCGGCGCCACGCTCGTACGGGATTCCGTACCGGCCGACGAGGTCGCCGAGACCCATGCCAAGGCGGCCGGGATCCTGGCCGCGCTCGGCGTACGGCCCGGGCGTCCGCGCACCGAGCACGCGCGGCCGCGGCTCGCGGACGATCCCCGCGTCCAGGAGACCCTCGACTCGCGGCGCGGTGCGCTCGCGCCGTTCTGGCTGCGGATGCAGGAGCGGACCGGCGAGCTCAGCGGGCACGCCCTGGTGATCGACGGCGAGGACACCTTCACGGCGATGCTCGCCCACGTCCTGCGCTCGTGCGGCCTGGAGGTGACCGTCCGGCGCTACGACGATCCGGGAGTACGGGAGGCGGCGCTCGTACACCAGGGGCCGGTCGTCCTGGGCCCCGGGCCCGGCGACCCCTCGGACACGGCCGATCCGAAGATGCGCTTCCTGCGGACCCTGACCGCCGATCTCGTCCGCACGCACCGGCACGGGCTGCTCGGCGTGTGCCTCGGCCACGAGCTGCTCGCGGCGGAGCTGGGTCTGGAGATCGTGCGCAAGCAGGTGCCGTACCAGGGGGCGCAGACCCGGATCGTGCTCTTCGGGCGGCCCGAGACGGTCGGCTACTACAACAGCTTCACCGCGGTCTGCGACACGGACACCGCGACCGAGCTGGCGGCCCACGGTGTCGAGGTCAGCCGCACCGCGGCCACCGGCGAAGTGCACGCGCTGCGCGGGCCGGGGTTCGCCGGGGTGCAGTTCCACCCGGAGTCGGTGCTGACGCTGCGGGGTGCGGCGATCGTGCGGGACCTGGTGGAGTCGGTGCGGGCGACCGTGCGCGTCTGAGGGCGGCGAGCGGGGGTCCGGGTCCCAGGGGCGGCGGGACCCGGACCCCCGTATATTCGCGCGTATCCGGATATTCGCGCGTATCCGGCGAAAGCCTCAGCGAACGCTACGCGAGCCAGGGAGCCAGTCGTGGAGATCCTGTCATTCGGTGTGCAGGCCGACGAGAAGCCGCTCATCGAGAAGGCCTTCGAAGGACACCACGACGTCCGCTGCCTGGACGTGTTCCTCACCGAGGACACGGCGCCCATCGCGGCCGGGTACGAGATCATCACGGTCAGCGTCAACGCCAACGTGGGCAACCGGGTCCTGCAGACCCTCGCGGCCGGCGGCACCCAGATGATCGCCACGCGCTCCACCGGCTTCAACCACATCGACCTGGAGGTCGCCGAGCGGCTCGGTCTGACCGTCGCACGCGTCTCGTACTACTCGCCGTACTCGGTCGCGGAGTTCGCCTGGACCCTCGCGATGGCCGTCAACCGGCGCATCGTGCGCGCCTCCAACCGCACCCGCGACTTCGACTTCCGCCTCGAAGGCCTGATGGGCCGCGACATGCGCGGCCGCACCGTCGGGGTGCTCGGCACCGGCAAGATCGGCGAGGCCTTCACCCGGATCGCGCACGGCTTCGGCATGAACCTGCTCGGCTGGGACGTCGCCCAGAACCCGGCCTGCGTCGAGCTCGGCATGAAGTACGTCGAGAAGGAGCAGCTCTTCGCCGAGTCCGACGTGATCAGCCTGCATGTGCCGCTGCTTCCGTCGACGCAGCACATCATCAACGCCGACGCGCTGCACTCCATGAAGGACGACGCGATCCTGGTGAACTCCAGCCGCGGCGGCCTCGTCGATACGGAGGCGCTGGTCAGCGAGTTGCGCAAGGGCCGCTTCACGGGGGTGGGCCTCGATGTGTACGAGGCCGAGGCGGGGCTGTTCTTCTTCGACAAGTCGATCCAGGGCGTCGAGGACGACGTCCTGGCCCGCCTCCTCACGTTCCCCAACGTCGTGGTCACCTCGCACCAGGCGTACTACACGCTGGACGCGCTGGGGCAGATCATCGAGACGACCGTGCAGAACGTGCTCGACTACCAGGCGGGGCGGCGCAGCGAGAACGTCCTCGTTCCCGCCGCGCCGAAGGCCTAGCCCCGCAGGCTCGCAGCCCCGGGCTCACCCGAAGAAGACGCCGACCTCTTTGTAGAGCTCCGGGTCCACGGTCTTGAGCTTGGCCGTGGCCTCGGCGATCGGCACCCGCACGATGTCCGTGCCGCGCAGCGCGACCATCTTGCCGAAGTCCCCGTCGCGCACGGCCTCGATGGCGTGCAGCCCGAAGCGGGTGGCGAGCCAGCGGTCGAAGGCGCTCGGGGTGCCGCCGCGCTGGACGTGGCCGAGGACCGTGGTGCGGGCCTCCTTGCCGGTGCGCTTCTCGATCTCCTTGGACAGCCATTCGCCGACGCCGGAGAGCCGGACGTGGCCGAACGAGTCGAGCGTGCCGTCCTTGAGCACCATCTCGCCGTCCTTGGGCATCGCGCCCTCGGCGACGACCACGATCGGCGCGTACGAGGCCTTGAAGCGCGAGGTGACCCAGGCGCAGACCTGGTCCAGGTCGAAGCGCTGCTCGGGGATGAGGATGACGTTGGCGCCGCCCGCGAGCCCGGAGTGCAGCGCGATCCAGCCAGCGTGGCGCCCCATGACCTCGACGACGAGGACGCGCATGTGCGACTCGGCGGTGGTGTGCAGCCGGTCGATCGCCTCGGTGGCGATACCGACGGCCGTGTCGAAGCCGAAGGTGTAGTCGGTGGCGCTCAGATCGTTGTCGATGGTCTTCGGTACGCCGACGACCGGGATGCCGTACTCGTCGGTGAGCCGGGCGGCGACGCCGAGGGTGTCCTCGCCGCCGATCGCGATCAGGGAGTCCACCTCGTACTTGGCGAGGTTCTCCTTGATGCGCCGGATCCCGTTCTCCTCCTTGAACGGGTTCGTCCGCGAGGAGCCGAGGATCGTGCCGCCGCGGGGCAGGATGCCGCGCACGGCGGGGATGCCGAGCGGCACGGTGTCGCCTTCGAGCGGCCCGCGCCAGCCGTCCCGGAAGCCCACGAAGTCGTAGTCGTACTCCTGGACGCCCTTGCGGACGATGCCGCGGATGACGGCATTGAGCCCGGGGCAGTCGCCGCCACCGGTCAGCACGCCGATTTTCTTGGCCCCCATGGGGAATCCCTTCGCCACGTTCGCTGTGTGACCCGTCACGCTAATGGTGATCCAGGTCACTCGGCGGTGTCGAGGGCGTCAAATCCCGTACGGCACTTGACAGTTGATCGACGACTTTCACTCGTACGAGGGGAGGGCGCGGCCCACGCGTTGCCGCCTCCCTCGTCCTACTCGTCGTCGAGGCCCCGCTCTATGGCGTACCGGACCAGCTCCACACGGTTGTGCAGCTGCAGCTTGCCCAGGGTGTTCTGGACGTGGTTCTGGACCGTGCGGTGCGAGATGACCAGGCGTTCCGCGATCTGCTTGTAGCTGAGGCCCTTGGCGACCAGGCGCAGGACCTCGGTCTCGCGGTCGGTGAGCTGCGGGGCCTTCGGCTCGTCGGAGGTCGCGGGGGCCGGCTCGGAGGCCAGGCGCCGGTACTCGCCGAGGACCAGGCCCGCGAGGCCCGGCGTGAACACCGCGTCGCCGACGGCGGTACGGCGGACCGCGTCGATCAGTTCCTCCGTGGAGGCCGACTTCAGGAGGTAGCCGGTCGCGCCGGACTTGACGGCCTCCAGGACGTCCGCGTGCTCACCGCTCGCCGACAGGACGAGGACGCGCAGCTTGGGGTTCGCGCCCACCAGTTCCTTGCAGACCTGCACGCCCGGCTTGAGCGGCAGGTTGAGGTCGAGGACCAGGACGTCGGGCGTGACGGCCTTGGCCCGGCGCACGGCCTGCTCGCCGTCGCCCGCCGTGGCCACCACGTCGAGGCCCTGCTCCGCCGCCAGGTCGCGGGCCACCGCGTCGCGCCACATCGGGTGGTCGTCGACCACCATCACCTTGATCTGCGGCCCTGCCTGCTCGCCGCTCTGCTGCTCGCTCATCAACTCGCCTTCCCCCGTGGGACCTTCAGTTCTACTTCCGTACCCTGCCCGGGCACCGAGATCAGCTCCGCCGTGCCGCCGATGTCACGCAGCCGGCCGCAGATCGACAGGGCCACACCCATCCGGCCCTCGCCCTCGGCCTGCGCGAGCCGGCCCTCCGGGATGCCCGGACCGTCGTCACGGACGGTCACGATCACCTCGTCCGGCCAGTCCTCGACCAGGATCCAGGCCCGTGCGTCGTCGCCCGCGTGCTTGCGCACATTGTCCAGGGCGGCACCGACCGCGGCCGCGAGCTCGCGTGCCGCCGCCGGGGGCAGCAGCACGGGCGCGCCCGGTTCGGAGAGCGTGACACGGGAACCGGCGTACGGGGAGAGCAGGATACGGAGGTCGCGCGGCAGATCGTCCGGATCGTCGTCGGGTTCGTCGACGACGCGCACGAACGCGCCCTGCTCGGCGTCCTCGGAGACCCGGGACGCGGGCATCAGACCGCCCGCGACAAGGGTGCGCAGCGCGACCTCCTGCTCGCCGGCCATCCGGCCCAGCTCCGCCGCCTCGCCGCCGAGCGCCGTGCCGCGGCGCTGCACCATGGCGAGCACCTGCAGCACGTTGTCGTGGATGTCGCGGGCGAGCCGCTCGCGCTCGCGGGTGGCCGCCTCGATCTCCAGGGCCCGCGCGAGGGTGCGCTCGGAGGCGCGGGCCACCTCGACCACGTAGCCGATCGCTATCGAGGCGATGCAGACGAGCAGCACGTTGTGGAGGGTGTCCTGGCTGGGCGAGCCCCGCTGGATGATGTTCGCGATACCGACGAACACCGAGGCGAGAGCGGCCCAGCGCCAGCCGCCCTTGATCGCGTACGCGAGGACGGCGCCCGCGGTCCAGATCGACGGGAGCGTGGGCCCGCCGCCCGCGATCCGCTCGGCGGAGTCGGCGACCGGGGTGAGCAGGATGCCGGTGAGGGCGATGCCGAGGTCGATGACGAGGAAGCGTTTGGTGCAGGCCGCCGCGTTCGAGACGTAGCGCAGGGTGGCGAGGGTCCAGACGGCGAGCACCACGTAGTAGGCGATGGCGACCCAGGGCCGGTCGAACTCGTCGTACGCGGCGAGGAACAGACCGATCGCGTACACCATCGTGCCGATGCGGTACGCGGCCAGGGCGCGCCAGAGCGGCAGCTCGACCGACATCCGCATGACGCGCTCGCGCTTGGCCATGTCTCCCCCGCCCCCTGTGGTCCTGCGCCGGACCGGCTAGCTGCTCTTGTCGGCTTTCCCCGCGGCCTTCGCGAGCTCGGCCTTCTTCTTGGCCTCGTCCGCGAGCTGCCGCTTCGCGGCCGTGGCGTAGACGTCCACGTACTCCTGGCCGGAGAGCTTCATGATTTCGTACATGACCTCGTCCGTCACCGAGCGGAGGATGAAGCGGTCGCCCTCCATGCCGTGGTAGCGGCTGAAGTCGAGCGGCTTGCCGATCCGGATGCCCGGGCGCATCAGCTTGGGCACGACCTTGCCGGGCGGCTGGATCTTCTCGGTGTCGATCATCGCGACCGGGATGACCGGAGCGCCGGTGGCCAGCGCCACGCGGGCCAGACCGCCGGGCTTGCCGCGGTAGAGGCGACCGTCCGGGGAGCGGGTGCCCTCGGGGTAGATGCCGAAGAGCTCGCCGCGCTCGACGACGTCGATGCCGCTCTTGATGGCCGCCTCGCCGGCGCCGCGCGCGCCCGAGCGGTCCACGGGGAGCTGGCCGACGCCCTTGAAGAAGGCGGCCGTGAGCTTGCCCTTCACGCCGGGGCTGTTGAAGTACTCCGCCTTCGCGATGAAGGTGACCTTGCGGTCGAGCACCGCGGGCAGGAAGAAGGAGTCCGAGAAGGACAGGTGGTTGCTCGCGAGGATCGCGGGCCCCTCCGCGGGGATGTTCTCGAGCCCCTCGACCCAGGGCCGGAAGGCCGCTTTGAGGCTCCCGCCGACGGTGAGCTTCATGAACCCGTAGATCAACGCAGGTGCCTTTCTCGTTCTGTCACTGAGACCTTAACCCGTGCCGGGCCTGCGCTCCTTTCCTGGCCGGGGCGCGCGGGCCGCCGTGGCGGGTCGCATCGGCCCTGGTCGGTGTCGGTCCGGTCGCGTACCGTGAACGCAACTTCCGACGCTGTGCACGCAACCCTCCCGTCCCCTCCGGCCGCCGCCGCGCGCCGGAGCCGTACCACGAAGGAGACCGAAGGTGCCGGTCCTCCCCGGAGCCGAGCCGTACCGCCACGAGGGCGGCGAGATCGGTGTGCTCCTCTGCCACGGTTTCACCGGTTCCCCGCAGTCGCTGCGCCCGTGGGCGGAGTACCTGGCCGCGCGCGGCCTCACCGTGTCCCTGCCGCTGCTGCCCGGGCACGGCACGCGCTGGCAGGACCTGGCGCTCACCGGCTGGCAGGACTGGTACGCGGAGGTGGACCGCGAGCTGCGGGCCCTGAGCGAGCGCTGCGAGCGGGTCTTCGTGTTCGGTCTGTCGATGGGCGGCGCCCTGACGCTGTCGCTCGCGGCCAAGCACGGCGAGGCGATCAGCGGGATCGTCCTGGTGAACCCGCTCAACAAGGTGCGTGACCCGGGCGCCTTCGCGCTGCCCGTCGCCCGGCACTTCGTGCGCAGCACCAAGGGCATCGCGAGCGACATCGCGAAGGAGGGCAGCGAGGAGACCGGGTACGACCGGGTCCCGCTGCACGCCGCGCACTCCCTGCGACGCTTCGCCCAGCTCGTCGACGCGGAGCTGCCGCAGGTGACCCAGCCGCTTCTTCTTCTGCACAGCCCGCAGGACCATGTCGTCTCGCCGGCCGACTCGGCGCGCATCCTCGGCCGCGTCTCCTCCTCGGACGTCACCGAGATCCTGCTGGAACAGAGCTACCACGTCGCGACGTTGGACCATGACGCGGACCGGATCTTCGACGAGAGCCACGCCTTCGTCGCCCGGCTCGCACCCGACGCACTGGATTCCCGGGAAGGTACGACGGCCGGTGGCTGAGCATGAGGCGGCGGACCGCGACGAGAGCCGCGAGGAGCATACGGAGCCCTCGCGCGATCCGCTGACGCCCGACGACGGACCGCGCGAGGCGGCGGAGCCCGACGCGGCCCCCGTTTCGGGTGCGGCGGCGGGCAAGCCGGCGGAGGACAAGCCGGTCCCGGTCGACGAGGACGCGGCCTGGGCCGCGATCGTCGCCGGATACGGGGAGCAGCCGGTGGACCCGCCGGGTGCCAAGCCCTTCAGGTCCGTGGAGGACCTCTCCGGTCTGGTCGCGGAGGCGGAGGAGGCCGAGCAGGAGCGCGGCTCCGCGCGGACGGGCTCCGACAAGCCCGTGGCCGGTTCGATCGTGTTCGCGCCGGGCGTCGGCCCGCGCGACTACGACGTGGCGGAGGCCTCCGAGGACGATCTGGACGAGAGCGACGAGGGCCACTTCGTCCCGCCGGAGCCGCCCCCGCTGCCCGAGGCCGACACCACGGCCAAGTTCGCCTGGCTCGCCGTGATCGGCGGCCCGGTCCTGCTGCTGCTCGCGGTGGTGCTCCAGTGGCCGATGACGTGGTGGCTGACCACGCTCGGCATCGGCGGCTTCCTGGGCGGCTTCGCCACGCTGGTGATGCGCATGGGGGACGGGGACGACGAGGACGATGATCCGGGGCGGGGTGCGGTGGTCTGAGCCGCGCTTCTGCTTGTACGAGGGCCCGTACCGGGGTTGTTCCGGGCGGGCCTTTCGTGTTCGCGGCCGAGATGGAACCCGATTCCGGCGTGCGGCGAAGTACCGGTGAACAACGAGCCCAAGCCTTCGAGGCGTTCACCGAACGAGAGGAGCCCCGATGACCGTCGAACCGGGCGTGCGGCCCCCCGCGGCAGCCCGCGAGGACAGTGACGCCCGCGTGATCGAGCGGTCCCGGGATGAGCCCGAGCAGTTCGCCGTTCTCTTCGACCGGCATGCCGACGCCGTACACCGCTATGCGGCCCGCCGCCTCGGCGGCGAGGCGGCGGAGGACCTGATGGCGGAGACCTTCACCACCGCGTTCCGGCTGCGCCACCGCTACGACCGGGAGCGGGCCGACGCCCGCCCCTGGCTGTTCGGTATCGCGACCAACCTCATCGGACGGCACCGCCGCGCGGAGGCGCGCCGCTTCAAGGCGCTCTCGCAGGTGCCCGCCCCGGTGGAGCTGGACGAGGCGGTGGCCGACCGCGCGGTGGCGCGGGCCGGGGCGCACGGGGTGCGCCGCGAGCTCGCGGCGGCCCTCACGGGTCTGTCGGCGCGCCACCGCGACGTGGTGCTCCTGATCGCGTGGGCCGGCCTCGACTACGAGGAAGCGGCCCAGGCACTCGGGGTCCCCGTCGGAACGGTCAGGTCACGACTGCATCGAGCCCGCAGCAAACTGCGCGAAGCACTGGGCGGATCCGATCCGACAGCTTTCCGGGAGGCACACGCCCATGAAGAGGCACACGCCCGCAGGGGGACACAGGCCCATGACTGACGAACTCGACCGCTTGAGGGAGTGGGACGAGCCCGCTCTCGACGACGACGCCCGCCACCGTGCGCGGGTGCGGCTGTTCACTGTGATGAACGAACAGCCGTCCGCCGCACGGCCGTTGTGGCGCCGGCCCGTTCTGCGGATCCTCGCCACGGGGGTGGTGACGGCCGCGGTGGCCGCGACCGTGCTCGTGACGGTGGACGGCACACGTCCCGACCAGCAGGCGAAGCCGCCCGCGAGCAGCTCGCCGAACCTGGCCAACGTCAGCGTGGAGAAGGTCCTGAACGGCGCGGCCGACTGGGACCGCGCGAACGAGAAGGGGGTCGTGCCGCCGCGCAACGACCAGTTCATCTACTCCAAGCGGATCATCAAGGAGACGGAGCAGAAGACCGGCGAGGTCAAGGAGTACACCGACGAGATGTGGATCTCGGTCGACGGCTCCAAGCGCTCCCTGAGCTCGGAGCTGGGCAACCCCATGTGGGAGGAGGCCCTGGGTGAGGGCGAGGGGGTGTGGCCGCCGGTGAAGTGGGACGATCTGAAGGAGCTGCCCACGGACCCGGAGAAGCTCGTCCCGGTGATCGTCAACTCGGGCCCGACCGACAAGGAGATCGGCGACCTCACGAAGACCGACCGGTGGCAGGCCTACTTCCTGCTCGGTGCGCTCCTGGAGGCGCCGGTGCTGCCCGAGGGGCTGCGTGCCGCGGCGTACGAGGGGCTGGCGCTCATCCCCGGAGTCGAGACGATTCCGGACGTCAAGGACTCCGCCGGACGGCGCGGGGTCGGGATCGCCTACCCGGACCACTTCCCGGGCCGGTACCTGATCTTCGACGAGAAGACCTACGAATTCCTGGGCTTCCGTGACGAGCGGATCTCGGCCGACGGCAAGAAGAAGTACACCCAGCTGTCGCACACCGTGGAGTGGGCGGCCGTGGAGAAGGTGTACGAACGCCCGTAACGCTCATCGAGCGGGGGAAACGGGGGGAACCCTGAGGGCGGCCAGGACCGGCAGATGGTCCGTGGCCGCCCTCAGGTCGCTCCCGGCAACGCCCGCGTGCCCCGTCGGCACACCGCACCCCAGGACCTCGATGCCGCGCGAGGCGAAGACCGCGTCGATGCGCTGGCGCGGGTTGTCCGCCTCGGAGGAGTACTCGCCGCCCCACGGCTTCGTCGCCCAGCAGTCCTGCAGCGCTCCCGCGAGCAGCTTGAACGTGCGCCCGTTCGGCCGGTCGTTGAGGTCGCCGCCCGCGACGGTGTGCTCCACGCCCATGCCCGCGAGCCGGTCGAGCAGCATGCCGCCCTGGTCGTAGCGCTCATCGGTCTGCAGCGACAGATGGCAGCTCAGGACCCCGAGTCGGGCGCCCCCGAACCGTACGACCGCGGTGGAGAAGCCGCGGCGGTGCAGCCCCGGGGTGAGCGGAAGCAGTACGTCCTCGGTGCGCTCGACCGTCGCCCGCAGCGAGCAGAGCAGCGCGGGCCCGGCCGCCGGGGCGCCGCCTGAGAGGATCACCAGGTCGGAGGCCTTGGCGAGCCGGGCGAGCTTCTTGTTCCAGCGGAAGAAGCGCGGGGCCTCCTGGATGAGGACCAGGTCGGGGTCGCAGGCGCGGATCACCCGGGCGAGCGCGGCGGTGTCGTCGCGCATCGAGCGGATGTTGTACGAGAGCACCCTGACGACGGCCGAACCGTCCGGATCCGTACGGGAGTTGGGCAGTGAGATGGGCTGGTCCTGTCCGGTCACCGGGCCACGATACGACGCCGCCCGCCGGTCCTGTACGGAACACGGCGGGCGGTTGTCATTCGCTCGGGATCACATGACCGGGTCGGGCTCCCGGGCCAGGTCGGCGGCGCCGACGAGGCCCGCCTTGTTGCCCAGCTGGGCCGCGATCACCTCGGCCTGGGGGCGCCAGTTGCCGCCCACGAGCCAGCGCTTGTACGACTTGCGGATGGGGTCGAGGACCAGCTCGCCCTCGTCCGAGAGACCGCCGCCGATGATGAACGCGGACGGGTCGAAGAGCGAGGCGAGGTCGGCGAGGCCCGCGCCGGCCCAGCGGGCCAGCTCGCGGTAGGAGTCCACGGCCACCAGGTCGCCCTGGCGCGCGGCCATCGAGATGTGCTTGCCCTCGATGCCGTCGGGGGTGCCGTCGCCGAGGGAGAGCAGCAACTCCGCGTTCTCCGGGGTGGCGTTGGCACGCTGCTTCGCGTACCGCACGAGGGCGCTGCCGGAGGCGTACTGCTCCCAGCAGCCCTGGCTGCCGCAGCCGCAGAGCAGACCGTCGGGGACCATGCGGATGTGGCCGAACTCCGCGGCCACGCCGAAGTGTCCGCGGCGCAGCTTGTTGCCGATGATGATGCCGCCGCCGAGGCCGGTGCCGAGGGTGATGCAGATGACGTTGCGGTGCCCCTTGCCCGCACCGAACTTGTACTCGCCCCAGGCCGCGGCGTTCGCGTCGTTCTCCACGACGACCGGCAGGCCGACGCGGCCCTCGACCTTCTCCTTGAGCGTCTCGTGGCGCCAGTCGATGTTGGGCGCGAAGTAGACGGTGGAACGCTGGCGGTTGACGTATCCGGCCGCGCCGATGCCCACGCCCACGATGTCGTGACCGGCCCGCGCGCCTTCCACGGCCGAGGCGATCGCGTCCACGATGGCCTCGGGTGTGCTGGGAGTCGGCACCTTGAAGGTGGAAAGGATCGTGCCTTCCTCGTCGACCACGCCGGCCGCAATCTTGGTGCCGCCGATGTCGACGCCGATGGTGAGTCCCATGTGTCCCTCAGTTTTCGGTCGAGCCCCGCTGAGCCCCAGCCTATCCGAGGGGTGCGCCGGGCCCGCCAACCGAGGGGAACGTCAGTCCAGGTCGATGTGGTCGCCACCGGACGGCTCGTCGCCCTTGTCCTTGCGGTCGTCCGTCCAGCGGCGTTCGTGGCCCTCGACGGCCGAACGGTAGGCCGCGAGGAGTTCGGAGCCCGCGGCGGCGAGGTGGTCGAAGACGTCGGGGTTGCGCTGGATGACCGGCTCGACGACCGACTTCGCCTGGTTGATCAGCTGGTTGACGGCACCCTGGGCGGCCATCCCGGCGATCGGGGTCTGCAGCCCGGACAGCTTCTCGCTCACCGCGTCGACCAGGCGCCGCAGTTCCTCGGCGGCGGAGCCGGGCGGGGTGCCGTGCTGGGCGCGGCGCCGGGCCTGCTCGGCGGCGAGGTCCTCGGCACAGGCCTTCTCCCACGCGTCGTCGTCGACCGCTCGCGGCTGGTCGGCGGGGCGCTCGGTGTCACTCATGACGGGCTCCTGCGGCGGGTCGGACGGTGCGCGGCCGGTCCTGTCCGGGGACAGGACCTACGTACCTTCGACGGTACCCGAACGGCGGTACGGGGATCAGGGGGTGACCCGTACGGGATCGGCGCCCCGGCCGCGTACGGCGGGCTCAGCGCGTGCGGCGGTCCTCGGGCCACAGGCCCGGGTCGGGGGTGAAGCGGATGCCGAGGGTGCCCTCCTTGAGGCCCGCGCCCGAGACGGTGCAGCGGCGCAGGGCGGAAGGGAGCGGAACGATTCGCCGGAACTCCCCGGCGGTGACGACGAGTTCGTCGTCGCGCCGTACGAGGTCGAGTTCCTCGCGCCGCGCTCCCGGCAGCGGTATCCGCCACTCGAGGACGCCGTCCTCGGCCCGGCGGTCCGCCGTCGGCCACTGGGCCCGCGGCGCCACGGCGCGCGGCGCGGGGACGGCGAGGGCGGCCAGGTCGGCCGCGTCCCGCGGGTCGCGCCCGAGGTGGGCGACCTCGGTGACGGGCAGCCCGTCACCGCGCCACTGCGCGAGCGCCTTGTCCTGCTGGGCGGCGAGCGAGGCGAGCCACGGGTCGGCGGAGCCGCGCGGCAGGACGCGGTTGGCGACGACGGACTCGATGCCGAGCTCGTGCAGGGCGAGCCCCATCAGCGCCTCGCGCAGGGCCTCGGTGCCGGCCGGTCCGGGCTCGGCGACGAACCGTACGGCCGTGTCCGCGCTCTCGATCACGGCCTGCACCCCGGCGAGATGCGCGTCCCACTGGGCGGCCGCCTCGTACAGCCACTGCGCGGGCATCGGCACGCCCGCGAGTTGCGCCAGGACGGGGCGCAGGGCCCGGGCGGCCTGCCGCTCCGGCGGCAGCAGCCGGCGGACGTAGCGGCGCAGCTGGGCGGGCAGGGCGAGGGTGGCCAGGGCCTGGCGGGTGGGCGGCAGATCGACCACGACGAGGTCGTACGCCTCGCTCCGGTGCGCGTCCCGCACCGCCGTGAGCAGGGCGAGCTCGGCGGCCCCGGGGAGCGGCGTGAGCTCGTCCTCGTCGAGGCGCTGGGCGCCGAGGAGGTCCAGGGCCGTGGCGGCCCGCTCCTGGAGGGCGAGGAGTTCGGCGCGGAAGTGGGTGGCGGGGCTCAGCGTGATGACCGTGACGCCCGGAGTCTGCGTGGCGTGGTCGGCCGTGAGCAGGGCGACCCTGTGCCCCTCCGCGGCCGCCGATGCCGCAGTGGCGGCGGCCAGGGTGGTGCGGCCCGCGCCGCCGGGGCCGGTGAGGAGGAGGGTGCGCATGCGGCAACGGTACGTGAGACGGCCGCGGCGGCGCGGAGGGCTCCCAGGCTCCGGCCGCGGCGGCGGCAGGGGCTACTTGAGCCCGGACTCCACCCGCTTCTTCAGCCCGGCCAGCGCCCGGTCGATGATGACCTTCTCCGCCTTGCGCTTGATCATGCCGAGCATCGGGATCTTCACGTCGACCGTGAGCTTGTACGTGACGACCGTGCCCTTGCCGGACGGCGCCAGCGCGTACGAGCCGTCCAGGGCGCGCAGCATCTGGGACTTGACCAGCGTCCAGCTGACCTCGTCATCGCCGGTCCAGGTGTAGCCGAGGACCTGGTCGTCCTTGATGGCGCCGGCGTCCATGACCAGGCGGACCTGCTCGGCGCGCCCGGCGGCGTCCGTCGCGAGGACCTCCGCCTGCTTCACCTCGCCGGTCCAGTCGGGGTAGCGGGCGAAGTCGGCGATCACGGCCATGACCTCGGCGGGCGACGCCTCGATCGTGATGCTCGAGCTGGTGTGTTCCGCCATCGCCGTGGCTCCTCCGGTACAGGACGCATGCAAGGGGTGGGTGGTGGCGGCGCCGGAATTGCACCGGGTCCGCCGCCGTGAAGGCTACCGCGCCGCGTGCGGCGCGGTGGCAGCCGCCTCGACCCGTGGGACACGAGCCCGCGCGCGCCTCACCACTCCAGCGCCCACGGCCGCCCCGACCCGGCGAAGTGGCCCACATTCACGCACTCCGTGACCCCGATCCGCATCCGCCGCACCAGCGGCTGGTGGACGTGTCCGAAGAGCGCGTACCGCGGCTTGGTGCGCCGGATCGCGTCGAGGAGCGCGACGCTGCCGCGCTCGAAGCGCCGCGCCACGGTGTCGTAGACGAGCTCGGGCACCTCCGGCGGGATGTGCGTGCACAGCACGTCCACCTCGCCGACCGCCTCGATCTTCGCCGCGTACTCCTCGTCGCTGATCTCGTACGGCGTGCGCATGGGCGACTTGAGGCCGCCGCCGACGAAGCCGAAGACGAGGCCGCCGATCTCGACGCGTTCGCCGTCGAGGACGGTCGTGCCCGGGCCCGCGTACTCCTTCCACAGGCCCGGGATGTCGACATTGCCGTACGTGGCGTACGTCGGGGTCGGGAAGGCCGCGAACATCTCGGCGTACTGCCTGCGTACGGCGCTCTCGATGGCCGCGCCCCGGTCGATCCCCTGCCAGAGCGAGGCGCCGAAGGCGCGGGCCTCCTCGTAGCGGCGGGCGGTGCGCAGCTCGACGATGCGCGAGGCGTTCTCGCGGCCGAAGAGGTCGGGGAAGATGCCGCGCGAGTGGTCGGCGTAATCGAGGAACAACACCAGGTCACCGAGGCAGACCAGGGCGTCCGCGCCGTTTCCGGCGCGGGCGAGGGCCTCGGTGTTGCCGTGAACGTCGCTGACCACATGCACACGCATGCCGATCACCCTAGAACTCCGGTCCGCGCAGGGGTAGAGCGCCCCGCTTCTCTCCCGAACCCCCACCGGACCTGCGGTTACTTCCGAGTCGCCGGAGGGGTCGACTACTGTGCGAACTGCACAGCCTTGTCGTGTGACGCAGCGTACATCTGGCCCGGACCCCCTATCGGAGAGCCCGTACCGGTGGGTAACGTCCGGGCAGTCCAGTTGTGCTCCACGTACCCCCAATGCGGAGAGCACCTGCCCGATCTTGGACCGCACCGTCGCAGCACACACCGTCGTGGCGCCGGCGCCCTATGAGGAGCAGCAGTCTTGCGCGAGTTCAGCCTTCCGGCCCTTTACGAGGTCCCTGCGGACGGCAATCTGACCGACATCGTCCATCGCAACGCCGCACAGCATCCCGACGTGGCCGTGATCGGCCGCAAGGTGAACGGCACCTGGACCGATGTCACCGCCAGAGACTTCCTCGCCGAGGTGCGCGCCGCCGCCAAGGGCCTGATCGCCGCCGGGGTGAACCCGGGCGACCGGGTCGGTCTGATGTCCCGTACCCGCTACGAGTGGACGCTGCTCGACTTCGCGATCTGGAGCGCGGGCGCGGTCACGGTCCCGGTGTACGAGACCAGCTCACCCGAGCAGATCCAGTGGATCCTCGGCGACTCGGGCGCGGTCGCCTGCTTCGTGGAGCTCGACGCCCACGCGGCCGCGGTCGCCTCCGTACGGGACCGCCTCCCGGCCCTGCGCGAGATGTGGCAGATCGAGGGCGACGGCCTGGACGCGCTGCGCGCCTCCGGCACGTCGGTGAGCGACGAGACCGTCGACGAGCGCTCGGCCGTCGCGAAGGCCGACGACCCGGCGACGATCGTCTACACCTCGGGCACCACCGGCCGCCCCAAGGGCTGTGTGCTCACCCACCGCAGCTTCTTCGCGGAGTGCGGCAACGTGGTGGAGCGCCTTCGCCCCCTGTTCCGTACCGGCGACTGCTCGGTGCTCCTGTTCCTGCCGCTCGCGCATGTCTTCGGGCGCCTGGTGCAGGTCGCGCCGATGATGGCGCCGATCAAGCTCGGCCATGTGCCGGACATCAAGAACCTCACGGACGAGCTGGCCTCCTTCCGGCCGACGCTGATCCTCGGCGTGCCGCGCGTCTTCGAGAAGGTCTACAACTCGGCGCGTGCCAAGGCGCAGGCCGACGGCAAGGGCAAGATCTTCGACAAGGCCGCGGACACGGCCATCGCGTACAGCCGTGCACTGGACGCCCCGTCGGGCCCGTCGCTCGGCCTCAAGCTGAAGCACAAGCTGTTCGACAAGCTCGTCTACAGCAAGCTGCGCGCGGTGCTCGGCGGCCGCGGCGAGTACGCGATCTCCGGCGGCGCCCCGCTCGGTGAGCGGCTCGGTCACTTCTTCCGGGGCATCGGCTTCACGGTCCTCGAGGGCTACGGTCTCACCGAGTCCTGCGCGGCCACGGCCTTCAACCCGTGGGACCGCCAGAAGATCGGCACGGTCGGCCAGCCGCTGCCCGGTTCGGTGATCCGGATCGCGGACGACGGCGAAGTCCTGCTGCACGGCGAGCACTTGTTCGCGGGCTACTGGAACAACGAGGGCGCGACCGCCGAGGCCCTCGAGGACGGCTGGTTCCACACCGGGGACATCGGCACGCTCGACGAGGACGGCTACCTCGCGATCACCGGCCGCAAGAAGGAGATCATCGTGACGGCCGGCGGCAAGAACGTCGCGCCCGCGGTGATCGAGGACCGGATCCGGGCGCACGCCCTGGTCGCCGAGTGCATGGTGGTCGGCGACGGCCGCCCGTTCGTGGGCGCCCTCGTCACCCTCGACGAGGAGTTCCTGGGCCGCTGGGCCTCGGAGCACGGCAAGCCCTCGGCGGCGGTGGCCGATCTGCGCGAGGACGCGGATCTGCTCGCGGCGATCCAGAGCGCGGTGGACGACGGGAACGCGGCGGTCTCGAAGGCCGAGTCGGTCCGCAAGGTCCGGATCCTCGGCGCGCAGTTCACGGAGGAGTCGGGCCATCTGACGCCGTCCCTGAAGCTGAAGCGCAACGTGGTGGCGAAGGACTTCGCCGACGAGATCGAGGCGATCTACCGGGGCTGAGCCCCGCAAGGCGTACGCAAAGGGGGCCCGCTCGATGAGCGGGCCCCCTTTGCGTACGCCTCAGAGCAGCTGCTTCAGCTTCTCCGCCAGCAGGTCCCAGCGCCACTTCTCCTCGACCCACTCGCGACCGCGCTCGCCCATCCGGGCCCGCAGTTCGGGGTCGAGCAGAAGGGTCGTGACGCGGTCCGCGGACTCCTCGGGGGAGCCGCCGCGGACCACCCAGCCGGTCTCGCCGTCGAGCACCGCGTCGGGCGCGCCGCCGGAGTCGCCTGCGACGACCGGCAGCCCGGTCGCGGAGGCCTCCAGGTAGACGATGCCGAGGCCCTCGACGTCCAGGCCGCCGCGCCGCGTGCGGCACGGCATCGCGAAGACATCGCCCGCCCCGTAGTGCGCGGGCAGTTCGCCCCAGGGCACGGCGCCCGTGAAGCGCACCGACCCGGCGACGCCCGTCTCGGCCGCGAGCTTGCGCAGCTCCTTCTCGTACGGGCCGCCGCCCACGATCAGGAGCACCGCGTCCGGCACCTTCGCCAGGATCAGCGGCATCGCCTCGATCAGGGTGTCCTGCCCCTTGCGCGGCACGAGCCGGGACACGCAGACGACCACCGGACGCTCGCTGAGCCCCAGCCGGGCCCGCACCTCGGCGCCGCCGGAGCCGGGGTGGAAGGTCTTCTCGTCGACGCCGGGCGGCAGTTGGACCATCCGCGCGGCCGCCTCGGGGGTGAGCGCGGCGGCGATACGGGAGCGGGTGTACTCGCCGAGGTACGTGATCGTGTCCGTGGACTCGCCGATCCTGCGCAGCAGTTGACGGGAGGCGGGCAGCTGGGCCCAGCCCGCCTCGTGCCCGTGTGTCGTGGCCACCAGGCGTGTGGCACCCGCCTTGCGCAGCGCCCCGCCCATCAGGCCGAGGGGCGCGGCGGCGCCGAACCACACCGACGTACAGCCGTGTTCCCTGAGCAGCGAGACGGCGCAGCGGGTGACGCGGGGCGTCGGCAGCAGCATCGTCGTGCGGTCGCGGACGACCTTGAAGGGCTGCTCCGCGTCGAAGGCGGCGGTGGCCTCGGCGCCCTCTCGGCCGCGCTTCCAGGTGGAGGCGTAGACGACGAGCTGCTCGGGGTCGAGCCGCAGCGCCATGTTGTGCAGGAAGGCCTGGATGCCGCCGGGGCGGGGCGGGAAGTCGTTCGTGACGATCAGGGTCTTGTGCATCGACGCCGACAGTAGCCGACCGCAGGAGCCGGCGGTGCGTACGGTCGCGCCTCACCCCATGGCCCGATGCGCAGCGGCATCATGACGGCTCATACTCTGTACATATCCGGGCAAGGCCACACATGACGTCCGTAAAGCGACCCCTTCCCTTCGCTCAACTCCCCCTGACGCTCCGCCTCCTGGCCGTCTGGCTCCCCACGCGTGCGCTGCTCCTGCTGTGGGTGTTCAAGGTGTTCACGGCGCCGGGCCCGGATGTCACGGGCGATGTCGAGGTGATCTACCAGAGCTGGTTCGAGATTCTGCGTACGGGGACGTTCCCGCTGGACGACGTCACATGGCAGTACCCGCCGGCCGCCGCGCTCGCCGTCCTCTCCCCCGCACTGCTGCCGTTCCTCGCGTACACCTCGGCGTTCTTCGTGCTCGCGTTCCTCACGGACGCCGTCGTGCTCGGGCTGCTGCGGTACGCGGCCGGGCGGCCGGGCAAGTCGGCGGCGGGGGCCTGGGTGTGGGTGGCCGGGGTGCCGCTCCTCGGACCGACCGCGTACGCCCGCTACGACCTGTTCGTGACCGCGGTCGCCGTCACCGCCCTGCTCGCGGGCGCCCGGCACGCCCGCGTCCAGGGAGCGCTGGTGGCGTTCGGCGCGCTCCTGAAGGTGTGGCCCGCGCTGCTGCTCGTCGGCACGCCCCGCGGCCGCGCCACGCGCCGCGCCTGGACCACGGCGCTCGCGACGGCGCTCGCGCTGACCGTGGCGTTCACGGTGACGATGCCCGGGGCGCTGGCCTTCCTGACGTTCCAGCGCGAGCGCGGCACGGAGGTCGAGTCGCTCGGCGCGCTGCCCTTCCATGTCGCCCGCCACTTCGGCTGGCCGGGCCGGATGCAGCTCAACTACGGCTCGGTGGAGTTCCTCGGCCCGTACGTCCCGCTGGTCAGCACCCTCGCCCAGGCCCTGTCGGTGCTCGCGCTCGGCTGGCTCGTGGTGTGGCGGCTGCGCGCGCGGGTCTGTGCCCCGTCGACGCCCGCGGACGCGGCGTTCACCGCGGTGCTCCTGTTCACGGCCACGAGCCGGGTGATCAGCCCGCAGTATCTGCTGTGGCTGGTCGGTCTGGCCGCGGTCTGCCTGGTGTTCCGTACGAGCCGGATGCGGCGGCCCGCCCTGCTCGCCCTCGCGGCGACGGCCGTGACGTTCATGGAGTTCCCCGTCTGGTTCTCGCACATCGCGGCCAGCGATCCCTGGGGCATCACCCTGCTCGCCGTACGCAACGGCCTGCTTGCGGCGGCCACACTGTCGGCGGCCCGCCGCCTGTGGCGGCAGACGGTCACCGAACCCCGCGCGCGGACCGCCGCGCTGCCGGCTCAGGCGGCGCGCGCGAGGACCGGCGCGGGCGTCTGACCCACCCGCCGCACGAGCAGCGCCAGCGCGGCGCACTGCACGGCGGCCGCCAGGCCCATCGCCAGCGCCACGCCCGCCAGGCCGAGGCCCGACAGGGCGTACGCGAGCGGGAGTTGGACCAGCGCGCCCAGTGCGGTGATCCGCAGCAGCCGGGCGCTGTGACCGGCGCCTTCGAGGACGCCGCCGAGCGCGATGAAGCAGGCGAGCAGGACGAGATACGGGCCGAGGCAGCGCAGGAACAGCGCCCCCTGCCGGGCCGCCTCGGCCTCCGCCCCGAACACGGCGAGCACGCCGGGCGCCCCCGCGCACAGCAGCGCGGCGAAGAGCGCACCGAGGGACCCGGCGACGAGGACCGTCTGCCGCCCGACGGCGCCCCGCTCGCCCCGGCCCGTACCGAGCAGGTGGGCGGTGTGGATCGCGGCGGCCTGCCGTACGGCATAGAACGCCATCGTGGCGACGTACATCGCCTTCGTGGCGATCCCGTACGCGGCGACGGAGGCCACCCCGAACCGCCCGACGACTCCGACCAGGGCGAGCGTCGCCGCCATCCGCAGCAGGAAGTCCGCACCCATCGGCAGACCGGTCCGCAGCGTGCGCAGGGCGGCGCGGAGCACGGCGGGGCGCGGGCCGCCGGCCCGGTGCCGGCGCAGGACCCGCAGGCCGAAGCCGAGGGCCACCGCGCGGCCGAGCACCGTGGCGAGGGCGGCGCCGCGGATCCCGTACGCGTGGATGAGCAGCGGGTCGAGGACGAGGATCAGCCCGTTCGCCAGGAGCGCGAGCCGCATCGGGGTGCGGGTGTCGCCGCCGCCCTTGAGCACGGCGTCGAGCTGGAGCTGCGCGAAGAGCAGGGCGGAGCCGGGCAGCGAGATCGCGAAGTACGTTGCCGCGAGCGCGACTTGGGGTCCGGGCGCGCCGCCGAGCACCAGCGCGGCGATCGGCTCGCGCAGCAGGAACCCGCAGAGCGCGACCGCCGGGGCGATCACCGCGCACACCGCCCAGCCGCCCGCGACCGCCCGCCGCCGCGCGGCCGTGTCCTGCGCGCCACGGGCGTGCGCCACCAGGACCGTGGTGCCGGATGCGCCGATCAGGGCGAGGCCGAGCAGCAGGTTCTCCACGTTGGTCGCCACGGCCACGGCGGCGACGGCCGCGCCGCCGAGCCGCGCGACCCAGATCATCGTGACGATCCCGGCGGCGACGGAGGCGAGCAGTTCGCAGTAGACCGGATACGCGAGGGTGATCAGCCGCTTCCTGTGCTTCCGGCCGCTCGGCCTCCTGTGCTCCTGACCGCTCCCCTGCCCCATCGCGCCCCCTGCCCCATCACGCCCCGTCTCGCATACCTCGAATCGAGGCACCTCGATGAGAGATATCATACGGTCACGACGACCGACAACCAGCGGGGAGCGCACGGTGCTTGAGCTGACGATCCTGGGCTTCCTCGACGAACAGCCCCTGCACGGCTATGAGTTGAAGGCCCGCATCCAGGGCCTGAGCGGCCATGTCCGCCCGGTCAGCGACGGCGCGCTCTACCCCGCGCTCAGCCGTCTGGTGAAGGCCGGCAAGCTCGATCAGCGCACCGAGCCGGGCGCAGGCGCGGTACCGCGTCGCATCCTCGCGCTCACCCCCGCGGGCCGGGCGGCGCTGCACGAGCGGCTGCGCGCGCCGAAGGACACGGACATCACGGACGGCCAGCGCTTCTTCACCCTGCTCGCCTTCCTCGGCCGGCTCCCGGACCGCGCGGACCAGATCGCGGTCCTGCGCCGGCGGCAGGAGTTCCTGCTGGCCCCGGCGAGTTTCTTCTACGAGGGCGGGGAGCCGGTCAGGGCGGAGGACGAGCCGGACCCCTTCCGCCGGGGCATGCTGCGGATCGCCCGGGCGACGGGCACGGCGGAGAAGAAGTGGCTCGCCGAGGCCATCGCGGAGCTGGAGTCCACCTGACCGGCCGGCCCCGAGGCCGCAGACCGTTGACCGCTGACCGCTGACCGCTGACCGCTAGGTCAGCTCGGCCCGTACGTACGCGATCCACTCCCGCGTGAACGCATCGAGATCCGTGCGGAGCACGTCGCCGAGCGCGTCCTCGACCGCGCCCTCGCGCCCGTCGTGCTCGCCGACCGCCCGGTAGAACGCCAGGAGTTTCCGGTCGCCCCAGCGCTCGGCGACCATCTTGCAGGCCAGCCAGCCGCTCTCGTACGCCTGGGCCAGACGCGAGGCGTCGCTCGAGAACGCGAACGCGTCGTCGGCGGGCAGCTTCACGGGCGGCTCGGAGCGGTCGAGGGCACGGTCCAGTTCGGGCGCCGCCTGCTGGGCCGTCCGTCCGGAACCGCGGTAGCCGAGCCAGTCCGCGAGGCCCTCCGAGAGCCACAGCGGGGTGGCCGCGGTGGTGGCGGAACGCGTGGCGACATGGGTGGTCTCGTGGGTGAGGACGACCTGCTTGCCGAAGTCGCCGAGTTCGTCGAACGCCTCGGGGTTGAGGATGATCCGGTCCGCGGGCGTCCGTCCGGTGCCGCCCGCCTCGCCGGTGGTCACGGCCGCGATGCCCTGGTAGCCGGAGGCCGGCGCGCCGAGCAGCCCTCCCATGGCGTCGAGCGACTCCGGTACGAGGATCACCACGCGCCCCGACCAGCCCTTGCCCCAGACCTCCTGGACGGCGGGCACGGCACGGTCGGCGAGTTCGGCGTACGAGCGCAGCTTGGCCGGGTCGCGCCCGACCCCGAGTACGAGGCTGCGCTCGCCCCGTACGGCCTCGACCTCGCCCTGCTCCCAGAGCTGCTGCGCGGTCTTGTCCTTGGGCCGGTCGGAGGCGACCCGCCAGGCGCCGTCCTCGCGACGGAGCTTCAGGGTGCGGTCCGCGGTGACCGGGGCGCCGTCGTAGCCGGAGATCCGGTAGCGCAGCCGCGCGGTCGCGGTGGCCTCGTCGCCCGCGGGTACGAGGCGGGTCAGCTCGTACGTCCAGGAGCTGAGCGGTACGTCGGCCAGGGCGTCGAGTTCGCCGGCGTCCCCGTCGGCCTCGGTGGCCCGGAACGCGGCGGCGTCCCGGGCCAGCACCGCCTCGGCCCGCCGGTCGAGCAGCGCCTTCACGTCGCGGCTGTCGGCGGGCGCACCGGGCGGTCCGCCGCACCCGGCCAGCACGGCGGTCACGACGACCCCCGCACCCCACGCCCTCGTACGCCCTCGACCAGCCACGTTCACGATCGTACGGCCCGGATCACCGGAGCCCGACCGCACGATCGCGCCTCGCGAAGGGCGCCCGGGACACGGTCAGACCCGCGTGACCGAGGAGACCGGCATCATCCCGACCGGGTCGTACCGGACCGGGGCGCCGGGGTACGGCGCGTGCACCACCTGGCCGTTGCCCATGTACATCCCGATGTGGCTGGCGTCGTCGCGGTACGCCACCAGGTCGCCGGGCTGGGCCTCCGCGAGCGAGACCTGGCGCCCCGCGTACCGCTGCGCCTGCGAGGTCCGCGGCAGACCGACGCCCGCCTGCGAGTACGCCCACTGGGTCAGACCGGAGCAGTCGAAGCCGTTCGGTCCGTTGGCGCCCCACACGTACGGCCGTCCGACCGCCTGCCGGGCCGCGGCGATCGCGGCGGCGGCACGGCTTGACGCGGGTGCGCCGGTGAGCGGAGGCAGGCCGTCCCGGCCCGAGCGCGACGCGCGGTCGTAGGCGGCCCGCTCGGCGCCCGGAAGGGAGTTGAGCAGCCGGCGCGCCTCGGCCAGCTTCTTCGTGACGATCCGCTTCTGCTTCGCCACGGTCGTACGGGCCTCTTCCAGCTGCGTCAGCTTGCGCCGCGCCTCGTCCCGCTCCTGCGCGAGGGCGCGCTGGGCCTCCTGGAGGCCGGCCAGTTCACCGGCCTGCCGTGAGCTGATCCGGTCGAGCGTGGCCGCCTTCTCCAGATAGCCGGCCGGGCTCTCGGAGAGCATCAGGCCGAGCGTCGGGTCGATGCCCCCGGAGCGGTACTGGGCCCCGGCGAGCGTACCGAGCTTCCCCCGCATGGTGTTGATGCGCTCCTGCCCGCTCGCGAGACGGTCCTTGGCGCGGTCGACCTGCTTACGCAGCTTCCCGGCCTTCTCGTCCGCCTTGTTGTACGCCTCCGTGGCCCGCTCCGCCTGCGCGTAGAGCTTGTCGACCTTGGCCCGGGTGCCCGCGGGCTCCGCCGGGTCGGCGCCGGCCGGTGCGGCGGTGAGGGCCGCGGCGGCGGTGGCCGCGGCCGCGGAGAGGACGGTGACGCGAGCGCCCCGGCCGAGCCCGCCGAAGCGGTCGGACGGAGCGGAACGGCGATGCGACGCCACGGGGTACGGCTCTCCTTCCTGCTGCCGCTGCCGCCCGCCCCGCGTCGCGGGCCGGGCTGCCGGAGATCAGCGGCAGTGCGGACGTCCGGCGCCGGGCGAGGTGTCCGGGCCTCCGGTCGGCCGTCCGCGGCGCGGACGGCTCCCGGCGGGTTCCCGCTTCAACGGCCCCTGCCGGAACCGCGGTTCCGGGCCTGCGGGACCTCCACAGGCATCACGTCCCGCCCGTCCGGCGGTAGGTCCGCCCCGGCTCCGTACGACAGGGCCCGGGACGAACGACGCGGAAGCTATCACCGACGACGGCCGCCGCGGCGCCGCGCGCAACACGACGCCCCGCCATCGACGCAGGTCGTCGGCGGGGCGTGGGGTCAGCACACTATGCGGGAATTCGCCCGTTCGGAGGGCACGTCAGCGCCCTCGGGGCATGACGGACTCCGCTGCGGAGCCCGCGGATCCGAAGGACCGGACCGGGAGCGTCAGATCCGGACGCCGAACATGAACGGCATGTTGTTGATCGACTCGTAGCGGACGACCGCACCCGGCTTCGGGGCGTGCAGGATCTGGCCGTTGCCCGCGTAGAAGCCGACGTGGTGCAGGTCGCCGTAGAAGATGACAAGGTCGCCGACCTTGAGGTCGGCCTTCGAGATCCGGGTGCCGTAGTTCGCCTGCGCCTGCGAGGTCCGGGGTATGGAGGCACCGGCCTGGGCGTAGGCCCACGAGGTGAGGCCCGAGCAGTCGAAGGAGCCGGGGCCGGAGGCGCCGTAGACGTACGGCGTGCCGATCTTGCCCTGGGCGGCCTGGAAGGCGGCCATCGCGACGTTCGAGCCCTTGGGCGCGCTGCCCAGGTCGACGCGGTCGCCGGAGGCGCGGCTGGCGCGCGCGTCCTCGGCGGCGAGCGCGGCGCGCTCCTTCTCGGTCAGGGTGTTGAGGAGCTTCTGCGCCTCGCCGAGCTTGCCCTGGACTTCCTTCTTCTTCTTGCCGAGTTCCTCGCGCGTCTCGTCGAGGTCCTTCAGCTTCTGCGTGGCTTCCTTGCGCTTCTGCGCCAGGCTGCGCTGCTTGTCCTGGATCTGGTCCAGCGCGTCGGCCTGCTTGGAGGTCAGCTGGTCGAGCGTGGAGGCCTTGTCCAGGTACGTGTCGGGGTCCGACGACAGGAACAGCTGGACGGTGGGGTCGATGCCACCGCTGCGGTACTGGGCGCTGGCCATCGAACCGAGGCTCGCGCGCAGGTCGTTGAGCTCGTCCTGGCCGCGGGCGACCTGGTCCTGGATCTCGTCGATGTCGTCCTGGAGCTTGCCCTGCTGCTCCTTGGCGCCGTTGTACTTCTCGGTGGCCTTCTCGGCCTCCTCGTACAACTTGTCGACCTTCGCCTTGACTTCCTTCTTCGTGGGCTTCTCGTCGGCCTGCGCGGCCTGGGAGGTGAGCGCCACGGCGGCGGCTGCGGTCGCGGTGAGCACGGTCACACGGGTGCGGCTCGGCTGCTTGGGTCGACGGTGGGACGCCACGAAGGCGGGCTCCTTCTCCTCAAGCCGCCTACCGTACGAGCCGGTGGGCGGTGAACCCGCCGCCACCCCTTATGGGTGATCAACCGTGCGAAGGTTCGAGCGTGACCTTAGTGACCTTCCTGTGATCAGTTCAAATCCGGATGAGCAAAAAATCTGCCGCCGAGGGTTTTCTTTACCGAGAACCCACGTGCAGTGATGAGGGATTGACGCTACGTCGTGTGAAGGTCACGCCAAATCGGGCATACGTCACAGGAGTTGACGAGAGCACCGATAGTCCGGCGTTCCATGCGGAAGGGCACTACTCAGCGCGACAGCCGCTTGAGGAGCATCACGGAAGGAACGGGCCGCGCCCCGGCCTTCGCCACGCCGTCCGCGACCTCGCGGTCCGTCGAGACGACCGTCACGGGCCGGCCGGGCGGCTCGGCGCGCACGAGCTGGCGGATCAATTCATCCGCCGTCACGCCGGCCTTGGAGAACAGCACCCGCACCCCGCGCGGCGGCGCGAGCAGCACGGGCGCGGCCAGCTCCGCCCCGTCGAAGACACAGGTGACCTCGGCGCCGGTCTGGGCGGCGAGCGCGGACAGACCGCCGAGCAGCCGCAGCCGCTGCTTCTCCAGGGGCATGGTCGGATAGCCGGTCTTCGTCACGTTGTAGCCGTCGACCACGAGATGCGCCTGGGGCAGCGCGAGCAGCTGATCGAGGATCGCCGGGTCGGCCTCGGACAGGGCGCGGGCCGCGATGTCCTTGGGTGACATCCGGCCGGGCTCGACCGCGTCCACCGTCTCGGCGGGCCGCAGGTCGACGGGCGGCAGCGCGAGTTCGCGGCGCAGGCCCTGCGCGGACTCAAGGACGGTGTCGAGCAGCAGCCGCACCCGCATGTCCTCGATGGAACGGCCCTCGCGCACGGCCTTGCGGCTCGCCTCCAGAGCCGCCTCGGCCTCGGAGAGCCGGGACTTGAGCCGCCGCGACTCGCTCTCGGCGGCGGACTGCGCGGCATGGGACTCGGCGCGCTGCGCCTCGTGCTCGCCTTGCGCCTTGCGCAGCGCGGCCTCGCCCCGCTTCACATCACTGAGCGCGCTGCGCAGCTTGCGCTGCAGCGACTCGGCCTCCTTGCGGGCCGTGTCGACCTCGCAGCGCAGCCGCTCGTTCTCGGCCTTCGTGTGCTCCTGCGCGGCGGCCAGTTCGGCCTTGAGGCGCTCCAGTTCGGCCTTGGTCTCCTCGCCGGCCCGCTCGGACTCGGCGCGCTGCGCCTCCTCGCCGGCGGCGGTGACCAGCTTGACCCAGCCCGCGGGACGCAGCACATACGCGGCGGCCGCCACGTCGAGCGGGTCGGCGGCGGGCGGCGGCGAGCCGGATTCGAGGGCGCCGGCCAGCTCGGGCTGCGCCTCCTTGAACCGCTCGCCGATGCGCTGACGGAACAGCGCGTCGGACTCCAGGGCGGAAGCCATCGCGTTGCCCGCGAACTTCAGCCGCCGCGACGGTGTGAACCGCGCGTACTGGCGCAGCTGCGCGGGCAGTTCGGCCATCGTCAGGGAGCCGAAGCCCTCCGAGGTGAGCGCGACGACGCGGCGCCGCACCCCTTCGGGCAGCGGGCGGTCGAGCACCTCAGCGGCGCCGTCGTCCGGCTCCCCGCCCTGGTTCTCCACCATCCGTCACCCCAAAGTCCGAGGGTGCGGTACTCCTCAGGAGCCCGCGCCCGGCCTGTCGACCAGCTCGACCTGGTCCTGCGCGTTGCACCAGCGGCAGCGCACCGACTCGATGGTCTCACTGACCACCTCACGCTCCTCCACCTTCGGCTCACCGGCCAGGTCGAGATGCACGTATTCCACTACCTTCGAGGAACGCGTCACGTCGAAACGGGTCAGATTGCCGCAGAGCGTGCAGCGCCAGCGGGTCTCGGCGGTCGGCAGGGGAACCGTCATGGTGGCAGGGCGCCTTTCAGGTGGCATTACTCGGCCGTAGAGCCTGTTTCCTGACCCCCGTCGTTCGTCCGGAGGACGGCGCAGCGGCGTTCGGTGCGTGCTCTCGGCGTGCGGCGTTCCAGGTCCTGTGGCGGAGCCACCGGTCCTGGGGCGCCGTGCGCCGAGAGTGCGTGCCGGGCGTCGGGGCGCAGGCGGGGGTCAGGAAACAGGCTCTACAACCCTACGGCCTGCCAGGCGGCCGCGCGGACGCCCCCGGAGCGGCGAGGCGGTCTATGCGGATTGGTCCGGTTCCGTCAGTATCTGCACATGATCAACAGGAGCGGGGAGATCGCCCGGACCATGCGCACCTCGGCCACCCGGGTCCTCGCGGGCCACGGCCCCGTGGTCACGTACGGCCTCATCGTCCTGTGCTGCGCGGTCTTCGTCCTCTCGCCCGCCTCGGGCCTCAACCCCGCGTACGGGACCGGTGACACGCTGCTCGCCGCGCAGCGCGCGTTCTTCGCGCGCTGGGGCGTGATCCCGGCCGAACTGCTCAGCGGCGCGCCGCGCGCGGCGATCACCCCCGTGACGGCCCTGTTCGTGCACGGCAGCTGGCTTCATCTGCTCGGCAACATGCTCTTCCTGTACGTGTTCGGGGGCATGGTCGAGGAGCGGCTCGGGCATCTGCAGTTCGCCGTGTTCTACGTGGGCTGCGGCGCCCTGGCGCTGTTCGTGTACGCGCTGGCGAACGCGGGCTCCGAGCAGACCCTCGTGGGGGCCTCCGGGGCGATCTCCGCGGTGCTCGGCGCGTTCCTGAAGCTGTTCCCGAAGGCGCGGGTCACCAGCCTGCTGCCGTTCCTGTTCTTCCTGCCCCTGCGCTTCCCGGCCTGGGTCGTACTGCCGTTCTGGGTGGCACTGCAGTGGCTCGCCTCGCGGCGCGAGGAGAGCGGTCCCGGGGTCGCGTATCTGGCGCATCTCGCCGGGTTCGCGCTGGGCTTCCTGTACGCGTGGGGCCGCTACGCACGCGAGGACCGCCCGGGATCGCGTACGACTAAGGTGAAGGGGCCCGCCGGGCACAGGGCGCCGGCCACCGAGGGAGACAGCCAGCCGTGATCACCGCGATCGTGCTCATCAAGACCAGCGTGGACCGGATCCCGGAGATCGCCGAGTCCATCGCCGCCCTCGACAGCGTCTCCGAGGTCTTCTCGGTGACGGGGACGTACGACCTCATCGCGATGGTGCGGGTGGCCCAGCACGAGAACCTCGCGGATGTCATCCCCGGCCGGATCAGCAAGATCCCGGGCGTCGAGGCGACCGACACGCACGTGGCGTTCCGTACGTACTCGCAGCACGACCTGGAGGCCGCGTTCGCCATCGGCCTCGACAACTGACGTCCACGCGGCCGCCGGCCCGTCGGGCGGCAACTGCCCGGCCGCGGATGAGGACTTCTTCATCTGCGGCTCATCCGGCGCGCGGGGTCGCGCGCGCACGCTGAGGGCATGGCTTTCTCCCAGCGCATCGCGACCCTGGCCGCCGTCGTGGCGATCCCTCTGGGGATCGCGGCGACCTCCTACGCACTGACCGACAGTTCCGAGACGCCCAAGGTCCCGCCCAAGGTCGAGCTCGACCACAGCGGTTCGCCCACCCCGGAGACGACTCCGACCACGGGCCCGAGCCCGTCCGCGACGGACGGCACACCGAGCGGTGAACCGAGCGACGAAGCCGTCTCCCGCCCGCCGGTGGACGACGACGATGACGATGACGACCGGGGTACGGGGGACGATGCCCGCGAAGGCGACGACGGCTGACGCCGCGACGGAGCCCGCACCCCGCCGGGTCTCCGCCCGGGTCCGCATCCTGTTGTGGCTGCTCCTGGTGATGGCGGTGGCGCTGGCCTCCGTCGCGGCCACGACCCGCTCGATCCTGCTGCGGGACGTGGACCAGCGGGTGGCGAAGCTGCTCAGCCAGGAGGCGAACGAGTTCTCGAACTTCGTGTCCCAGGGCATCGACCCGAACACCGGGAAGCGCTTCACCGACACCACCCGGCTCCTCGAAGTGTTCCTGGAGCGCCAGTACGCCGACCCGGACGAGGAGTTGATCGGCCTGATCGCCCGTGACGGCGGTCAGGGCCCGGCCAAACGGTGGCAGCCGCGCACGATCGACGTGACGCTGCCGCTGCACGAGGACCCCGCCGCGCGCCGGCAGATCTTCGACTCCTCCGAGACCTCCGGCACCCTGCACCGCCCCACGGGCGAGATCCGCTGGGCCAAGGTCGAGGTCGGCCTCAAGGGCTCGGTGACCGACGGGGCGTTCGTGGTGGCCTTCCACCCGGGCGCCGAGCAGGAGAAGGCCGACATGGTCTTCCGGGTGCTGCTTGCGATATCCGGGGTCGCGCTCCTGATGACCACCGGCATCGGCTGGGTGGTCGCGGGCCGCATCCTCAAGCCCGTACGCCTGGTGCGCACGGCGGCCGCGCAGCTCACCGAGCAGGATCTGACCCGGCGGATCCCCGTGCAGGGCAAGGACGACGTGGCCGCGCTCGCCGAGACGTTCAACGGGATGCTGGACCGGCTCGAACGGGCCTTCGCGGCCCAGCGCCAGTTCGTGGACGACGCGGGCCACGAACTGCGCACGCCCATCACCATCGTGCGCGGCCATCTGGAAGTGATGGGGGACGATCCCGCGGAGCGCGAGGAGACGATGCGGATCGTCACCGACGAGCTCGACCGGATGAGCCGGATCGTCGAGGACCTGCTGCTGCTCGCCAAGGCCGAGCGGCCCGACTTCATCACGCCGGGACCCGTGCAGCTCGCCGAACTCACCGCCGACGTCTACGTGAAGGCACGCACCCTCGGCGACCGCGACTGGGTGCTCGCCGAAGTCGCCGACTGCGAGGCCGAGCTGGACGAGCAGCGGGTCACCCAGGCGATGGTGCAGCTCGCGCAGAACGCCGTGCAGCACACCGTCCCGGGGCAGACGATCCGGATCGGCTCGCGCACCAAGGGCCCGCGCGTCGAGCTGTACGTGGCCGACTCGGGGCGTGGAGTCCACCCCGGGGACACCGAGCTGATCTTCGAGCGGTTCCGGCGCGGCACGGCACGGACCCGGGGCAGCGGGGCCGGACTCGGTCTGTCCATCGTCAAGGCGATAGCCGAGGGCCACCGCGGCCGGGTGCTGCTGCGCAGGACCGACGGGGGCGGCGCCACGTTCGTGCTCGCGCTCGCTCTGAACGACCCGTACGGAAAAGGAAGTTCCCCATGAACCGCATCCTCATCGTCGAGGACGAGGAACGCATCGCCTCCTTCGTGGAGAAGGGCCTGCGCGCCAACGGCTTCACGCCGACGGTCGTGCCGGACGGCGAGACCGGCTACGACTACGCGGTCACCGGCGGCTACGACCTGGTGGTCCTCGACATCGGGCTGCCCGGCAAGGACGGTTTCACGGTCCTGCGCCAGCTGCGCGAGGCCCGCGTCACCGTCCCCGTCATCGTGCTCACCGCCCGCGACTCGGTGCGGGACACGGTGGCGGGCCTGGAGGGCGGCGCGGACGACTGGATGACGAAGCCCTTCCGCTTCGAGGAGCTGCTCGCGCGGATACGGCTGCGCCTGCGCACCGCGGCCCGCGCGCCCGAGGTGACCGTACTCAAGAGCGGTGAGCTGACACTGGATCTGCGGACCCGCAGGGCCCGCGCCGACGGCCGTACGGTCGATCTGACCGCCCGCGAGTTCGTGCTGCTCGAACTGTTCCTGCGCCACCCCGGCCAGGTGCTCTCGCGCGAGCAGATCCTCTCCCACGTCTGGGGTTACGACTTCGACCCCGGGTCCAACATCGTGGACGTGTACGTACGG
Organism: Streptomyces sp. NPDC050418; assembly: GCF_044458745.1. Taxonomy (NCBI): domain Bacteria; kingdom Bacillati; phylum Actinomycetota; class Actinomycetes; order Kitasatosporales; family Streptomycetaceae; genus Streptomyces; species Streptomyces sp. NPDC050418. The sequence goes on from NZ_JBITIG010000006.1 coordinate 500,648, forward strand.
GCCCTGCGCAAGAAGCTCGGGGCGGCGCACGTCGAGACGGTGCGCGGGATGGGGTACCGGCTGCCGGGGGCCTGACCTCCTGCGGGGCGAGCCCTCTTCGGTGAACTTTCCTTCATCCAGGACTCATTGAGCACTCACCGCCGCTCGCAACGCTGTACTGCGTGACCCTGAACGTACGGCAAACAGCCACCTTGATCGTGGCGCTCAGCATCTGCGCGCTGCTGCTCGTGCCGGGCAACCTCCCGTCCCTGACCGGAGAGGCCCGGCTGACCCTCGCGGTGTTCGCCCTGGCGACCTGTGCGTGGATCGGCACGCCGATCGACGACACATACATCGCGCTCGGCGCCGGCCTCGCGCTCACGGCGACCGGGGTGATCAGCAGCGAGACGCTGTTCGGGACGCTCGGCGACGAGACGGTCTGGCTGCTGATCTGCGCGTTCGTCCTCGCGGCCGCCGTGGCCCGCACGGGCCTGGCGGGGCGGGCGGCGGCGTTCCTGGTCAGCGGGGCACGCAGCGTACGGCAGTTGACGCATCTGACGACCGCGGCGCTGGTCGTCACGGCCTTCGCCGTCCCGGCCACCTCCGGCCGCGCGGCCCTCGCGCTGCCCGTCTTCCTGGCGCTCGCGAAGGTGCTCGCCGACCGGCGGCGGCTCGTCGTGATGCTGGCGCTGCTCTTCCCGACCGTGATCCTGCTGTCGGCGGTCGCGACGCTGATCGGCGCCGGCGCGCATCTCATCACGGTGAACGTCCTGTTCGAGGCGACGGGCGAGCAGATCGGCTTCACCCAGTGGCTGCTCCTCGGCCTGCCGCTCGCGGTCGCGTCCTCGCATCTGGCCGCCGAGGCCGTCCTGTGGACGATGACACGGCGCGAGGACCGCGAGGCGCCGGTGCGGATCACGGCCGAGCAGCTCCAGGAGCACAGCGAACGCCCGGTCACGGGTCCGCTGACCACGGAGGAGACCCGTTGCGCGCTGCTGCTCGGCACGGTGGTGCTGCTGTGGTGCAGCGAGCCGCTGCACCAAGTGCCGCCCGCGGTGGTCGCGTTGATCGGCGCGGTGGTCGCGTCCTCGCCGGCCCTCGGCACCGTACGCCTCAAGGACGCTCTCAAGACCGTGCCGTGGTCGCTGCTGCTCTTCATGGCGGCCACGATGGCGATGGGTGTCGCGCTCGCCGACTCGGGCGCGGCGAAGTGGCTGGTCGACGGGTTGCCCGCGGGTCTCTCGCCGGTCGCGTTCCTCGCCTTCGTCATCGTCGTCAGCACAGCCGCGCACCTCGTCCTGCAGTCCCGCTCGGCCCGCTCCTCGGTCCTGGTGCCGCTGGTCGTGATCGCCGCGGTGGGCGCGGGCGTCAACCCGGTGGCGGCCGCGCTCGCCTCGACGGCGGCCGCGGGTTTCTGCCACACGCTCCCGGCCTCCGCGAAGCCGGTCACGCTCTTCGCCGACATCCCCGGCACCCCGACCTACACCCCGCGCGACCTCCTGCGTCTCTCGGCCGCGCTGGCCCCCCTGACCGCCCTGTTGGTCCTCGCGTTCGCGCTGGCGGTCTGGCCTCTGCTCGGCGTCCCGGTACTCGCCCCGTGACCCGAGGACCCGTATGAACCGCCAACTCACCTACTGCCCCTTGGAGTTCCCATGCTGACCCGTATCGCCATCGCCCCCAGCGGCTTCAAGGAGTCCCTCTCCGCGCACGCCGCCGCCGAGGCCATCGCCGCGGGGGTACGGCGCGTCGTGCCCGCGGCCGCCATCGATCTGATCCCGCTGGTGGACGGCGGCGAGGGCACCGCCGCCGCGCTCGCCGCCGCGTCCCCGGGCGGACGGCTCGTGCACACCACGGCCACCGGCCCGGTCGGCCACCCCGTCGACACCCACTACGCGTTGCTGGGGCCTGTGCCGGACGTCGCGGGTCAGACGCCACTTCCGACACAGGCCCCGGGCCCGGACACGGCCGTGGTCGAGATGGCCGCCGTCGCGGGTCTCTCGCTGGTGCCGCCGACGCTGCGCGACCCGGGTGCCACCACCACGTACGGCGTCGGGCAGCTGATCCGCGCCGCGCTCGACGACGGTGTGCGCCGGATCCTCGTCGGCTGCGGCGACTCCGGTACGTCGGACGGGGGCGCCGGTGCGCTGCAGGCGCTCGGGGCGCGGCTGCTCGACGCGGACGGGCGTGAACTCCCGTACGGCGGCAGCGCCTTGCGCGCACTCCACCGCATCGACACGAGCGGCCTCGACCCGCGCCTGAAGGACACCGAACTCAAGGTCGCCTGCAACCCGTTCAACATCCTGTGCGGCGAACGCGGGGTCGCGCGGGTCTTCGGCCCGCAGAAGGGCGCCACACCGCGGCAGGTGGAGGAGCTGTCCGAGGCGATGGACCGCTGGGCGAGCGCCCTGGAGCGGGATCTGCCGTGCGACCTTGACCTGCGGGAGGGCCCGGGTACCGGCGCGTCGGGCGGCCTGGGCGCCGGCCTCGCGGCGCTCGGCGCCCGCCTCCTGCCCCGCTTCGAGGTCCTCCTCGACCATCTGGACCTGGACGCCCGTCTGGCCCGCGCCGACCTGGTCGTCACGGCCGAGGGCGCGCTCGACCACCAGAGCCCGCGCGGCAAGGTCCCCGCGGAGGTCGCCCGCCGCGCCAAGCTCGCCGACCGCCCGGTCCTGGTCCTCGCGGGCACGATCGGCGAGGGCGCCCACCACATCCACGCCTCGGGCGTCGACGCCTACTCGTCCATCCTCCCGGCCCCGGTCTCCCTGCCCGAAGCCCTGGGCAGGGGCGCGGAGTTCCTCACGGACGCGACCGAGCGGGCGCTGCGGATGGTGGTGCTGGGGGCGCAGTTGAGGGCGGCGGCGTGAGGGGAGTCAGGCGAGCCGGTGCACCCACCGCTCACTCCGGCAGATCGACCGCCGCGAGCCGCAGCACCAGGCGTTCGGACAGCGCACCGTGGTCGAGCACCGCGTCCCGCAGATTCGGACCGTCCACGAACTCCGTGGCCATCCACGGCCGTTCGCACTCGGTGTCGGCGTCGAGGACCCGCGCGGTGTGCGTCCCGGTACCGCCCACGGACTGCGCGGCCCGCACCTCGTGCCGGAAGCGCGCACGGAATGTGCGGTCCGCCGCGTGCTCGGCCCGCACCACCTTCACGGCCAGCTCGTGCCCCGCGCGCGACCGGGCGTAGAACACCTCGCCCATGCCCCCGCCGCCGAGCCGCCCGATCACCTCGTACGGCCCGATCCGGCGCGGATCCGACTCCAGCAGCTCGTCCACCGTGCTCCCCCGTCCGATGCCCACCGCCGTGAGCAAGATGGTACGGCGGTTGCCGGTGGGAGATCAGGGGCAGCGCTTACGCGGCGCCGGACGTGTCCGGAACACAACGCCCGTCCTGCGTGCGGTAGTTCCAGCGCGCCCCGTCCCGCACAAGCCCGGCGACGGCCCGCACGAATCGCTCCACATGCTCGTCGGGCGTCCCGGCGCCGAAGCTCACCCGGATCGCGTTGAGCGACTTCTCGCCGGGCGCCGCCTCCGGCGCACCGCACTCGCCCTGCTCCTGCGGGTCGCTGCCGAGCAGCGTGCGGACCAGCGGGTGGGCGCAGAACAGACCGTCGCGCACCCCGATGCCGTACTCGGCGGAAAGCGCCGCGGCGAAGTGCGAGCTGTTCCAGCCCTCGACGACGAAGGAGATCACACCGACGCGCGGGGCGTCGTCACCGAACAGCGAGAGCACCTTGACCTGCGGAACCTCGGCGAGCCCGGTGCGCACACGGGCGATCAGCTCCTGCTCGCGCGCGACGAGCGTGTCGAAGCCCGCCTCGGTGAGCGCCTTGCACGCGGACGCGATCGAGTAGGCACCGATCACGTTCGGCGAACCCGCCTCGTGCCGCGCCGCCGTGGTGTGCCACTCGACGTCCACACCGCCGTCGGTGCGCCGCGCGACCGACTTGGACGCGCCGCCGCCCGCGAGGTACGGCTCGGCGTCCTGCAGCCAGTCGGCCCGTCCGGCGAGCACCCCTGAGCCGAAGGGCGCGTACAGCTTGTGGCCGGAGAACGCCACCCAGTCGACGTCCAGCTCCTGTACGGAGACGGGGTGATGGGGCGCGAGCTGGGCGGCGTCGAGCACGATGCGCGCACCGTGCGCGTGAGCGGCCGCCGCCAGCTCGCGCACCGGCCAGAGCTCACCGGTGACATTGGACGCTCCGGTGACGCACACGAGCGCGGGGCCGTAGGGGTCGCGGTCGGCGAGGGCGCGCTCCAGGGTCTGGACGGCCTCACCCGGCGTACGGGGCGCGTTGAGGTAGGTGACGCGGGCATCGCGCCAGGGCAGCAGCGACGCGTGGTGCTCGGTCTCGAAGACGAACACCTGGCAGTCGGCGGGCAGCGTCTGGGCCAGCAGGTTCAGCGAGTCGGTGGTCGACCGGGTGAAGACCACCTGGTCGTCGTCACGGCAGTCGAGGAACTCCTCGACGGTGCGCCGCGCGTTCTCGAACAGGTCGGTGGAGAGCTGCGAGAGGTAGCCGGCGCCCCGGTGCACGGACCCGTAGTACGGGGCGTACGCGGCCACGTCGTCCCAGACCCGCTGCAGGGCGGGCGCGCTGGCGGCGTAGTCGAGCGCGGCGTAGGTGACTTCGCCGCCGGTGACCAGGGGGACGCGGACATCGCGGCCGAGGACGGGGAGCGGCCCGGAACAGGCCGGGTCGGCGTCGGCCGAGGCTTCGAGGGCGGTGGCGGCGGTGTTCAGGTACGCGGACATGGCGAACTCCCGTATGAGGCAGGCGAATTCACTGCGCGGCGGCTCCGGAACAATGCACGGAGGGCGCAAGTGATGAAGGAAAAGAGGTGCGCGGAAGTGGGGCGGATTCGCCCTATCGCATTCGCTTGCTCACGAGACTGCTCCCTCGAAAACCAGGACCCCTGGTCGTTCGCGAGGGGTCCGCGCTTGCCGCCGGACGTTGTCGTCTGCGGCCTGGTCTTCACCCGGGGCACCCCGCCACGGACGGAGGGTTGCCGGACAGCGGGCCGGGGCCGTAGTCGCTGTCACTCATGACCTGTGCAGCATCTTGCCAGATGACCGTGAACGCGCAAGGCGCAGTCCGCGATACGGACTGCGCCTTGCGTCACACCTGTGCCGTTTCCGGCACTTCCACGCCTCTCAGGCGTTGCTGGCCGCGACCCACCGCTCCAGGGTCCGCTGCGCGGCACCCGAGTCGATGGCCTCGGCGGCCCGGTCCATCCCGGCCCGCAGCTGCCCGGCGAGCGAGGCGCCGGTCGGCTCCGAGGCGACCAGGGCGGCCGCCGAGTTCAGCAGCACCGCGTCGCGTACGGGCCCGGTCTCGCCGGCGAGGACCCGCCGCGCGACCTCCGCGTTGAACGAGGCGTCGGCCCCGCGCAGCGCCTCGACCGGGACGAGCTCCAGACCGACCTCGCGCGGATCGAAGCTCTCCTCGCGCACGACGCCGTCGCGCACGATCCACACCCGCGAGGTCGAGGTGGTGGTGAGCTCGTCCAGCCCGTCGTCGCCGCGGAACACCAGCGAGGAGTTCCCGCGCTCGGCGAACACCCCGGCCACGATCGGCGCCATCCGCGGATCGGCCACGCCGACCGCCTGCGCCTTCACGCGTGCCGGGTTGGTGAGCGGCCCGAGCACGTTGAAGATCGTCCGGATCCCCAACTGGCCGCGCGCGGCACCGGCGTGACGCAGCGCCGGGTGGAACTTCACGGCGAAGCAGAAGGTGATCCCGGCTTCCTCGGCCACCTCGGCAACGCGCTGCGGGGTCAGCTCCAGGTTGACGCCGAGCTTCTCCAGGACGTCGGACGAGCCCGAGGCCGACGAGGCGGCCCGGTTGCCGTGCTTGACGACCTTGGCCCCCGTGCCGGCCACGACGATCGACGACATGGTCGAGATGTTGACGGTCTTGGCGCCGTCACCGCCGGTCCCGACGATGTCCACGGTCGGCCCGGACACCTCGATGGTGTTGGCGTGCTCGTACATGGCCCGTACGAGACCGGTGATCTCGTCGACCGTCTCGCCCTTGGCGCGCAGCGCGACCACGAACCCGGCGATCTGCGCGTCGGTGGCCTCGCCGCGCATGATCCGGTCCATCGCCCAGAAGGTGTCGTCCGCGCTCTGGTCGCGCCCGTCGAGCAGTCCGTTCAGTACGCCGGGCCAGGAACGGACCGCCGTGGTGTCGCCTCCAGCGGGGGTCACAGCGCTCATGGTCGCTCCTGGTGTCGTCAAGAAAAAGGACGGGCCCAGCCTAGCCAAGCCCCGGGACGGCAAAGAGCCCCGTCCAGCGAATGGACGGGGCTCTCGCCGTGGCGAACTATGTGTTCAGGCGATCAGTGGTGGCCGTGGCCGCTGGTGATCTCCTGGTATTCCTCGGCCGTGGCCTTCGGAATCTGGTTGTCCTCGCCGTACATGCCCTGCGAGAGCTTGGCCTTGAGCTTCTGCGTGCCCTTGACCTTGCGCTCGACACCGTTCTCGTCGACCGTCGGGCCGAGCTCGAGCGGCGCGTACTGCTCGTGCGCGGTCAGCGTGTGCAGGGCCTCCTGGTTCAGGGGCTCGTGCACCTCGATGAACTCACCGTGCGGCAGACGCTTGATGATGCCGGACTCGCGTCCGTGCAGCACCTTGTCCTTGTCGCGGCGCTGGAGGCCGAGGCAGATCCGCTTGGTGACGATGAACGCGATGACCGGTCCGACGAAGAACGCGATGCGGACGAACCAGGTGATCGAGTTGATCGACAGGTGGAAGTGGGTCGCCCAGAGGTCGTTTCCACCACCGATCAGCAGGATCATGTACCAGGTCAGCCAGGCCACACCGAAGGCCGTACGGGTCGGGGCGTTGCGCGGGCGGTCCAGGATGTGGTGCTCGCGCTTGTCGCCGGTGACCCAGGACTCGATGAACGGCCAGACCGCGATCGTGACGAGCACGAGCGGGAAGATGATCAGCGGGATGAACACACCCAGGACCAGCGTGTGGCCCCAGATGTTGATCTCCCAGCCCGGCATGACTCGGATCAGGCCTTCGGAGAAGCCCATGTACCAGTCGGGCTGCGCACCGGTGGACACCTGGTCCGGACGGTACGGGCCGATGGCCCAGATCGGGTTGATCGTGGCGATCGCCGAGACCACCGCGATCACACCGAAGACCAGGAAGAAGAAGCCTCCGGCCTTCGCCATGTACACGGGAAGCAGCGGCATGCCGACCACGTTCTTGTTGGTCTTGCCGGCACCCGCGAACTGCGTGTGCTTGTGGTAGAAGACCAGGATCAGGTGCGCCACCACGAGGCCGAGCATGATGCCCGGCAGCAGCAGGATGTGCACCGAGTAGAACCGGGCCACGAAGTCGCCGCCGGGGAACTCTCCGCCGAACAGGAACATCGACAGATACGTGCCCACGACCGGCACCGACAGCACGGCGCCCTGCATGAAGCGGACACCGGTTCCTGAAAGCAGGTCGTCCGGCAGCGAGTAACCGGTGAAACCGGTGAACATGCCGAGGACCAGCAGCAGGAAGCCGAAGAGCCAGTTGACCTCACGCGGCTTGCGGAACGCGCCCGTGAAGAACACACGCATCATGTGCACGAGCATCGCCGCGACGAAGATCAGCGCCGCCCAGTGGTGGATCTGCCGGATCAGCAGACCACCGCGCACATCGAAGGAGATGTGCATGGTCGAGTTGAACGCCTCGGACATCAGCTGTCCCTGCAGCGGGACGTAACTGCCGTGGTACTCCACCTCGTTCATCGACGGGTGGAAGAACAGCGTCAGGTACACACCCGTGAGGATGATGATGAGGAAGCTGTACAGGCAGATCTCGCCGAGCATGAAGGACCAGTGGTCCGGAAAGATCTTCCGCATGTTGGCCTTGGCCAGGGAGTAGATCCCGAGGCGGCCGTCGGCCCAGTCGGCAACCCGCTCGCCGGCGGGTGCTTTGCGCTTATCCGTAGAAGAAGCAGGTGTGGTGCTCATCCGCGCTCCCAGAAGGCAGGACCGACAGGCTCCTCGAAGTCGCCGAGCGCCTCGAGGTAACCCTCCTCGTTCACGCCGATGCGCAGCTGCGGCAGGGCGTGGCCGGCGGGACCGAAGATCACTCGGGCGCCGTCGGTGAGGTCGAAAGTGGACTGGTGGCACGGGCACAGCACGTGGTGCGTCTGCTGCTCGTACAGGGAGATCGGGCAGCCCACGTGGGTGCAGATCTTCGAGTACGCCACGATGCCGTCGTGCGACCACTCGAGTTCCTGCTTGTCCTTGATGTCGTCCGGCGCGATGCGGACGATCATCAGGGCGGCCTTGGCGATCTGCGTCTGGAAGTCGTGGTCGTGCTCCTCCAGGCCCTCGGGCTTGGCGAAGGTCAGCGACCCGACCGGGACGTCCGAGGGACGCAGCGGCTCGTTCGTGTTCTGGTTCACGAGCAGCTTGCCCTTGGCCCACAGCGTGTGCCGGAGCTTGTCCTCGGGCAGCGGACCGAGGTCGCGCAGGAGGACGACGCCGGACAGCGGCACCAGGGTCAGCGCACCGAACATGGTGTTGCGGATGAGCTTGCGCCGGCCCAGGGCCGACTCCTTGGCGCCCTGCTTGAAGTCGGCGAGCACCTTCGCCTTGACCTCGGGCGAGGCCTCGATGGCGTGCCGCTCGTCGGCGATCTCCTCGTCGGACATCAGGGTGCGGGCCCAGTGGACCGCGCCCGCGCCGATGCAGAACAGCGCGATGCCGAGGGTCATGCCCAGGGCGAAGTTCAGCGCGCTGATGTGCCCCAGCGGCCAGACATAGATGCTCTTGTCGACCGGGAACGCCACATACGAGGCGATGAAGCCGATCGTGGCGAGCATCGAGAGCGTGAACAGGAAGGCGACCGTGCGCTCGGAGCGCTTGGCGGCCCGCTCGTCGATGTCCTGGATGCGGTGCTCGTGGGGCGGCAGACCCGGGTCGGCGAACGGGTGCTCCCCGTGCTTCTCCAGGGTGGTGCCGTCGGCCTGCGCTACGGGCAGGTTCTCTTCTGGAATGTCTTGGCTGCTCATGACTTCTTGGCCTTTGCGGTCCGCGCGGCGACCCACACAGCGACGGCGATCAGGGTGCCGAGACCGAAGATCCAGGCGAACAGACCCTCGCTGACCGGACCGAGGCCGCCCAGCTTGAGACCGCCGGGGCTCTCCGTCTTCTCACCGTTGACCGCGTCAAGGTACGCGATGATGTCCCTCTTCTGCTTCTCCGGCATCGTCGTGTCGGGGAAGGACGGCATGTTCTGCGGGCCGGTCTGCATGGCCTCGTAGATGTGCTTGGGGCTGACGCCCTCGAGGCTCGGTGCGAACTTGCCCTTGGTGAGGGCGCCGCCCTCACCGGTGAAGTTGTGGCACTGCGCGCAGTTGGTACGGAACAGCTCGCCACCCTTGGCGATGTCCGCACCCTCGATGCTGTACTGCTTGTCGGTCGGCGTGACCGGACCGGCGCCGAGGGACGCGATGTACGCGGCCAGCTGGTCGATCTGGGCCTGCGAGTAGATGTTCTTCTTCTTCGGCACCTGGGCGCCGGGCTGCTGGGCCGGCATACGGCCCGTGGCCACCTGGAAGTCCACCGCGGCGGAGCCGACGCCCACGAGCGACGGGCCGTCAGAGCTGCCCTGACCGCCGGTGCCGTGGCAGCTGGCGCAGCCGACCGAGTAGAGCTTCTTGCCCTCCTCGATGGCGAGGGACTGGGCGGTTTCTTCGGCCTGCGCCTTGTCCGCCGGGGCGAACGCGGCGTACAGCCCCCCGGTGGCCGCCAGCGCGAGGATTAGGACGACGACCGCCGCCAGCGGATGGCGTCGTCGTGCGGAGAGCTTTTTCACGGATTACCCCGGTGTCAGGATCTTCTGCGTCGATGCTTCGGAAAGGTTCGGGTGCGACCCGGCGTACGGGTCTGACGGCCCGGCTACTTGATCATGTAGATCGTGGCAAAGAGGCCGATCCACACGACATCGACGAAGTGCCAGTAGTAGGACACGACGATGGCGGCGGTCGCCTGCTCATGAGTGAACCTGCGGGCCGCGTACGTCCGGCCGAGGACGAACAGGAAGGCGATGAGGCCGCCCGTCACGTGCAGGCCGTGGAAGCCGGTAGTCAGGTAGAACACCGAGCCGTACGGGTCGGACGAGAGCGAGAGGCCCTCGTGCTTGACCAGCTCCGTGTACTCGAAGACCTGACCGCCGATGAAGATCGCGCCCATGATGAAGGTCACGATGAACCACATCCGGAGCTTCTTCACGTCGCCGCGCTCGGCGGCGAAGACGCCGAGCTGGCAGGTCAGCGAGGAGAGCACCAGGATCGTGGTGTTCGTCGCCGAGAACGGGAAGTTCAGGCTCGAGGCCATTTCCTTCCAGTGATCGGGACCCGTAACCGATCGCAGGGTGAAGTACATCGCGAAGAGGGCCGCGAAGAACATCAGCTCGGAGCTCAACCAGATGATGGTTCCGACGCTGGTGAGGTTCGGCCGATTGACCGACGGGTGCGCGTGCCCGGTTTCTACTGTCGTTGCTGTCGCCACGACCGACATTATGTCGGTCGCTTATCTGGCACTCACTCCGGGGGGTGCCGTTCGGAGTGTTCGCGCCCCATGTCCTGCCCGTATGGCCCATCGAAGGCCTCTGCATACCGGTGTTGACGGGGTGTTCGACGGAGTAGCATCCGGCCAACGGCAAGCCCCGAAGACAGCGCAGTCACGGAGGAACCATGCAGTCGACCGCCACGGTCCTGGTCTACAGCGACGACGCCAACACCCGGGAACAGGTCCGGCTGGCGACCGGGCGCAGGCCGGCCGCGGATGTGCCCCAGGTCGAGTTCATCGAGTGCGCCACCCCCGCCGCCGTCCTCAAGGAGCTGGACCAGGGCGGGATCGACGTCTGCGTCCTGGACGGCGAGGCCGTGCCGATGGGCGGGATGGGCCTGTGCCGGCAGCTCAAGGACGAGATCTTCCAGTCCCCGCCCGTGCTGCTCCTCATGGGCCGCCCGCAGGACGCCTGGCTGGCCACCTGGAGCCGTGCGGAGGCCGCGGTGACCCTTCCGGTCGAGCCCGTCGAGTTCGCCGCCTCACTGGCCGCCCTGCTGCGCACGCGCCTCGCGATCGGCGCCTGACTCCCCCGTCCCTTTCATGAGTTGAGCCCGTACGGAGGTCCGTACGGGCTCAAGCCATGTCACGCGTTCGGGTCATTCCGGACCCGGGCGGGACCTCACGGGCGCCCCACGCGGTGCCTCACGCGGTGCCTCACACCTCGGGCCGGAGCCGGGCCTCGTCGTGGGGCAGCTGGCCCTCGCGCAGTCCGGCGTTGACGACACTGCCCTTGCGCCAGTCCTTCCACTCCATGTTCCAGTCGCCGAGGCCGTTGCCGTACGAGGGCATGCTGTCGCCGTAGCTGTTGATGGTCCGCACGATGTCGCCGGGCTGGACCATGCCGTAGAACCAGGCGGCGTTGCCTGTGCTCATTCCCACACAGCCGTGGCTGACGTTGGCGTAGCCGTGCGAACCGGCCGACCAGGGCGCGGCGTGCACGTACTCGCCGGTGTCCGTGAGGCGGGTCGCGTAGTAGACCTGCTTGTCGTAGAACTCGGCGGCGCCGATGGCGCTGCTGGTCATCCGGACCACGTACTCCTTGTCGAGCACGACCTTGGTGCCGTTGCGCGTCTCCCAGCCGGGCATGCCGGTGGTCACGGGGATGGAGTTGATCTCCTCGCCGTTGCGGTAGACGGTCATGTAGTGGGCGCCCGCGTCCACCACGGCCACGACCTTGCTGCCCGTGGAGAGCTTGATGGGCTTGCCCTCGCCGCCCCACAGGTTGTCGTCGATCTTCACGCCCTGAAGGTGCGAGGAGACGGAGATCTTGGCGTTCGTGGGCCAGAAGTCCTTCGGGCGGAAGTGCAGTTTGTCGTCCTCGAACCAGTGCCAGGTGCCTTCGGCGGCGGGCACCGAGCGGACTTCGAGGGAGCGCTCGATGATGGCGCGCGCCTTCTTGTCCGTGACGGGGCGGCTCAGCTTGGCGGTGATCGGGATGCCGACGCCGTACTGGCCCTCACCGGGCCCGAACGTGACGTTCAGACGGCCCTTCTTCGCCGCTTCACGGGTCTCGAAGGCGAGGACCTTGCGGCCGGGCGCCCCGTCCTCGTCCTCGGTGCTCACACGGACCGTGTACGCCGCCCCCGCGGCGAGCGGTGTGGTGGTGTGCCAGCGCTTGCCGTCGGCGGCGAGCTCACCGGCGACGTAGCGCCCCAGCGAGTCCGTGGCGGTGACGTCGGTGATCCGGCCGTCCTCGCCCTGGGCGGTGACCTCCAGCGGCTTGTCGGGGTCGGCCTTCTGGCTGCCCGCAGGCCCGTTGAAGGCGATCTGGCCCGCCGCGTCATACGGCTTCGCCGAGAGCGGGTGGCCGTCGGAGCCGCAGCCCGTGGCACCCGCGACCAGCGCGGCCACAAGGACGGTGCAGCTCAGTACGGTGCGCGTACGCGGTGAGTGGCTCATGAGCACACGCTAAGAAGGTTTGTCACGAACGGCGCGCCGAGTGCTCCGTACGAGAAGCTCAAACTGCTGCAAAAGAGGGGCCCGGACGACTCCTGACGGAGTGTCCGGGCCCCTTGCAGACCTCAGCGTGCTAACGCGTCACTGGTTCTGGTTCTCACCGCGGTAGTACTCGAAGACCCAGCCCCACAGGCCGATCAGGATGATCGGGGCGGAGAAGTAGAGCAGCCACCAGCCGAAGACGACGCCCATGAAGGCGAGCGCGCCACCGACCGCGAGGGAGAGCGGCTGCCAGCTGTGCGGGGAGAAGAACCCCACCTCGCCGGCCTCGTCCGCGACCTCGGCCTCCTTGTCGTCCTGCGCGAGGTTGTCCATCCGCTTGGCCGTGAAGGCCAGGTAGAAGCCGACCATCATGCACAGCGAGAAGGACAGGAAGAGCGCCGTGGTACCGACCGGCTCCTTCGACCACACGCCGTAGACGATCGCCATGGCGAGCACGAAGACGCTCAGCCAGATGAACATCTTTCCTTGGACCTTCACTTGCCGGCCTCCTTGCCGCCCGCAAGGGCCTTGTCACCGTGGCCGGAGGCAGCGAGCTGCTCCTGCTCCATGGCGACGATCTCCGGGTGGTGCAGATCGAACGCCGGGGATTCGGAGCGAATACGCGGCAGCGTGAGGAAGTTGTGCCGCGGCGGCGGGCAGGACGTGGCCCACTCGAGCGAGCGGCCGTAGCCCCACGGGTCGTCGACCTCGACCTTCTTGCCGTACTTGGCCGTCTTCCAGATGTTGTAGAAGAACGGCAGGATCGACAGGCCGAGCAGGAACGAGGCGATCGTCGAGATCGTGTTCAGGGCGGTGAAGCCGTCGGCCGCGAGGTAGTCCGCGTAACGACGCGGCATACCCTCCGCGCCCAGCCAGTGCTGGACGAGGAACGTGCCGTGGAAGCCGATGAACAGCGTCCAGAAGGTGATCTTGCCCAGGCGCTCGTCGAGCATCTTGCCGGTGAACTTCGGCCACCAGAAGTGGAAGCCGGCGAACATCGCGAAGACGACGGTGCCGAACACCACGTAGTGGAAGTGCGCGACGACGAAGTACGAGTCCGAGACGTGGAAGTCCATCGGCGGCGAGGCCAGGATGACACCGGTCAGACCACCGAAGGTGAAGGTGATCAGGAAGCCGATGGTCCAGAGCATCGGGGTCTCGAAACTCAGGGACCCCTTCCACATCGTTCCGATCCAGTTGAAGAACTTCACGCCTGTTGGTACGGCGATCAGGAACGTCATGAAGGAGAAGAACGGCAGTAGCACTCCGCCGGTGACGTACATGTGGTGGGCCCACACGGTCACGGACAGACCGGCGATCGCGATCGTCGCACCGATCAGACCGATGTAACCGAACATCGGCTTGCGGGAGAAGACCGGGATGATCTCGGAAATGATGCCGAAGAACGGCAGCGCGATGATGTACACCTCTGGATGGCCGAAGAACCAGAAGAGGTGTTGCCAGAGCAAGGCGCCGCCATTTGCGGCATCGAATACATGCGCACCGAATTTACGGTCCGCCTCCAGGGCGAACAGCGCGGCCGCGAGCACCGGGAAGGCGAGCAGGACCAGAACACCGGTCAGCAGCACGTTCCAGGTGAAGATCGGCATACGGAACATCGTCATGCCCGGAGCGCGCATGCAGATGATCGTGGTGATGAAGTTGACCGAGCCGAGGATCGTGCCGAAGCCGGAGAAGGCCAGACCCATGATCCACATGTCGGCGCCGATACCCGGCGAGCGGACGGCGTCCGACAGCGGCGAGTAGGCGAACCAGCCGAAGTCGGCGGCACCCTGCGGGGTGAGGAAGCCGGCGACGGCGATCAGCGAGCCGAACAGGTACAGCCAGTAGGCGAACATGTTCAGCCGCGGGAACGCCACGTCGGGCGCGCCGATCTGCAGCGGCATGATCCAGTTCGCGAAACCGGCGAACAGCGGCGTCGCGAACATCAGCAGCATGATCGTGCCGTGCATCGTGAACGCCTGGTTGAACTGCTCGTTCGACATGATCTGCGAACCGGGACGGGCCAGTTCGGCGCGCATGAAGAGCGCCATCAGGCCACCGATGCAGAAGAACGCGAACGACGTGACCAGATACAGCGTGCCGATCGTCTTGTGGTCGGTGGTGGTCAGCCACTTCACCACGACGTTGCCGGGCTGCCTGCGCCGGACCGGGAGCTCGTTCTCATACGAGTCATCGGCTGCGGCGGCACCCTTGGGTTGCTCGTTGAGGATGCTCACAGTTGGGTCTTCTCCGAATTCCTGGCATTGTCCGTCTGCTCAATGCCGGCCGGGACGTACCCGGTCTGGCCCTTCTTCGCGAGCTCTTCCAGGTGCTCCTGGTACTTCTCGGGAGAAACGACCTTCACGTTGAACAGCATCCGGGAGTGGTCCACGCCGCAGAGCTCGGCGCACTTGCCCATGAAGGTGCCCTCCTTGTTGGGGGTCACCTCGAAGACGTTCGTGTGCCCGGGGATGACGTCCTGCTTCATCAGGAACGGCACGACCCAGAAGGAGTGGATGACGTCGCGCGAGGTCAGCACGAAGCGGACCTTCTCGCCCTTCGGCAGCCACAGCGTCGGACCCGGGTTGTTGTTCTGCGGGTTCCGGGTGCCCGGGGTGCCGATGTCGTAGACACCGCCGGCGTTGGCCGGGAAGGCATCGCGGTACTTGTCCGGGATGTCCTTCAGGTTCTCGTCCGTCTTGGCGTCGCCCTTCGAACCGGGCACGTCCTCGACGTAGTTGAAGCCCCAGCTCCACTGGAAGCCGACCACGTTGACCGTGTGGGTCGGCTTCTCGGAGAGCGCGAGAAGCTTCGATTCGTCACGTGCCGTGAAGTAGAAGAGCACCGAGACGATGATGAGCGGAACGACCGTGTACAGCGCCTCGATGGGCATGTTGTACCGAGTCTGCGGAGGAACCTCGACCTTGGTGCGGCTGCGCCGGTGGAAGAAGACGCTCCACAGGATCAGGCCCCAGACAAGGACGCCCGTGGCGAGCGCAGCCGCCCACGAGCCCTGCCAGAGGGAGAGGATCCTGGGCGCCTCCTCCGTGACAGGAGTCGGCATTCCTAGGCGGGGGAAATCCTCATATGTGCAACCAGTTGCGGTCACCAAAATGAGGCCCGCAGTCAGCACCTGCGGCAGCTTCCGCCGCATCGGGCGCCGCGACGAGCGGTCGGAGCCGTTGGGACTCACGTAGCGCCTTCCCGAGAGTCTCGCCCGCTCGACCGGGCTCGGCCGTGATGCTTGGTCGGGCGCCGGCCCGTGTACGGGCAGGGGTTTGGATGTTTATGCGGACCAAACCCTACTGGACGCTATTTGGGGTCGCGCGGGGAGGGTGCCCAACGCGCCGGGCGAAGACCCGAAGGGGTGGAATAGGGCCCTTGAACAGGCAACTGACGCCCCCTCGACTGATACCGACAACAGGTCGGAGCACCCCTGGTCAGGCGTATGGCCCGGGCGCCTCGAACCCCTCGTACGGGCGTAGCGTGAGGCCGTGCCGTACTTCGATTCCGCGACCTCCGCTCCCCTGCACCCCGTCGCCCGCCAGGCCCTGCTCGCCGCGCTCGACGAGGGCTGGGCCGACCCGGCCCGGCTCTACCGCGAGGGCCGCAGGGCCCGGCTGCTGCTCGACGCCGCCCGGGAGGCGGCGGCGGAGGCGGTGGGCTGCCGCCCGGACGAGCTGGTGTTCACGGCATCGGGGACGCAGGCGCTGCACACCGGGATCGCGGGGGCGCTCGCCGGACGGCGGCGCGCCGGGCGTCACTTGATCGTGTCGGCCGTGGAGCACTCCGCGGTGCTCCATTCGGCCGCCGCCCATGAGGAGCAGGGCGGATCACTGACGGAGGTCCCGGTGGACCGGGGCGGCCGGGTCGACGCTTCTTTGTTCGTACGGTCCCTGCGCGAGGACACCGCCCTCGCCTGCCTGCAGTCGGCGAACCACGAGGTGGGCACGGTGCAGCCGGTCGGCGAGATCGCCGAGGTGTGCCGTGCGGCCGGGGTGCCGCTCCTGGTGGACGCCGCGCAGTCGCTGGCGTGGGGGCCGGTGGAGGGTGACTGGTCGCTGCTTGCGGGCAGTGCGCACAAATGGGGCGGGCCCGCCGGGGTGGGTCTCCTCGCCGTACGCAAGGGGGTGCGGTTCGCCGTGCAAGGGCCCTCGGACGAGCGGGAGTCGGGGCGCGCGCCCGGGTTCGAGAACCTGCCGGCGATCGTCGCGGCGGCCGCCTCGCTGCGGGCCGTGCGGGCGGAGGCGGCCCAAGAGGCCGCGCGGCTGCGGGAGTTGACCGCGCTGATCCGCTCGCGGGTGCCGGAGCTCGTGCCGGACGTGGAGGTCGTCGGGGACCCCGGGCGGCGGCTGCCGCATATCGTCACGTTCTCTTGTCTCTATGTCGACGGAGAGACGCTGCTGCACGAGCTGGACCGGGCCGGTTTCTCCGTTTCATCCGGTTCCTCCTGCACCAGCTCCACCCTGACGCCGAGCCATGTGCTCAAGGCGATGGGTGTGCTCAGCGAGGGGAACGTCCGGGTGTCGCTGCCGGCGGGGACGCCCGCCGAGGACGTCGGGCGCTTCCTCGATGTGCTCCCGGGCGCTGTCGCGTCCGTACGGGAGAAGCTGGGCGCGCCCGTCACGACGGCGGGCGCACCGGGCCTGGAGGCCCTGACCCTCGACACCCTGGGCAAGCGCTGCCCGCTCCCGGTGATCGAGCTGGCCAAGGCGATCGTCCGCGTGAAGGTCGGCGGCACGGTGACCGTCCTGTCCGACGACGAGGTCGCCGAACTGGACATCCGCGCGTGGTGCCATCTGCGCGGCCAGGAGTACGTGGGCGAGGAGCCGGCGGACCAGGGCTGGGCCTACGTGGTCCGCCGGACCTCTTAGCGGGACGGGGGCGCCTTGCCGGGACGAGGCGCCCGCCCGCCTACGCCAGGTGAGCCTGGACCTCCGAGGCCGCCTCGAAGCCGTACGCCTTCGTGAAGCGGTCCATGAAGTGGGCGCGGCGCAGGGTGTACTCCTGGGTGCCGAGGGTCTCGATGACCAGCGTGGCGAGCATGCAGCCGATCTGGGCGGCGCGCTCCAGGGAGACGCCCCACGACAGACCGGACAGGAAGCCCGCGCGGAACGCGTCGCCGACGCCGGTCGGGTCGACCTTCGCCTCCTCCTCCGGGCAGCCGACCTCGATCGGGTCCTCGCCGACGCGCTCGATGCGCACACCGCGCGAGCCGAGCGTGGTGACCCGGTGGCCGACGCGGCCGAGGATCTCCTCCTCGGTCCAGCCGGTCTTCGACTCGATGAGGCCCTTCTCGTACTCGTTGGAGAAGAGGTACGTGGCGCCGTCGAGCAGCGTGCGGATCTCGTCGCCGTCCATGCGCGCGATCTGCTGCGAGAAGTCGGCGGCGAACGGGATCGAACGCGAGCGGCACTCCTCGGTGTGCCGGAGCATCGCCTCCGGGTCGTCCGCGCCGATCGACACCAGGTCGAGCCCGCCCACACGGTCGGCGACGGTCTTCAGCTCGATGAGACGGGCCTCGCTCATCGCTCCCGTGTAGAAGGAGCCGATCTGGTTGTGGTCCTTGTCCGTGGTGCACACGAAGCGCGCGGTGTGCAGCGTCTCGGAGATACGGACCGATGCGGTGTCGACGCCGTGGCGGTCGAGCCACGCACGGTATTCGTCGAAGTCCGAGCCGGCCGCGCCGACCAGGACCGGCGCGCTGCCGAGCTGTCCCATGCCGAAGCAGATGTTCGCGGCGACGCCTCCCCTGCGCACGTCGAGGTTGTCGACGAGGAAGGACAGGGAGACCGTGTGCAGCTGATCGGCGACCAGCTGGTCGGCGAAGCGGCCGGGGAAGGTCATCAGGTGGTCGGTGGCGATGGAGCCGGTGACTGCGATACGCACGACGGGAGTCTCCTGGCGTGGGCTGGGGTTGACACCTCACGCTACCGGGAAGTCGGCTCATCTCTGAACCTGCGAAATTACCGTAAAGTAGACCTTTTTCTTGCGGCCATGACCTGCGTACGGTGCGGTTATGTCGAAGCACACGGCGCCCGCGCCTTCCTCCGTCACCCAGGACTTCACACTGAAGCAGCTGCAGGGGGACTGCGCCCGTATGGTGCCGCACTGGGCCGCGCCGCACCATCCTGCCGCCGCTCCCGTGCCCGCCTCCCGTATCCATGGGATCGTCGTGCCACCGGCGTCCGCGCGGATGCTGGACGGCATGTCGGAGTACGGGGACTGACCGGCGCGCACCCGTTCGGGAACCGAACAGACTCCCCGGCCGTCACACCGCTGTAGCCGCCGCAAAAGGGGAGTGCACTGGTGAGCACGGAAGAGATGGGTGAGGAGACCCGCAGGCCCGCATCGCGTCTGATGGTGGCCTCGGTCGCGGTGGCCGTGCTGCTCGCGGGCGGCGGCGTCGCGTATCTCACGGCCGGATCACCGGCCGGCGGCCGCGGCGACTCGCGTGCGCCCGCCGGCGACGGCGCACCTCCCCCGCTCACCCTGGACGGCTATACGACGCAGTCCGGCGGCGGCGAGCCCGTGCCGGGCGGTGCGGTGTTCTCCGCGCAGGGAGAACTGCCGAAGGCCCCGGAGTCCGTGCCCGTGTACCGGGCACAGGGCGAGGTGAGCGCCGGTCAGGTGGCCGCGCTGGCCAAGGCCCTGAAGGTGCCCGGCAAAGTGGGCACGCAGGGCGCAGAGTGGCGGGTCGGCAAGCCGGGCGGGCCGGGTCTGACGGTGACCAAGCAGGCGCCGGGTACCTGGACGTACACCTCGTTTGTCGCCGGCTCCGGTGAGGACTGCCCGCGCGAGGGCGGCTGCGAGAAGCCCGTCGGCTCGTCCGGTCTGGCGAATCTGCCGGCCGTCGACGAGGAGCGGGCCAAGGCGGCGGCGGCTCCGGTGCTCAAGGCGCTGGGGCAGGACGACGCGAAGCTCGACACGCGCCAGACCATCGGTTCCTTGCGCGTGGTGAACGCGGATCCCGTGGTCGGCGGGCTGCCCACGTACGGCGTGACGACCGGGATCAAGGTCGGCCCGGACGGTGAAGTGTCCGGTGCGAGCGGGCAGTTGGCGAAGCCGGTCAAGGGCGACGCGTATCCGGTGATCAGCGCCGGGCAGGCGCTGAAGCAGCTCAACGCCTCGGCGTCCGCGCCGGTGCCCGGGAAGATCGGCGGCTGCGCCAGCGCCGTACCGCACGAGGACGATCTCACCGTGGGCGAGCCGCAGCAGCCGTGCGACATGGGCGTGAAGCCCGCGCCGCCGAAGCCGCAGCGGGTGACGGTGGAGTCCGCGGTGCTCGGGCTCGCCGCGTACCACGAGAAGGGGCGGCAGGTCCTGGTGCCGTCGTGGCTGTTCACCCTGGGCGGCGGGCAGGACGGCACGGTGACGCATCCGGCCGTGGACAGGAAGTATCTGCGCGAGCCCGCGCCGCTGCCGACGGACGGGCCGAGCCTGCCGTCGGACGGGCCCGGCTTCACCGAGCGGCCGCCGACGCCGACCCCCGACCAGCCCGGTGAGCCCTCGCAGAGCGGGCCGCGGAGCGTGCACATCGAGGCGTACAGCGCGTCCGGGCGGACGCTGACGGTGCATTTCTGGGGCGGGGTCTGCAGTGAGTACGCGGCCTCCGTGGAGGAGAGCGCGGACCGGGTCGTGGTCCGGGTGACGGAGACGCCGAAGAAGCCCGGGACGTACTGCATCATGATCGCCAAGGAGCTCAAGGAGACCGTGCAGCTGGACCGGCCGCTCGGTGACCGGGAGGTCGTCGGTGCGGACGGGGCCCGGCTGCCCGCGAAGTAGCTTCCGCAGGGCTTAGCTGAAGGAGTCGCCGCAGGCGCAGGAGCCCGTGGCGTTCGGGTTGTCGATCGTGAAGCCCTGCTTCTCGATCGTGTCGACGAAGTCGATCGAGGCGCCGCCCAGGTACGGGGCGCTCATACGGTCGGTGACGACCTTCACACCGTCGAAGTCCTTCACGACGTCGCCGTCGAGCTGACGCTCGTCGAAGAACAGCTGGTAGCGCAGGCCGGAGCAGCCGCCGGGCTGGACCGCGACCCGCAGCGCCAGGTCGTCACGGCCTTCCTGGTCGAGCAGAGCCTTGACCTTGGAGGCGGCGGCGTCGGACAGTTGGATGCCGTCGCTCACGGTGGTCTTCTCGTCCTGAACGGACATCTACATCTCTCCCGGGTAGTACGGAGACTGCTTCCGCCTTGGGCAACCTTGCCCGTCCGGGAATCATTCCCGGGGCCAGGCCCGGTTTTCGGGCGCACCTTCATGCTCGCACATCCCCCACCCCGCACCCAGGGCCGGAGATGCGTCACATCGACACGATGGGCATCGTCAATCTGACGTGAAGCGGTTATGATAGATAGCGTCAATTCGACGAAAAGCAGGCCCGGACGGTGGGTCTGCCCGCCGGAAGAAGAAAGGGTGCGTGACGTGACCACGGCCCAGGATCTCGCCCACAACGTTGACCCGCAGCCGACTCCGCTCGCCCTGCTGCTGCTCGGCCGCGAAGCCGACGCCAAGAGCGAGCGCGGTGTGGACTGCCCCGGCGACCTGCCCTCCCCGTCCGACCCGGACCTGGTCGAGCGTGCCCGCGCCGCCAAGGAGAAGCTCGGCGACAAGGTCTTCGTGCTCGGGCACCACTACCAGCGCGACGAGGTCATCCAGTTCGCCGACGTGACCGGTGACTCCTTCAAGCTCGCGCGCGACGCCGCCGCGAAGCCGGAGGCCGAGTACATCGTGTTCTGCGGTGTGCACTTCATGGCCGAGTCCGCCGACATCCTGACCGGAGACGACCAGAAGGTCGTGCTGCCCGACCTCGCCGCCGGCTGCTCGATGGCCGACATGGCCACCGCCGAGCAGGTCGCCGAGTGCTGGGACGTGCTGACCGAGGCCGGGATAGCCGAGCAGGTCGTGCCCGTCAGCTACATGAACTCCTCGGCCGATATCAAGGCGTTCACCGGCAAGCACGGCGGCACGATCTGTACGTCGAGCAATGCGAAGAAGGCCCTTGACTGGGCGTTCGAGCAGGGCGAGAAGGTGCTCTTCCTGCCGGACCAGCACCTGGGCCGCAACACCGCCGTCCGCGACATGGGGATGTCCCTGGACGACTGCGTGGTCTACAACCCGCACAAGCCGAACGGCGGGCTGACCGCCGAGGAGCTGCGGAACGCCAGGATGATCCTGTGGCGCGGGCACTGCTCGGTGCACGGACGCTTCAGCCTCGACAGCGTCAACGACGTGCGCGAGCGGATCCCGGGCGTCAACGTCCTGGTGCACCCCGAGTGCAAGCACGAGGTCGTCGCGGCCGCCGACTACGTCGGCTCGACCGAGTACATCATCAAGGCCCTCGAGGCCGCCCCGGCCGGGTCCAAGTGGGCCATCGGCACCGAGCTCAACCTCGTGCGGCGCCTGGCGAACCGCTTCGCGGCCGAGGACAAGGAAGTGGTCTTCCTCGACAAGACCGTCTGCTTCTGCTCGACCATGAACCGGATCGATCTGCCGCACCTGGTCTGGACGCTGGAGTCGCTCGCGGAGGGCAACCTCGTCAACCGCATCCAGGTCGACACCGAGACCGAGTCCTTCGCCAAGCTGGCGCTCGAGCGGATGCTCGCGCTGCCGTAAGCAGCGGTCATACGCCGAAGGGGCGCCCTCCGCCATGGAGGGCGCCCCTTCGCGTTCACGCGTCCGTCAGTGGTCGAGAGCGTCCAGGAGACCGCTGTCGGAGTCCACGTCCGTGCCCGGCTCCGCGCCCTGCTCCGGGATGTCCTTGTCCCGCTTGGTGTCCTTCGCCGCCCGCTTGGCCGCCTTCTTCTCCGCCCGCTTCTCCTTGCGCAGTTCGAGCATCGCGTAGAGCGTCGGTACGAGGAGGAGGGTCAGCAGCGTCGAGCTGAGCAGACCGCCGATCACCACGATGGCCAGGGGCTGGCCGATGAAGCCGCCCTCGCCCGTGACGCCCGCCGCCATCGGCAGCAGCGCGAAGATCGTGGCGAGCGCGGTCATGAGGATCGGGCGCAGACGGTGGCGGCCGCCCTCGATGACCGACTCGACCACACCGAGGCCCTGGGCCCGGTACTGGTTGATCAGGTCGATCAGGACGATCGCGTTGGTCACCACGATGCCGATGAGCATCAGCATGCCGATCAGCGCCGGAACGCCCATCGGGGTGCCCGTGACGATCAGCAGGCCGATCGCTCCGGTGGCCGCGAACGGGATGGAGACCAGCAGGATCAGCGGCTGCGCGAGGGACCTGAAGGTCGCCACGAGCAGCATGAACACGATCGCGATGGCCGCGAGCATCGCGAGGCCGAGGGAGGCGAAGGCCTCGTCCTGGTCCTCGGAGACTCCGCCGATGGCGACCGTGGCGCCGTCGGGCAGGTCCTTCTCCAGCTCGTTCAGCTTGGTCTGCAGCGAGGCGCTGACCGCACCCGTGTTGTCGCCGGTCGGCTTGGCCGTGATGGTGGCCGCGCGCGAACCGTCGATCCGGGTCATGGAGACCGGGCCGTCGACGACCTTCACCTCGGCGATGTCACCGAGCTTGACGCGGCCGAGGTCCAGCTTCTTCAGCTCGGCCACCGTGGTGGCGGGCTTGGCGGACTTCACGAGAACGTCGCGCTCGGTGTCGTCCAGGATCGCCTTGGTGCTCGGGGTGCCGCGCACGGACTGGGCGACGATCTGGCCGAGGGTCGCGTCGTTGAACCCGGCGGCCGCGGCCTTGTCGTTGGCCCGGACCGAGATCCGCGGGACGGACTGCGACAGGTCGCTCTGCACGTCGGTGACGTCGTCGATCTCCGCCACCTCGGCGCGCACCTGCTCGGCGGCCTTCGCCAGGACGTCGGCGTCGGCGGCCTTCACGACCACGCTCAGGTCCTGGTTCGCGAAGCCGTCACCGGCCGCGATCCGGGTGTCGCCGATGCCGTCGAGGCCCTTGAGCCCGGCCTCGATCTTGTCGCGCGTCGCCTCGTACTCGGCGTCGTCGGTCAGAGTGACCTGGTACGAGGCCTGGTTGGTGTCCGTACCGCCGCCGAAGGCCGCGAGCCAGCCGGAGGAGCCGACCGTGACCTGGTGGTCCTTGACCTCGTCGATACCGTCGAGGACGTCCTCGATCTTCTGCGTGGCCTCGTCCGTGGCGGCGAGGCTGGTGCCGGGCGCCAGCTCCTGCTTGATGGACAGGACCTTCTGCTCGCCCTGGTCGAAGAAGTTGGTCTTCAGCATCGGGGCCAGGCCGAAGGTGCCGACCAGGATCACGATCGCCAGGAAGACGCTGGTGAGACGGCGGCGGGTGGCGAAGCGCAGCACGGGTACGTAGATCCGCTGCAGGATGCTCTTCGCCTCCTTCGCCTCGGCGGCCTCACGGGCCTTCTCCGGGTCCTCGGACGTGCCCTTGGGCGCGCGCAGGAACCAGAACGACAGGACCGGGACGACCGTCAGGGAGACGATCAGGGACGCGAGCAGCGCCGCGGTGACGGTCAGCGAGAACGAGCCGAACAGCTCGCCCACCATGCCGCCGACCAGCCCGATCGGCAGGAACACCGCGACCGTGGTGAGCGTCGAGGAGGTGACGGCGCCGGAGACCTCGCGGACGGCGTTGAGGATGGCGTCCTTGCGCTCCTCGCCGTACGTGAGGTGCCGCTTGATGTTCTCCAGGACCACGATCGAGTCGTCCACGACGCGGCCGATCGCGATCGTCAGGGCGCCCAGCGTGAGCATGTTGAGCGAGAGATCGCGGGTCCACAGCACGATCAGTGCGAGCACGACCGAGAGCGGGATGGAGACCGCGGTCACCAGCGTCGAGCGGAGCGACGCGAGGAAGACAAGGATCACGATGACCGCGAAGGCGAGGCCGAGCGCGCCCTCGGTGGTCAGGCTGGAGATGGACTTCTCGACGGCCGGGCCCTGGTCGGAGACGACCGTGAGGTCGGCGCCGGCGCCCAGGTCCTTGCGCAGCGAGGGCAGTTCGTCCTCGACGGCCTTGGAGATCGCGACCGCCGAGCCGTCCTGGTCCATGGTGACGACGATCGCGAGGCTGGGCTCACCGTTCGTCCGGGTCAGGGAGTCGGCCTTGGCCTCGGTCTCCTCGACCTTCGCGACGTCGGCGAGGCGTACGGGCTTCGCGGGCTTGGCGCCGGGAGCCGCCTCGCCGGTGACCATCAGGTCCTCGATCTGCTCGAGGGAGCTGAAGCCGCCGCCGACCTGGACGGTGCGGTTCTTGCCGTCCTCGTCGAAGGAACCGGCCGGCAGCGTGGCGCCGCCCGCCTGCAGGGACTTCACGAGCGCGGCGGAGTTCAGACCGGCCTTGGCCAGCTTGGCGTCGTCCGGCGTGACGGAGACCTCGACGTCGCGGACGCCGTCGATGGCCACCTGGGCGACCCCGTCGATGCCTTCGAGCACCGGCACGACCGAGCGGTCGAGGGCGTCGGCGAGCGCCTGCTGGTCCTTGCCGTCGGCGGACGCGGCGAGCACCACGGTCGGGATGTCGTCGGTGGAACCGGCGACGACCTGCGGGTCGACATCATCGGGGAGCTGGGCGCGGGCGCGGTTGACGGCCTGCTGGACATCGGCGACGAGCTGCTTGGAGCCGTCGCCGTAGTCGAAGGACGCCATGAGGAGCGCGTTGCCCTCGCTCGCGGTGGACGTGACGCCCTTGATGCCGTCGACGGCTTCGAGCGAGTCCTCCAGCGGTTCGACGACCTGCTTCTCGACCACGTCGGGCGAGGCACCCTGGTACGGGGCGATCACCGACACCATCGGCAGCTCGATGGAGGGCAGCAGCTGCTGCTTCAACTGGGGAATGGCAATCGCACCGAAGACCAGCGCGACGATCGACACCAGGCCGATCAGGGCCCGTTGAGCGAGGCTGAACCTGGACAGCCAGGACATGGGATGGGGACTTCCTTCTGTGGCTTACGCGGCGGGGGCGCCCACGCCCTGGGGGAACGCATGGGGGTGCCCGCGTACACGATCGGCCATCGCCGGAGCGGATTCCTCGCCCCTCGGACCCGTTTCCTTATGCGGCGCCTACTGCGGGCGCAGTACACGCACTCCGTCCCCGGAGGGAGCGTGTCCGGCTCGCCCTGGTTCGCCCGGCGGGATCAGTCGCCCTTCGGCCGGACAAGTCCGGATTCATAGGAGATGACGACGAGTTGGGCGCGGTCGCGGGCGCCGAGCTTCGCCATCGCCCGGTTCACATGGGTCTTCACGGTGAGCGGGCTGACGCTGAGCCGTTCGGCGATCTCGTCGTTGGAGAGCCCGCCGGCGACCTGCACGAGCACCTCGCGCTCGCGGCCGGTGAGCTGGGCGAGGCGGTCGGCGTGCGCGCCGCCGTCGCCGTCGCCCGGGTCCGAACTGCCGCCCTGGGCGAGGAACTTGGCGATCAGCCCTTTGGTCGCGACGGGCGACAGGAGCGCCTCGCCCGCGGCCGCGACCCGGATCGCGTTGAGCAGCTCCTCCGGTTCGGAGCCCTTGCCGAGGAAGCCGGAGGCGCCGGCCCGCAGCGACTGCACCACGTACTCGTCGACCTCGAAGGTCGTGAGCATCACCACGTGGACATGGCCGAGTCCGGGGTCCTCGCTGATCATGCGGGTGGCGGCGAGACCGTCCGTGCCGGGCATCCGGATGTCCATCAGGACCACGTCGGCCCGCTCGGCGCGGGCCAGCGCGACGGCCTCGGCGCCGTCCGAGGCCTCGCCGACGACCTCCATATCGGGCTCGGAGTCGACGAGCACCTTGAACGCGCTGCGCAGCAGGGCCTGGTCGTCGGCGAGCAGGACACGGATGGTCATGAGGTCTCCCCCGTTCGGGAACTTGCGAGGCACACCGTTCGAGGCGTCCGCGGGCCCGCGTCGAGGCCCAGGGGCACTTGCGTGAACGGGCTCACGGGCACGTGCGTGAACGGGTTCACGGGCACTTGCGTGAACGGGTCGGCGCCGACGGGGAGTCGGCGCTCAGAGGCAGGATCGCATGGACGCGGAAGCCGCCTCCGTAGCGGGGCCCGGTGGTGCAGGTGCCGCCGAGCGCGGAGACCCGCTCGCGCATCCCGATCAGACCGTGCCCGCCCTCGGACCGTGCGCCCGGGTCGGGTTCGGGCGGGGGGCCGTGCGGGGTGCGGCCCTGGCCGGCCGGAGCGGCCGCGTCCTGTCCGCCCCCGTTGTCGAGCACCGTGATCTCCAGGTTGCGGCTCACGCGCAACACGCTGACCTCGGCCTTGGCGTCGGGGCCCGCGTGCTTCTGCACGTTCGTCAGGGCCTCCTGGATGATCCGGTACGCGGCGAGGTCCACGGCGGCCGGCAGCTGCTCGTCCCCGTCGGCGTGGACCAGTTCGACGGGCAGGCCCGCGGCCCGGAACGTGGCGAGCAGATCATCGAGGCGGGCGAGCCCGGGGGCCGGTTCGGTGGGCGCCTCGGGGTCGCCGGACTGCCGCAGCAGACCGACGGTGGCCCGCAGTTCGTTGAGCGCCGAGCGGCTGGCCTCGCGGACGTGCGCGAGGGCCTCCTTCGCCTGGTCGGGCCGCTTGTCCATGACGTGCGAGGCGACCCCGGCCTGTACGTTGACGAGCGCGATGTGGTGCGCGACGACGTCGTGCAGATCGCGGGCGATCCGCAGCCGCTCCTCCGCGACCCGGCGCAGCGCCTCCTGCTCCCGGGTGCGCTCGGCCCGCTCGGCCCGTTCCCGGATGGCATCGACGAAGGCCCGGCGGCTGCGCACCGCGTCCCCGGCCGCGGCGGCCAGACCGGCCCAGGCGACGACGCCCAGGTTCTCCTGCGCGTACCAGGGCAGCTTGCTCGTCAGCATCGCGACGGCGGTCATGACGGCCATGATCGGCAGTGCGAAGCGCCAGGTCGTCGGACGGTCCGTGGTCGAGGCGACCGTGAACAGCGCGATGACCACGGCCATCATCACGGGGGCCCGCTGCTCGCCGGTGAGCAGCTCGGCGAGGCTGGCAGCGACCGTGATGACGAGGACGAGATACGGAGCGCGCCGCCTGAACACCAGCGCGGCGGCGCTGACCAGCATCAACGTGACGCTGATGCCCTCCGGGGCCCGCCCGAAGTGCGGCCCGTGCATGCCGTACGGCTCCACGAAGGAGGCGGCGACCATACAGGCGAGGACGCCGGCGGCCAGGGTGGCGTCGAACGCCAGCGGGTGGGCGATCAGCCAGTCTCGGAAGCGGGCGAGGGTGGTCACTTCGGGAACGGTACCGGGTGGGGGCCGGGCGGGCCGACGTGCCGTCAATGAGCGCCCACCACCCCCGCCGGATACGCACAGGCCCCGCACTCCGCCGGGTCGGCGGGGTGCGGGGCACCGTGGCAGTGCTGCCGGGGCGGTCCGGCCGGGGTCAGGAGGACCCGGGGAACAGCCCGTCGTCGCTGAGCATCTCCCGTACCTCTTCGAGCGTCGCGTCCACCGGAGGCAGGATCAGCTCGGAGGGCTCCAGGGCGTCGTCCGGGAGCGGGTCGCCCAGCTCGCGGACCTTGTCGAGGAGGGCGTGGAGGGTCCGGCGGAAGGCCGGTCCGTCCCCGTTCTCCATCTCCTCGAGCAGCTCGTCGTCCAGCTTGTTCAGTTCGGCGAAGTGGCTGTCGGCCAGCTTCACCTGCCCCTCCCCCATGATCCGTACGATCATGTCGCTCTCCTCCTGAGGTGGGGTCGCCTACTGCTTGTCGAAGCGGGGAGTGTCCTGCGGCTGCTGGGTCTGCTGCTGGGCGCCGTTGCCGCCCTCGATGGCCTGCTGCTGCGGGGTGCTGCCCCCGGCCAGCTCGGCCTTCATCCGGGCGAGCTCCAGCTCCACGTCCGTACCGCCGGAGAGCCGGTCGAGCTCGGACTGGATGTCGTCGCGGGCCAGGCCCGAGGCGTCGTCCAGGGCGCCCGAGGCGAGCAGCTCGTCGATGGCGCCGGCGCGGGCCTGCAGCTGCGCCGTCTTGTCCTCGGCGCGCTGGATCGCCGTGCCGACATCGCTCATCTCCTCGGAGATGCCCGAGAAGGACTCGGCGATACGCGTCTGGGCCTGGGCCGCGGTGTAGGTGGCCTTGATGGTCTCCTTCTTCGTACGGAAGGCGTCCACCTTGGCCTGCAGGCGCTGGGCGGCGAGCGTGAGCTTCTCCTCCTCGCCCTGCAGCGTCTGGTGCTGCACCTCCAGGTCCGTGACCTGCTGCTGCAGCGCGGCCCGGCGGGACAGGGCCTCGCGGGCCAGGTCCTCGCGGCCGAGCGCGAGAGCCTTGCGGCCCTGGTCCTCCAGCTTGGAGGACTGCGACTGCAGCTGGTTGAGCTGCAGCTCGAGGCGCTTGCGGCTGGTGGCCACATCGGCGACGCCGCGGCGCACCTTCTGCAGCAGCTCCAGCTGCTTCTGATACGAGTAATCGAGGGTCTCGCGCGGGTCCTCGGCCCTGTCAAGGGCCTTGTTCGCCTTCGCGCGGAAGATCATCCCCATACGCTTCATGACACCGCTCATGGGCTTCGCGCGCCCCCTTCTTGACTGATCCAGCCGACTGTCCGCTCCAGCACTGCGACAGAACCCAGCGTACGGGCCCTGCCTCCATTACCGCACTGTTCGTGTGCGGATGCGCTCCTCCCCAAGGACGAAGTACCTGCCTTCCTGCTCCGGCGCAGGGAGTAGATGCCTCTCAGGGACGTACACGGGACGCCCCCGGGAACCATCCACGCCACCCCCCGGGCCGCGACGAGCAGTACGACCCTTACGTCCCTGTAGTGACGCCCGGCGTTGTCGGATCGTTCCCCGGCGGGCTGTGGTCCATGCCCTGGACCCCGTACCCTTGGGTTTCGTGTTCGGTAGCCGCTCCAAGAATGAGAAGACCCCCGCCGCATCGGCGCCGGTCGACTCCCAGACGCCCCGCGACCCCGAAGCTCCGAAGGGTCGCCCCACTCCCAAGCGCAGCGAGGCACAGTCGCAGCGCCGCAGCGTGGCCAATACGCCGATGACCCGCAAGGAGGCCGTGAAGCGCACGCGCGACGCCCGCCGTGCGGACATGGCCAAGCAGCGCGAGGCGCTGGCCAGTGGCGATGAGCGCTATCTGCCGGCGCGCGACAAGGGTCCGGTGCGCAAGTTCGCCCGTGACTTCGTCGACTCGCGGTTCTGCATCGCCGAGTACTTCCTGCCGATGGCCGTGATCATCCTGGTGCTCAGCATGCTGCGGAACCCGCAGCTGCAGAACATCGCGCTGCTCCTGTGGCTCGCCGTGATCGTGCTGATCGTCATCGACTCGGTCATCACCGCGTTCCGCCTGAAGAAGCAGCTCCGTGAGCGCTACCCGGACGAGCCGAAGCGCGGCGCCGTCGCGTACGCCCTGATGCGCACCCTCCAGATGCGTCGCCTGCGCCTGCCGAAGCCGCAGGTGAAGCGCGGAGAGCGGCCCTGAGCGCGGAGTCGTTCACGGGGGGAGCGTCGTTCGCGGGTGACGTGTCCTTCGCGGGAGGCGCGGACAAGTGGCTGCGGCTCATGGGCGGACTGCGGGACGCGGTCCGCCAGGAGCTCGTGACCCGGCAGCTCGACGAGCAGCTGGCCCAGCGCTTCCCCGTCGGCCGCCGGCTGCGGATCCTCGACGTCGGCATGGGCCAGGGCACGCAGGCGCTGCGGCTGGCCCGCGCCGGTCACCAGGTGACCGGTCTGGAGTCCGATCCGGCGATGCTGGTCGCGGCCCGTACGGCGCTCGACCAGGAGCCGGCCGGGATCCGTGAGCGGGTCCGGCTGCTCCAGGGCGACGGCCGCGACACCGGGGTGCACTTCCTGCCCGGCGCCTTCGACGTGGTGCTCTGCCACGGCGTCCTGATGTACGTCGAGGAGCCCGACGCCATGCTCGCCGGGCTCGCGCGGATGCTCGCCCCCGGCGGTCTGCTCTCGCTGCTCGTACGGAACGCCGACGCGCTCGCGATGCGCCCGGGCCTCTGTGGCCAGTGGGACACCGCGCTCGCGGCGTTCGACTCCCCCGTGTACGAGAACCGGCTCGGCCTGACCGTCCGCGCGGACCGCCTGGCCACCCTCACCTCCTCGCTCGCGGGCATCGGCGCGCCGCTGCACGCGTGGTACGGCGTGCGGGTCTTCACGGACCTGGCCGCCGACGACGCACGCCCGCCGTCCGGCGAGGAGCTGGAGCGGCTGCTGCTCGCGGAGGAGCGTGCGGGGCGGACGGATCCGTACCGGCAGGTCGCCGCCCTGATGCATTTGTGCGGCGTACGGGGCTGAGCTACCGGGGCTCGTACGGGACCGGACTCCTGGGTCCCGGCGGAATCAGGTGAAGCCGCCCTGTTGCGCGTCTCCCGTGGCGTGAGCGACGACGACAAGACCGAGAAGCTGCCCGCCCGCGAGACCTGGCGTGCCCTCTACCGGCACTTCCGGCCGCACCGGTGGGTGGTGGCCGTCGGTGCGCTGCTCACGCTCGTCGGTGCCGTGACCGGGCTCGCTCAGCCGCTGGCCGCGAAGGCCCTGGTGGACCGGCTCGACGGGGACGAATCGATCGTCGGGATCCTGATCCTGCTCACCGTCCTGGTCGTGGCGGGTACGGCGATCGAGTCCGTGGGCGCGTACGTCCTGGAACGGACCGCCGAGTCGGTGGTGCTCGCCGCGCGGCGCACGCTCGTGGGCCGGATGCTGCGGCTGCGGATCTCCGAGGTGGAGCGGACCCAGCCGGGCGATCTGATGTCCCGGGTCACCTCCGACACCACGCTCCTGCGGGCCGTCACGACCCAGTCCGTGGTCTCGGCCGTGTCCGGTGGGCTGACCTTCATCGCCACGATCGTCCTGATGGGCCTGATGGACGCGGTCCTGCTCGGCGTCACCCTCGGTGTGATCGTGCTGATCGGCGGCGCCGTCGCGCTCGTCATGCCGAAGATCTCGCAGGCCACCGCGCGGGCCCAGGAGGCGGTCGGCGCGATCTCGACGGCCCTGGAGCGTGCCTTCGGCGCCTTCCGCACGGTCAAGGCCTCGGGCGCCGAGCAGCGGGAGTCGGCCGCGGTCGAGGCGGCCGCGCAGGAGGCGTGGCGGCACGGGGTGCGGTCCGCCAAGTGGCAGGCGGTGGCGTGGAGTTCGGTGGGGCTCGCCGTCCAGGTGTCGTTCCTCGCGGTGCTCGGGATCGGCGGGGCGCGGGTCGCCTCCGGGGCGATCTCGGTGTCCACGCTCGTGGCGTTCCTGCTCTTCCTCTTCTATCTGATCGACCCCGTGTCACGGCTGGTCGAGGCGGCCACGCAGTACCAGGTCGGCGCCGCGGCCATCGCGCGGATCGTGCAGGCCGAGCGGATGGAGACCGAGGAGGCGCCATCCGCGGACGAGGCAGCGGACGAGCCCGGGGACGAGCCCGGGGAACGGGAGACGGCACCCGCGTCCGTCACCTTCGACGACGTCCGCTTCCGCTACCGCGACGAGCTGCCGTACGTCCATCACGGCGTGAGCTTCGAGGTGCCGGGCCCCGGGATGACCGCCTTCGTGGGGCCGTCGGGCGCGGGCAAGACCACGGTGTTCGGGCTGATCGAGCGGTTCCACGAGGCAAGCGGCGGGCGGGTCCTCGTCGACGGCCGCGATGTGCGCGCGTGGCCGCTGGCCGCACTGCGGGCGCAGATCGGTTACGTGGAGCAGGACGCCCCGGTCCTCGCGGGCACCCTGCGCGAGAACCTGCTGTTCGCGGCGCCCGATGCCTCCGAGGAGGCCATCGCGGACGTGCTCGTACGGGCGAAGCTCGACGCGCTCGTCGAGCGGCTGCCCGACGGCCTCGACTCCCTGGTCGGACACCGCGGTTCGCAGCTTTCGGGCGGGGAGCGGCAGCGCGTCGCCATCGCGCGGGCGCTGCTCAGAAAGCCGCGGCTGCTGCTGCTCGACGAAGCCACGTCGCAGCTCGACGCCGTCAACGAGCTGGCGCTGCGCGACGTGGTCGCGGAGGTGGCACGCGAGGTGACCGTCCTGGTCGTGGCGCACCGCCTTTCGACGGTGACGCTGGCCGACCGGATCGTGGTGATGGACGCGGGGCGGGTCCGGGCGGTGGGCACGCACGAGGAGCTGGTGGCGGCCGATCCGCTGTACGGGGAGCTGGCGGCCACGCAGTTCCTGGCGTCCGCGCAGGCCTGAGGGGCGGCACAAGGCGTCCGGTGGGCGCCACCTGTTCGGCCCCGTACGGGAGGCCGAGCGAGTGACGTGCTGGCGACAATCCGGATATGAACCGAATACGTACTGCTCGTGCGCCCTCTCGCCCCTCCACCGGCTCGCGTCCTACGGCGCTCCGCAAGGCCGTCCCCCTCACCGCCGCGCTGGGCGCCGCCGCCCTGCTCGCGGGCTGCTCGGGTACCGGGTCCGGTGCGGACGGCTCGGACACGACCACGCAGGCCGCCGCGGTCGCCCGCAAGGACGGGGCCGCGCTGCAGGACGACTACATGAAGGTGATCAAGGACGTGCTGCCGTCCGTCGTGCAGATCACCGCGGGCGACAGCCTCGGCTCCGGTGTCGTGTACGACGACAAGGGCCATGTGGTCACCAACGCGCATGTCGTCGGGGACACCAAGACCTTCAAGGTCACCGCGGCCACCGGCGGCCGCGAGCTGACGGCGAAGCTCGTCTCCAGCTATCCCGAGCAGGACCTCGCCGTGATCCAGCTGGACAACCCGCCGAGCAGCCTGAAAGCCGCGAAGCTCGGGGACTCCTCGAAGGTCGAGGTCGGCCAGATCGTGCTGGCGATGGGCTCACCGCTGGGGCTGTCCTCCAGCGTGACGCAGGGCATCGTCTCGGCGACCGGCCGCACCGTCAGCGAGCCGCGCACCGGCGACAGTCCGGGCGCGACGATCGGCAACATGGTGCAGACGTCGGCGGCGATCAACCCCGGCAACAGCGGCGGCGCCCTGGTCAACCTCGACGGCGAGGTGGTCGGCATCCCGACGCTCGCGGCGACCGACCCCGGGATGGGCGACAGCGCCGCGCCGGGCATCGGCTTCGCGATCCCGGCGTCGATGGTGCAGACCGTCGCCGGGCAGATCGTCGAGGACGGCGAGGTCACCGACTCGGGCCGGGCCGCGCTCGACATCTCCGGCCGTACGGTCCTGGGCGACGACTACAAGCCGGCGGGCGTCGCGGTGGTCCAGGTGCAGTCGGACGGCGCGGCCGCCGACGCGGGGCTCGAACAGGGCGATGTGATCACGCGCTTCGGCGACACGGAGGTCACGACGATCACCTCGCTGTCGGAGGCGCTCGCGGCGAAGAAGCCGGGTGACAAGGTCCAGGTGGTCTACGACCGGGACGGTTCGCGCCGCACGGCCGAGATCACGCTGGGCGAGATGTGAGGACGGGGTGGGGGGGGGGGGGGGGGGGCCCCCCCCCCCCCCCCCCCCCCCCCCCCCCCCCCCGCCGGCGCCCGCCCGGGCGCCCCCCCCCCCCCCCCCG
>NZ_JBITIG010000007.1:0-461444 GCF_044458745.1 Streptomyces sp. NPDC050418
CGGTGCTTTCCGGTTCCCGCTTTCGCGTTTCCCTTCCGGCGGTGTCGACTCTATCAGATCCTTTCGGGCCTGATTCCCGGTCAACTCGGGTTGTCTGCCCGGCCGTTGCGGGCCGTTTCGACGAAGTGAGACTTTAGCGGAATCCTCGCTCCCGACCTAATCGGGGGTGATTCCTCATTTCGTAAGAGCGCACGAAAGCGATACCGCGTTCGAAAGCGCGGAATGCTTGAAGTGGTTCTTGCGGAATGGCCGCCCGGGGCCGACAGAAGTCGGTGCTCACGTCGGGCAACTCGGAGAACACTACGGATCTCCGAGGGGCGTGTCAACCTGCGGCCAGCTCGCGGCTGCGGTCGCGGGCTGCTTCCAGCGCGGACAGCAGCGCGGCTCGTACGCCGTGGTTCTCCAGCTCGCGGATGGCGTTGATGGTGGTGCCGGCCGGGGACGTCACGTTCTCGCGGAGCTTCACCGGGTGCTCGCCGCTGTCGCGGAGCATCACGGCGGCGCCGATGGCGGCCTGGACGATGAGGTCGTGGGCCTTGTCGCGGGGCAGGCCGAGGAGGATGCCCGCGTCCGTCATGGCTTCGACGAGATAGAAGAAGTACGCCGGGCCCGAGCCCGAGAGAGCGGTGCAGGCGTCCTGCTGGGACTCCGGGACGTGGAGGGTCTTGCCGACCGCGCCGAAGATTTCCTCCGCGTGGGTGAGGTCGTCGGGTGCGGCGTGGGTGCCGGCGGAGATGACGGACATGCCCTCGTCCACCAGGACCGGGGTGTTCGGCATGACGCGGATGACCGGGGTGCCTTCGGCGAGGCGGTCCTCGATGAAGGACGTGGTGATGCCCGCGGCGGCGCTGATGACGAGGCGGTCCTTGGTGACGTGCGGCGTGAGCTCGTCGAGGAGCTTGCCCATGTCCTGGGGCTTGCAGGCCAGGATCAGGGTGTCCGCGCGCTTGGCCGCGTCGGCGTTGGTGACCGTGTCGACGCCGTACCGCGCGCGCAGTTCCTCCGCGCGCTCCGGGCGGCGGGTGGTGACCAGGAGGTTCTCCGGGGCCCAGCCCGCCCGGAGCATGCCGCTGAGGAGGGCCTCGCCGATCTTTCCGGTGCCGAGGACGGCGACTTTCTGGGTCATGCGGGGCCTCCTGGATGTGTCGTGCGTGACGTCATCCTCGCACCGGGGGCGGGCAGCGGGCCGGTGTGTCTCACTGCGCGAGCAGCCGGGCGGGGTCAGGCGGTGCGGCGGCGGAGGGTGGCGGCACCGAGGCCGAGGACCAGGAGGGCGCAGAGGGCGACGACCAGGGCGTCGCGGAGGAAGTTGGCGGTGACGTCGGTGTGTTTGAGGACTTCGTTCATTCCGTCGACCGCGTACGACATGGGCAGGACGTTGGAGATCTTCTCCAGGACCGGCTGCATGTTCTCGCGGGCCGTGAACAGGCCGCAGAGGAGGAGCTGGGGGAAGATCACCGCCGGCATGAACTGGACGGCCTGGAATTCGGAGGCCGCGAAGGCCGAGACGAAGAGGCCGAGGGCCGTGCCGAGCAGGGCGTCCAGAAGGGCGACGAGCAGGAGCAGCCAGGGGGAGCCGATGACGTCCAGGCCGAGGACCCACAGGGCGAGGCCCGTGGCGAGGACGGACTGGAGGATCGCGAGGGTGCCGAAGGCGAGGGCGTAGCCGAGGATCAGGTCGGCCTTGCCGAGGGGCATCGCGAGGAGGCGTTCCAGGGTGCCCGAGGTGCGTTCGCGCAGGGTCGCGATGGACGTCACCAGGAACATCGTGATCAGCGGGAAGATGCCGAGCAGCGAGGCGCCGATGGTGTCGAAGACGCGAGGGCTGGCGTCGAACACGTACCGCAGGAGCAGCAGCATCACGCACGGGACCAGGATCATCAGCGCGATGGAGCGCGGGTCGTGGCGGAGCTGGCGCAGGACCCGGGCGGCCGTGGCGAGGGTGCGGGAGGCGTTCATCGCTGGGTCTCCTTGGTGCTGCTCGCGCCGGCGTCGGGGGTGGTCGGGGCATCTCCGGTTCCCATGGCGTTCGCCGCGTCGACCAGACGGAGGAAGGCCGCTTCGACGGTGTCCGTGTCCATCCTGTGGCGCAGGGCGTCGGGGGTGTCGTCGGCGAGGATCTCGCCCTCGCGCATGAGGAGCAGACGGTGGCAGCGTTCGGCCTCGTCCATGACGTGGGACGAGACGAGGATCGTGGTGCCGCGGGCGGCGATGGTGTGGAAGAGGTTCCACAGGTCGCGGCGGAGGACGGGGTCGAGGCCGACGGTCGGTTCGTCCAGGACCAGGAGCTCCGGGGTGCCGAGCAGGGCGACCGCGAGCGAGACGCGGCTGAGCTGGCCGCCGGAGAGCGTGCCGGCCAGGGCGTCGTGGTGGCTTTCCAGGTCGACGTCGGCGATGGCGCGGGTGACGTGGTCGCGGCGCAGGTCCGCGGCGGCGCGGCCGGGGAGGAGGACCGCGGCGAAGTAGTCGAGGTTCTGGCGGACGGTGAGGTCCAGGTAGACCGACGGCGCCTGGGTCACGTATCCGATGCGGGAGCGCAGGGGTGCGGAGCCCGCCGGTGCGCCGAGGACGTCGAGGGTGCCGGTGACCTTGGCCTGGGTGCCGACGACGGCGCGCATCAGGGTCGACTTGCCGCAGCCGGACGGGCCGAGCAGGCCGGTGATCTGGCCTCGGGGGACCTCGAAGTGCAGGCCTTTGAGGACGGTGCGGGGGCCGCGGACCACGGTGAGGTCCGCGGCCTTGATCGCGGGGGTTCCGGGGGCGGCTCCGGATCCGTAATTCATCATGTGATGAATATGGGCCGTGGGAAGGCGCCACGTCAAGCACCGGAAGGGAGGAGGGGGTGGGCCGCCAGGTCAGGACCGGTCGGGGCCAGGTCAGGCTTCGGGCTTGGTGGCGACGGTCAGCTCCACCGTGTAGTGCTCCGTCACCTGCCCGTCCGGGAACTGGCGGAGGAGTTCCGCGCGCTCCTCGGCGAGCAGCGGGCCGGCGCGCTCGGGGCCGAGTGCGGCGAAGTACGAGCGGCTGCCCAGGTGGGCGAGGTGGGCGTCGACCGAGAGGTCGCGGGTCCAGTGGAGGCGCTGATGGGTGCGGGCGGCGGCCGGGGCGATGTCCTCGATGAGCTGCTCGGTGTCGACCGCGACGCCGAAGCCGTGGTGGCCGGGGACCCGGGCCGCGAGGCGCTTCTCCTGCGCGGCGGACCAGGGGCTGTCGGGCACGTTCCACCACAGCGCGAGCGCTCCGCCCGGGCGCAGCACGCGCAGCGCCTCCGGGATGGAGCGGGCCGGGTCGGTCCAGTGCCAGGACTGGGCGTACGTGACGAGGTCCGCGCACCCGTCCGCGAACGGCAGCGCCTCGCCGGCCGCCCGGACCAGCGGCACCTCCGGGAGCGCGGCGCGCAGCTGGGCGCCCATGCCCGGACCGGGCTCGACGGCGACGACCCGGGCGCCGCGCTCGTACAGGAGACGGGTGGCGATGCCGGTGCCCGCGCCGGTGTCGAGGACGCGGCTGCCGTGCAGGGGGCGGCCGGTCAGGTCCTCGATCGTGGCGAAGAGCGCGGGCGGGTAGCCCGGGCGCGCGGTGGCGTACTGAGCGGCGACGGCGTCGAAGGAGAGCGCGAAGTCGGTCATGGGTTCATCGTGGCCGACGGAAGCGCCCCGGGTCAGGGGCGGCGCTTCTTCTTGGGGCGGTTGGACGGGTTGCCCGTGCGGCGGGACGCGCGGCGTTCGTACTGGGTGCGGGCCGTCTCGTACTCCTCGCGGCGGATCTTCTCGCCCGGGGCCTCCATGAAGTTCCGCAGGAAGTACGCGAGCAGCACACCGATGAAGCCGATGGCCGTCAGACCGCGCGCGGCGGCGGCCGCCTCCGGGTCCACGCGCTTCTTGTACGACTCCCAGGTGCGGCGGAACGCGATGGCGCTGCACGCCGAGAGCGCGATGACGACCAGCAGGTTGACGAAGCTGCCGACCTTCGCGATGGAGAGCCCCTCGTACGCGAAGCGCAGCACGAAGGCGCCGGCGACGGCGAGCGTGATCGAGCCGATCCCGACCCCGATCCGGCGCCACAGATAGCCGTTGTCGTGCTCCAGCCATGTGGTGCCGAAGAAGGGGATGGACTCGGGCTGGGGGCCGCCCGGGGTCGCGCCGGGTGTCTCGTTCGTGCCGGTTTCGTCGCTCACGAGGTCGATTATCCCGGACGGATCGGCTCCGGGTGCGCCCTGCCGTGCGGCGCCGGTCCCGTCGCGGGCCCGCCCCCTGGGGCGTGAGGGACCACAGTTGTGGGGCGAGCTCGTAGGGTGTACGCGTCAACGTGGGTACGGGGAGGGCCGGTTGTGGCACTACGGGAGGACGATCCCGGGTCCATCGGGGCATATCGGCTGACGGACCGGCTCGGTTCGGGCGGTATGGGCACGGTTTTCCTCGGCCGTACGCCCTCCGGACGCGACGTCGCGATCAAGGTCGTGCACGAGCAGTACGCGGGCGATCCCGTCTTCCGTACGCGCTTCCGGCAGGAGGTGGCCGCGGCACGGCGGGTCAGCGGGGCGTTCACGGCGGCCGTCGTGGACGCCGATCCCGAGGCGCGGCGGCCTTGGATGGCCACGCAGTTCGTGCCCGGGCCGACCCTCGCCGACCGGCTGCGGGACGGCGGGCCGGTGCGCGGAGGCGAGCTGCGGCGGCTGGCGCTGGGGCTCGCGGAGGCGCTCGGCGACATCCACCGCGCCGGTGTCGTCCACCGCGATCTGAAGCCCGCGAACGTGCTGATGGCCGCGGACGGTCCGCGTGTCATCGACTTCGGGATCTCGCGCGCGGCCGAGAACCAGGCGCTCACCGCGACCGGGCATGTGATGGGCACGCCGCCGTTCATGTCGCCGGAGCAGCTGAGCGATCCGCGGTCGGCCGGGCCCCCGTCGGATGTGTTCTCGCTGGGCGCGCTGCTCGTGTACGCGGTGACGGGCAAGGGGCCGTTCGACGCGGACAGCCCGTATCTGACCGCGTACCGCGTGGTGAACGAGCTGCCGGAACTGGCCGGCGTGCCGCAGCCACTGCGTGACGTGGTGGCCGGCTGCCTCACGAAGGAGCCGGAGCGACGGCCGGAACTCTCGGTGGTGGCACGGGAGTTGAGCAGGCTTCCGGAGTCCTCCCCCGAGACCGTCGAGTGGCCGGTCGCCGGGGATCAGCAGACGCTGGCGATACGGGGCGGGGCCTCGCCGATCGCCTCGGGGCCCGGATCCTCCGGCCCAGGTGTCCCGGCCGCCGCGAGCGCACCCGATGCCGCCGTCAGGGGTGAGTCCCTGCCTCCGGTCAGCCGGGTCGGGCAGGCGGAGGGCGCGGAGGCGGAGGCTGCGGCTGGGAGCGGGTCACGACGGCGGCGGATCCGGGCGCTGGTCGCCGCCGGTGTGCTGGTGGTCGCGGCGGCCGTCGGGTTCGCCGTGTTCCTGCCGGACTCGGGTGCTGGGACGCGAGGCGGCGGCGGTCCGTCCTCCGGGGCGTCCACTCCCCCGCGTACCGCAGTGCCCGACGGCTGGAAGCCCTGGCAGGCCTCGCTGGTCGGCGCCACAGGGGACGGCGCCAAACCGCCCGCGGGCTGGCGGGAGTTCAACGACGCGCAGGGATGTCTGGCCGACGGGGTCGCCCTGTACTGCGGGGGCAACAGCATCTTGACCGTGCGGATCGACGTCGCGACCGGTGCGGTGGTGTGGCGTGCGCCCGTGCCGCCCGGGCTCGGGCAGGCCGTCGGGATGCACAACTCGGAGCCGTACGGAGTGCAGGGCGGGAAGGTCGTCGTCCTGGAGGCGCTGTCCGATGACCGTGCGCAGGTCAGCGCGCTCGACGCCGAGACCGGCAAGCGCCTGTGGAGCGGCCCGGCGAGCACCTCGTACTCGGATGTGGCGGTGGCCGACGGGCTGGTGGCCGCCGTGGATCCGGACGATCTGTCGATCACCGCACGCGATCTGAGGACCGGCCGCACGGTCTGGTCGACGCCCGTCCTGTCCGACCAGAACTGCCGTCCGATGGAACTCGCCGACGCGCTGTACGCGGCTTGCGACCTCGAGACCGAGGACGGCCAGGAGACCCAGCTGGTCCTGCGGCGTCTCGCGCCCGAGGACGGGAACGTGCACGAGCTGCCGACTGTCGCGGACGCCGAGGGGAGCGCGGCGGAGCTCGACGACGGGCGGATCGCCGTCCCGGTGGCGGGCGGGAAGCAGCCGGACAACGAGGGCGCGTTCGACTGGACGGTCCGCTACACCTCGGTCGTCCTCTTCGACCCGACGGGCGAGCGCGAGCGCGAGACGGTGAAGCTCGCCAAGCCCTTGGAGGGGACGGGCGCCGACTTCATCGCGCGGACCATGTACGTACGGCGGCCCGACGGCACCGTGACCGCCGTGGACCTCCGCAGCGGACGGCAGCTGTGGAGCGCGGCGACCTCACTGGAGCGGCCGGGCCGGCCGGCGGTACTCGACGGGATCCTCTATCTGACGTCCGCCAGCGGCCGGGTGCTCGCGCTCGACGCCCGTACGGGCAAGGAGCTCTGGCAGACCGCGCCGCGCAACGCGCCCGTCGGCGACTCGGCCTGGGGCGGGCCCTCGGTGCTGCGGGCCGAGGGCGCGCTCCTCGTCAGCTCGTCGGGCGGAACGGTCTTCTCGTTCGACCCGGCGAAGCCGCCGAAGAGCTGAGCCCCCCACGCGGGCCCGCTCAGCCCAGCTTGCTCACGTCGCGCACCGCGCCCTTGTCCGCGCTCGTGGCCATCGCCGCGTAGGCCTTGAGGGCCTGGGAGACCTTGCGGTTGCGGGACTTGGGGGCGTACGTGCCGTTCAGGGCCGCCTCGCGGGCCGCCAACTCCTCGGCGGGGACCAGGAGTTCGATCGTGCGGTTCGGGATGTCGATGCGGATACGGTCGCCGTCCTCGACCAGGGCGATCGTGCCGCCCGAGGCCGCCTCCGGGGAGGCGTGGCCGATGGAGAGGCCCGAGGTGCCGCCCGAGAAGCGGCCGTCGGTGATGAGGGCGCAGGACTTTC
Organism: Streptomyces sp. NPDC050418; assembly: GCF_044458745.1. Taxonomy (NCBI): domain Bacteria; kingdom Bacillati; phylum Actinomycetota; class Actinomycetes; order Kitasatosporales; family Streptomycetaceae; genus Streptomyces; species Streptomyces sp. NPDC050418. Next base: position 7,016 of record NZ_JBITIG010000007.1, read on the forward strand.
CGAGGCCGCGGCCCTTCAGGTACGAGGTGGGGTAGAGCATCTCCTGCATGCCGGGGCCGCCCTTGGGGCCCTCGTAGCGGATGACCACCACGTCGCCCTCCTTGACCTGCTTGAGGAGGATCTTCTCGACCGCCTCCTCCTGCGATTCGCAGACGACGGCCGGGCCCTCGAAGGTCCAGATGGACTCGTCGACGCCCGCGGTCTTCACGACGCAGCCGTCCACGGCGAGGTTGCCCTTGAGGACCGCGAGGCCGCCGTCCTTGGAGTAGGCGTGCTCGGCGGAGCGGATGCAGCCCTCGGCCGCGTCCTCGTCGAGGGAGTCCCAGCGCTCGGAGGTCGAGAAGGCCTCGGCCGAGCGGACGCAGCCGGGGGCCGCGTGCCACAGCTCGACGGCCTCGGGGGACGGGGAGCCGCCGCGCACGTCCCAGGTCTTGAGCCAGTCGGCGAGCGACGGGCTGTGGACGGAGTGGACGCCCTCGTTGAGCAGGCCCGCGCGGTGGAGTTCGCCGAGCAGGGCCGGGATGCCGCCCGCGCGGTGCACGTCCTCCATGTAGTACGTGCGGTTCTTGCCGACGTTCGGGGCGACCTTGGCGAGACACGGGACGCGGCGCGAGACGGCGTCGATCTCGTTGAGACCGAAGGGGACCTCCGCTTCCTGGGCAGCGGCCAGGAGGTGGAGGATCGTGTTGGTCGAGCCGCCCATCGCGATGTCCAGGGCCATCGCGTTCTCGAAGGCCGCGAAGGTCGCGATGTTGCGGGGCAGGACGGAGGCGTCGTCCTGCTCGTAGTAGCGGCGGGTCAGGTCGACGACCGTGCGGGCCGCGTCCTCGTACAGCGCCTTGCGGGCGGTGTGCGTGGCGAGGGTCGAGCCGTTGCCGGGCAGGCTCAGGCCGATGGCCTCGGTGAGGCAGTTCATCGAGTTGGCCGTGAACATGCCGGAACAGCTGCCGCAGGTCGGGCAGGCGTTCTCCTCGATACGGAGGATGTCCTCGTCCGAGACGTTCTCGTTCACGGCCTCCGACATCGCGTCGACCAGGTCGAGCGTGCGGACGGTGCCGTCGACGAGCGTGGCGCGGCCGGACTCCATCGGGCCGCCGGAAACGAAGACCGTGGGGATGTTCAGGCGCAGCGCCGCGTTGAGCATGCCCGGGGTGATCTTGTCGCAGTTGGAGATGCAGATCAGGGCGTCGGCGCAGTGGGCCTCGACCATGTACTCCACGCTGTCCGCGATCAGGTCACGGCTCGGCAGGGAGTAGAGCATGCCGCCGTGGCCCATCGCGATGCCGTCGTCGACGGCGATCGTGTTGAACTCGCGCGGGATGCCGCCCGCTTCCTTGATCGCTTCGCTGACGATGCGGCCCACCGGTGCGAGGTGGGTGTGGCCCGGGACGAACTCGGTGAAGGAGTTGGCGACGGCGATGATCGGCTTGCGGCCGATGTCCGCGCCCGGTACGCCCGACGCCCGCATGAGGGCTCGGGCGCCCGCCATGTTGCGGCCGTGGGTGACTGTGCGGGACCTCAGCTCGGGCATCGTCCGCTCCTTGCTCGACAGTGCTGGTCCGGTCGAGCGTACGCTTCCGGCTCAAGATCCGGACGGGGTGTCCGATATGCGGGACGGGGTCTCGCGGGGTGGACGGGCTACTCGGAGGGCTGCTCCGTGAGGTACCGCTGCAACGTGGGCGCCACCAGTTCGATGATCTCCTCCGGGTCCGCCGATGCCAGGGGCTCGACCTTGACCACGTAGCGGACCATCGCGATGCCGACCATGTGGGACGCGGCGAGTTCGGCGCGGAAGCGGGGGTTGGGGACGTCGAGGTCCGCCTCCACGCGTTCGATCAGGCGGCGCATCACGAACGCGCGCAGGATCTTCGCCGCCGCCTCGTGCGTCACCGCCGAGCGGATGATCGCCAGGAGCGGGGTGCGGGTCGCGGGGTTCTCCCAGACCGAGAAGAAGAAGCGGGCCAGGCGCTCGCCCGCGCCGTCCATCCCCTCGCCGACCGTGTCGACGACGCCCTGGGCCGGTTCGAAGGTGACCTCGATGGCCGCCGCGAAGACCTCGTCCTTCGTGCCGAAGTAGTGGTGGACCAGCGCCGAGTCCACCCCCGCGGCCTTGGCGATGCCACGGATCGAGGCCTTGTCGTAGCCGCGCTCGGAGAACTGTTCGCGGGCCGCGGCGAGGATGCGGTCCCTGGCGCCCGGGCCGGACTCCGCCTCCGTACGGGAGGGCCGGCCGCGCCCTCGGCGGGCCGGCCCCTGTGCGGCCGTCACTGCTTCGACGTGGCGTTCAGGGCCGAGGCCAGGTGCAGACGGGTGTAGGCCAGGGCCTCGGCGAGATCGGCCTCACGTTCGGCGCTGGACATCGCGCGCCGCGTGTTGACCTCGATGACGACATGGCCGTCGAAGCCGCTGAGCGCAAGCCGTTCGAGCAGCTCGGCGCAGGGCTGGCTGCCGCGGCCGGGGACGAGGTGCTCGTCCTTCGCCGAGCCGTTGCCGTCCGCGAGGTGGACGTGCGCGAGACGGTCGCCCATGCGGTCGATCATGTCCATGGTGTCCGTGCGGGCTGTCGCGGTGTGCGAGAGGTCGACCGTGAAGTGCCGGTAGTCGTCCTTGGTGACGTCCCATTCGGGGGCGTACGCGAGCATCTCGCGGTCGCGGTAGCGCCACGGGTACATGTTCTCGACCGCGAAGCGGACGTCCGTCTCGTCGGCCATCCGCCACAGCCCGGTGACGAAGTCACGCGCGTACTGCCGCTGCCAGCGGAAGGGCGGATGCACCACGACGGTGGACGCGCCGAGCTTCTCGGCGGCGGCCTGGGCGCGCTGCAGCTTGACCCACGGGTCGGTGGACCAGACGCGCTGGGTGATCAGGAGGCAGGGCGCGTGCACCGCGAGGATCGGCATGGAGTGGTAGTCGGAGAGGCGGCGCAGCGCCTCGATGTCCTGGCTGACCGGATCGGTCCACACCATGACCTCGACACCGTCGTAACCGAGGCGCGCGGCGATCTCGAACGCCGTCGCCGTCGACTCCGGGTAGACGGAGGCCGTCGACAGGGCGACCTTCGCATCGGGGATGCGCACCACTGGTTCTGCCACGTCTGCCACGGAGGACAGCGTACGGGCCGGTTCCGTGCCCGCGGCAGGTGACCAGGTGTGGTCTTGGCCGCTCCGTGCCCCGTGCCGTGACCCGCGCCGGGCGCCTAAGGCGCCGCCGTTCCCGCCGTTCCCGCCGGTCAACCCAGTTCCCCCTGCTCCGGTGTGGACATGTGGTCGAGGCGGCGCAGGATGACGCCCTCGCGCAGCGCCCACGGGCAGATCTCCAGGGTCTCCACGCCGAACAGGTCCATCGCGCCCTCGGCCACCAGGGCCCCGGCGAGCAGCTGTCCGGCGCGGCCGTCCGAGACGCCCGGCAGCTCGGCCCGCTCGGCCTCGGTCATCGCGGCGAGCTGCGGCACCCAGTCCTCCAGGGACTTCCGCTTCAGCTCCCGCTGCACGTACAGGCCCTCCGCGGAGCGCGCCGCGCCCGCGAGGCGGGCCAGCTGCTTGAAGGTCTTGGAGGTGGCGACCACGTGGTCGGGGTTGCCGAAGCGGCTGAACTCCCCGACCGTACGGGCGATCTGGGCCCTGGCGTGGCGGCGCAGCGCCTTGACGTCCTGCGGGTCGGGCGGGTCGCCGGGCAGCCAGCCCGCGGTGAGGCGGCCGGCGCCGAGCGGGAGACTGACGGCGGCGTCGGGGTCCTCGTCGATGCCGTACGCGATCTCGAGCGAGCCGCCGCCGATGTCGAGCACGAGCAGCTTGCCCGCGGACCAGCCGAACCAGCGGCGTACGGCGAGGAAGGTGAGCCGCGCCTCGTCCTCGCCGGAGAGGACCTGCAGGTCGACGCCGGTCTCGGCGCGGACGCGGGACAGGACCTCGTCGGCGTTGACCGCCTCGCGTACCGCGGACGTGGCGAACGGCAGCACGTCCTCGCAGCCCTTGTCCTCGGCGGCTTCGAGGGCGTCCTTGACCGTGGTGATCAGCAGGTCGACACCTTCGGGGCTGATCGCCCCGGTGCGGTCGAGGAGTTGGGCCAGCCGCAGATCCGCCTTGTGCGAGTGGGCGGGCAGCGGGCGCGCGCCGGGGTGGGCATCCACCACCAGCAGATGCACCGTGTTCGAACCCACATCGAGGACACCGAGTCTCATACGTAAGACGCTACTGCGCGTTCGGGGATCGACGGTCCACGTGAGGTGTTCCGCGCGCATACCCTGGGGGTGTGCCCAAGACGAAGAACGCGAAGCCGGAGAAGTCGGGTAAAACCGGTAAGCCGGGTAAGCCGGAGAAGACCGGCAAGGTGAAGAAGACGGGTAAGGCCGGTGACGCGGTGAAGGCTGCACAGAAGGACTCCCAGGCCGCCAAGGGCGGCAAGAAGGTCAAGGACGTGGCGGCGCCCGACGAGCAGGGGCTCGACTTCCCGCGCGCCTGGGTGGAGTTCGCGGACCCGGCCGACGACGAGCAGCTCTTCCGCTGCGACCTGACCTGGCTCACCTCCCGCTGGCACTGCGTCTTCGGCAGCGGCTGCCAGGGCATCCGGGCCGGCCGCGCCGACGACGGCTGCTGCACGCTCGGTGCGCACTTCTCGGACGAGGAGGACGAGCAGCGCGTCGCGGGCTTCGTGGCCAAGCTCACGCCCGACATCTGGCAGCACCATGCCGTCGGTACGGACTCGGGCTGGACGCAGGAGGACGAGGACGGCGAGCGGCAGACACGGCGCTGGGAGGGCTCGTGCATCTTCCAGAACCGGCCGGGCTTCTCCGGTGGCGCCGGCTGCTCGCTGCACATCCTGGCGCTGCGCGAAGGGCGTGAGCCGCTGGAGACCAAGCCGGACGTGTGCTGGCAGCTGCCGGTGCGGCGGACCTACGAGTGGATCGAGCGGCCCGACGACACGAAGGTGCTGCAGGTGTCGATCGGGGAGTACGACCGGCGCGGGTGGGGGCCCGGTGGGCATGATCTGCACTGGTGGTGCACCTCGGCGACGTCGGCGCATGGGGCGGGGAAGCCGGTCTATCTCTCGTACGAGCCCGAGCTCCGGGAGTTGATGGGGGCGGCGGCGTACGAGGTTCTGGTGGGGATGTGCGAGCAGCGGCTGGCTTCGTCGTTGCCGTTGGTGGCTCCGCATCCGGCGGATCCGTTGGGTTAGCGAGTGGCCGGCTTGAGCAGGGGGACGGCCGGATTGGGCAGGGGAGAGTCCGGCTTGGGCTAGGGACTGGCCGGCGGGTCCGAGGGTGCCGGGTCCGAGGAGGACGGTGGCGGGTCCGAGGACGGCGGCGGGTCGGTGCTCGGTGGCGGGTCCGAGGGGCCGGGGTCGGAAGGACCCGGGTCCGAAGGGCCGGGATCCGAAGGGCCGGGGTCGGACGGGCCAGGATCCGAAGGGCCGGGGTCGGAAGGACCGGGATCTGAGGGGCCAGGATCCGAGGGGCCCGGATCCGAAGGGTCGGGGCTGCCTGGGCCCGGGCCAGGGGCGCCCGCTCCGTAGCCGTCGATGATCACGACCGCGTTGCCCGGGTCGACCGCGATGCGGGCCGTCCAGGCGCCCACGGGCTGGCGGGCGTGGTCGACCCAGACCTGGATCGTGACGGATTCGCCGGGCTGCAGCGTGCCCGAGGTCTGGCTGAAGTAGAGCCAGGACGCGTCGGCGTACGCGGACCAGTTCACCGCGCGGCCGCCCGACGCGGTGAGGGTGATCAGGGTCGTGTCGCCGTTCGGCTGGGCGTCGACCGTGAGCCGGCCGGGCCCCACGCCGGGCTTGGTGGGCGCGGCGCCGGGGCTGATCACCTCGACGGAGACGTCGGGCGAGCGGCTGCCCGCGGTGAAGCGGGGGTCGGGCTCGGAGCGTGCGTTGCCCGCGTTCTCGTACGTGTCCTGCGCGTCCTCGCCGTCCAGACCGCCGGGCCCGCCCGCCTCGCTCGCCGAGACCGAGCGCCCGTCGCTCTCGCCGGTGAGCGGCGCGCCGCGGTAGGCGGCCCACAGCGCGAGCACCGGGGCAGCCACCACGGTGGCCACGACCGTGGTCGTGACGGCCCGCGCGCGCAGCCGGTCGCGGCGGGCCGCGCGGTCCTTCGGGTCCATCGGGAAGCCGCGCCGGTCGAAGCGGGGCGCGCCGCCGCGTGCCCGTCCGGCCGTCAGCATCGCCGCGTGCAGGGCCGCGCGGGGCGCTTCGAGGACGGGCAGCGCGGCAGGAGAAACGTTGGTGCCGGGCCAGGAGCGCGCGCCCGCGCGCTCGGCCGTACGACGGCAGCGCGGGCAGTCGTCGACATGCCGCACCAGCTCGCCGCGCAGGGCGGAGCCGAGGAGCAGCTGCTGGTCGCCCGTGAGGCGGGCCACGATCGGGCAGCTGCCGGTCTCGACGACGGCGAGCGCGGCGCGGGTGCGCTCCACCTCGCACGCGGCGGCGGAGAGCAGCTCCTTGGCGGCGGCGGGGTCCATGCCCAGGACGTCGGCGACCTCGGCGGCACCGAGGCGGTGGCGCACCGCGAGCTCCAGGGCCTCGCGCTGCTCCGGCGTCGTACCGGCGGCCTCCGGCCAGGCGAGCTGCGCGAGCCGGCGGGTGCGCTCGCGCGCCGCCTCGTCCGCGACGGGCACCTCGGCGGACCGCCCGCCCGCATGCGCGCCCTGCCGCTTGTGCTTGGCCTCGGCGAGCCGGCGCAGACAGGACCACCGCGCCAGCGCGTACAGCCAGGCCCGGCGGTCGCGGTGGCCGACCGGGCCGCGGGTGGAGCGGCGCTCGGCGAGCGCGAGGACGTCGCCGACGGCGGCGGTCGCCGCGTCGTGGTCGCAGAGCACGGACAGGCAGTACGTGAACAGCCCGTCCAGATACGGCTCATAGCGGCTCGGCGGATGGTGCAGCGCGGTGCGGGGCGCACGGCGCTGCGCCCGGTGTGCGCCGGTGGTCTGTGTGGGATGCTCCGGGCTGCTCGTCGTCACCCGTGCGACCGTAGGTGCCGGGATACGAGCCCGTCCGGGCCCTCCGGGAGCTTTAGCTCGTACGGGTGAACACATCCCTCAAAAGGGGACAGGAACCGTCTATTCCGGCCCAGCGCTCGGGCAGCTATGGCCCCAACTGCACGCGCTGTGCGGCCACTTCGATGACCTCGTCGAGCACTTCGCGGGAGCGCACGAGGTCCGCGATCATCCCGTCGATCCGTGCACGCTCCGCGGTGAGGTCGTCGACGAGCCGCGGGGTGGCGATCTCGCTCGGACCGCCGTCCGTGTCCCGCATGCAGGGCAGGAGCTGGGCGATCTTGCGGCTGTGCAGACCGGCCGCGTACAGGGCCTGGATGAGGACGACCCGGTCGACCGCGCGCTCCGGATAGTCCCGGTGCCCGCCCGGGGTGCGCTCCGAGACGAGCAGCCCCTGCTTCTCGTAATAGCGCAGCGACCGCTCGCTCACGCCGGTCCGTGCCGCCAGCCGACCGATCCGCATGTCCCACCCCGCCCATCGCTCAACGGACTTGAATCTGACACCAGTGTCAACTTCTACGGTACGGCCATGACGAACTCACTCCTCGCCCCGGCCCGTATCGGCACCTTCGACCTCCCCAACCGCCTGGTCATGGCCCCGCTCACGCGCAACCGCGCGAACGCCGACGGTGTCCCGTCGGACCTGATGGTGCGGCACTACGCGGACCGCGCCTCCGCGGGCCTGATCATCGCCGAGGGCACCACGCCCAACGCCGTCGGCCAGACCTACCCGAACATCCCCGGCATCCACACCGACGCCCAGGAGGCGGGCTGGCGCCGGGTGACCGACGCGGTGCGGGCCCGCGGCGGACGCATGGTCCTGCAGCTGCAGCACGGCGGGCGCAACGGGCATCCCGACACCAGCGGCCACGTCCCGCTCGCCCCGTCGGCCCTCGCGCTCCCCGAGGACGTGGAGACGCCGAGCGGCCCTCAACCCGCCCCCGTACCGCGGGAGATGACCGCCGAGGACATCCGCACCACCGTCGCCGACTTCGCCGCGGCCGCGCGCCGCGCGGTGGCCGCCGGCTTCGAGGGCGTCGAGGTGCACGGCGCCAACGGACAGCTGCTGCAGCAGTTCCTCGCCGAGAACACCAACCACCGCACGGACGCGTACGGCGGCGGCCCCGAGCAGCGCATCCGGTTCGCCGTCGAGGTCGTACGGGCCGTCGCGGCCGCCGTCGGACCCGGGCGGACCGGGCTGCGGATCTCGCCCGGGGTGAGCGTGAACGGCATGGACGAGGGCGACACGTACGCGATCTACCGCGCGCTCGTGCGCGAACTCGCGCACGACGGGCTCGCCTATCTGCACATCGTGTACGCGGACCGCGACCCGGAGCTGTTCGCGGAACTGCGCCGGATCTGGCCCGGGACCCTGATCGGCAACCCCGTCCTGACCCGCGAGGACGTCGCGGCGGACGGCGGTCTGCGCAAGGGGGAGCGGCTGCACGCCGCCGGTGCCGATCTGATCGCGCTCGGGCGCGGCTTCCTCGCCAACCCCGATCTGGTCGAGCGGCTGCGGGCAGGTGCCCCGCTGAACCTCGTACGCGACAAGTACCTGATGTACACGGGCGGCGCGACGGGCTACAACGACTACCCGACGCTGGCGCAGGCCGCGGTCAGCACCCGGGTGGCGGCCTGACGGCGTTGTCAGAGGCGCCCGCTACCGTTCCGTGCATGGCTGCCCGTACGAAATCGTCCAAGGACCGTCCCGCCTACCGCTGCACCGAATGCGGCTGGCAGACGGCCAAGTGGCTCGGCCGCTGCCCCGAGTGCCAGGCCTGGGGCACGGTCGAGGAGTACGGCGCGCCCGCCGTGCGCACCACGGCGCCGGGGCGCGTCACCAGCTCCGCGCTGCCCATCGGGCAGGTCGACGGGCGGACGGCCACCGCGCGCTCGACCGGGGTGGACGAACTGGACCGGGTGCTCGGCGGCGGGCTCGTGCCGGGCGCCGTGGTGCTGCTCGCGGGCGAGCCGGGCGTCGGCAAGTCCACGCTGCTCCTCGATGTCGCGGCGAAGGCGGCGAGCGACGATCACCGGACGCTGTATGTGACGGGCGAGGAGTCCGCGAGCCAGGTGCGGCTGCGGGCCGACCGGATCAAGGCGATCGACGACCATCTGTACCTCGCGGCCGAGACCGATCTCTCCGCGGTCCTCGGCCACCTGGACGCGGTGAAGCCCTCGCTGCTCGTCCTCGACTCCGTGCAGACGGTCGCCTCGCCCGAGATCGACGGCGCGCCGGGCGGCATGGCGCAGGTCAGGGAGGTGGCGGGCGCGCTGATCCGGGCGTCCAAGGAGCGCGGGATGTCCACGCTGCTCGTCGGCCACGTCACCAAGGACGGCGCGATCGCGGGCCCGCGTCTCCTGGAGCATCTCGTCGATGTCGTGCTGCACTTCGAGGGCGACCGGCACGCACGGCTGCGGCTCGTGCGCGGTGTGAAGAACCGGTACGGGGCCACGGACGAGGTCGGGTGTTTCGAGCTGCACGACGAGGGGATCACCGGGCTCGCCGACCCGAGCGGGCTCTTCCTCACGCGGCGCGACGAGCCCGTGCCCGGCACGTGTCTGACGGTCACGCTCGAAGGCCGCCGCCCGCTGGTCGCCGAGGTGCAGGCACTCACCGTGGACTCCCAGATCCCCTCGCCCCGGCGTACGACGAGCGGCCTGGAGACCTCCCGCGTCTCGATGATGCTGGCCGTGCTCGAACAGCGCGGCCGGATCAGCGCCCTCGGCAAGCGGGACATCTACTCGGCGACCGTCGGCGGCGTGAAGCTCTCCGAGCCCGCCGCGGACCTCGCGATCGCCCTCGCCCTGGCCAGCGCCGCCAGCGACACCCCGCTCCCGAAGAACCTCGTGGCGATCGGCGAGGTGGGCCTCGCGGGCGAGGTCCGGCGGGTCACCGGCGTCCAGCGGAGATTGGCCGAAGCACACCGCCTCGGCTTCACGCACGCCCTCGTCCCGGGCGATCCGGGGAAGGTCCCGGCGGGCATGCGCGTCACCGAAGTGGCCGATATGGGGGACGCGCTGCGGGTCCTTCCGAGGTCGCGTCGGCGAGAGGCCCCACGGGAGGACGACGAGCGCCGGTAGACTTTGCCCCGGTCTCGCCCGTCCGTACGAAACACGGGCCCCATGCGTACGCGACGGGGGCACGCCGGCGCAGGTGCGAGGCCGACAGGAACCAGGGCGTGGAGAAGACCCCCATCCCGGAATCCCCGATCCCGGAGGAGAGCAGTGGCGACCAGCGACCGGGCAGCGACACCCGGCAAGGACAAGGCCGCGGCTCAAAGCAGGACGAGCGGCTCGGGCACCGCCGCCGACGGCGTGATGCGCGCCTCGCTGAGCGCTGTCGCGCCCGGCACCGCGCTGCGTGACGGCCTGGAGCGGATCCTGCGCGGCAACACCGGCGGCCTGATCGTCCTCGGCTCGGACAAGACGGTCGAGTCGATGTGCACGGGCGGCTTCGTCCTCGACGTCGAGTTCACGGCCACACGGCTGCGCGAGCTCTGCAAGCTCGACGGCGGCATCGTGCTGTCCTCCGACCTCTCGAAGATCCTGCGGGCCGGCGTCCAGCTGGTGCCGGACCCCACGATCCCCACCGAGGAGACGGGCACCCGGCACCGCACGGCCGACCGCGTCTCCAAGCAGGTCGGCTTCACCGTCGTATCGGTCTCGCAGTCGATGCGGCTGATCGCGCTGTACGTGGACGGCCAGCGGCGCGTCATGGAGGACTCGGCTGCGATCCTGTCCCGCGCGAACCAGGCCCTGGCGACCCTTGAGCGCTACAAGCTCCGGCTCGACGAGGTGGCCGGCACGCTCTCCGCCCTGGAGATCGAGGACCTTGTCACGGTCAGGGACGTGTCCGCGGTGGCCCAGCGCCTGGAGATGGTGCGCCGGATCGCCACGGAGATCGCCGAGTACGTGGTGGAGCTGGGCACCGACGGCCGGCTGCTCGCCCTCCAGCTGGACGAGCTGATCGCGGGCGTCGAGCCCGAGCGCGAGCTCGTCGTACGGGACTATGTGCCGGAGCCGACCGCCAAGCGTTCGCGCACCGTGGACGAGGCGCTGTCCGAGCTGGACGCGCTCTCGCACACCGAGCTGCTCGAACTGCAGGTCGTGGCACGGGCGTTGGGCTACACCGGCTCTCCCGAGGCGCTCGACTCCGCGGTCTCGCCGCGCGGTTACCGCCTCCTCGCGAAGGTGCCGCGGCTGCCGGGCGCGATCATCGACCGGCTCGTGGAGCACTTCGGCGGACTGCAGAAGCTGCTCGCGGCCAGCGTCGACGACCTGCAGACGGTGGACGGCGTGGGCGAGGCCCGGGCGCGCTCGGTGCGTGAGGGGCTCTCGCGGCTCGCGGAGAGCTCGATTCTGGAGCGGTACGTCTAGCGGTACGTCCAGGCGTACGCCTGCCGGGAGATCCGGCGCGTCCTTGTCGAGGGGTCAGGCTTCCTCGATGACGAACGACACCTGAGGCACGTCCGCCCCCGCGCCCTTCACCTCGACCAGATACGTGTCAGGAGCGGCCGAACCGGGCGCCGGGGAGGCGCAGTCGGGGGCGCTCGGACGGCGGTCCCAGGTCAGCGTGTAGGTGATCGCGCTGTCGGCGGGCACGCGGTAGAGCAGGCTGCCTGCGGTGGCCGGGCAGTGCGAGGACTTCCAGTAGGCCTCGTCGTCCCCGGTCCTCGTGATCGAGACGACGAGTTCCTTCGGGCCGAGGTCGATCTTGCAGTCGGAGCCCGCGGAGTTCTTCGCCGTGATCTCCAACTTCGGCTTCTCGCCCACCTCGTAGCGGTTCTTCTCGCTCTTGACGGTCAGGTCGAGGTCGCCGGGACGGCAGGTGGGCAGCGACGAACCGGCCGGAAGCTGCTCGCCGGAACCCGAGCCCGCGGAGCCCGGGCCGCCACCCGCGCCGTTCGAACCCTCCGTACCGCCGGAGTCCTCACCGGAGCCGGAGCCGCCGCCGTCCTCGCCCGAGCCGCCCGAGTCCTCGCCGGAGGAGGAGCCGCCGTCGCCCGACTCGTCGCGCCCGCCCGGCTGTTCGCTGATCGCGGGGCCGGACTGGTCGGGGCCCGGGGTGATGGAGGGTGCGGGATTCTTGCCGTTGGCCTCGCCCCCGTTGCCGCCTCCACCGCCGCCCGACACCGCCCACACGATGAGCAGCGCCAGCAACCCGAGCACGGTCAGCAGAACCGCCCTCCGTCGCCAGTAGATGGAGGAGGGAAGCGGCCCGATCGGATTGCGCAGAGATCCCACGGCGCAAACTGTACGAGAGATCGCGCCCAACTCCCGCCCCACCCGCCGCCACGAGGCGCAACTTTTGCGGATCATCATTCCGGGAACGGGGGTTGAGGACGGGTTTCACGGGGTTCGGCCCTCTTCCCCGGACCTCCTCCCCGGCCCTCCTCGCGTCCGCGCGGTGCGGCCCCAGGCCCGGGGTGCTGGGGCGTGAGGCCGGGGCTTCAGTCGTCCGCCGGCGGCTGTACGGTCCGGGGCCGGCCGTCCGTGCAGCGGAACGTGACGGTTGTGTCGTCCTCGTCGGAGGTCGTGTCGTCCGAGGCGTCCTCGTCGGTGGGCTCCAGTTCCAGTGAGGCGGCGAGGGCCGGGCCCCTGACGTACTCCTCCACGTGGAAGCCGTCGTCGGGGCTCCAGGACACGAGGCGTACGAGGTCTCCCGGGCGGCACTCCACCGTGGCCGTGCCGCCTGGGAAGCGGAGGGTCCGGCGGTGGTGGTTCCGGTCTGTGGCGGAGGGGGTCGGGCGCGGCGAGGACGAGGGTGAGGGCGACGTGGCGGGCGGGCTCGTGGGGGTGGTGGGGGCCTCGCCCAGAGCGCGGCGTACGGCCGCGTCGTCCAGCGGGCGGCCCCCGGCCCTCGCCCCGTCGAGCCCGGCGAGCGACCACGCGCCGAGTCCGCCGGCGACCGTGGCGCCCACGGCCCACACGGCGGTGACGGCGGCGCTGCGCCATTTCACGGCAGGACCTCGGAGGGCGACGCCCGCAGAGCCCGTGCCGGTGCCGGCGCCAACGCCGGCGCCAATGCCGGTGCCAATGCCGGTGCCGATGCCAGAAGTATCCGCAGCGCCGACGGGGGAAGGGCCGGTCCGGCGAGGGCCACAGCGCGAATCAGTCGCATGAGGCCAGCCTGCCGCGGCGTTCCCTAACGTCCGGTTAAAGCCGGGACAAGAGCCGGTCCGGCACGTCGCCGTGCCCCAACTCCCTCATTACCGTGGGCACATGCCCCATCTCCTGGTCGTCGAGGACGATCACCAGCTGCGTGCGGCCCTGGTGCGGGCCCTGCGCGACCGGGGGCACGCGGTGGCCACGGCGGCGGGCGGGATGGCCGGCCTCGACGCGGCGCTGACCGAACCGCCCGATCTCGTCGTGCTCGACCTGGGCCTGCCGGACGTGGACGGCGCGCAGGTGCTGCGGATGCTGCGCGCGGTCAGCGACGTACCGGTGATCGTGGCGACGGCGCGCGACGAGGAGCCGGAGATCGTGGCGCTGCTCGGGGCGGGCGCGGACGACTACCTCGTCAAGCCCTTCGGTGCGGCCCAGCTCGACGCCCGGATCAAGGCGGTGCTGCGCCGCGCGGGCGCCGCCGAACCGGAGGAACCGCTGCACGTCGGCGGGCTGAGCGTAGACCAGGCCACGCGCGAGGCCGTGCTCGACGGCCGGCCTCTGGATCTGACGCCGCGCGAGTTCGATCTCCTCGCCCATCTGGCCGCGAGACCGGGGCAGGTGGTGTCGCGGCGCGAACTGCTCGCCGAGGTGTGGCAGCAGCCGCTCGGGGGTGCGGACAAGACCGTGGACGTTCATCTGTCCTGGCTGAGGCGGAAGCTGGGGGAGACGGCGCAGGCGCCGCGCTATCTGCACACGGTCCGTACGGTGGGCATCAAGCTGACCGCTCCGGCGCCCCCGCCTCCCGAGGCTCCCTGACATGCGCCGCCGCCTGCTCCTGCTCACCGCGGCCACCACCGCCCTGGTCCTCGTCGCCCTCCTCGTCCCGCTCGCGCTCCTCGCCCGCAGTCACGCCGCCGACCGCGCCACCGCAGAGGCCACCGCGCGCGCCCAGTCGCTGGCGTCGGGCGTGGGGGTCGCGCTCGGGTCGCCGTCCGGGCGGGACACCGCCGCCTCGCTCGTGGCCGGGGTCAACGGCCCGTCCCAGCCTGGCACTTCGGTGATCCTCGGCGACGGCGAGATCGTCGGCCCGCGCGGCGCCGGCATCGACGACGCGGTCCGCCTGGCCCGCACCGGCCGCGCCTTCACGTACGCACCGCCGTCCGGCGGCCGTACGGTCCTGGTGCCGGTGCAGGGCGTCGAGGGCGGTACGGCCGTCGTACGGGTGACGCTGAGCGAGAGCCGCCTGTACGAGGGCATGCTGGCGTCGTGGTTCGTGTTCGGCGGGATCGGGGCGGGGCTGCTCCTGGTCGCCCTGCTGATCGCCGACCGGCTCGGCACCCGTCTCGTGGGGGCCACCCGCCGGCTCGCCGGGGTCGCCGAGCAGCTGGCCACGGGCGATCTCTCCGCGCGCGCCGAGCCCGAGGGCCCGGCGGAACTACGCCTTGTCGCAGCCGAGCTGAACCGTCTCGCCGGCCGCATCGGCGACCTCCTCGCCGTCGAGCGCGAGAACGCCGCCGATCTCGCGCATCGCCTGCGCACCCCTCTCGCCGCCCTGCGCCTGGACGCCGAAGGGCTGCGCGACCCGGGTGAGGCCGAGCGGATCGCGGCGGGTGTCACCGCCCTGGAGCTGGGCGTGGACGAGGTGATCCGCAAGGCGCGCCGTCCGCTCACGGACACCTCGCACGCGTGCGGTGACCTCGCGGCCGTGGCGCGCGAACGCACCGCGTTCTGGCTTCCGTTGGCCGAGGACCAGGGGCGCGCGGTGCGGGTCGACGTGCCAGGCTCGGCGGTGGAGGTCCCGGCCGCCGGTGACGAACTGGCCGCCGTGCTGGACGCGTTGATCGGCAACGTCCTCGATCACACCCCGCACCGCACCCCGTTCCGTGTCGCGGTCACCGCGACCGGGGCCGAGGCGCGACTCACCGTGAGCGACAACGGCCCCGGCATCCCCGCCTCGTACGTCACCGAGCGCGGTGCCAGCGGGGCGGGCTCCACCGGGCTCGGCCTGGACATCGCCGGCCGGACGGCGCGGGAGGCCGGGGGCGCCTTCGCGGCGGTCCGGGGAGCGCCGGACGGCACCGTGGTGACGCTCACGTTCCCCAGGGTGACCGGCGGGACGCGGGTGGCCGAAGGGACACGGGTGGCCGACCGGACGCGGGTGGCCGACCGGACGCGGGTGGCCGACCGGACGGCCGGGCAGACACGGGCGCCCCGGGAAACACCGCACTCACCACCCGCGCCCACCGGTTGACCCCGAGCCCGGGACGGAGCGCCGCGAACCCGGCCGCGTACTTCGTGAAGTCCGCCGCCCGTACCCCGAGCCAGTGCAGCATCCGGTCCGCTTCGGTCAGCTGCCCGCGCGTCTTCGTCTCGACCAGGACGAGACCGGAGTCCGCCACCACCGCCCGCCCTCCCGCGGCCGCGGCTTCCCGCACCACGAGCCCGGCATCGCAGGTCACCCGCTGTCCGTCCGCCACGAACGTGACCCGCTGGTAGTCCGTCACGAGGGAGGGGGTGAGCCCTGTGGGAGCCTCGATGCCGTACGCCTCCCGGAGCACCGTCGCGAGAAACGCCGACCGGCCGCCGTCCAGCGCCCGTTCCGCGTCCTGCAGCCTTCTGCGGTGTTTGACGGTCTCGCCGCGCCGCCCCTTCAGCTTGATCTCGAACTGCCGCTCTCCGGAGTCCACGTAGAGCCGCTCCCGCACCCGGAACCGCAGCCGTCGCCCCTGCCGGTGGTCGTGGAACGTGCGCAGCCCGCCGGTGTCGAAGTACACCGAGTGGTACGCGAACCGGCGCCTGCCGCCGATGGACAGCGCGCGGAAGCCCCCGTCGCGGCGGCGCGGATCGGTGAGCCGGGC
The DNA here is from genome assembly GCF_044458745.1 of Streptomyces sp. NPDC050418. Taxonomy (NCBI): domain Bacteria; kingdom Bacillati; phylum Actinomycetota; class Actinomycetes; order Kitasatosporales; family Streptomycetaceae; genus Streptomyces; species Streptomyces sp. NPDC050418. The sequence goes on from NZ_JBITIG010000007.1 coordinate 22,980, forward strand.
CGCGAACTCCTCGAACACGCCCGCCGGCACCAGATAGCTCCGGTCGAAGCGCGCGAGAAGTTCCGCCCGTGCGATGACCTCCTCCAGCGGGACGGCATGCGCGGCGAGTGCGGCCCGGTCGACCGCCCGGAGGCCGGGGTTCATGCGCGCCTGCCGGCGGTCAGGGCGTGTCCGGCGGGGCGCATCGGCCCGGAGCGCTCGACGGGTCCGGTGCCCGCCGGCGGCTGCCGGTAGCGCACCTCCACGACCATCAAGTCCCGCACGTAGTCCACCTCCTGGACCGTCCAGCCGAGCACGTCGCCGAGCCGCCGGGTCAGATCGGCGCGCAGCGCGGCCGGTTCGCGGTGCACGACGTCCAGGGTGACGATGCTGCGGCGGTCGCGGGCGTACAGGCGCGGGTGGTCGGCGGCGTACACCACGAGGAGGAGCACCGCGGCCAGCGCGGCGGCGGTGCCGAGGCCGAGCCCGGGCAGTCCGCAGATCAGACCGAGCACGAGCGTCGTGAAGTAGTACGCGACCTCCTGGTGCTGCACGGTGTCCGACCGCAGCCGGATGATCGACAGCACCCCGAACAGACCGAACCCGACGGCGAACCCGCCACCGGCCCCACCTCCCGTCCCGCCGCGCGCGAGGGCCGCGACCACCGCGAACAGGGCGGCGTTCAGGGCGAGATACGCGGGCACCAGCTCGCGCCTGCGGTGGCGCGGGTAGAACACGGCGAAGGTCAGGAGGGTCACGGCGGCGAGGTCGAGCCCGAGATGGGCCGCGAGGGCAGGGAGGCTCTGGGCGGTCTGCATGCCCCGACCGTAGGAACGGGCCGGTTAAGGCCGTCCCTCCCTCCGGTTAACGCGTCAGGCATCCGGCCGGACGGCCCGACCGGCACGCCCACCCGGCAACGCGCCCCCGGGCACGCCCGGCCGTGCACCCGGCAACACGCCTCACCGCACCGTCCGTGCACCCGCACCACGTCCCGTCCGTGGGAGGATCCGAAGCGTCATGACTGCGACTGCGCTCTCCCCCCAGACACCCCCCGCCGAGTCCCCCGCCGACTCCGACGCCCGCCACGACGTCCTGCACCGCCAGGTCATCGCCTGGTTCGACGGTCACGCCCGTGATCTGCCCTGGCGGAGTCCCGACGCCGGTGCCTGGGCCGTGATGGTCAGTGAGTTCATGCTGCAGCAGACCCCGGTCAGCCGTGTGCTCCCGGTGTACGAGCAGTGGCTCGCCCGCTGGCCGCGCCCCGCCGACCTGGCCAAGGAGGCGCCCGGCGAAGCCGTGCGCGCCTGGGGCCGGCTCGGCTACCCGCGGCGTGCGCTGCGGCTGCACGGGGCCGCCGTCGCCATAACGGAGCGGCACGGCGGCGACGTACCGTCGAAGCACTCCCAACTGCTCGCGCTGCCCGGCATCGGCGAGTACACCGCCGCGGCCGTCGCCTCCTTCGCGTACGGCCAGCGGCATGCCGTGCTCGACACCAACGTGCGCCGGGTCCTCGCCCGGGCCGTGACGGGCGTGCGCTACCCGCCGAACGCCACCACCGCCGCCGAACGCCGGCTCGCCCGCGAGCTGCTGCCCGAGGAGGAGCGGACCGCCGCGCGCTGGGCCGCCGCCTCGATGGAGCTGGGCGCGCTGGTGTGCACGGCGAAGGGCGAGGAGTGCGGCAAGTGCCCCATCGCCGCGCAGTGCGCGTGGCTCGGCGCCGGAAAGCCCGAGCACGAGGGCCCGCCGCGCCGCGGCCAGACGTACGCGGGCACCGACCGCCAGGTCCGCGGCAAGCTGCTCGCCGTCCTGCGCGCGGCCGTCGCCCCCGTACCGCAGGCGGCGCTCGACCGGGTGTGGGACGAACCGGTGCAGCGGGCCCGTGCGCTGGACAGTCTCGTGGCGGATGGTCTGGTGGAGCCGATGGAGGGTGGGCTCTACCGGTTGCCGTTGACGTAGGGCGCGGCCCTCACGGACAGCGCTGCGGCCGGGCACCTGGTGGGTGTCCGGCCGCAGCCGTGTGTCATGTGGAACAACCGGGCACAGCCGGGAACAGCTGAGGATCGGGCAGGGATCAGCGGCCGAGGAACGCGTTGTACACGGTCACCTTCGACGTGTTGCCCTGCTTGTCCACGACGGTCGAGCGCAGCGTCACGCCCTTGTCCTTCGCCGGGGCGAACAGTGCCGCCTTGCCGAGGACGACGGGGACCGGGACCCAGTGCTTCCCGCCGTCGTACGAGGCCTCGATCCTCAGCGACTTGAGGTTGTCCCCCGCGGCCGAGCCCTGGATCTCGTACGGCATGAGCAGCGGGCGGTGGGCCTTGACCGTCGACTCCAGGTCCACGTCCGGGTGGAAGCGGACCACGGAGGCGGCCACATCGCCCTTGTCGCCGGTCTTGGAGCGGAAGGTCCACTCGGCGTCGACGCGGGTGGCCGCGGAGAACAGTTTCGGGTCGCGGGCCTGGGAGGTGCTGAGGGTGTACTCGCTGTCCTCCTGCGCCAGTGGGACGGAGAACGAGCTGAGGTCGTCATCGCCCTCCGCGATCACCTCGCCGTCGCGGGTCAGCTTCGTGGTCGCGGTGGGCGGGTCCACGTCGGCGAAGCCCATCTCGTGGCCGTCGCCGTCCGAGAACATGGCCAGGAAGGCGTAGAGCGTGTCGCCGGAGCGCCGCATACCGGCGCCCTGCTCCTCGTCGAACGCAGGCCCGTGCACTCCGGTGTTGAAGTCCACCCGTTGGGTCCGGCCGGCCTCGTACTTCTGGAAGAAGCTGACGTAGCCGACCTCGGTGGGCAGCCAGCCGTTCGGCCACGGGTCGCCGACCTGGTCGCCGTGCAGGGTCCATGTGGCGTCGTTCTCGGTGGACAGGTAGAGGGTGTGGCGCCGCGGCAGCTCATCGGTGAACCCGCCCTCGGTGAAGCCCTGCATCGAGCTGCCCGCGACCTTCACGGAGCCGCCCGCCGACAGCCAGCCCGTCTTGGCGGGGGCCAGCGTGCCCAGGCCCACGTCGAGCTTGGCCAGGTCGCTCTTCTGCGGGTGCTTGGTGAATCCGTCGGCGAGGCGGCTGACCTTGTTTCCGTAGATCAGCGAATACTGGGTGTCGTCGCCCTGGGTGAAGTCGGCGTCCCAGATCTGGCTCAGCGTGCCGTCCGTGACCTCCGGACCGAGGTGCGCGGAGCGGAAGTTGTCGTACGAGTCCAGCTGCCAGGCGAACCGGTTCTCCCGGTAGCCCTTCTTCACGCTGTACGCCATGAAGGCCTGGCTGCCCTTGGCCTCACTGTCGGGCACCGTGATGTCCACGGGCTTCGTGGTCCGCGCGTCCAGCGTGAGCGAGGCGCCCTTGTCGGTCACCACGAGCTTCGGCTGGGCGATCCAGTCGAGGCCCTTGGACAGGTCGGAACGGTCCTCGATGAGCATGGACTGGACGGTGTACTCACCGGCCGGCAGCCGGATCGTCGTCGAGTCGCTGGCCTCGTCGAGCTCGTACTCGGCGACCTCGTACTCCTGGCTCAGCTCGGTCACGTACGTCTGGAAGTGCTTCGCCGCCTGGCCGTCGCGGCCCAGGTGCTTCAACTCCACGGGGTAGGAGGCGATTTCACGGTTGACCGTGAACGCGCTGCGCACGCTCTGCGAGCCGTCGCTCGCCACGACCGCCCCGCTGTACGCCCCGTTCGGCGCCTCGACCTTGGTGTCGGCGGTGACGGTGGCCTCGGCGGTGCCGCCCGCGGGGACGGTGATCTGCGCCGGAGCGACCTCGAACATGCCCTCGGGAGCTGCGGCGCCCTCGGGACCCTTGCCGCTCACCGTCAGGTCGAGCGTGACGTCGCTCGTGCCCTCGTTCTTGTACGTGAGGGTCTTGGTGACCGGCTCGTCGTCCTCGTGCGGATAGGCGGCCGTGCCGAAGTCCAGGGAGACGGGGGTCGCGTGGACGGTCTGCGCGAGCGCCTTGTCGGACTGGATCCGGCCCGAGCCCTGCTCGAACGCGGCGTAGCCGACGTCCTTGGTGGACGCGGTGAGGATGCCCTTGAGCTCGGCGGCCTTCCACGTCGGGTGCTGCTGCTTGAGCAGGGCGGCGGCGCCCGCGACGTGCGGGGTGGCCATCGACGTACCCGAAATGGTCATGTAGCCCGGCGGGTTCTCGCCCACCTCGGCGGCGATCGAGTTGCCCGGGGCCGAGGCCGCCGTGATGTCCACGCCGGGCGCGGAGACGTCGGGCTTGATGCCCGCGTCGCCGACGAGCGGGCCGCGGCTGGAGAAGTCGGCGAGCTTGTCGCTCTTGTCGACGGCCGCGACGGTGAGCGCGCCTTCGGCGGCGCCCGGGGAGCCGACGGTCTTCTCGTCGGGGCCTTCGTTGCCCGCCGCGATGGCGAAGAGGACGCCCTGCTCGGTGTAGGTGTTGACGACCTCTTCGAGCGGGTCGACGCCGGGGCTGTCGGGGCCGCCGAGGCTCATGTTGACGATGTCGGCGCCCTGACCGGCCGCCCACTCGATCGCCACCATGATGTCCGACTCGGAGCCGCTGCCCTGGTCGTTGAGGACCTTGCCGTCGATGATCTGCACACCAGGGGCGACACCCTTGTACTGAACGCCCTTGCCCGCGATCGTCGAGGCGACGTGCGTTCCGTGGCCCTGGTGGTCCTTGGTGTCGGCCGATGTGGAGAAGTTCTTCTCGACCAGCTGCTGACCGGCGAGCTCCGGATGGGTCTCGTCCACACCCGTGTCGAGGACGGCGACCTTCACGCCCTTGCCGTCGTACCCGGCCGCCCACGCCTTGTCGGCGCCTATCTGCGGGACGGAGACGTCGAGCTGGGCCTTGACCTGGCCGTCGAGCCAGATCTTGGAGATCCCGGCGGCGGCCGTCCTGCTGACAGCGTTGTCGCCGTCGCCCGTGACGGCCTCCCACAGCGCGGGCAGGTCCGCGGCGGGCGTCGTGACGGCCTCGGCGTTCAGGGACTTGAGGGTCCGGCGCACCTTCGTGCCGCCCGCCTCGTCCACCTGCGTACGCGCGGTGTCCGCCGTGGCCTTGTAGCCGACGATCAGCTTCAGACCGCTCTTGTACGCCTTGCGGGAGGCGGCCGAGCCGAGCGTCGTCGCGTCGAAGAGGCGCCGGTCCAGCCTGCCGTCGGAGATCAGACGCTGGGCGTCGAGCGGCACCACGTACTGGTGGCCGCCGACGGTACGGACCGACACCGGGATGTCCTCGCGGCCCTTGGCCGGGGTGATCCCGGAGACGCGGCCGTCGCTGAGCTCGACGAGATCTCCGGTGATCAGCTGGACCCGGTGGACGGGCTTCGCGCTCGCGGAGGTCGGGGGCGCCCCGGGCCCGGCGGTGGCCGAGGGGGCGGCTCCTGCGGTCATCGCGAGGACCGCGGTGGCGGCCATGGCGACGAGGGCGGGCTTTCTTGCCTGGCTTCGCACATGCATCCTTTTTCGAAGGGGCGTGCTGCTTGCCGGGGAAGTATCGGAGCCGCCGGAACGGGCCTTCAAGGGAACTTCGTGGCCGCAACCGGGCATGGCCGCAATGTGCCAGAGCGATGCGGAGCGAAAACGGACAGAAACGGCACCCCTTTAACCGCTGCGTACTTCCGTTACACAACCGAGGGACAGCCGTGCTGCCACCGCAGGCTCGTCCGTGAATCCCCGTTACACCGCCTCCGTAGCTTCGTGGATGGAGCGCGGCAAGGTCCGGTTCCACGGCGGGACTTCTGGCTTGGGTGAACGGAGGCGGTTGGAATGGCGCACGGCGAGGTGCTCGAATTCGAGGAGTACGTCCGCACCCGGCAGGACGCCCTGCTGCGCAGCGCACGCCGTCTCGTGCCCGACCCGGTCGACGCCCAGGACCTGCTGCAGACCGCTCTGGTCCGTACGTACCACCGCTGGGACGGCATCGCCGACAAGCGGCTCGCCGACGCCTATCTGCGCCGCGTCATGATCAACACGCGTACGGAGTGGTGGCGCGCCCGCCGCCTGGAGGAAGTGCCGACCGAGCAGCTGCCCGAGACCGGCATGGACGACTCCACCGAGCAGCACGCCGACCGCGCCCTCCTGATGGACGTCCTCAAGGTGCTCGCCCCGAAGCAGCGCAGCGTGGTCGTGCTGCGACACTGGGAGCAGATGTCCACCGAGGAGACGGCCGAGGCGCTCGGCATGTCCGCAGGGACCGTCAAGAGCACGCTGCACCGCGCGCTCGCCCGGCTCCGCCAGGAGCTGGAGAGCCGGGACCTCGACGGGCGGTTCCTGGAGCGTGAGGAGCAGGAGCGTTGCGCGGCCTAGCCAGTCGTACGGCGGCGGTGACCGCCGCCTTCGCCCTGTGCGGCGCGGCCCTGTCGGCCTGCGGCACCGGGGGCACCGGGACCCGTGACGAGGGGGCGGCCCGGGTGGCCGAGTCGCCGCCGAAGCCGAGCGCGTCGCCGGTGCCGGCCGAGGAGCGGATGAAGGCCGTGGACGCGGTCGCCCTGGTCAAGGACGATCCGACGGTCAGCCCGCGGGTACGGGCCGATCTCGAGCCCTGCTTCAAGGACACGTATCCCGTCGACGTCACCTACGGCAACCTGACCGGGGGATCGTCCGACGACGTCGTGGTGAACGTGATGACCTGCGGCGATGCGATCGGCGTGGGCTCGTACGTGTATCGCCCGGACGGCAAGAAGTACCAGAATGTCTTCAAGGCCGAGGAACCCCCGGTGTACGGGGAGATCGACCGGGGCGACCTTGTCATCACCCAGCAGCTGTACGACAAGGGCGATCCGGTGGCCTTCCCTTCCAGCGAGGAAGTCGTGACGTACCGCTGGCAGGGGAACCGGTTCGTCGAGACGGACCGGTTGCACAACGACTACAGCAGCGCGGTGAACGGTCCGGACGCCGAGGCCGCGCCCGAGGAGAACTGAGACAGGCGATGGCCGAACAGAGCAAGACGCGGGTCCTGTTCGTCGAGGACGACGACGTCATCCGCGAGGCCACACAGCTCGCCCTCGAGCGCGACGGCTTCCATGTCACCGCCATGCCCGACGGCCTCTCGGGCCTGGAGGCGTTCCGCGCCGACCAGCCCGACATCGCGCTGCTCGACGTGATGGTGCCGGGCCTGGACGGCGTCTCGCTGTGCCGCCGGATCCGCGACGAGTCCACCGTGCCGGTGATCATGCTGTCCGCGCGTGCCGACTCCATCGACGTGGTCCTCGGCCTGGAGGCGGGCGCCGACGACTACGTCACGAAGCCCTTCGACGGCGCCGTCCTGGTCGCCCGGATCCGTGCGGTCCTGCGCCGCTTCGGGCACGCGGGCGGGCCCGGCGCCGGCGGCTCGCCCGGCGAAGAGGCCCTCGGGGCAAGCAACGGAGTGCTCAGCTTCGGCGACCTGGAGATCGACACCGAGGGCATGGAGGTCCGCAAGGCCGGCGAGCACGTCGCCCTGACCCCGACCGAGATGCGCCTCCTCCTGGAGTTCTCGCACGCCCCGGGCACCGTCCTGTCCCGCGACAAGCTCCTGGAGCGCGTCTGGGACTACGGCTGGGGCGGCGACACCCGCGTCGTCGACGTGCACGTGCAGCGGCTGCGCACGAAGATCGGCCAGGACCGGATCGAGACGGTCCGCGGCTTCGGATACAAGCTCAAGGGATGAACCGTACGGGGGCTCGGGGGGCGGTACGCAGGCCTGCTCCGGGGACGAGCCGGATTCCTGCTGCCGACTCGCCGTGTGCCGACCGCTTCGGCGCGCTGACCTCGCGGCTGCGCCGTGGTCTGCACACGGGCCTGCGCTGGAAGCTCAGCGTCGCCATCGCCCTGGTCGGGGCGCTTGTCGCAATCACGCTCAGCCTTGTCGTGCACAACGCGGCGAAGGTCTCGATGCTGGACAGCGCACGCGATGTGCAGGACGAGCGGATCGTCTTCGCCCAGCGGATCTACGAGACGACCAAGCGCACCCAGTTCAACGCGCAGCTCGACGACCCGGAGCTGCCCGCCGAGCTGAAGGAGAAGGCCGCCGAGGGCCGGCGCGCCACGTATGTCCAGGAGAGCGAGAGCGGACCTCCGGACATCTGGGCGGCGACCCCGGTGGGCGACGGGCACGTCCTCTCCCTGCGCAGCAAGTTCACCGACCGCAGCGCAAGCATCATGAGCGACCTCGACCAGGCGCTCGTGATCGGCTCGATCGCGGTGGTCGTCGGCGGCAGCGCGCTCGGCGTGATGATCGGCGGCCAGTTCTCGCGCCGGCTGCGCAAGGCGGCGACCGCGGCGAACAAGGTGGCGCAGGGGCAGACGGAGGTACGGGTCCGCGAGGCCATCGGCGGTGTCGTACGCGACGAGACCGACGATCTGGCGAGCGCGGTGGACGCGATGGCCGACGCGCTCAAGCAGCGGTACGAGGCAGAGCGCCGGGTCACCGCCGACATCGCGCACGAGCTGCGCACCCCGGTCACGGGCCTGCTGACCGCGGCCGAGCTGCTGCCGCCGGGCCGTCCCAGCGAGCTGGTCAAGGACCGCGCGCAGGCGCTGCGCACCCTGGTCGAGGACGTCCTGGAGGTGGCGCGGCTCGACGGCGCCTCGGAACGGGCCGAGCTGCAGGACCTGGTGCTCGGCGAGTTCGTACGGCGCCGGGTGGCGGCCGCGTATCCCGAGGTCAGCGTGCAGGTGCTGCACGAATCGGAGGTCACGAGCGACCCCCGGCGCCTGGAGCGGATCATCGGCAATCTGCTCGCCAACGCGTCCAAGCACGGCAAGGGGCCCATCGAGGTCTTCGTCGAGGGCCGGGTGATCCGGGTCCGCGACCACGGCTCCGGTTTCCCGCCGGAGCTGCTCGCGGACGGCCCGAGCCGGTTCCGTACGGGCAGCAGCGACCGGGCCGGGCACGGGCACGGCCTGGGTCTGACCATCGCGGCGGGCCAGGCACGGGTGCTCGGCGCGCGGCTCACGTTCCGCAATGTCGGGGCCGAGGGCGGGCCGGCCGAGGGGGCGGTGGCGGTGCTGTGGCTGCCGGAACACGCACCGACGAACACGGGCAGCTTCCCGATCCTTCAGCTGCCGCCGCAGAAATAGCCCCTCGTCCGGGCGGGAACCGGGCTTTCCCGGTGACCCAGGTCTCAACGCGTTCCCCCCGCTGGTGACATGACGCACAGGCGTTTTGTCCGGTACTACCCGGAATAGTGGAACGCCGGGACTTCCGGTTCGGGACCTTCGACCCACGAGCGTCGCGCTATATGTCCTATTTGCCCCTGACCAAGGGATGGCGCCCCGAATCTCGCCCCGCCCGCTGCCGCGAAGTGCGCTTAAACGCCCCTGACAGAAAGTTTGCGGCGAAAACCGGCGAACCGGCATGACCGGCACAAGAGGCCGTCAAGAGTCGGGCAGCCCTCACCCGGTTTACGAGCTTGCGTAGTAGATGGGGGGTTTGGGCGGGAGCGTCCCGTCGGGTTACCAAGGGATGGCCACCCCGGCCGTGCGGTCCGCACCTGGACCTCCTCGACCGGGTCCGTTCATGTCAGGCCAAGCTCCGTCCCCGTCGTGAGCACAGCCCCCTGGAGGAAAAGCGAATGTCGAAGCGCGCGAAGACCCACATACCCGGCCCCCTGTTCACCCGTACCCGTGTCGCCGCCGCCGCGGTCACGGCGGGCATGGCAGCGACCACGCTGCTCGGAGCAGGGGCCGCAAGCGCAGCACCCCAGGCGGGCACCGTCCAGCAGGCCGCGGCCAAGAAGGCCGCCGGCTGGACGGACCCGGTCAAGAAGTACACGCTGTCCGCCAGCTACGCGCAGGCCGGCGGCATGTGGGCCCACAAGCACTCCGGCCAGGACTTCGCCGTGCCGATCGGCACCCCGGTCGACGCCGTGCACGCCGGTACGGTCGTCAAGGCCGGCCCGAACGGCGCCGGTGACGGCCCCGCGTACGGCAACGCCGTCGTGATCAAGCACGCCAACGGCAAGTACTCGCAGTACGCCCACCTGTCCAAGGTCCAGGTGAAGCCCGGCCAGCAGGTCAAGACCGGCCAGCAGATCGCCCTGTCCGGCAACACCGGCAACTCCAGCGGTCCGCACCTGCACTTCGAGATCCGTACGACCCCGAACTACGGTTCCGCGATCAACCCGGTCGCCTACCTGCGCTCGCTCGGCGTCACGGTCTGACGCACCGGGCCCGGCAGCCCGCCTGACAACTGAACTACTTCTCGCCCTGCCCCGCGTGGGCCTGGGTGACGAGATCGACGGCGACCTCGAGGACGGCAGCACGCTTCTCCTCGGGGTCGCCTTCGGCGTCCTGGAGGTGGAAGTTGCCGGCGTGCATCGTGATCAGCGCGCTGATGCAGCGCACCTGGTCGGCGAGGGGCGCGTCGGGCTCCTTGAGGATCGCCATCAGCTCGAAGATCCGGTCCTTGAACATCTCGCCGATGCTCAGCTCCCGTACCGTCGCCTGGTTCTCCTGCATGAAGCGGAAGATCGGGCCCGCGTCCATCACGATCCCGCTGTAGCGCCGCAGGACCTCCTTCTTGGTCTCCAGGCCGTGCGGCTGCGCCTCGCCCCACTCCACCAGCTCCCTGATGGGCCGCGTGCGGTCCTCGAAGACGCTGATCAGGATGTCTTCCTTGGTCTTGAAGTGGTAGTAGAGCGCCGCCTTGGTGACGTCCAGACGTTCGGCGATCTCGCGCAGCGAGGTCTTCTCGTACCCCTGCTCGGCGAAGAGTTCCAGCGCGACGTCCTGGATGCGTCCTCGCGTGTCACCCCGACGGGGCTGCCGCGTGCTGCTGCTCATGGCTCTCTCCTGCCTACCCCAAGGGCTGTGGCCCTAGGTCCAAGGGTGGATCCAAACTTACTTGACGCCCGGCTAGTTGCCCGGCTACCTTCACATCGTAGCGAACTAGCCGGGCGGCAAGTAAGTGCCGGAGTCAGGGAAGTGATGGGGATGGCTGCGCAGAGTACGGGGATGGCCCCGCAGGACATGGCAGAGAAGGAACCGAAGCAGCGGAGCGTCCGCGTCGTGCTCATGGCACTGATGCTCGCCATGCTGCTCGCGATGCTGGACAACATGATCATCGGCACCGCGATGCCGACGATCGTCGGTGAGCTGGGCGGCCTGGAGCACCTCTCGTGGGTGGTCACCGCCTACACGCTCGCCACCGCCGCGAGCACCCCGATCTGGGGCAAGCTCGGCGACATGTACGGGCGCAAGGGCACGTTCCTGACGTCCATCGTGATCTTCCTGATCGGCTCCGGACTCTCCGGTGTGGCCCAGACGATGGGCCAGCTGATCGGCTTCCGCGCCATCCAGGGCCTGGGCGCCGGCGGTCTGATCGTCGGTGTCATGGCGATCATCGGCGATCTGATCCCGCCGCGCGAGCGCGGCAAGTACCAGGGCATGATGGCCGGCGTCATGGCGCTCGCCATGATCGGCGGCCCGCTGGTCGGCGGCGTCATCACCGACCACCTGAGCTGGCGCTGGACCTTCTACATCAACATCCCGCTCGGCGCCCTGGCCCTCGTCGCCATCACCGCCGTGCTGCACCTGCCGAAGAAGCGCTCCGAGGCCCGGATCGACTATCTCGGCGCCGTGCTCCTGACCGTCGGCATCACCTCGATCGTCCTCGTCACGACCTGGGGCGGTACGGAGTACGCGTGGGGCTCGGGCCAGATCATCGGCCTCGCCGCCCTCGGCGTCGCCTCCCTCGTGGCCTTCGTCTACTCGCAGACCAAGGCCGCCGAGCCGATCCTGCCGCTGCACATCTTCCGCAGCCGCAACTTCTCGCTGATGGCCGTCATCGGCTTCCTGGTCGGCTTCGTGATGTTCGGCGCGACCCTGTTCCTGCCGCTCTACCAGCAGTCCGTCCAGGGCGTCACGGCCACCAACTCCGGTCTGCTGCTCCTGCCGATGCTGCTCTCGATGATGGTCGTCTCGCTGGTCGTCGGCCGGGTCACCACCAACACCGGCAAGTACAAGATCTTCCCGATCATCGGCGGCGCCCTGATGGTCGTCGGCATGTACCTGCTCTCGACGATGGGCACCGGGACCTCGCAGCTCACCTCCGGTGTCTACATGGCGGTGCTCGGCGCGGGCATGGGCTTCCTGATGCAGATCACGATGCTCGTCGCCCAGAACAGCGTCGAGATGAAGGACATCGGCGTCGCCTCGTCCTCGGCCACCCTGTTCCGCACGCTCGGCTCGTCCTTCGGCGTGGCCATCATGGGCGCGCTGTTCAACAGCCGGGTCCTGGACAAGATGGCCTCCAGCGGCGCCGCGGAACTCCAGAACGCCCAGCTCACCCCGGAGCAGGTGAAGGCCCTCCCGGCCGCCATGAAGGACGCGTACGAGGTGGCGGTCTCCTCCGGCACCCACATCGCCTTCCTGCTCGGTGCCGGCATCACGGTGATCGCGCTGGTCGCCGCCTTCTTCGTCAAGGAGATCCCGCTCAAGGGAGCGGGCCCGAAGCCGGCCGAGGCATCCGAGGAGGGTGGGGACGCTCCTCTGGACACGCGGGACAAGGCGGCCGTAGCGGAGACCGTCTGACCCCTGGCCCAGCCCGGCCGACGAAGCCCCCGGTGACCTCTGGTCACCGGGGGCTTCGTGCTGCAGGACAAAGGGGCGGGCCCCGGAACCGAGGTTCCGGGGCCCGCCCCTTCTTGCCGTTCAGCTGACCTGAGCTACCGGGCGCTTACGCGTCCTTCGTCAGGTTCGGACCCGAGCCGCCCGTGGCCGACTCGATCGGCGGGACGTCCGGCAGGGCCGACTTCTCCTCGCCGCGGAAGGTGAAGGTGGCGTTGTCGCCCTCGCCCTCCGTGTCCACGACCACGATGTGACCGGGGCGCAGCTCGCCGAAGAGGATCTTCTCCGAGAGGGTGTCCTCGACCTCGCGCTGGATCGTGCGGCGCAGCGGCCGCGCGCCCAGGACCGGGTCGTAGCCCTTCTTGGAGAGGAGCTCCTTGGCGGACTGGGAGAGCTCGATGCCCATGTCCCGGTCCTTCAGGCGCTCGTCCACCTTGTCGATCATCAGGTCGACGATCTTGAGGATGTCGTCCTGCGTGAGCTGCGGGAAGACGACGACGTCGTCGACACGGTTGAGGAACTCGGGCCGGAAGTGCTGCTTGAGCTCGTCCGAGACCTTGTTCTTCATGCGCTCGTAGTTGGTCTTCGTGTCGCCCTGGGCCGCGAAGCCCAGGTTGAAGCCCTTGGAGATGTCACGGGTTCCAAGGTTGGTCGTCATGATGATGACCGTGTTCTTGAAGTCCACGACGCGGCCCTGGGAGTCGGTCAGACGACCGTCCTCCAGGATCTGCAGGAGCGAGTTGAAGATGTCCGGGTGGGCCTTCTCGACCTCGTCGAAGAGGACCACGGAGAACGGCTTGCGGCGGACCTTCTCGGTCAGCTGGCCGCCCTCTTCGTACCCGACGTAGCCGGGAGGCGAACCGAAGAGACGCGAGACGGTGTGCTTCTCGCTGAACTCCGACATGTCGAGGGAGATCATCGCGTCCTCGTCGCCGAAGAGGAACTCGGCGAGCGCCTTCGACAGCTCCGTCTTACCGACACCGGACGGACCGGCGAAGATGAACGAACCACCGGGACGCTTCGGGTCCTTGAGGCCCGCACGCGTACGACGGATCGCCTTCGACAGCGCCTTGACGGCGTCGGTCTGGCCGATGACGCGCTTGTGGAGCTCGTCCTCCATGCGCAGCAGACGCGAGGACTCCTCCTCGGTCAGCTTGAAGACCGGGATGCCGGTGGCGGTCGCGAGGACCTCGGCGATCAGCTCGCCGTCGACCTCGGCGACGACGTCCATGTCGCCGGCCTTCCACTCCTTCTCGCGCTTGGCCTTCGCGGCGAGCAGCTGCTTCTCCTTGTCACGGAGAGACGCTGCCTTCTCGAAGTCCTGGGAGTCGATGGCCGACTCCTTGTCGCGGCGCACGCCCGCGATCTTCTCGTCGAACTCGCGGAGGTCCGGCGGCGCGGTCATCCGGCGGATGCGCATCCGGGAGCCGGCCTCGTCGATCAGGTCGATCGCCTTGTCCGGCAGGAAGCGGTCCGAGATATACCGGTCGGCCAGCGTGGCCGCCTGCACGAGCGCCTCGTCCGTGATGGAGACACGGTGGTGGGCCTCGTAGCGGTCGCGCAGACCCTTGAGGATCTCGATGGTGTGCGGCAGCGACGGCTCCGCGACCTGGATGGGCTGGAAGCGGCGCTCGAGCGCGGCGTCCTTCTCCAGGTACTTGCGGTACTCGTCGAGCGTGGTCGCACCGATGGTCTGGAGCTCACCGCGGGCCAGCATCGGCTTGAGGATGCTGGCGGCGTCGATCGCGCCCTCGGCGGCACCCGCACCCACGAGGGTGTGGAGCTCGTCGATGAACAGGATGATGTCGCCGCGGGTGCGGATCTCCTTGAGGACCTTCTTCAGGCGCTCCTCGAAGTCACCGCGGTAGCGGGAGCCGGCGACCAGGGCGCCGAGGTCGAGGGTGTAGAGGTGCTTGTCCTTGAGGGTCTCGGGCACCTCGCCCTTGACGATGGCCTGGGCGAGGCCCTCGACGACGGCGGTCTTGCCGACGCCGGGCTCACCGATCAGGACCGGGTTGTTCTTGGTACGGCGCGACAGGACCTGCATGACGCGCTCGATCTCCTTCTCGCGCCCGATGACCGGGTCGAGCTTGGATTCGCGCGCGGCCTGCGTGAGGTTGCGGCCGAACTGGTCCAGGACGAGCGAGGTCGAGGGCGTGCCCTCGGCCGGGCCGCCGGCGGTGGCGGTCTCCTTGCCCTGGTAACCGGAGAGCAGCTGGATGACCTGCTGCCGCACCCGGTTGAGGTCTGCACCCAGCTTGACCAGGACCTGGGCGGCGACGCCCTCGCCCTCGCGGATCAGGCCGAGCAGGATGTGCTCCGTGCCGATGTAGTTGTGGCCCAGCTGAAGGGCCTCGCGGAGCGAGAGCTCCAGGACCTTCTTGGCACGGGGGGTGAAGGGGATGTGACCGGACGGGGCCTGCTGGCCCTGACCGATGATCTCCTCGACCTGCTGGCGGACCGCCTCAAGCGAAATGCCGAGGCTCTCCAGGGCCTTTGCGGCGACACCCTCGCCCTCGTGGATCAAGCCCAGGAGGATGTGCTCGGTGCCGATGTAGTTGTGGTTGAGCATCCGGGCTTCTTCCTGAGCCAGGACGACAACCCGCCGCGCGCGGTCGGTGAACCTCTCGAACATCGTTAATCGCTCCTCAGAGCGGTCAGGCAGTAAGGGGTCGGTCCCCTCCCTGTCCTTCCGCAGCTTAGTCCCGCAAGCGGGGACCGCTCATTCCAACTGCCGACACCCGGTCCAGAACCTCGGGCGCTTTTCTGCCCCGAGAGCCGACAACTGCTCCAACTCGATGGTGCGAGACGATGTTCCCGCAGGCCAGGCAGTTACCCCTTCCTCCAGTACGCCGATGGCGAACGTGAGACGCCCTTGCCCTGCGTGTCGCCCCTCCCCACTAGGGATGTCTTACCCGCAGGCACTGACACTCCATGCGGCGCACCCCGGTTCCCTCCGCTACGGGCGAACACCCTTGCGCCCCCGCCAGGGCCTTGACGACCGCGGCCCGGGAACCGTCCGTACACGACACAGAACGCTGCGTAACCCTGGATGGTTCCCGGGAGTTGCTCCTGGCATGGTCCCCTCCGCCACAGACGCACTCCGCGTCCCGCTCCCCCGCCGCCCCCTCACGGGCGACCGCGTGCAGCGGTGGTACGAGGAGGAGCTGGGCTGGGCGGTCGCGCCCGGTGCGCCGGTGCGGCTGCGCACGGGACTGCGGTTCGACGTACTGGAGATGCCGGCCGCCGCGGGTCACGCGGTGTGCGCGCGGATCGGCGCGCGGGGGACGGGCCCGGTGGCGCTGCACGGGGCCACGATGCGGTTCCTGGTCGCGGCGGGAAGCGCCGACGAGCTGCCGGGGCTGCTCGACTGGCTCGAATGGGGTTCGCTCGCCCTCGACCTGCGGGCCGTGGGCACGGGCGGACTGACCGCCGCCCCGCTACCGCCCGCGATGCCGCTGTCCGCGGTCCCGGACCCGCGGGGAGCCGCCGTCTGGCTGCGGCCCCCCGAGCCGGGGTGTGAGGTGGAGCCGGTCCTGCCGGCCCTCACCGCTCTCGGGGGCTCGCATGCGGCGTCGCCGGTTCCCGATCTCGTCCGCCTGGTGAGCGCGGCGGCCACGGAGTGCCACCGGGCCCGGCTGCTGAGCGCGGCTCAGCCGTTGGCCTTCTGGTAGGCCTCACGGATCTCCTGGGGAACGCGGCCGCGCGGCTTGACCTCGTAGCCGTTCTCCTTGGCCCACGCGCGGATCGCGGCGGTGTCCTCGCTGCCGACCGCGGCGGCGCGCGCCTTGCCGCGCGCACCCGAGGCCCGGCCACCGGTGCGGCGGCCGCCCTGGACGAACGGGGCGAGAGCGTCACGGAGCTTGTCCGCGTTGGCGGTGGTGAGGTCGATCTCGTACGTCTTGCCGTCCAGCGCGAACGTCACGGTCTCGTCGGCCTCGCCGCCGTCGAGGTCGTCGACAAGAAGGACCTGAACCTTCTGTGCCACCGGATTTCCTTTCATCGATAACTGCATTTGGAGTACTTGGAGTACGTCGGAAAGCAAACCGCTTTTGCCGGGAAAACACAAACCCCCGGGAGAACGCGAGAGCTCAAGAAGCCTTGAAACGTGCGCGTTTCGGACATAGCCACCGCATAGCGCCCCCATAGTCGCGGCTTCAAGTCCGGCCCCGGGAACACTGCTCACGAACAACACCCGAAAAACATCGGGCCGTTGATCACAGATGCAGAAGCATCCGGCTGTTGCCCAGGGTGTTCGGTTTCACTCGTTCGAGACCGAGGAACTCGGCGACGCCTTCGTCCGCCGACTGCAACAGCTCGCTGTACACATCACCGTCGACCGGAGTCTCGCCGATCTCCACGAAACCGTGCTTCGCGAAGAACTCGACTTCGAAGGTGAGACAGAAAACCCGGCGCACTCCGAGCCAGCGCGCGGTCTGCAGCAACTTCGCGAGGAGTTGGTGCCCCACTCCCGCGCCCCTGGCCTCGCCGTTCACCGCGAGTGTGCGCACTTCGGCGAGGTCTTCCCACATCACATGCAGGGCGCCGCACCCCACGACCTTCGCGTTGTCATCACGTTCCGCGACCCAGAACTCCTGGATGTCCTCATAAAGCGTCACCGTCGCTTTGTCGAGGAGGATGCCGTCGTGAACGTAGGAGTCGAGGAGCTCGCGGACTGCGGGAACATCGGCAGTGCGGGCGCGGCGGATGGTGACGGCTTTCAAGGCGGACATGTCCGGACGCTATCGCCCTTGACCGCCTTCTTCGGACGGGGGGTTGTCCGGGCCCTGCACGATGCGCACCGCATCGCTGAGCGCTTCCCGCTGCTCGGGCGACATCATCCCGAAGAACGCGACGAGTGCGGCCGCGGGGTTGTCGCTGCGCGACCAGTCCTCGTTCATCAGGGCGGCGGCGTACGCGGCACGCGTGGAGACGGCCTCATATCGATAGGCGCGGCCCTCGGCTTCCCGGCGGACCCAGCCCTTCTGATGGAGATTGTCCAGAACGGTCATCACCGTGGTGTACGCGATGGACCGCTCCTGCTGAAGGTCTTCGAGGACCTCTCGTACGGTCACCGGGCGGTTCCACTTCCACACCCGCGTCATGACCGCGTCTTCGAGTTCTCCCAGGGGGCGAGGCACAGCAGAACAATAGTGGGAAATGTCCGCTATGGCCTGTCTTTGGTGCGTCTTGGAGCGCCAAAAAGGCCTGAGCCTCGGAGCTCAGGCCTTCGGGGTCTCGGGAGTCTGCGCGGACGCCATGCCGGCCTGGCGGGCGGCCTCGGCGCGGGCGAGCGCCGCGTCCACGGCCGCGTCCTCCTTGGCCTTCTTGTCGCCGCCCTGGGTCTTCACGATCGTCACGATGAGCGCGATGAAGAAGGCGGCCATCACGACCGGGGGCACGAGCGCGGAGACGTAGTCCATGCCTCCAGAGTAGTCAGCCCGCGGCGCGCTTCTGCGGCGGGTCGGCCGGGGCGGGTGCCGGGTGGCGCTTGGGCGGGAAGACCTCGGCCGGGGTCGGCACGGGGCGCGCGGGCGCGGGGCGCTGCGGCTGCGGACGGTCGGGCCGCGGCTCGTCGGCCGCGCGGCCGCCGGGCAGGGCGAGCAGCCGGGTGCGCGAGAGCGGGACGCCGCGGCCGGAGAGCTTGGCCCGTACGGCGGCTTCGGCGAGGGTGCGGCAGCGGTCGAGGAGGGCCGCGGCGACCGGGTTGCCGCGCAGCGCGCGCAGGGCCGCGAGGTCGTCCGGGTCCGGCCGGTAGCCGGCGGCCAGGGCGTCCGCGAGGAGTTCGAGGTAGCCGGAGGCGGAGCCGGGGAGCGCCTGGCGGTAGCGGCCCAGGTCGGCAAGGAGGAACGCGCGCAGCCGTTCGCTCTCGCGTACCGCTTCGTCGAGGCTGTCCGCGAGGCGCAGACAGTCCTGCAGCAGGGCCTCGTCGGGGGCGCCGGCGTGGTCGGTCTTCAGGGCGATGGCGAGGGCGCCTCGGAGCACACGCAGCTCGTCTGCGCTGAACGCCATGCCGCCGCGGGATCCGTATGGCGTGGGCATGGGCTGACGATACGCACTAATCGGACAAAAAAGGTTTAAGGGTTCATTGGTGGGCGCGGCGCCGGGCCCGTACGCGGCGGATCAGGAAGCCCGAGCCGCCCGCCGCGAGGAGTACCGCCGCGACCGCGACCGCCGGGCCCGTCTTCCCCGTCCGCTCCGCCTCGGTGCCGGCCGCGGCGGGGACGGGCACGGCGCTCGGGCTCGCGGTGGTCGTCGGCAGCGGGGTCGGGGCCGCTTGCGTCGGCTCGACCAGGGGGCCACCGGTGGCGCGTACCTCGATGGGGGCCGTGTTGTCGGCGGGCTTGACGTCGTTCGCCGGGCGCTCGGGGCTGTGCACCACCTGGAGCAGGCCCTTCGCGTCCCGTACGCG
The DNA here is from genome assembly GCF_044458745.1 of Streptomyces sp. NPDC050418. NCBI lineage: Bacteria > Bacillati > Actinomycetota > Actinomycetes > Kitasatosporales > Streptomycetaceae > Streptomyces > Streptomyces sp. NPDC050418. The sequence continues at coordinate 41,882 of NZ_JBITIG010000007.1, forward strand.
GCGGTCGATCCGGAATTCGAGGCTGGTCTGCCAGCTGTCACCGGGATCCAGTGCGCGGTCGGGGTTGCAGATCACCTCGCCCGGTGCGTTGACGACGCACTCCCACTCCCACTCCAGCTCGTTGTCCGGGTCCGGCGGCGGAGTGGGCTCGATGACGCTCAGGCCCTCGGGTACGGCGATACGCAGCGCGGTACGGGTCATGCGCCCCGGGCCCGCGTTGTGCACGCGGAACTCGGCGGTCGCCGTGGAGCCCGTCGTGCCCACGACGGGGTCCGCGCTCACCTGGAGGTCCGAGGTCTGGGTGGTACGGACGGTGACCTTTCCCAAGTTGAAGCGGTCGGTGAATGTCTGCGCGGGTGCCTCGATGCGGCGCACCTTCAGCTCCGGGCCCGAGCCCGTCCGCCATTGCTGGAGTCCGGGGTCGCCGTTCATCCCGTTCACTTCTTCGCCCACGAGGCCAGGGAGGTAGGGCTTGTAGGTGAACTCGCTGGTCATGACGTGCTCGGGGACGTCCACGGTGACCGGGTCGGCGAATTCGTAGGCCGTACCGGGCTCGAGTTCCTGGTCGAACCAGCAGTTCATCGCGTGGCCGGAGGTACGGCAGTTGCGGTACTGCGCGGGAAAGCTGAAGTGGGTGGCGCCGGCGAATGTCACGCCGAATCCGCGGGCCGTGGACCTGCCCGCGTTGAAGAGCCGGGGCTTGAAGCGGTGCGGGGCGCCGGGCTTCAGGCCGTCGTGGAGCGGCTCGATCCGCGGCCGCAGGTCGGGGCCCTCGATCGACAGCTCGGACGTGTAGGTCACGTCCTTCGCGCCCGGCGCGCTGAAGGTGTAGCGGATCTCGCCGTGGCTGCCGCGCTTCACGCCGTGCACGGCCTCGATGTAGACGGCGTCCACGACATTGCGCTTGCCGGCCGTGAGCGTGCCCAGGTCGCAGGTGAGCGTGAGGGTGTCGCCGAAGGCGTGGTCGCCGCAGGCGCGGCGGGTGCGCAGCTGGACGATGCCGTCCAGGTCGCTCGCGTCGACCTCCAGGGTCACCCCGGCCTGACTCGCGCGGCCCTCGGCGGGCTGCGGGTCGAGCCAGATCCGGGTGCCGCCGGTGGGGCTCACACCGCGCTTGAGGAGATACGCGTTCTCCGGGACCGTCAACTCGGCCGCGGGCGCTGTCTCCTGGGGCGGGCCCGCGAAGGCGGGCGCCGGGGCGAGCAGGGACGTCCCGGCCAGCAGGGCGAGAACGGCACCCGCCCGCCGTACGAGAGGCATGCCCGGTCCAGGACGCCGGCCGCGTATGAGACGCATGACGCGTATGGGACTCGTGTGACTCACTCGCCGCTCCCCCAGCGCACCCCGGCGCACCGTCAGCCGCGCGCCACGTTCCGCTCGTAGACGAGCCGCAGGCCGATCAGGGTCAGCCAGGGCTCGTGCTCGTCGATCACCGTGGAGTCGGCGAGCACCAGCGGGGCGAGGCCGCCGGTGGCGATCACCGTGACGTCGTCGGGGTCCTCGGCCAGCTCCTTGGCCATCCGGTTGACCAGGCCGTCGACCTGGCCCGCGAAACCGTACAGGATGCCCGACTGCATGGCCTCGACGGTGTTCTTGCCGATGACATTGCGCGGGCGGTTGAGCTCGATCTTGCGGAGCTGGGCGGCCTTCACGCCGAGCGCCTCGACCGAGATCTCGATGCCGGGCGAGATCACACCGCCCACGTACTCGCCCCGGGCGCTGACCGCGTCGAACGTGGTCGCCGTGCCGAAGTCGACGACGATCGCCGGGCCGCCGTACAGCTCGTTGGCCGCGACCGCGTTGATGATGCGGTCGGCGCCGACCTCCTTCGGGTTGTCGAAGAGGATCGGGACGCCGGTCTTCACGCCCGGCTCGACGAGGACGGCCGGTACGTCGCCGTAATGGCGGCGGGTGACCTCGCGCAGCTCGTGCAGGACCGACGGGACCGTGGAGCAGATCGCGATGCCGTCGATGCCGTCGCCGAGCTCCTCGCCGAGCAGCGGGTGCATGCCCATCAGGCCGTTGAGCAGGACCGCGAGTTCATCGGCGGTGCGGCGGGCGTCCGTGGAGATGCGCCAGTGCTCGACGATCTCGTCGCCGTCGAACAGGCCGAGGACCGTGTGCGTGTTGCCTACGTCGATCGTCAGGAGCATTCCTTACACCGCCTCGCGCAGGTCGAGGCCGATGTCGAGGATCGGCGAGGAGTGGGTGAGGCCGCCGACGGCGAGGAAGTCGACGCCGGTCTCCGCGTACGCGCGGGCGTTGTCGAGCGCGAGGCGGCCGGAGGACTCCAGGAGCGCGCGGCCCTTGGTGAGGGCGACGGCCTCGATGGTCTCGGACGGCGTGAAGTTGTCCAGGAGGATCAGGTCGGCGCCCGCGTCGAGGACCTCGCGCAGCTGGTGCAGCGTGTCGACCTCGACCTCGACGGGCAGCTCGGGGAACTGGGTGCGGACGGCCTTGAAGGCCTGCGCGACGCCGCCGGCCGCGACCACGTGGTTGTCCTTGACCAGCGCCGCGTCCGACAGGGACATGCGGTGGTTGGCGCCGCCGCCGCAGCGCACCGCGTACTTCTCCAGGGCGCGCAGGCCGGGGGTGGTCTTGCGGGTGTCGCGGACCTGCGCCTTCGTACCCTCCAAGGCATCCGCCCACTTGCGTGTGGCGGTCGCGATGCCGGAGAGGCGGCACAGCAGGTTGAGCGCGCTGCGCTCGCCCGTGAGCAGGTCGCGGGTGCGCGTGGTGACGCTCAGGAGCTTCTGGCCGGGCTCGACGCGCGCGCCGTCCTCGACGTGCCGCTCGACCTCGAAGGCCTCCTCGCACACGATCGACAGGACGGCCTCGGCGACCCGAAGACCCGCCACGACACCGGCCTCGCGGGCCGTGAAGTCACCGGTGGCGACGGCGTCCTCGGGGATGGTGGCGACGGACGTGACGTCCACGCCGCCGTCGAGGTCCTCCGAGAGAGCCATGTGCGCGATGTCCTCGACGAGGACGGGGTCGAGGCCCGCCTCGGCGAGCAGCTCGGCGAGCGCGGGGTCGAGCCCGCACTCCAGGGCCGCCTCGTCACCGCAGGCGCAGCCGTCGCCGCAGCCGCCGTTCGCGTCGGAGTCGGCAAGGGGAAGGTCGGTGCTGCTCACTGCTGCTCCTGGGTCGTCGGCGCGGGCTCGGTCGTCGGGGGGAAGAGGGCGGACTCGGTGGTGTGCACGGCGAGGGTGCGGTCCGGATTGAGGCGTACGACGATGTGGCGGCGCCAGGTGGCGTCGTCGCGGTCGGCGTGGTCCTCGCGCCAGTGGCAGCCGCGGGTCTCCGCGCGGCGCAGGGCGGCGGTGACCAGGATGCGGGCCACGCACAGGAGGTTGGTGGACTCCCAGGTGTCCACGCCCGGTTCGGCCGTCTTGCCGTGCTCGGCGAGCGCGCCGCGGGCCGCGGCGTGGATCGCCTCGATCTCCTGTGCCGCCTTCGCCAGCGATTCGGCGCTGCGCAGGACGCCGGCGCCCTCGGTCATGATCCGCTGGATCGCGAGCCGGGCCTCGGCGGGCAGCAGTGGGTGCGGGGGGACCTCGGGGTGCGGTACGGGGGCGGGGGCGGCGGCCGCGGGCAGGCCGGAGGTGATGTCCTCGGCGATGCGCTCGGCGTAGACAAGGCCTTCGAGCAGGGAGTTGGAGGCCAGGCGGTTCGCGCCGTGCACACCGGTGCAGGCGACCTCACCGCACGCGTAGAGCCCGGGGACGGTCGTACGGCCGTGGCGGTCGGTGCGGATGCCGCCCGACGCGTAGTGCGCGGCCGGGGCGACCGGGATGGGCTCGGTGACCGGGTCGATGCCGTGGGCGCGGCAGGCGGCGAGGATCGTGGGGAAGCGGTGTTCCCACATCTCGGCGCCGAAGTGCCGCGCGTCCAGGTACATGTGCGAGGTGCCCTGCTCCAGCATGCGGCGCGTGATGCCCTTGGCGACGATGTCGCGCGGGGCGAGCTCGGCCAGTTCGTGCTGTCCGACCATGAAGCGCACCCCGTCGGCGTCGACGAGATGGGCGCCCTCACCGCGTACCGCCTCGGAGACGAGCGGCTGCTGGCCCTCCGCGTCCGTGCCCAGGAAGAGCACGGTGGGGTGGAACTGCACGAACTCGATGTCGCTGATCTCCGCACCGGCGCGGAGCGCGAGGGCCACGCCGTCGCCGGTGGAGACCGACGGGTTGGTGGTCGCGGAGAAGACCTGGCCCATGCCGCCGGTCGCGAGCACGACGGCCCGCGCGTGCACCGCGCCGACGCCGTCGTGCTGGCCCTCGCCCATGACGTGCAGCGAGACCCCGGCCGTACGGCCTTCGGCGTCCGTGAGCAGATCGAGGACGAGCGCGTTCTCGACCGTGCGGATCCCGGCCTCGCGTACCGCCTCGTTGAGCGCGCGGGAGATCTCGGCTCCGGTCGCGTCGCCCCCGGCGTGCGCGATACGGCGGCGGTGGTGGCCGCCCTCGCGGGTCAGCTCGATCGTGCCGCCCGCGTCGGTGTCGAAGCGGGCGCCGGTGGCGATCAATCGCCGTACGGCGTCCGGGCCTTCGGTGACCAGGAGCCGTACCGCGTCCTCGTCGCACAGGCCCGCGCCCGCGACCAGGGTGTCGTCGAGGTGCTGCTCGGGGGTGTCGCCCTCACCGAGCGCGGCGGCGATCCCGCCCTGCGCCCAGCGCGTGGAGCCGTCGTCGAGGCGGGCCTTGGTGACGACGACGGTGGACAGGCCCGCGGACGCGCAGCGCAGCGCGGCGGTCAGTCCCGCGACGCCGGAGCCGACCACGACGACATCGGCGTCGATGGACCAGCCGGGGGCGGGGGCATGCAGACGTATGCCGGTTGCCGTGGTCATACGGGGGCTCCGAAGGTGAGCGGAATGTTGTCGATCAGGCGGGTGGTGCCGACCTTCGCGGCGACCGCGAGGACCGCCTCGCCGGTGAAGGTGTCGTCGATCTCGGTGAAGTCGGCCGGGTCGACCAGCGCCAAGTAGTCGAGGAGCAGCGGGGGCCGGGCCCGGCCCGCGTCGTCGAGGACGGAACGCGCGGCGGCGCGGACCGCCGTGGGGCCGCCGGTGTGCGCCTGCGCCACCGCGTGCGCGTCGGCGGCCGCGCGGGCCTCGCCGAGCGCGCCGAGCGCCTGCGCGCGGGCCTTCGTGGCGGGGGCGGCCTGGGCGCGGGCGTGCAGCGCGGTCTGTGCGGCGAGGCGCTCGCGGCCCGCGAAGAGCGCGGTGGAGAGCGAGAGCGCGGTGCGGCGCTCGGCCTCGGAGAGGTAGCGGTTGCGGGAGGACAGGGCGAGCCCGTCCGCCTCGCGTACGGTCGGCACGCCGACGACCTCGACCGGGAAGTTCAGATCGCGCACCATGCGCTGGATCAGGGCCAGTTGCTGCGCGTCCTTCTGCCCGTACAACGCGATGTCGGGCGCGGTGAGATGCAGCAGCTTCGCGACAACCGTCAGCATCCCGTCGAAGTGACCGGGCCGGGTGGCGCCTTCGAGCCGGCTGCCCATGGGCCCCGCCGAAAGCCGGACCTGAGGCTCACCGCCCGGATAGACCTCATCGGCATACGGAGCGAACACGGCATCCGCACCGGCCTCTTCCGCAATCGCCAGATCCGCGTCAAGCGTGCGCGGATACCGGTCGAGATCCTCGTTCGCCCCGAACTGCAGCGGGTTGACGAAGACGGTGACGAGCACCTGCCCCTCGCTCCCGGCCAGCTCGCGCGCGCGGCGGATCAGGGTGGCGTGGCCCTCGTGCAGGGCGCCCATGGTCATCACGACGGCACGCTGCCCGTCGTACGGAAGCTTGCGCAGCTCTTCGGCGGTGCGCAGCAGGACGGTCATCGCTCTCCCCCGGCCGGTCCGCCGGCGGCGCCCGCCCCGTTGGCCAGGACGCCGAGCAGATCCTCGGCGAGCTCGGGCTTGAGCAGACCGTGCGCGAGCGCCCGGTCCGCCGTGGCCCGCGCCATCGCGAGATATCCGGCCACCGTCTGGGGCGCGTGCTTGCGCAGCTCCGCGACATGCGCGGCGACCGTGCCCGCGTCACCGCGCGCGACCGGCCCCGTCAGCGCCGCGTCACCCGACCGCAGCGCATTGTCGAGTGCGGCGCCGAGCAGCGGTCCGAGCATCCGGTCCGGGGCCGCGACGCCGGCCTGGCGCAGCAGCTCCATCGCCTCGGCGACCAGCGTGACCAGGTGATTCGCACCGAGCGCGAGTGCCGCGTGATACAGCGGACGCGCCGCTTCCTCGATCCACTCGGGCTCGCCGCCCATCTCGATGACGAGCGCCTCGGCCGCGAGCCGCAGCTCCTCGGGCGCCGTGACACCGAACGAACAGCCCGCCAGGCGCTGCACATCCACGGCGGTCCCCGTGAACGTCATCGCGGGATGCAGCGCGAGCGGCAGCGCGCCGGCCCGCAGCGCGGGAGCCAGGACCTCCACCCCGTACCGCCCGGACGTGTGCACGATCAGCTGCCCCGGCCGGACCGCCCCCGTCTCCGCCAGCCCTTCGACGAGCTTCGGCAGCGCGTCGTCAGGGACGGTGAGCAGCACGAGGTCGGCGCGCGCGAGGACCTCGGCGGGCGTGACCAGCGGTACGTCCGGCAGCATCTCCTGCGCACGCCGCACCGACGCCTCGCTGACACCGGAGACGGCGACCGGCCGGTGCCCGGCGAGCTGCAGGGACGCGGCGAGCGCCGGACCGACCCGGCCCGCGCCGACGACGCCGACGGTCAGGCGGGCGGGGCGCTCGCTGGGGTCCGCGGGGGCGGGCCCAGGGGGGTGGCTTGTGTTCACGGGGACGACGGCCTTCCGTTCCAGTCCGCTCGGGGTACCGGACGCTATTTCTCGTCATGTTAACGCGAGGGGGTCCTACGGGCTCCGCCTGTCCACAGCCCGCGGCTCCGCCTCAGCGCCCTGCGGACAGGCGATTCACGAAGTCCAGCGCCGCGGCCCGCACCTCCTCCTCGGACCACTCGAGCCCCGGCCCCGACACCGTCACCTCGGTGACGGACGTGCCCGGTATCTCCCCGGCGAACCAACGGCGGAACAGGGCCACCCCCGTCTGCTCGGCCTGCAGAACCGAGGCCTCATCGAGCACCGAGGCCTCGTAGGGCAGCCAGACCTGGAACTGATGGGTGTGCGGGGTCTCGGGATGAACGCGGAAGAACGGCAGGGAGGCGGCACCGAAGCCCTCCCGCAGAGCCTTCGCAACACGTCGGGCGTGAGCCACATAGGAGGGAAGACGCGGCAGCTCCTGATCGAGCCCGATCAACGCCGAGAGAACGGTGGGGTGCTGCTGGAAGATCTGCCCGCCATACCGGTGCCGCCACGCCTTCGCCTCGGAGACGAAGCTGCCCGGCCCCGCCAGCGCCGCACCCCCGAATCCCTCCAGGGACTTGTAGAACGAGACATAAACACTGTCGGCGAGCGCGGCGATCTCGCTCAGCGGACGGCCGAAATGCGGAGTGCACTCCCACAGGCGGGCCCCGTCGAAATGAACCACCGCGTCCTTCTCCCGCGCGGCCGCCACCACATCCACAAGCTCCTGCCACGACGGCAGAACGAAACCGGCTTCCCGAAGCGGCAGTTCGAGCATCAACGCCCCGAACGGCTCGTCGAAGTCCTGGATCTCCTCGGCCGTCGGAAGCCGCCGCTCAGTGGTCGGATGCACCGTTCGCAGCCCACTGACCACGGAAAACGCATCACGCTCATGCTGTTCGGGATGCGAAAGGGGATGCAGGGCCACGGTCCGGTTACCGGTGCGATCCGCCCAGACCCGTACGGCAATCTGCTGAGCCATCGTCCCGGTGGGAAAGAAGGCCGCGTCCTCCGCCCCCAGCTGAACCGCCACCCGGCGCTCCAGCTCCTCGACAATCGAGTCCCCGTAGACATCGGAATTCTGCGCCAGGTCATACACCTCGGGCGCCCGGCGCATCAGCCGATCCAGACTGTCCGCGAGCGTACGGTCCACAGCCGGACGCGCCAGGATGCGCTTGGCAGAACGCAGCGCGGCAAGCCGCCGATGGCGAGCGGCATCAGGCGCGGGCTCGGATGCGATGGACTGTTCGTGATCCTCCATCCACAGATCGTCTCGCACAACCATCCGGTCACGCACACCCTGTGGATAACCCTCAGCGCAACACACCCTCGATGAAGTCGCTCCCGAGCCGCGCCACCTTCGACAGATCAAGCTGATGCAGCACATACCGCCCACGCCGCCGAGCCGTGATAAGCCCCGCTTTCCGCAGCACCGCGAGATGCCGTGAAATCTCCGGCGCACTCATCCCATGCACATCCACCAGCTCACTCGTCGTGTAAGCCCCACGCGCAAGATTCCGGCACAGCCGCATCCGCACGGGATGCGACAACGCCTCCATCCGCCGCGTCAGCTCATCCACAGAGGCCGCCGACGACAACGCCTCCCCGGCCACGGGATAGTGGATCACCGGCGTCCACCCGTACCGATGCAGCACCAGCAGATGCGGCCGCCCCATCACGGTGGGCACCAACCGCAGCGCCCCGTCCGCAGGAAGCCGCACCCGCCCGACCACCAGCTTGTCGATGTCGATGGACCCCCCGTCCTCCGACAACGTCAGCGCCTTCGACGCCGACGACAACGCCTCCCCGAGCCCCTTGCGCCGCAGCAGATCCGTCTTGTGCCGCGCGTCCGCCGCGAGCTGATGCTGCACCCGCGCCCACACGTCCCCGAAGAACGCCTCCTCGCAGTCGAGCAGCAGCCGCCGCAGCCACGCCCGCACCGCAGGCGGATCGTCGAGCAGCCGGTTCGTGAACTGCACCTGCCGCACCCCGCGCGACGCCGCGAGATCGAGCACCCGCCGCCGCGCCTTCGGATCGTCGAGCACCGGGATCGCGGCCTTCTCGCCGTACGCGAGCGTGCAGGTGAACTCCAGGGCGGCCTCGACGAACTGCTCGTCGTCCAGCTTGTCCAGCTGGTCGAGTTCCTCGCCGAGCGTGCCGGCGGGCAGCGCCGCGGGGTCGGGCAGCCCCGCGAACGCCAGGAAGATGTCCGAGAACGTCGAGCGCCACAGGAAGTCCGCCTCGCACAGCATCTCCGCCAGGCACTGGTCGAGCCCCGCCATCACGGAGGTGGCCCAGCCCTGCAGCCCCGGGTGGTGCCCGGGCTCGGCCAGCGCGTGCAGGCTCATGCTCAGTTCGGCCAGCGGCGAGGGAACGATGGCGATCCGCTCGTGCAGCCTCTCCTGGGGCAGGGCGCTGATGTCGACGGTGAAGCTCATGCGCTCCAGTGTGCAGCCCATAACGGACAGCCCGGCCCTCGATTGACGAGAGGCGTCAATCGAGGGCCCGCGCACCGAGCCCGCCCGCCCGCCCGGAGCACCTGAGCGAACCGCTCTACATAGCCTCCGTACATAGGTTGCATCCCTAACTAGATAGCCGTACGGTCTAACTGAACCGACCGACACGACCAGGGGGCACCCATGACCATCTCCCCGGAGTTCGGCACCGCGGGTGCCGCTGTGACCGCCGCCGTCCTCGCATACCTCGCCGTCGCCGACCCGCTGATCGGCCGCCGGATGTACGCGGCCCTGCAGCGCCGCCGCCCCACCGACCCGCGCGCACTCACCCGCTACTACACGGTCGTGACCGCCGCCTGGTGGCTGCTCGCCGCCGTCGCCGCGGCCGGTTTCCTCCTGGCCGAGGACGTGAGCGCCGCGGACGTGGGCCTCACCGCCCCCGAAACCCCTTGGTACGCGGCCCTGTTGTGCGCCCTGCTGATCACCGGCGCCGTCGTCACCGGCCGTACGATGCGCCGGCTGCACGCCGAGGACCGGAACGTGCCCGGGATGAGCACCATCGAGGCGATGCTCCCGCGCACCGCGGCCGAGCGCCGGTACGCGACGGCCGCCGCGGTCACCGACGGGATCTGCGCGGAGTTCGTGTACCGCGGGCTGTTCATCGCCTTCGGCGTGGGCGTGCTCGGCCTGCACCTCTACCTCGCCGCGGCCCTCGCCCTCGTGGTCTACGCACTCGCGGGGCTCTACCAGGGCCGCCGCGGCGTCATCGCCTTCGCGCTCTTCGGCGCGATCGGCACGCTGTTCTACCTGACCACCGGCTCGCTCCTGGTGCCCGTGGTGTTCCATGTGGCGATGACCGTACGGGACCTGGCCTTCATCCCCGTACCTCCGCGCACCCAGCAGACGGACGCGGCCGCGGCGCTGTGAGCGGCGCGGCCACCCCGGCACGAAAGGCAGCCACGTGAGCGCGACCCCGGCGGACCGAAGAGCGAGCTGGTTCAAGGGAGTTCTGGATCTGCTCGTGCTCGCGAGCCTGACGGGCGGTGAGAGCTACGGGTACGAGATCGCCAAGTCCCTCGACGCGGCGGGCTTCGGGCGGATCAAGGGCGGCACGCTCTATCCCGTACTCAACCGCCTGGAGGAGGCCGCCCTGGTGGCGGCCGAGTTCCGCGCCGCCGAGAAGGGACCGGGCCGGCGCTACTACACGCTGACCGACGCGGGCCGTAAGACGCTGCAGGAGCAGGGGGCGCAGTGGCTGGCCTTCGACGCGTCGGTACGGAAGTTGCTGAACGAGGGGGGCGTCGCATGAGCGGCACGGACGCGGGCGCGGGCGCGGGCGGCGACGCGGGCCGGACGGCCTACCTGGCCGAACTGGCCGCCGCACTGCGCGAGACGGGCCTGCCCGACGAACGGATCGAGGCCACCCTCGCCGACCTCGGCACGCATCTGGAGCAGACCGGCGCGGACCCGGAGGAGGAGTTCGGACCGGCCGGGGAGTTCGCGGCCGCGCTCGCGCCGGACGACGGCGGGGCCGAGGCCGAGAGCCCCGTGGAGACCTGGCGCTGGGTGGCCGACACCTACGCCGACGAGCCGCTGCTCAACCGCTTCGGCGCGGACGGCTGGGAGGTCGAACGGATCGACGGGCTCGGCCGGTTCGTGAGCCGGCGCGACACCGAGCGGCCGCAGCGCTGGGAGTACCGGCGCGAGCTCGTCTCGGTGCTCGGGCGCGAGGGCCTGGACGAGCGGCTCGCGCCCGACGGCTGGGAGGCGTGCGGGAACTGGCTGGTGTACGCGTGGTTCAAGCGTCCGGTGGCGGCGAGCGAAGGACCCGAGGCGGAGCTGCCCGCTCCCCCGCCGCGCCCGGCGGCCGGGCGGCACACGTTCCTCACCCGCCGCTTCCTGACGACCCTCGCCGTCTCGGCCGTGGTGCTGGTCGCGGCGGGAGTCATCGCCGCCGTGGTGGAGGGGGACGCGGCATCGGGCCTCGGCTTCGCGGGCGGCCTGCTCGCCGGCGCCCTCCTGCCGCTCGCCGCCATCGCGGTGACGGCCGTCCTGGCCCGCCGCTCGGACCGCGCCCGCGAGCGATCGGACGCGGACGCGCTGTAGGGCGTACGGGATGCAGACGCGCGGGACCACGTACGGGATGCCGACGCGCAGGACCACGTACGGGCCGACGGACCACGCCCCACCCGCGGGACCTACGCCCCGCCGCCTCCGGCCCGCACCAACCCCGTCTCGTAGGCCAGCACGACCACCTGCACCCGGTCCCGCAGCCCCAGCTTCGTCAGGATCCGCCCCACGTGCGTCTTCACCGTGGCCTCCGACAGGACGAGGCGTGCGGCGATCTCGCCGTTCGACAGGCCCTGGGCGACCAGGATCATGACCTCGCGCTCGCGGCCCGTGAGGAGCTCCAGCTCCTTCTGGGGCGGCTGCGCACCCGTCGCCGGGAGCATCGGCGCGAAACGGTCGAGCAGCCGGCGGGTGGTCGAAGGCGCCACCACCGCGTCGCCGCTGTGCACCGACCGGATGGCGGCAAGGAGCTCGGCGGGCGGCACGTCCTTGAGCATGAAGCCGGACGCGCCCGCCTTCAGACCCGAGAACGCGTACTCGTCGAGGTCGAACGTCGTCAGGATCAGCACCTTCGGCGGGTTCTCCCGCTCGCAGATGCGGCGGGTCGCCTCCACCCCGTCGAGCCTCGGCATCCGGACGTCCATCAGGACCACGTCCACCGCCGTGGCCCGCAGCACGTCCAGCGCCTCGGCGCCGTCACCGGCCTCGGCCACGACCTCCATGTCCGGCTGCGCGGCAAGCACCATCCGGAACCCGGTGCGCAGCAGCACCTGGTCGTCGACGAGCATCACGCGGATCGGCTGCGCTTGCATGGGGGTCCTTCCCGGGGACGGGGACGTACGAGCGAGTGACAGGTGTCAGTGGGCCGGTTTGAGCGGCAGCAGGGCGCTGATGCGGAATCCTCCGCCGGGCCGGGGCCCGGCGTCCAGCGTGCCGCCGACCATGCCGACGCGCTCGCGCATCCCGATGAGGCCGTGGCCGCGTCCGTCGGCGCCGCCGTCCTCGTACAGCTCGTGCGGCGCGCCCTTGCCGTCGTCCTCGACGAGCAGCCCGAGGCCGTCGTCGAAGTAGACGATGCGCACGCTCGCGCCCGCGTTCGCGCCGCCGTGCTTGCGTGTGTTGGTGAGGGCTTCCTGCACGATGCGGTACGCGGTGAGCTCGACGCCGCTGGGCAGCGGGCGGGGCGTGCCCTCGATCTTGAAGTCGACGGTGAGACCGGACGCGCGGCACTGCGTGACGAGGTCGTCGATCTGCTCGACATCCGGCTGCGGCACGTACTCGCCGCCCTCCGCGGGCTCCCCGGTCCGCAGCACGCCGAGCAGCCGGCGCATCTCGGCGAGCGCCTGGCGGCCCGTCCCCGAGATCGTCTCCAGGGCCTTCTTCGCCTGGTCGGGCGCCTGGTCCATGACATACGCGGCGCCATCGGCCTGCACGACCATCACCGACACGTTGTGTGCGACGACGTCGTGCAGCTCGCGCGCGATCCGGGCCCGCTCGGCGGCGACGGCCACCTTGGCCTGTGCCTCGCGCTCCTGCTCGAGGCGGGTCGCCCGCTCCTCCAGCTGCGCGAAGTAGGCGCGGCGGGTGCGCAGCGAGTCGCCGAGCACCCAGGCGAGCAGGAAGGGGACGACGAGGATGCCGGTCAGGAAGATGTTCCCGATGGGGCCGGTGCCGTCCTCCGGCCAGCGCATCTGCGACAGCGGAGCGGCGGCGAGACCGCCGCCCAGCGCGAAGCGGCGGGCCCAGGTCACATCGCGGGCGGCGACCGTGTAGATGATCACCAGCATCGCGAAGTTCGCGACCATCACGTCGTTGTCCGTGATCAGCTGGACGAGTCCGCCCGCCGCGGCGAGCAGCAGCATCTTCTCGGGAGCCCGGCGGCGCAGGGCGACGACGACGCACTGCACGAGGGCGAGCACGACCGTCAGCGCATCGGGCTCACGGGCCTGCTGCGCGTTCTCCGTGACGAGTCCGAGGCAGGTCACACCGAAGAGCACGACAGCCCAGAAGCTGTCGACACCGGTGGGGTGTCTGCGGAGGAAGTCATAGAGGCGCTGCACGTAACCCAGCGTAGATACGGGTGGCACGTGCTGGGGTCAACCGCTGGGGCGATACGTGGTGAGGCCGCGTACTCCCCAAGGTGGAGGCCGTACGCGACGGGAAGGCTCGCCTACCCTGATGCGGTAGCCGCACGACGAAGCAACCGAGGTGACGGACGTGGCCGGGACCGCCGAGAGCGCGCAGCGCGCCGAGATCGAGGAACTCCTCGCCGAGCTCGCCGCGCTCGACGAACCCAAGGTGCGCGCCGTCAACGAGAAGCACGGCGACGACCACGGCGTGAACCTGACGAAGCTGCGGGCCGTCGCCAAGCGTCTGAAGACGCAGCAGGAGCTCGCGGTCGGGCTGTGGGCCACGGACGACACCGCGGCGAAGCTGCTCGCGCTCCTGATCTGCCGCCCGAAGGCCTTCGGGCGCGACGAGCTGGACACGATGCTGCGCGGGGCCCGTACCCCGAAGGTGCAGGACTGGCTCGTCAATTACGTGGTCAAGAAGAGCAAGCACGCCGAGGACCTGCGGCTCATGTGGTTCTCGGACCCCGATCCGGTGGTCGCGAGCGCCGGCTGGGCGCTGACCGCGGACCGCGTGGTCAAGCAGCCCGAGGGCCTCGACCTGGACGGGCTGCTCGACGAGATCGAGGCGCGGATGAAGGAGGCGCCCGAGCGGCTGCAGTGGGCGATGAACAGCACGCTCGCGCACATCGGCATCGAGCACCCCGGCCGGCGCGCCCGCGCGCTCGCGATCGGGGAGCGGCTCAAGGTCCTGGAGGACTATCCGACCTCGCCCGGCTGCACGTCCCCGTACGCGCCGGCGTGGATCAACGAGATGGTGCGCCGGCAGACGGCGTCGTAAGCCCCGTACACCGGCCACCGGCCACCGGCCACCGGCCACCGACAGGGCTCACACCCGCAGCTCACGCCCGCTGCTCCCCCGCCATCCACCGGTCGGGCACCGCCGTCCTGCGTCCCGTGCGGGACCGTTCGGCCTGGGATTCGAGGAGTTCGGCGGCCTCCGCGGACGGGCGCAGACGGGCGGCGACCGAGGTGTTCGCGCCGGTCTCCACATGGACGTCCGCCACACCGCGGCGCCGCATCCACGGCCCCTGGATCAGCCGGACGCTCTGCACCTTCGCGTGCGGGACCAGCGACAGCTTCCGCCGCAGCAGGCCGTGGCGGGCCGCGAACACCGTCTCGCTGACCGCGAGCCCGTATCCCCGCCACCACAGCGGTACGCACCACCGGGCCGAGGCGGGCGGCCGCGACAGGGCCGCGGGCACCACGACGCCCGGCAGGATCTGCTCGATCACCTCGGCGGCCACCTCACGCGGAGCGACCGGGACGAGGACGTCATTGGACGATCCGGCGACGTCCAGCTCGATCCGCACCCAGCCGCGACGCCGCCACATAAGCGGCTCGACGATGTGCACGGTCTGCACCCGGCCGGGCGGCACGGTCTCGTGCGCCTTGTCGAGCAGGCCGTGGTCGAGCCGCAGCCCGTCCGGGGACGCGCCCACCGTCCAGTCGTACTCCTTCACGAACCGCCCCACACTGCTCGCCCCCGCCGCGCCGAGCAGCGGCAGGGCCGTGCCGATGACCAGCGGGATCGACTGCGTGAGGAACCACAGCAGGACCGGAACCGTGATCCCGACGATCCCCCACGCCCACATCCCGCCGGAGAGCACCAGGGACATGGCGAGCATCTGCGGTGGTACGTGGAGCAGCACCGCGGCCGGTGCCTCGCCGACCGTGCGCGCGTGCTCGGGGGCGAAACCGGCCGCGCGGGCGAGGAGTTCGGCGCGCAGGGCGCGGGCGTCGGGCTCGCTGAGGTAGGCCAGCTCGTCCTTGCGGTCGGCGCCGATGACGTCCATCTTCAGCTTCGCGACGCCCAGGAAACGGGCGAGCAGCGGCTGGTTGAGGTCGACGGCCTGCAGCCGGTCGAGGCGGATGTGGGCGGTGCGGCGGAAGATCAGTCCGGTGCGGATGCGCAGCTCGGTGTCGGTGACCGAGAAGTGGGTGAACCACCAGCTCAGGAAGCCGTAGAGCGAGGCGATGAGCACCACCGCGGCGCCGACGAGAAGGATCGTCTCCGCGGCCAGTTCGGACACCCTGCGATACGCGCCGTCCGGATCGTGGAATGCCCACCCGGCACCGACCGCGACCGGCGCCCAGGCGCGGCGCAGGGGGGTGACGGGGTGGAGGCGCCGCTCGCCCGCCCCGGGGCTCACAGCCCCGCCGATCGTGCCTCGCCCAGCTCGGTCAGCCGGTCGCGCAGGCGCTCCGCCTCCGCCGGGTCGAGCCCGGGGATCGTGGCGTCCGTCGCGGCCGCCGCCGTGTGCAGCTGCAGCGAGGCGAGACCGAACTTGCGCTGCAGCGGACCCGACTCGACCTCCACGAGCTGCATCCGGCCGTACGGGACCACCGTCTCCTCGCGCCACATCACGCCGCGCTGGATCAGCAGGTCGTCGGCGCGCTCCGCGTACCGCCACGAGCGCCAGTTCCGCCCGAGCATCGGCCAGCCCCACACCAGGAAGAACCCGGGGATCAGCGCGAACAGGGCCCACCCGGGACCGGCGAACAGTCCGAGCAGCACCCCCGTCGCCACCGTGATCGGCCCGAGCCACAGCACGAGCAGCAGCCGCCGCAGCCTGAGCATCGCCGACGGCAGCCCCTGCCACTCCGGCTCCTGCCGTGCGGGCTGGCCCGCTGCCCTCGCCTCATCGGCCGAGCTCGTCATCCCCGCATCCCCTGCCTTCACAGGTACCACCCTACGTACGACAGACTGTCCGCATGAGTCCCAAGACGGAGACCATGATCGGTATTGGCGGCGCCGCCGAGAGCACCGACATGGTGCTCAACATCGGCCCCCAGCACCCGTCCACGCACGGCGTCCTGCGCCTGAAGCTGGTGCTCGACGGCGAACGGATCGTGCAGGCCGAGCCGGTGATCGGCTATATGCACCGCGGCGCCGAGAAGCTCTTCGAGGCGCGCGACTACCGGCAGATCGTGATGCTGGCCAACCGGCACGACTGGCTCTCCGCGTTCTCCAACGAGCTGGGCGTGGTCCTCGCGGTCGAGCGGATGCTCGGCATGGAGGTGCCCGAGCGCGCGGTGTGGACCCGCACGCTGCTCGCCGAGCTGAACCGTGTCCTCAACCACCTGATGTTCCTTGGTTCGTACCCGCTCGAACTGGGCGGAATCACCCCGGTCTTCCACGCCTTCCGGGAGCGCGAGGAACTGCAGGCGGTCATGGAGGAGGTCTCCGGCGGCCGGATGCACTACATGTTCAACCGGGTCGGCGGCCTCAAGGAGGACCTGCCCCTGGGGTGGACGCAGCGGGCCCGCGCGGCGGTTGCCTCGGTCCGCTCGCGGATGGACGTCTACGACAACCTGGTACTCGGCAACGAGATCTTCCGCGCCCGTACGCGCGGGGTCGGTGCGCTCACGCCCGCGGCCGTGCACGCGTACGGGGTCAGCGGCCCGATCGCGCGCGCCTCGGGTGTCGACTTCGACCTGCGCCGCGACGAGCCGTATCTCGCCTACGGCGAACTGCAGTCGACGCTCAAGGTGGTGACGCGCGAGGACGGCGACTGTCTGGCGCGCTTCGAGGTGCTCCTCGAGCAGACCCACAACGCGCTGGACCTCGCGGACGCGTGCCTGGACCGCATGGCCGGCCTGGCCCCCGGGCCGATCAACCAGCGGCTGCCGAAGGTGCTCAAGGCGCCGGAGGGCCACACGTACGCCTGGACGGAGAATCCGCTCGGGATCAACGGCTACTACCTGGTCTCCAAGGGCGAGAAGACCCCGTACCGGCTCAAGCTCCGCTCGGCCTCGTACAACAACATCCAGGCCCTGATCGAGCTGCTGCCCGGGACGCTGGTCGCGGACATGGTGGCGATCCTCGGGTCACTGTTCTTCGTCGTCGGCGACATCGACAAGTAGGGCCGCGGCTTCGGGGCCCACGGGCTGCAGGAGCCAGCCGAAGTCGCCGAGGCCACCGCGTGCGGTGAGCTCGGCGGCCTCGCCGGCGGCGGCGAGCGCGCGGACGTATCCGGCCGGATCGGTGGCGGCCTGCGCGAGCGGCGGCCGGCCCGCGGTCAGGCCCAGGGCCCGCAGGGCCTCCCGCTGCGTCAGGAGTACGGAGCCGGGGCCCGCGCAGGCGTCGAGCGCGACGTGTGCGGTGATGTCGCAGGAGCCGTCGGGAACGGGACGGCACTCGCGTCCGTCCCGGAAGCCGGTGAGGGTGCCGAACGGGGGGCGCGCCCCCTTGTCGTGCGCGTAGTCGACGGCGACGGCGAGCCCGCTGCGCACGGCGCGCACCGCCTCCGCCCAGGCCTCGTCCCGCGGACGGCCGATCTCGGCACGCGTGCCGGGCTCGTCCGCGAGCGGCCACCAGCGGGCGAGCCAGTCGTGGTCCGGCCCGTCCGTCAGCGGCTCGCCCAAGGTCTCGGTCCCGTCGTCCTCCAGGACCCGCACGAGCCGGACGACGCCGTCCTCATCGACCTCGACGACATCGAGCGCCACGTTGTCGAGCCATTCGTTGGCGAAGAGAAGTCCGTCGACCCCGTCGGGAACGGAGTGGGTCCACTCGACCCGCCCGTCCACGAACCCCTCGGGCCTCGCCGCCCGCTCCACGGCGTACGCCTTCGTCCGCGCGGCCACCTCGGGCGCCAGCGCATCGAGCACCCCCACGGTCAACTCCCCGCGCCCCGCCCCGACATCGACGAAGTCGAGGGTGGCAGGGTGGCCGAGGGCGCGGTCGACGCGGGTGAGGAGGGCCGCGACGGCGCGGGCGTAGAGGGGGGAGGCATGCACGGAGGTCCGGAAGTGGGCGGCGGGCCCGCCGTCGGCCTGCAGATAGAACCCGTTGGGGCCGTAGAGGGCCCGCTCGGTGGCATCACGCCAGGTGGTACTCACAACTAGCCCCTGCGGCGTTTGAGCAGATCCGGACGGAGTCCGGATGCAGGGATCCCGCATCCGGACGGACCCGAACCCTACGAGATCGCCGACCTCAGCTGAGCCACATCGATCTGCTCGGTCTCGTCGTGAGCCGTGAGGTCGATGACCTCACCCACCGCACGCTCGGCCCCGGCCCGCGGCTTGAACTCACCCTCGGCAGAAGCCTTGTGCACCGCGAGCGCCTCCGCCCCGACGACATCCGCGAGATCCTCGTTCTGGACCGCCTCGATCACCTCGGGCCGCCCCTCCGCCTTCGTGCCGAAGAAGTCGAACCCTCCGACGAGCGGCCGCCGCATGGGCGTGTACGGCACGACGGCCACGGCCGCGGCGGGCACCACGGCGGCGGCAGGCCGGACGACCGGGTGCAGACCGGTGGCGGCGGCATCGGCAGCGGCGACCGGGCGCTCATGGGCCACGGCCGCCTCGGCCTGCCCCTCGACGCCACCCGCGTCCGAAGCCGCATCGCCCGAGGCCGCATCGCCCGAAGAGCCTGGAGCCGAGCCGGTACCCGGGCCCGAGCCACGCGGCCCCGGCACCCGCCCCAACTTGTCCAGCGCCGCGTTGGCCCGCAGATACAGGGACACCGACCCGCGCGGACCGCCGTCCACCTCCGCCGGCGGCAGCGCCTTCGCGGGAGCGGCCGCCTCGATGGCCAGCTGACGCCGTCCTTCGAGGGCGCTGGCCCGCTCGGTCTCCGCCGTCGCGTACCGCCGCAGCAGCGCCGCGTGCTCGCCGCGCAGTGCCGCCAGCTCGCCGCGCTTGGACCGGAGCCTGGCCTCCAGCTTGCCGCGCAGCTCGCGCGATTCGTCGAGGTCCGTCTCCAGCTCGGCCAGCCGCTCCTCGTGCTTCCACTCGTCGCTCGCACGCGCCCGCGTCAGCTCGGCGACCCGCTTGCCGGCGAACCGGTCCCAGCGGCGCATCACGACGGCACCCGCCACGGCGGAGGCCGCCGCGGCGCCGGCGAGGAGACGCAGTACGAGGGTGTCGGGAACCAGCCAGGCGCTTGCCGCGGCGACGACGGACACGGAGGCGACCGTCGACGGGGGAAGCAGTCGGTGCAGTGGGGGGGAATGGCGGTGGCGTCCACGTGGCATGGCCAGAAATTTACCGCGCGTGTCCATCACTCGGACCCCCGCCCGCCAATCTGTTCCCTTCCGGTTACTCAACCGCGCGTACGGCAGTCCTCGCGCCGTAAATGCCGTCTCACCGCCTCAGTCGCCTGAACATCGAGGTCCCGGCAACCAGCAAGGTGAGCGAGGCGACCACCGCGGCCAGCACGATCCGCAGAACCGGGGCAAGGGTGTTGTTCTCCTCGTGCACGAAGTCGTACCAGGCCAGGACCGACTGCAGCAGCGCCACCACGGTGAACACGAAGAGCATTTGATTGCGGCGCTCGTCCCGCCGGGACTGGGCCATGGTGCGGTGGAACTCGAGCATGTCGCGCAATGACTGCGTCTGCACTTCCAGGGCGGCCTGCTCCTTGTTCATCGCCCATCGCTCCATCGCCGCTTCGAACACCACCCCGGCGGCATTGACCACGTACCGGCTCTCCTCCAGCCGCACGAGGTCACGCAATGCGAGGTCCTTGCTGAGCGCCAGCGCCGTCGTGAACTGCTCATCGATCTCCGAGAGATGCTCCCAGCGGCTCTCGCGGACATTGAGCAGCCTTTCGGAGACCAAGCGGTTCGCCTCGTCCATCGCGATCCACTCCTGCTGGGCTGCCATCAGCCCGCCGAGGACCTCACCAAGTCGGTGCTCGGGCAGGCCCTTCAGCACGGTGAAGCCGTCTCCGAAGCGGAGTATCGCCGTGTCGTGGATCCGGCGCTCCACCCCGTAGCAGCGGGTCGCGGCCGGCTCCTGCCCTTCCGGCGGATCCACGAGTATCCGGTGCCACCACAGCAGCCGGCCGATCTCCATGACCGGTCCGCCCGCCGCGCCCACCGCGCTGTTCGGGCCGCTCAGCATGGCGGCGGTGATCCGCTCGTTCCAGGATCTGACCAAGGGTGCCGCTGCCACCACCAGGGCCCTCTCCCGCGCATGCATGGTGTCGCGGTCGGGCACATCGACTTCCTGCATGAAGAATCCGGTGCCGGACGGGTCGAAGCGGACCCGGGCCCGGCCCGCGCCCGGCACCTCCACCGTCCCGGAAACCCGACGGCCGCCGAACCGCGATCCACCGGTGGACATGTGGTGATCGAACAGCATCTCGGAGTCCGGTCCACCGGTTCCGGGCTGGAACTCCGGGACAGCCTGCGCAACGGCATCTGCCAGGCGCTCGCCCACCGTCCCCTGGAACGTCCTGCTGTTCATCCTGAAACCCAGCAAGAACGGCGCCATCAGCACCACACGCATGTCGAGACTCCCCGCCCCGCCGGAATCCCGACGGACCGGCAGACTCCCCTACATCATTCGGTACGGGTGAGCAGCGTCCACTGGCCGAAGCCCGACAGCCCCGTACGCCCCGTCCAGCCAGAACCAAGCCGGTCGCCCATCTCCCCTGGCGACACATACAGCGGTGTCCCTTCGCGGAAGGATGTGCACCACAGCACCTGGCCACCGGGGACGATCACCCGTTCGATCTCCTCAGGATTAAACACACCATTGAGTGCCACCATCAAGGGAACAGAGCGATCGGCAAAGGGAAGTGACCTGACGTCAGCTGCGATCCAGACCACGCCATCCTGCGGCGCACCGGTGTCGCGCCCCCTGAGCATGGCGAGGTTGACGTCGCAGGCAACCACCTTGGTGAAGCGCGCCCGCACCTCGGAGGTGGCCTCCCCGGTGCCGCAGCACACCTCCACCGCCCAGGGTGCGTCCTTCACCTCGCGCAGCCCGTCCGCGACGGACTGCGCGTAGCCCGGCTGCAGTTGGGTCCAGTCGCGCCATTCGGGCGCCTGCTCGGCATAGATCGTACGAAGCCTCGACCAGCCCTCCTCCCCGCCCAACTGACCGTCGAGCACCTGACGTTGAGCGTGACGGCTCGGGTGGGTTTCGGCCTTGAGATCCGGCGGACCGTTATGCGTCATATTGCGGACTGTAGAGGCACGGGGAGCGTCTGAGAAGAAGCGCATTCCGTCGCGGCGGGCGCTCGAGGCGGACGGAAGGGGGCGTGAGGGGAGCGCATCCCTCCGCACCATCCTGCACACATGACCTCAACTACCGTTGCTCTCAACGGAGTTGAATCACCGGCCCATCAAGTCCGGGATTCCGCCCACGACTTTGCGTCACCCTGCGATCGGGACCGACTTCGCCGGAGTCTCCCTACGCCGGCGCGCCCTCCGTGTCGTCGTCCTCCGGCAACTTGCACACGCGCTCCAGGAACAGGGCCGCCGCGATCACCGCGATGCCCGCGACCACCGCGAGGGCCGCATAGATGGCCTGGTCGCGGCGGGCGGGGACGTCGAGGTGGGCGAGCAGGAAGATGCCGACGCCGCCGTAGACGCCGCTGACCAGGGCCGAGACCAGGGCGCTTGCCTGGCCGAAAACCACCGCGCGGGCCGCCATCATCGGCTCGACGCCCTTCGCGCCGGGGACACGGTCGCGCTGGGCGCGCAGCCGGGAGCGCAGGGAGAAGGCGGTGGCCGCGAGGGCCGCGGCGATGATGCCGAGGACGATGGGGGCGGCCAGCGGGACGCTGGGCAGCGTGCCGAGCGAGTCCCGCGCCACGAGCAGCTTGGACACGGCCCAGGACAGGAGTCCGGCGACCACGAAGAGGCTCGCCAGGGTCCTGATGCGCAGCTGCTTCACGAGTGCGTTCGCCTCCACCGACGGGGGCCTGCCCCGCCTTCGTACGGTCCGGTCGGGCCCCGGTTCCGGGGCCCGTTCGACCTTAACGATTACTCGGGCAGCCGCAGTTCCAGATCCACGCGCGGCGCCACGCCCTCTCGGGTCACGGCGGCGAGCAGCTGGGCCACCGGGCCGCGGCCGGGGACGACGGCCTCCGGGTCGACGTCGTGCCAGGGCGCGAGGACGAAGGCGCGCTCGTGGGCGCGCGGGTGCGGGAGCGTGAGGACCGGGTCGTCGGAGACGACGTCCTGGTACGCGACGATGTCGACGTCGATGGTGCGTGCGCCCCAGCGCTCGTCGCGTACGCGGTGGAAGGCCTCCTCGACGGCGTGCGCGCGCTCCAGGAGCGAGGACGGTGGCAGCGTTGTCCTGATGACGACGACCGCGTTGAAGTAGCTCGGCTGGGAGCCGGGCGCCACGCCCCAGGGCTCGGTCTCGTAGACCGGCGAGACGGCCTTCACGCGCAGACCGGGGGTGTCCTCCAGGGCGTCGACCGCGCCCTGCAGCGTCTCCAGGCGGTTGCCGAGGTTGGAGCCGAGGGCGACGACGGCGAATTTGGGGTTCTGCAGGGTGCTGTCGGCGGCGTCCACCTGTTCCACGACGGAGGCGGGAACGGGCTGGACCGTGGGGTCGCTCTGCACGTTGTTCATACTCGGCTCCGGGTGATCGTGATGGTGACGTCGTCGAACGGGACGGTGATCGGGGCGCCCGGCTTGTGCACGACCACCTCGACCTCCTGGACCGCTTCGTGCTTCAGGCAGGTCTCGGCGATGCGCTCGGCGAGCGTCTCGATGAGATCGACGGGCTCGCCCTCGACGACGGCCACGACCTCCTCGGCGACGACGCCGTAGTGCACCGTCTTCGCCAGATCGTCGTCAGCGGCGGCCGAGCGGGTGTCCAGGCTCATCACCAGGTCCACCACGAAGGTCTGGCCGTCCTCGCGCTCATGCGCGAAAACGCCGTGGTGACCACGGGCCCTGAGGCCGCGCAGCGCGACACGGTCCACGCGAATCACTCCTGCTCATCTCGGTTTCATCGGGCTGCAGCCGAGTGCGGTCGGCACACCAGTCCCCTTCGAATCTACCTTCGGGTGCCCGCGGGCCTCGCCCGCGGGGGCTATGGACAGGTGGGCCGGCTCCTGCTAACAGCAGCTGACTGCGGCCTGTACCCACTGGAGCGGGCGCCAACCCTTTTCGGGGTGGCGCCCACTCGTGCGGCGGATACGGGTCCGGTTTGCCCCGGGATGGCGTGTCAGGCGGCTGCGGGCTGCCGCTCCGGCTGCCAGATCGTGCTCCGCAGATCGGAGCCGCGGACGAGCTGGATCCGCCACGGGTCGATCCGGATCACGTGGTACTCGGGGTCCTCGGGCCCGCCCCGCCAGTAATGAACCGGGTCGTACCCCACTCCCGGCGGCCCGCCCTTCTTGTAGAGCTCCCAGGCGTGGAGTTTGTCGGCCGGGTCCTCGGCCCAGGTGGAGAGGGCGTCGACGTGGACGGTGTTCTGCCGGGGGTTCCAGTAGCTGTACGTGGTGTGCGGGCTGTGCGCGAGGTGCGCGGCCTTGACCGGCGTCCTGTACACGGCCAGCCAGCCGACGGGCCGGCCGTCGACGACCTCCCAGACGGGGAACAGGACCCGGGCGCGCGGACGGTTCTTCCGGTCGACCGTGATCATCGTGGCGTATTTGATGTCGCGGATGTAGGCGAAGAACGTGTCCTGGAGGTCGGCGAAGCTGTCGGCTTTGACAGTGGGCATCGGAAGGGCTCCTTGGTGAGTCGGGAGGGGAGACGGCCGGTCAGGGGTCAGCGGGCGGTGGGGAGTCCCGCCGTACGGTCGTCCGCCGCCGCGGCCCCGTCCGCCGCCTCGCCCGTACCGATCACCCGGCTGCCGGACGAGCGCCGGGACCGGATCCCCCAGGCGGCGACCGCGGTCGCGAGCAGGGCCGCGGCGAGGGGCACCCACAGGGCCGCCCGGTACCCGTCGAGCAGCGCGCCCGGTGAACTCGACGCGGTGGCGGCCACGTTCACGGCCGCGGCGGACGAGAGGCCGAGGGCCGCGCCGAACTGGAACGAGGTGTAGAGCAGCCCGCCGGCCAGACCCTGCTCCGCCTCCTCGACGCCTTCGGTGGCGACGATGGTGAGCGGCCCGTAGGTCAGCGCGAACGCGATGCCGAGCAGCAGCAGGCTCGGGAGCATGGTCAGGTACGTCCAGTCGGCGCCGACCGGCAGGAACAGGGCGTACGACGTGGAGGTGACGAGCAGGCCGGTGAGGATCAGCCGGGCGTTGCCGAAGCGGGTGACGAGGCGGGGCACGAGGGTCGGCGCGAGGATCGCGTCGATGCCGATGACGACCATCGCGAAGCTCGTCTCCAAGGTGGACCAGCCGCGCAGTTCCTGGAGGTAGAGGACGACGAGGAACTGGAAGCCGAAGAAGCCCGCGGCGAAGAGCAGCCCGGCGGCGTTGGCCCGTACGAGAGCGGCGTTGCGGAAGATGCCGAGGCGGACCAGGGGGGTTGTGGCGCGGCGTTCGGCTACGAGGAACGCGGCGAGGGCGGCGAGGCCCGCGCCGAGCGTGCCCGCGGTCCAGACGGCCGAGGTGTGGCTCGCGCGCTCGACGCCGAGCACCAGGAGCAGGATGGCCGCGGTGATGGAGAGGCCGCCGAGCAGGTCGAGGCTCTGTCCGGTGCGGTCGGGGCGCGGGGACTTGGGGACGTACACGAGCGCGGCGGCCAGGATCAGGGCCGAGAGCACCACGGGCGCGAAGAACACCCAGCGCCAGTCGGCCGAGGCGAGCAGTCCGCCGACGACCAGACCGATGGAGAAACCGCCCGCTCCGGTGCCGGAGTAGACGAGCAGCGCCTTGTTGCGCTGCGGGCCCTCGGCGAAGCCGGTGGTGATGATGGAGAGGCCGGCCGGGGTCATGAAGGCCGCGGCGACGCCGGTGACGAAGCGGGCCGTGATCAGCGTCCAGCCCTCGGTGGCGAAGCCGCCGAGCCCGGAGAAGAGCAGGAACACGGTCAGCCAGAACACGAACATCTGACGGCGTCCGAAGAGATCGGCCGCGCGTCCGCCGACCAGCATGAAGCCGCCGTAGCCGAGGACGTACGCGCTCATGACCCACTGCAGGGAGCCGGTGGACAGACCGAGGTCGGCGCGGATGGCGGGCAGGGCCACGTTGAGCATGGCCACGTCGATGCCCTCGAGGAAGATCGCGCCGCACAGCACGAGGAGCACACCCCACTCGCGGGCACTGAACGAGGCGGCAGCTGTCTTCTGCGCACTCATGGCAGGTCAACTCCTCACGGAGAAACGGTGGTTGAGAACGCAACCACTCTCCGTCGGGGCGCGGGGCGGGAACAACGGCGAAGAACTCGACGTTCGTTCAACCACGCTTACCGATCCGCGACCGATCCGCGGCCGACCCGCGAAAGGCCCCGGTCCGGCCCGGTTCACCTGGGGGAATCGATGGAACGCGACGAGATCGAGTGCTTCCTGCTGCTCGCCGATGAGCTGCACTTCGGCCGCACGGCCGACCGTATGCGCCTCTCACGGGCGCGGGTCAGCCAGCTGGTCCAGCGCCTGGAGCGGCGGGTCGGCGCGCCGCTGTTCGTACGGACCTCACGCCGCGTCGCCCTCACCTCACTGGGGCGTCAGCTGCGGGCCGACCTGGAACCGCACCACCGCGCCATGGACGCCGCGCTCGCCCGCGCCGTCGCCACCGCGCGCGGGATCGACGCGGTCCTGCACGTCGGGTTCTCCACGCCGCTGACCGGCGAGATCGTCCTCAAGGCGACGGAGACGCTGCGGGTCAGCCACCCGGGGCTCGCGGTGGAGATCTGCGAGGTGCCGCTGACGGATCCGTACGGGCAGCTGCGCCGCGGCGAGTTCGACGTCCAGCTGCAGGAACTTCCCGTACGCGAGGACGATCTCGGCGGCGGCCCCGCGCTGCTCGCCGAGGAGCGGGTGCTCGCGGTCGCCTCCTCGCACCCGCTCGCGGTACGGGACGCGGTCTCCATGGAGGACCTCGCGGACGTGGCGCTGCTCACGATCGACGGCGACGTGCCGGACCACTGGTCCGAGCAGCAGGCGCCGCCGCACACGCCCGGCGGGCGGCCGATCGCCCGCGGGCCCGGGGTGACCAACATGCAGGAGGCGCTGATGCTGGTCGCGGGCGGCCGGGGCGCGCTGCTCACGGCCGCGCACACGCGCACGTACTACGCGCGGCCGGGGATCGCGTACATCCCGTTCGTCGACGCGGATCCCGTCGGATACGGCCTGGTGTGGCGGGCCGGGAACCACACGGGGGCCCTGGAGGCCTTCGGCGCGGCGGCCCGTGCGGCCGCGCGGGAGGTGACGCAGGGGGATCCGCGGACGGCGCTGCCCGTCTGAGACCTTCCGTCCGGGTGCCGCGGCCTCGCGCTCAGCCCTCGCCCTCCTCCTCGTCCCGCTCCGCAAGGACCGGGGACGCGTGGTGCGACCACACGCGCCAGCCGTCGTCCGTGCGGTGGAAGAGGTTGGAGGCGACAACCAACTGGCCGACCAGCGGGCCGAGTTCACCGGCCTCCTCGGAGGGGGCGCCGCTGAGGATGTTCTCCGTGCAGGTGACCAGGGCCGTGTCCCCGTTCACCGCGATCTTGACGTCGGTCAGGAAGAACTGGATGTACTCCGTGTTCGCCATGATCAGGGCATACGAGCGGAGCACCTCGCCGCGGCCCGTGAGGACCGGCCAGCCGGGGTGGACGCAGCTGACGCCGTCGCCCTCGTCGCCGCCGAGCCACAGGTCGGACAGCGCTTCGAAGTCGCCGCGCTCCATCGCTTCGTAGAAGGCGGTGTTGGCCTGCTCGACGGCTTCGAGGTCCACGGGTGACGTCACTTGTCTCCTTCGGGAGTCGGATACGGGGCGCTACGGCGCCCTCGGCTACGGCTGCGGTGCGGCGCCCTCGACCGCGCGCGCCACCCGCACCGCGTCCGCCGTGGCCCGCACCTCGTGGACGCGGACCGCCCAGGCGCCCTCATGGGCGGCGATGGCCGAGACGGCCGCGGTCGCGGCGTCGCGTTCCCGGGCGGGCGGCGGGGCGGCCTCGGGGCCCGCGGCCAGGATGCGGCCGAGGAAACGTTTGCGGGAGGCGGCGACCAGGACCGGGTGCCCCAGGGCGCGCAGCTCGCGCATCCCGGCGACCAGGGCCAGGTCGTGCTCGGCGTTCTTCGCGAAGCCGAGGCCCGGGTCGACGACGATGCGGTCCTCGGCGATCCCGCCGGAGATCACCGCGTCAAGGCGGATACGGAGTTCGGCGACGACCTCGCCGACCACGTCCTCGTACACCGCGAGGCTGTTCATGTCCTCGCTGAAGCCGCGCCAGTGCATGACGACGAACGGCGCACCGGCCTCGGCGACGACCGGGATCATCGCCGGGTCGGCGAGACCGCCGCTGACGTCGTTCACCAGGAGCGCGCCGGCCGCCAGGGACTGCTCGGCGACGCGGGCGCGCATGGTGTCGACGGAGACGGTGACGCCCTCCGAGGCGAGACCCCGTACGACCGGGATGACGCGGCGCAGTTCCTCGTCCTCGTCGACGCGGGAGGCACCGGGGCGGGTGGACTCACCTCCGACATCGACCAGGTCGGCGCCCTGGGCGACCAGGTCGAGGCCGTGCTTGACGGCCGCGGTGGTGTCGAACCAGCGGCCGCCGTCGGAGAAGGAGTCCGGGGTCACATTGACCACGCCCATGACCGCGCAGCGGTCCCAGTCGGGGAGTCCGGCGACGTGTCCTCGGGGGTGCGGCTTGCTCATGAGGCAAGCGTAGGGCCCTCGCAGCGTGACGAAGCCCTCGGCCTTCCAGCGGCTGCGGGGTCGGGGAGCGCCGCGAATTCACTCCGATGGCGGATCAGGAGTGCCATGAGCAGCAGGTGCAGACGGCGCGGGCGGGGGAGGCGGCGCATTCTTGGAGGGCGAACCCCGGGAACCTTGTCCGTTTTTTCCGCATCTATCCACCTGGAGGGTTCGGTCGTATCCCCTCAGAACGCTACCGATCCACTCAAAACGCTACCGACGAGGCAATCCCATGGGTCTGACGAGCACCGCGGCGCTGGCGCTGGCCGTCGCAGTGGCCGTGCTCCTGTTCGTGGGCACGGTCTGGCTGTGGCCGCGGCTTGCGGGACGGAACTGGCGGGCCGTCCTCGGCCGCATCGTGCTGCTCGCGCTCACCCAGGCCATGGTGTTCGCCTCGGTCGGGCTCGCCGCCAACCGCGAATTCGGGTTCTACGCGTCGTGGGCCGACCTGTTCGGGCAGGAGCAGGATCCGGGCGTGGTCGTCGACCACGACACCTCGGGCGCGGCGAACGGCCCGGTCACGGTCACCGGCAAGCAGATGGTGAACGTGCCCGGCGGCGCGAAGCCCCGGGTCGGCGGGCAGATCCAGGAGGTGCGGATCGCCGGGGCGAAGTCGAAGCTGACAAGCCCCGCGTACGTCTATCTGCCGCCGGAGTACTTCCGTCCCGAGTACAAGGACCGTACGTTCCCGGCCTCCGTGGTGATCACCGGCTATCCGGGCACCGCCGAGAACCTCATCAAGGGCCTGCACTATCCGCAGACGGCCAACAAGCAGGCGCGCGACGGAAAGATGCAGCCGATGATCCTTGTCATGCTGCGGCCCTCGATCGTGCCCGGCCGGGACACGGAGTGCGTGAACATACCGGACGGCCCGCAGACCGAGACCTTCTTCGCCGAGGACCTGCCGACCGCGGTCGGCGCCACCTACCGCGTCGGTACGAAGCCGCAGAACTGGGGCGTGATCGGCAACTCCACCGGCGGCTACTGCGCGCTGAAGATCGCGATCAAGCACCCGGACCGCTTCGGCGCGGGCGCCGGCCTCTCCGCCAACTACATGGCACCGATCGACGACCAGACCGGCGACCTCTTCCAGGGCGACGAACGGACCAAGCGCGAATCCGACCTGATGTGGCTCCTCGACCACCGCCCGCCCCCGCCCGTCTCCCTGCTGGCGACGAGCAGCAAACAGGGCGAGGACAACTACGACGACACCCTGAAGTTCATCGACAAGGTCAAGGCACCGACCCGCGTCTCGTCGATCCTGCTGGATTCGGGCGGGCACAACTTCAATACGTGGCGGAGGGAGATTCCGGCGACGTTGGTGTGGATCAGCGGGCGGCTGAAGGCGTGAGTGCCGGCTATTTGGCCAGAATGAGGCTCATCGCCTCAGAACGCGTGGTCGCGTCCCGCAGTTGTCCGCGCACCGCTGACGTCGTGGTCTTCGCGCCCGGCTTACGGATGCCGCGCACCGACATGCACATGTGCTCGGCTTCGATCACGACGATGGCGCCACGAGCTTCGAGGATCCTCATCAGGGAATCCGCGATCTGCGTGGTGAGGCGTTCCTGGACCTGCGGACGTCGCGCGAAGACATCGACCAGCCGGGCCAGCTTCGACAGGCCGGTGATCTTGCCGGACTCCGCGGGGATGTAGCCGACGTGCGCCACGCCGTGGAACGGCAGCAGGTGATGCTCGCACAGGCTGACGATCTCGATGTCCTTGACCAGGACCATCTCGTCGTGGCCCAGGTCGAACGTCGTCGTGAGGACGTCCTCGGGCTGCTGCCGCAGGCCGGCGAGTATCTCGCGATACGCCCGCGCCACCCGCGCCGGCGTATCGAGCAGCCCCTCACGGTCCGGGTCCTCACCGACCGCGATGAGCAGCTCGCGTACGGCGTTCTCGGCGCGCTTCTCGTCGAACTCGCCGATCTTGGACTGCCCGTCCAGCGTCACCGGGTCGGTCATCTGTGCCTCGTTCCTCTGGTTCGCCCTCGGGGCTCTCGCACGCGCATACGGAAATGCCGCGCCCCCCAAGGCTAAAACCTGGGGGGCGCGGCATCCATTCCGGGCCTGCCGTGGCCGCCGGGACCTGGGTCCGGGCGGCCGGGCGGCAGGGGTTACGCCTCGGGGCGGTCCTCCGGGGCCGGCTCCGGGGACTTGCCCAGCTGCGGGGTGGTCGTCTCCGTGGCGGAGGCGGTGACGGCGGGCGCCGTGCCGTTGGCGCCGTTGGTCAGGGAGAGCTCGCGGGGCGAGAGCACCGGGGGTCGCGTCGAGGGCGTACGGCGAGCGGAGCCGGTCCACGCGGGGCGGGCCGGGCGCTTGACGATCGGCGCGAAGACTTCGGCGATCTGCTCCTTGTTGAGCGTCTCCTTCTCCAGGAGGGCGAGGACCAGGTTGTCGAGGACGTCACGGTTCTCGACGAGGATCTCCCAGGCCTCGTTGTGCGCGGTCTCGATGAGCTTCTTGACCTCTTCGTCGACCAGCGCCGCGACCTCTTCCGAGTAGTCGCGCTGGTGCGCCATCTCCCGGCCGAGGAACGGTTCGGTGTTGTCGCCGCCGAACTTGATGGCGCCGAGCCGCTCCGTCATGCCGTACTGCGTGACCATCGCGCGGGCCGTGGCAGTGGCCTTCTCGATGTCGTTGGCGGCACCCGTGGTCGGGTCGTGGAAGACGAGCTCCTCGGCCGCGCGCCCGCCCAGCATGTAGGCGAGCTGGTCGAGCATCTCGTTGCGCGTGGTCGAGTACTTGTCCTCGTCCGGGAGCACCATCGTGTAGCCGAGCGCGCGGCCGCGGCTGAGGATGGTGATCTTGTGGACGGGGTCGGAGTTCGGCGAAGCGGCCGCGACCAGGGCGTGTCCGCCCTCGTGGTACGCGGTGATCTTCTTCTCCTTGTCCGACATGATCCGGGTCCGCTTCTGCGGGCCCGCGACCACACGGTCGATCGCCTCGTCCAGCATGTGGTTGTCGATCAGCTTCTTGTCGCTGCGCGCCGTCAGGAGCGCCGCTTCGTTCAGCACGTTCGACAGGTCCGCACCGGTGAAGCCGGGCGTACGACGGGCGACCGCGCCCAGGTCGACGTCCGGGGCGACCGGCTTGCCCTTCTGGTGGACCTTGAGGATCTCCAGACGGCCCTGCATGTCCGGGCGGTCGACCGCGATCTGGCGGTCGAAGCGGCCGGGGCGCAGGAGGGCGGGGTCGAGGATGTCGGGCCGGTTCGTGGCGGCGATCAGGATGACGCCGCCCTTCACGTCGAAGCCGTCCATCTCGACGAGGAGCTGGTTGAGGGTCTGCTCGCGCTCGTCGTGACCGCCGCCGAGGCCGGCGCCGCGGTGGCGGCCGACCGCGTCGATCTCGTCGACGAAGACGATCGCCGGGGCGTTCGCCTTCGCCTGCTCGAACAGGTCACGGACTCGGGAGGCACCGACACCGACGAACATCTCGACGAAGTCGGAGCCGGAGATCGAGTAGAAGGGGACCCCGGCCTCACCGGCGACGGCGCGCGCGAGGAGCGTCTTGCCGGTTCCGGGCGGGCCGTAGAGCAGCACGCCCTTCGGGATCTTGGCGCCGACGGCCTGGAACTTGGCCGGCTCCTGCAGGAACTCCTTGATCTCGTGGAGCTCCTCGACGGCCTCGTCCGACCCGGCCACGTCGGCGAAGGTCGTCTTCGGGGTGTCCTTGGTGATCAGCTTCGCCTTGGACTTCCCGAACTGCATGACGCGCGAGCCGCCGCCCTGCATCTGGTTCATCAGGAAGAGGAAGACGACGACGATCAGGACGAAGGGCAGCAGCGAGAGCAGGATGCTGACGAACGGGTTCTGCTTGGACGGCGAGACGGTGTAGCCGTCCTTGAGGTCGCCGTTGGCGACGTCGTCCTGCAGCGTGTTGGCGATGGCCACACCCTGGTCGCCGATGTAGCTGGCCTGGATCTTGTCGCTGCCGCCGTACTTGTCCTTGTCGGCGTCGCTGATGCCGTCCTTCAGCTCGACCTTGATGAGCTGCTCGTCACCGGTGGTGAGCTTGGCGCTCTGGACCTGCTTGTCCTTGATGGCCTGGTAGACCTCGCCGGTGTCCACCGTCTTGTAGCCGCCGGACGAGCCGACGACCTGCATCAACACGACCACGGCGAGGACGGCCAGCACGATCCACATGACCGGCCCACGGAAGTATCGCTTCACGTCCATCCATACGGAGCGGCTGAGCCGCTCCGTCCCTCCTGCCATAGTGAGTTTGATAGGGCTTGTTCAAGCTTGTGTAAGCGGAAAAAAGCTGTTCTTCGGACGGTACCCCAGCATTGCCACCCGGCGCGGCAGGGGACGGCTGGAAACCCGCCTTCCCATGCTCCAACGCGGGGAATCGGGTGAGGGTTCCCGCTCGCGGAGTGCGCCGGGTCAGCCGCCGTAGACGTGCGGGGCGAGGGTGCCGACGAACGGCAGGTTGCGGTACTTCTCGGCGAAGTCCAGGCCGTAGCCCACGACGAACTCGTTGGGGATGTCGAAGCCGACCCACTCGACGTCGATGGCGACCTTGGCGGCCTCGGGCTTGCGCAGGAGGGTGCAGACCTTGAGGGACTCGGGCTCGCGCGAGCCGAGGTTGGAAAGCAGCCACGAGAGGGTGAGGCCGGAGTCGATGATGTCCTCGACGATCAGGACGTGCTTGCCCTTGATGTCGGTGTCGAGGTCCTTGAGGATGCGGACCACGCCAGAGGACTGGGTCCCGGCGCCGTAGGACGACACCGCCATCCAGTCCATCGTGACGGGGGTGGACAGCGCGCGCGCCAGGTCCGCCATCACCATGACGGCGCCCTTGAGGACACCCACGATGAGCAGGTCCTTGCCCGCGTACTCCGCATCGATCTTCGCGGCCAGCTCGGCCAGCTTCGCGTCGATCTCTTCCTTGGTGATGAGCACCTTCTCGAGGTCGGTGCCCATGTCGTTCGCGTCCACCCGCATCACTTTCGTCGTCCGAGGTGCCGGCCGCATCACCGGCGGCTTGCGAGCCGCCCGCATCAGGAGTCTGCGTCAGCCCTGCCGGATGACCAGTCTGCCACCCTGCCGCTGGGCCACGACCCGGCCGGGCAGATTGATGGCCTTCTGGCCGCGCCAGCCGGTGATGAGGCGGTCGATCTCCTCGATGTGGCGCGCGAACAGCGAACCTGCGGGCGAGCCCGCGTCGATGGCCGCGCGGCGCAGGATGCGGCGGCGCACGGCGGGCGGCAGCGCGAAGAGCTTCGCGCATTCGAGGAGCCCGGTGTCGTCCCGTACGGTCGCGTCGGCCTGTGTGGCCCAGGAGTCGAGGGCGTCGGCGTCGTCGCGGGAGAGCTGCGCGGTGCGGGCGAGGGCCTCCACCACGCCTTTGCCGAGAGCCTTCTCCAGGGCGGGCAGGCCTTCGTGCCGCAGCCGGGAGCGCGTGTAGGCGGGGTCGGCGTTGTGCGGGTCGTCCCAGACGGGCAGCGACTGGACCATGCAGGCCTTGCGGGCGGTCTGCCGGTCGACCTGGAGGAAGGGGCGACGGTAGCGGCCCGCGGTGCCCGAGGTCTCGGCCATGCCGGACAGGGAGCGGATCCCGGAACCGCGGGCGAGGCCGAGGAGCACGGTCTCGGCCTGGTCGTCGCGGGTGTGGCCGAGCAGGACGGCGGCGGCGCCGAGGCGGCGGGCGGCTTCGTCGAGTGCGGCATAGCGGGCGTCGCGGGCGGCCGCCTCGGGGCCGCCTTCGCGGCCGACGGTGACGGCGAGCGATTCGACGGGGCCGAGGCCGAGGGCCGTCATACGGACGACGACTTCGGCGGCGCGCAGATCGGAGCCGGGCTGCAGACCGTGGTCGACGGTGACGGCGCCGGCGCGGATGCCGAGCTTGGGGGCCTCGAAGGCGAGGGCGGAGGCGAGCGCCATGGAGTCGGCGCCGCCGGAGCAGGCGACGAGCACCAGGGGGGCGGGGGCGTCAGGGGCGTCGGAAGCAGCAGGGGCGTCGGTGAGGACGTCGTGGAGAACACGGCGGACTGCCAGGCGTATCGCCGCGACCGCAGGATGGGGACCCATGGTCCGGTTCCCTTCGGGGAGCTGTGGAAGGTGTGGTCACTCAGAGTGCATCGATGGTGACAGAGACGAGTCGCTCCCTGAGCATTGCACGCCTTCCGCAGGCCCACGGTCCCCCGGAAGGGTGATGACGAAGGCTTGATTCTGCCGGGAGGTGGCGCGGAGCTCAGGATTCTGCTTTACGGTGCACCCTCGCGACCCAGTCGGCGGGTTTGGCGATCTCCGCCTTGGTGGGCAGCGTGTTGGGTGAGGTCCAGACGCGGTTGAAGCCGTCCATTCCGACCTCGTCAACGACTGCGCGCACAAAACGTTCGCCATCGCGGTACTGCCGGAGCTTCGCGTCGAGGCCGAGGAGCTTGCGCAGCGCCATATCCAGCCGCGAGGCGCCCTTCGCGCGGCGCTCCTTGAACTTCTCGCGGATCTCGCCGACCGACGGCACGACGCCGGGTCCGACTCCGTCCATCACGTAGTCCGCATGCCCTTCGAGCAGGGACATCACCGCGGTGAGGCGGCCGAGGATCTCCCGCTGGGCGGGGGTCTGCACGATCTCGACGAGGGAGGGCGCGTCGTCGTCGGCGCCTTCCGTCTTGTTGCCGGCGAGCGCCGAGGCCGCCTCGCGGAAGCGTTCGAGGACGGTCATCGGGTCGACCTCGGTCTCGCCGAGGAATGACTGGATCTCGCCCTCCAGGTGGTCGCGCAGCCAGGGCACGCCGGTGAACTGGGTGCGGTGAGTCTCCTCGTGGAGGCAGACCCAGAGCCTGAAGTCGTGCGGGTCCACGTCCAGTTCGCGCTCGACGTGCACGATGTTCGGCGCGACGAGGAGCAGACGGCCGCCGCCGTTGCTGGAACCGGGGAGGTCCTTGGTGGGCGGGGCGAAGGTCTCGTACTGCCCGAGGACGCGGGAGGCGAGGAAGCTGAGCAGCATGCCGAGCTCGACGCCGGTGACCTTGCCGCCGACCGCGCCGAGCACCGCGCCGCCGGGGCCGCCGCCGCGGCGCTCGTGCATCTTCTCCAGGAGCGGCTTGAGGACGGCGCGGAAGCCGGCGACGTTGGCTCGCACCCAGCCGGGCCGGTCGACGACCATGACGGGGGTGTCGTGCTCGGCGTCGGTGGCCATCCGGGTGAAGGAACGGACGTGCTCCTCCGAGGACTTGGCGTGCCGGCGCAGCTCCGCGACGATGGCGCGCGCCTCGTCCCGGCTGACCTCGGGGCCTGGGCGCACCAGGCGGGTCGCGGTCGCGACCGCGAGATTCCAGTCGACCATCCCTTGCGCGGCACCGCCGATGCTCGTCATGCGTCAACCGTACGTGCTCGGGGGGCCGGGCGGTGAGGGTTCGGGACGGGGTGGGGTGAATGGGAGGGTTCGCCCCTAGGGGCGGTGGGTGCGGTCCTGGTCAGCGGCAGCCGCAGTTCGCCACGGTCGCCGCGAGGCGGTCCAGGGTCGCCTGGGCGGACTGCGGGGCCGTGGTGCCCGAGGCCGTGAAGGCGAAGAGGAGCAGGCGGCCGTCCGCGTCGACCACGGAGCCCGCGAGGGTGTTGATGCCGGTGAGCGTGCCCGTCTTGGCGCGGACCAGGCCGGTGCCGGGGGCGGCGCCGTCCGAGTCGTAGCGGTTCTTGAGCGTGCCCGTGAAGCCCGCGACGGGGAGGCCGGTGAGCGCGGAGCGCAGTTCGGGGCGGGCCGGGTCGGCGGCCTTGGCGAGCAGCGCGGTCAGCAGGCGGGCGGTCACGCGGTCGGCGCGGTCGAGGCCGCTGCCGTCGGCGAACTTCGTGCCGTCCAGCGGGAGTTGGAGTTCCTTGAGGCGCTTGTCGACGGCCTTGGCGGCGCCGTCGAAGCTCGCCGGTTCGCCGGAGGCGAGGGCCGTCTGGCGGACGAGGGCCTCGGCGATGTCGTTGTCGCTGTGGGTCAGCATCCGCTCGACGAGGGCGGACAGCGGGGCGGACGAGGTGGAGCCCAGTTGCACCGCGTCGGCGCCCGCCTTGCCGGGCCGCGGTGCCCCGTCGAGCCGTACGCCTTCTTCGCGCAGGATCTCCGCGAAGCGCTGCGCTGCCGCGGCGGCCGGGTCGGCGGAGCGGGGGGCGGGGCCGCTGGTGGAGTCGTCGAGGCGGCCCTCGTTGAGCATCAGGGCGCTGACCGGGGCGATGTTCTCGTTCGGTCCGATGGGGTGCAGGGCCGGGCCCGAGTACAGGGAGGTGTCGTACGACAGCTTGACCTTGCCCTCGCGCGGGTCGTCGTGGAGGGACTTGGCGGTGGCCTTCGCGAGGTCGCGCAGGGCGTCGGTGTCGAGGGTGGGGTCGCCGGCGCCGACGAGGACGACCTCGTTCGCGCCGGGGTCCGCGACGGTGGTGGTGGCGATGCGGTGGTCGGGGCCGAGGGCGGTGAGCGCGGCGACCGCCGTGGCGATCTTCGTGGTCGAGGCCGGTGTGACCGGCTCGCCCTGCCGAGCCCCGTAGAGCTCCTCGCCGGTGACCGCGTCGACGACCGAGGCGGTGCGCAGGGTGCCGAGGGACGGGTCCTTGAGGAGCGGGGCGAGTACGTCGGCGAGTTCGCTCTTCGTCGGGGCGGGTGCGGAGCCCTGCGGGGCGCCGAGGGCGGACAGGACGTCCGGGGCGGGTGGGGCGGGCTGCGGCTTCTGCCGCTTGCCGCGGCCGTGATCTGCGCCACCGTCGGCTTCCCACGATGCGGCGCGGGCCCGCTCGGCCGTACGCTGACCTGAGTCCCAGGGGCCTGCCGCGGCCACCACCCCGGCAGTGAGCACCAGGCCGAGCGTGGCGGCGGCTGCCGTGTACTGCCAGGTCGTCAGCGGTCCCCGCCGCCGAGCAGGCAGCTGCGGCTCGGGCAGCCTCGACGGCTCCGGAAGCTCGGCATCCTCTGCGAGCCCCGGGTCCTTGAGCTCGGGCACCACGGACCAGCCCCTTTCGCGATCACACACCTGCGTGAGGGACACTTAATCACTGCGCATTAACAAGTATGTGTTGATCATGGAGGAGTCACCGGTGGAGTTCGACGTCACGATCGAGATCCCGAAGGGTTCGCGTAACAAGTACGAGGTGGACCACGAGACCGGTCGTATCCGTCTGGACCGTCGTCTGTTCACCTCGACCAGCTACCCGGCGGACTACGGCTTCGTCGAGGACACCCTGGGCGAGGACGGCGACCCGCTGGACGCGCTCGTCATCCTGGACGAGCCGACCTTCCCCGGCTGCCTCATCAAGTGCCGCGCGATCGGCATGTTCCGGATGACCGACGAGGCGGGCGGCGACGACAAGCTGCTCTGCGTCCCGGCCTCGGACCCGCGCGTGGAGCACCTGCGCGACATCCACCACGTCTCCGAGTTCGACCGCCTGGAGATCCAGCACTTCTTCGAGGTCTACAAGGACCTGGAGCCCGGCAAGTCCGTCGAGGGCGCCGACTGGGTCGGCCGCACCGAGGCCGAGGCCGAGATCGTGCGGTCGTACGAGCGCTTCAAGACCTCGGGTCACTGACCCCCAGGTCGCCGAACGACGCAGCGGGCCCTGTGCCTCCCGGATCTCCGGGACGCGCAGGGCCCGTTCTGCATGGTGGGGCGCTCCGGCGACGGTGGCAGTGGCAGTGGCGGCGGTGACGTACCTCACGTGCCTCGTCGGCCCCTCGCGTACAACCCTTTCGCTCCGTCGTCGATCAATGCGGTGCGGCCGTTGCGGCCGTGCGTGATCAGGGTCCGCCCGTCTGCGGCCTGTGTCCGCCCGTCGATTGCAGCGATACGGAGCCCCCCATGTCCCAGCACGCCCGCAAGAAACTGACGCCCGGCAAGAAGGTGACGCTGGGTGTCGGCGCACTGGCCGCCTCCGGTCTCGCCGTCGGCCTGCTCGTCACGCCGTCCGCTTCGGCGGGACAGACCGGTGCGGCGGAGGCGCTTGAGCAGAGCAGGGCCGCGGCCGCCGACGCTGCCGAGGCGAAGGACGCGGCGCCGCGGGCCCGCGCGATGGCCGCCGCCGAAACCACCGTCTCCGGCATCTCCGTCAACGGCGGCAGCAGCGCCCGCGTCGGGACGACGAACACGCAGACGATCACTGTGAAGTGGACGATCAACGGCGGGACGAAGCTCTACGGCAGCCACGCTTCGATCTGGCGCGGCACCGACCAGGAAAGCGGACTGAAGCGGTTCATCAACTCCGAGGAGTTCGACGCGGACACCGACCCCTGCGTTCAGTCCGGGGACACCACGTTCAGCTGCGCGGCCACCTTCAAGCTCGACCCCCGCAGCGACCTCACCAACGAGGACGCCGGAGCCTGGAAGATCAACCTCTCCGCGACCACCGACGTGGGCGCCCAGGTGCGCCTCGAAAACGCCAAGTCCTGGAACCTCCAGCGCTGGTCCCGCCTCAGCAACAACGCCGCCCCCGAGCCCATCGCCAAGGGCAGGACCATCACGATCACCGGCAAGCTGGAGCGCGCCAACTGGGACACCCACAAGTACGCGGGTTACACCAAGCAGACGGTCCGTCTCCAGGAGCGTTCGCTGACCGGCTCGTACGCCACCACGAGCAGCCACAGCACCGGCACCGGCAGCCTGGCGGGCGTCGAGAAGCAGACGCGCAAGGCCACCACCGACCGCTGCTACCGCTACAAGTTCGAGGGCACCACCACCACGCCGGCGGTCACCGCCACCGGTGACTGCGTGGACGTGCGCTGAGTCCGCGGCCGCTCGTCCCCCGTGCGGGGGGCGGGCGGCCCGTTCGCGTGGCACGGCTCATACTGAGGGGCGTGACCGAATCCGAGGCGGAGGACCGCAAACCGCAGTCCGACGAGGCGCGCAGTGCCTTTGCCCCGGTGGGTGGCATCGAGCCGGCTCCCGCGCCCGAGGTCGAACAGCCGACCTCGGAGTTCACCGTCCCGGAGGGCCTGCGGATCCCGCCCGCCCCGGAGGCCGACGGTTCGGCGTTCTCGACCCCGCAGACGTATCACCACGGAGCGTTCACGCCGCCCGAGGGCATCCCGAAGGTGCGGCTCACCAAGGACGCGCCCTGGCAGGACCGGATGCGCACGATGCTGCGCACCCCGGTGACGGACCGGCCCGCGCCCGAGGCCACGCAGAAGGCGGAGGACGAGGGGCCCGCGGTACCGCGCGTGCTCGACCTGACGCTGCGTATCGGTGAGCTGCTGCTCGCCGGCGGCGAGGGGGCCGAGGACGTGGAGGCCGCGATGTTCGCGGTCTGCCGTTCGTACGGGCTCGACCGCTGCGAACCGAACGTCACGTTCACCCTGCTGTCGATCTCGTACCAGCCCTCGCTGGTGGACGATCCGGTGACGGCTTCAAGGACGGTACGGCGCCGGGGCACCGACTACACGCGGCTGCAGGCCGTCTACCACCTGGTCGACGACATCAGCGCCGAGGAGATCGACGTCTCCCTGGAGGAGGCGTACCGCACGCTCGCGCAGATCCGCCGCAACCGGCACCCGTACCCCGGCTGGGCGCTGACCCTGGCCAGCGGGCTGCTCGCGGGCGCGGCGTCCGTGCTGGTCGGCGGTGACGTCGCGGTGTTCGTCGCCGCGATGATCGGTGCGATGCTCGGCGACCGGCTCGCGTGGCTGTGCGCCGGGCGCGGGCTGCCGGAGTTCTACCAGTTCGTGGTGGCCGCGATGCCGCCGGCGGCGATGGGTGTGGCGTTCACGCTCAGCCATACGGCGAACCTCAGCGGATCCGCGG
This sequence comes from Streptomyces sp. NPDC050418, assembly GCF_044458745.1. Lineage (NCBI taxonomy): Bacteria > Bacillati > Actinomycetota > Actinomycetes > Kitasatosporales > Streptomycetaceae > Streptomyces > Streptomyces sp. NPDC050418. The sequence goes on from NZ_JBITIG010000007.1 coordinate 81,560, forward strand.
TGATCACCGGCGGGCTCTTCGCGCTGCTGCCCGGGCGGGCCCTCGTCGCGGGCGTGCAGGACGGTCTGACCGGCTACTACATCACCGCGTCCGCCCGGCTCCTGGAGGTCATGTACTTCTTCGTGGCCATCGTGGTCGGGGTGCTGTCCGTGCTCTATCTGGGCGTGCAGCTGGGCGCGAAGCTCGATCCGGACGTGGCGCTGCGGATCACCGAGCGGCCGGTGATCCAGATCCTGGCGTCGATGGCGCTCTGTCTGACGTTCGCGGTGCTGCTGCAGCAGGAGCGGGCGTCGGTGCTTGTCGTGACGCTCAACGGTGGTGTCGCCTGGGCGATCTACGGGGCACTGCACTACGCGGGGAACATCTCGCCGGTGGCGTCCACGGCGGTCGCGGCCGGGGTCGTGGGGCTGTTCGGCCAGCTGTTCTCGCGCTACCGGTTTTCGTCCGCGCTGCCCTACATCACGGCGGCGATCGGGCCGCTGCTGCCGGGCTCGTCCACGTACTTCGGTGTGCTCTCGATCGCGCAGAACGATGTGCAGGGCGGCCTCGGGGCGCTCACCCGGGCCGCCGCGACGGCGATGGCCATCGCGATCGGCGTGAACCTCGGAAGCGAGATCTCCCGGCTGCTCCTGCGGGTGCCGGGGGCTGCGGGGCGGCGGGCGGCGAAGCGGACGCGTGGCTTCTGACCTGCGGCGTCCGCCCCGCCACGGGGTTCAGCGCTTGGCGTGGCGGCCGCGCTGCGGGCTCACCGGGGAGCCGTCGTGGCCGCCCGCGGCGGCCTCCTTCTTGGACTTCGAGCGGGCGCGCAGGAACTCGATGACGATCGGCAGGACCGAGATCAGGACGATCAGGATCAGGATCGACTCGATGTGCTCGTGCACGAAGTCGACCTGGCCGAGCGCCGCGCCGAGCAGCGTCACACCGACGCCCCAGAGGATGCCGCCGATGATGTTGTACGTGATGAACGAGCGGTAGTTCATCCGGCTCACGCCCGCGATGATCGGCGTGAAGGTGCGCACGATCGGCACGAAGCGGGCCAGGACCAGGGACTTCGCGCCGTACTTCTCGAAGAATTCATGCGCCTTCGTCACGTTCTCCTGCTTGAACAGCTTGGAGTCCGGACGGTTGAAGAGCGAGGGGCCGACCTTGCGGCCGAAGAGGTAGCCCACCTGGTCGCCGACGATCGCGGCGATGGCGATCAGGACGCAGGCCAGCCACAGCGGGGTGTCCAGCTTGTCCGTGACGATCAGCAGGCCGGTGGTGAACAGGAGCGAGTCGCCCGGCAGGAAGAAGCCGATCAGGAGGCCCGACTCGGCGAAGACGATCAGCAGCAGGCCGTACAGCCCGAACTCGTTCAGCAGAAAGTCCGGATCGAGCCAGCTCGGTCCGAGCGCAAGCGTCGTCATCACGGGTCCGGGCTCCAGGGGGGTGTCGTGGGCATGAAAGCTCGCGGCGGGAGGTGGGCCGCCTAAAGCTATCAACGCAACGGGGCAGGGCCAGGTTCCACCGGGTGGTCCTCCAGGATGCACCTGCGGCGAAATGGGGCAAAGCTCTGCAGGTGAGGGGTGGTGTGACCGGAGCGGCGGAAGGCGGACCGATGGGGATCGAGGAGTACGGCGGCGGGCAGGTGCCGCAGTCGGACGTGCTGGTCGTGACGACCAATGACGTGCCGGGGTACCAGGTGCAGCAGGTGATCGGCGAGGTCTTCGGGCTGACCGTGCGCTCGCGGCATCTCGGCAGCCAGATCGGGGCCGGGCTGAAGTCGATGATCGGCGGTGAGCTCAAGGGCCTGACCAAGACCCTGGTCGAGACCCGCAACCAGGCGATGGACCGGCTCGTCGAGCAGGCCAGGGCGCGCGGGGCGAACGCGGTCCTGATGTTCCGCTTCGACGTGACCGAGGCGGCGGATGTCGGCACGGAAGTGTGCGCATACGGGACGGCCGTGGTGATCACCCGGACGGCCTGAGCGGGCGGTCGGTCCGGGGTGGCGGTCACCCCTTGACCGCGCCCTGGAGCATGCCGCGGATCACGTGCCGCTGCAGGAACAGGTAGACGATCACGACCGGCAGGGTGACGATCAGCGCTCCGGCCGAGAGCCCGGCGACGTCGGTGGTGCGCTGGCCGACGAACAGACCGAGCCCGGCGGGTGCGGTCCGTACGTCGGGGTCCTGCAGCAGGACGAGGGAGAGCAGGAACTCGTTCCAGCTCCAGACGAAGAACAGCACCATGAGCGTGGTGACCGCCGGGCGGGCCACGGGCAGCAGGATGCGGAACAGGATGGTGAACGAATTGGCCCCGTCGACGCGGGCCGCCTCGATCAGCTCGCGCGGTGTGGACAGGAAGTAGGCGCGCATCCAGAACGTGCCGAAGGACACCGAGAGGCCGATCTCGGGGAGCATCAGGCCCAGGTAGTTGTCGGTCAGGCCGACCTCGCGCAGGTCGTAGTAGAGCGGTACGACCGTGGCCTCGTACGGCATGACGATGCCGATCAGCATCACGTAGAAGAGCGGGGTGCTGCCGCGGAAGCGCATCGTGCCGAAGGCGTAGCCGGTCATGACCGACAGGAGTGTGGCGACCGGGACCACCACGACCGCGACGATCACGCTGGAGAGGATCAGGTCGCCGAACGAGCCGGTGGTCCAGGCCCGCGTGAAGTTGCCCCACTGCGGGTCGTCGGGCCAGCTCAGGCCGGTGACCGGCGCGCCCTGGGGCTGCAGGGCGACCGAGAGGATGCTGAACAGGGGGAGCAGCGCGGCGACGGCGAACAGACAGAGGACGGAGTAGGCACCGAGCCGTTCGAGCCGGGCGCTCACAGCTTCTCCCGCAGCAGTCTGGTGATCAGCAGGACCACGGTGAAGATGAGCGCGGTGAGCATGACCGCCACCGCGCAGGCCTCGCCTACGGCGCCCTGGCGGAAGGCCAGCTTGTAGATCTCGAAGCCGGGGACGTTGGTGGAGTTGCCCGGGCCGCCGCCCGTGGTGACGTAGATCAGGTCGAAGGAGCGCAGCGCCGCGATCGTGGTGAGCGTGAGGCCCACGGCGATCTCCTGTTTGAGGCCGGGCAGCGTCACGACGAAGAACTCCCTGACCGGCCCGGCCCCGTCCACGCGCGCGGCCTCGTACAGGCTGGTGTCGATCTTGCTGATGCCGGCCAGGAACAGGACCATGCAGAGCCCGGACATCACCCAGGTGCCGACCAGGCCGAGCGCCGGCAGCGCCCAGGTGAAGTCGCCGAGCCAGGCGCGGGCCAGGCCGTCGAGCCCGACAGCCCGCAGGATCTGGTTGACGGTGCCCTCGTCCGCGTACATCCAGCGCCAGGCGACCCCGACCACCACGGCCGTGATCACCTGCGGCAGGAAAATCACGGTGCGGAAGAAGCCGAGGCCGCGCAGGCGGAAGCGGGACAGCGCCGAGGCGAGGACGAGGCCGAGGCCGACGGGCAGTGCCGCGAAGAAGACAAGGAAGACGAGGGAGTGGCTGAACGCGGTCCTGACGTCGGGATCGCTCAGCTGGTCGGCGTAGTTGCCGAGTCCCGTCCAGGTGCCGAGGGTGACGCCGTCCCAGTCGTAGAAGGAGAGCCAGACGGTGTGGCCGAGCGGCACCAGGACGAACAGCGCGAAGACGAGGAAGCCCGGGAGGATGTAGAGGTAGGCGACCTTGGAGTTGCCGGTCGCGTAGCCCGCCGGTCTGCGCGGGGCGCCACCCGGACCGTTCGTCGTGTCGCGCTTCATTTCGCCCCGGTGAACGCCGCCCAGTCCTTCTGCACCGCGGAGATGAGGTCCTGCGGTGTCCCTTCACCGGCGATCAGTTCCTGGCCCGCGGGGAAGAGGGTGTCGCCCATCGACGGGGTCGCCCAGTCGAGATAGAGCGTCAGACCGTCGGCGGCGAGCACGTCCTTCCAGGTCTTGACCAGGCCTTCCTGCGCGCTGCCCGGCGCGGGCGTCCCCGCGTCGCGTTCGGCGACGGGGAGGTAGCCGCCCTGGAAGAGGGTGGGCGCGTTCTCCGGGCTGGTCATGAAGTCGATGAAGTGGGCCGCCACATCGGGGTACTTGGTCTTGGACGAGATGCCGAACGGCGACGTCGTCGCGCCCGTCGCCCGGACCGGGTCGCCGGCCTTGACCGGCGGCATCGCCATGAAGCCTGCCTTGCCCTTCATGTTCTCGTCGATGCGCGCGCTGTTCCAGCTGCCGGAGATCATGAAGACCCCCTCGCCCTTCATGAACTTGCCGACACCGTCGCTCTCGGCGGTGCCGTTGGCGGAGGAGTCGATGTAGCCGGCCTTCGCCCAGTCGGCGACGGTCTGCGCGGCCTTCTGCACCCCGGGGCTGTCGAACGAGGCGCCCTTGCGGCCGTAGACCCAGTCGCGGGCGCTCTGCAGCGGTTCGTGCTGGGCGATGAGGTCCGAGATGACGTGGTTGCCGGGCCAGGCCTCCAGGTTGCCGAGCTGGATCGGCGTCTCGCCCTCCGCCTTCGCCTCGGCCAGTGCCTTCCGGAACGCGGCCTGGTCGGCGATGGGCGCCTTGATGCCGAGCTCTTCGAGCTTGTCCCGGTTGTAGTAGACGCCGACGAGGTTGCCGCCGAGCGCCAGGCCGTAGAGGTCGCCCTTGCCGAACTCCTTGGCGCCCTTGGTGAAGCGGGACTGGTCGAGCAGCCCGGACTTGAAGCGGTCGCCCCAGCCGTACAGCTTCGCGTAGTCGTCGAGCGGACGCATCAACCCGGCCTCCACCAGCGGCCCTTGGTGCGTGTACGCCTGTCCGGCCTGGACGATGTCGGGTGCCGAGTCCGAGGACATGCGGAGCTTGATGTTCTTGCCGTAGTCGACGAAGGACGTCTGGGTCACCTTGATGGTGATGTTGGGGTGCAGCTCCTTGTACTTGTCGACCAGTTCGCCGATCGCCTCGCCCTGCCCGCCCTCCTCGAAATGGCTGAGGGTGAGGGTGATCTTCTCCTTGGGCAGGGTGCTGGAGACCGGCTTGTCCGAGTCGGTGTTCTTGGCGGGTTCGGAGCCGGGGGTGCAGGCCGTGAGAACGGCTGCGGCCAGCGCGAGGCCGGCGATCGTACGGTTCGTCAACGACATCGCACTCCCCTTAGCGATTCCCTGCGGACGTACCGGTCTGACCACGATCCCGGGGACATGACGAGGCGTCAAGACCTGTTGCGGTCAGACCAGTTAGACCGTTATCTAGAACGCATGAGCATCCAAGGCATCGAGACCCTCGTCGTCGCGGAACTGCCCAACCTCTTACTCGTACAGGTGCATCTCTCGTCGGGCACGATCGGGCTCGGCGAGACGTACTACGGCGTCTCGGCGGTCGAGGCGCACCTCCACGACACCCTGGCTCCCGCGCTGGTCGGACGCCCTGCGCCACGGTCCGCTGAGGAACTCATCGCGCTGCGCGCGGAGTTGACGGGATACGTCGGCTACCTCGGCAGCGGCGCGGAGGTCCGTGCGCTGTCGGCGCTCGACATCGCGCTGTGGGACGCGATGGGCCACGAGGCCGGCGCCCCGCTGACCGAGCTGTTCGGCGGTGCGGTACGGGACGGCGTGCCGGTCTACAACACCTGCGCGGGACCGCAGTACATGCGCACGCCCAGCGGGCAGAAGTCGGCCAACTGGGGTCTGAACGGGAAGGGCCGGTACGAGGACCTGTACGGGTTCCTCCACCATGCCGACCGGCTGGCCGAGGACCTTCTGTCCGAGGGCGTCTCCGCCATGAAGATCTGGCCCCTTGATGTGTACGCGGAGAAGTCAGCCGGGCGCGAGATCGACCCCGCGTCGCTCGCGGCCGGCCTCGAACCGCTGCGCAAGATCCGGGCCGCGGCCGGCGACGACATGCGGGTGCTCGTCGAACTGCACGCGCTGTGGGAACCGGAACCGGTCCGCACCATCCTCGAAGCGCTCGCCGAGTTCGAGCCGCTGTGGGTCGAGGACCCCCTCCGCCCCGACCGGTACGCCGAGCTGGCGGCGCTGCGGGCCGTGAGCCCGGTGCCGATCGCGGCGGGCGAGACCCTGGGCGGCGTCACGGCCGCGGCCCCGCTGCTCGACGGGCCCGGCGTGGACGTCCTGATCGCGGACATCGGCTGGTGCGGCGGGATCAGCGAGGTGCTCGCCCTGTCCGAGCGCACCCAGGCCGCCGGGATCCCGCTCACCCTGCACGACTGCAGCGGTCCCGTGGTGCTCGCGGCCTCCGGGCAGCTGGCGATGCATCTGCCGCAGGTGTTCATCCAGGAGACGACACGGGCGTACTACGCGGGCTGGTATCCACAGCTCGTGACCGGGCTGCCGCGGATCGCCGAGGGGCGGCTGAGCGTGGGGGCGGCGCCGGGGCACGGGCTGCGGCTGCGCCCCGACCTCGATCAGACGGCCACGGTGCGGCGGCGGATCACGACGCTCTGAGTCCCTTCGCCCAACTGCCAGTCTCCGTCGGGGAGATGCAGTACGCAGCGTCGTGGTCCGTGGCCGTCGACCGTCAGGTCGATCACCCGGCCGGCGACCCGGAGCGTGACGGTGCCGAAGCGGGTGGGCGTCCGGTCGATCAGCAGCGGACCGGCCGCCAGCCACGCCTCCGGCACGCCGGGCAGCAGGTGGAGCTCGTCGCCGGTCTCGAAGACGGCCAGGTGCCGGACGAGCCGGATCAGTTCCGCCGAGGCCCAGTTGTGGGGCATGTCGCCCCAGATCTGGTCGTTCCCGCCGGCGGCCAGGGACTGCTCCTCGCGCCATACGCGGGTGGGTGCCGCGTGGTTGCACATCGCGTGGAGCAGGTCGACCGCGCGCTGCGGCCTGCCCGCGTAGAGCTGGGCGTGGGCGGCGAACGACGCGTAGTACGTCCATACGGCGCGGTAGGGCAGCCAGCCCGTCGCCGCGGGGAGGCCCTGCTCCTCGCACGCGTCGACCAGGCGCAGGTAGTCGGTCACGATGCGGTCGTCCGGCGCGAAGATCTCGCCGGGCCAGATCGTCTGGGCGAGCGCCCAGGTCGCGGACTGCGGCCGCAGACAGTGGTCGGGCGTCGGGTCCGGCACGCCAGGACGCGCATGGTGGAGGCCGCTGCCCGGCAGCACCATCGGCAGGTGGTCCGGGTGTTCGTCGGCGACCCGGGTGAGGTCCTTGCGCAGCTCCGCGGCCATCGCCTCGATCCCGGCGAGCTCGCCCGGGAAGTGCCGGCGCGCGGCGCGTGCGGCGTGGGTGAGGCCCGCGAGGGTCCACAGGGCGGTGGTGAGTTCGGGGCGGACCCCGGCGGCGCCGCCGTCGGCGAACGCGGGCGGCATGAGGCCGTCCGCGTCCGGCCGCGCCCGCAGGTGCGCGATGTGCCGGATGCCGCCGCGCACCACCGGCCACACCTCGTGCAGCCAGGCGTCGTCCCCGGTCAGCTCCCACTGGCGTACCAGCGTGGCGAGCGCGATACCGGTCTCCTTGGTGTGCGGGGCCTCCGCCTCGTCGGCGACGTCGGCGAGCGCGTTGACGGAGCCGTCGGGGCGGACCTTGCCGAGCAGCGCGTCCACCCCGAGCCGCGCCTCGTCGTCGAGATGGAGGTAGCGCGCCGCCTCCAGGAGGAAGTGACCGTCCGCGATCCACATCCCGCGGTAGACGGCCGGGCCGACCTGGAGGACCGTCTCCCGCGCCTGGAGGATGTTCCGGGCGCTCGCCACCAGCATGTCCTGCACGGCGGGTTCGGCCACCCGGATCGGCAGGTCGAGGGCGGCAAGCTCTCGCCAGTACGCCCGCTCGGCGGTCAACGCGGCCTCGGCGTCGACCTGTTCGGCGGGTCCGCCGTCCAGCGGGACGATCAGGGCTCCCGAGACCGTCTCGCCGCCGCGCACCACGGCCGGGACCGTCCGGAACCCCGACGCGGGCCGGAAGCCCGTGGGGAACGCGGGGACCAGCGGCTGCGGACCGGAGACCAGCAGGGGCGGGCCCGGCGGCGCTGCGGTGGGTTCGGCGCGCTCGTCGAGGAACAGCGGGTACGCGGGGTACGCCGCGGTCGGCACGGTGAAGACCCTGCGGTCGGGCGCGGTGTCCGCGCCCGCGTGGCGTACGGCTCCGCGTTCGGAGATGTCGAGGTGGAGGCCGGTGAGCAGCTCGTCCACGTCATCGGCGACGCGCAGCGACCAGGTGACCACGTCGTAGCGGTGCCCGTCTTCGGCGAGGTGACCCACGGCACGCAGTTCGAGGCGGCAGGCGGGGTAGTCGATCGTGGTGACCACGACCGGGGTCCGCGCGTCCTCGGTGCGCTGGGCCACCGCCACCGGATCGTGCGCGGTCTGCGCGCGCAGCTCGACCGTGAGGCGGAAGGAGCCCGCTCCGGGGTGGATCGGCTCGTAGCCGTAGAGCAGCGCGCCGTCCTGCCGTACGAGGGTCTTGTGGGGGTCGTCGGGGCGGCAGATGAGGGTCCAGGACGTGGTGGGGGCGTGGCGGAAGTCGATGGTTCGCTGCGGGGGTTCGGCGCTCGTCGGGGTGTCGGCTTCCGGCGGAGTGCCGGGTACCGGCGGAGTGCCGGGTACCGGCGGAGTGCCGGTCGTCCTCGGGGAGTCAGTCATCCTCGTCCATCGGGTAGAGGCTCGCGCCGCCGTCCACGACGAGGGTCGAACCCGTCATGTACGAGGCCATCGGCGAGCACAGGAACAGGACGGCGTGGGCCACCGACTCGGCCGGCTGGAGCCGGCCGAGCGGGATCGCCCGGGACGCGCGGCGGCGGTAGTCGGGCTCGGTGTCCCACTGGTGGCGGGCCATCCCGGCGTCGACGATGCCCGGCGCCACGACGTTGGCGCGGATGCCGTGGGGCGCGAGCTCGCGGGCGAAGCTGCGCGCGAGCGAGCGGAGCGCGGCCTTGCTGGCGGCGTACGGTGCGATGCCGGGCCACGGCACGTCCTGCACCCAGGAGCCCGTGAAGATCAGATGCCCCGGCACACCCGCGGCCATCCAGCGCCGCGACGCCTCCCGCGCGAGCGCGTACGCCGCCCGCGCGTTGAGCCGCATGACGTCGTCGTAGTCGGCGAGCGAGTGCTCCGGCAGCGGGGCGCTGCGGGCGAGCCCGGCGTGGGCGCAGACCGTGCCGGGCAGGCCCCAGCGGTCCGTGACGGTGTCCAGGATCAGGCCCGCGGTGGCATCGGCGGTGAGATCGCAGTCGACGAAGAGCAGCCGGTCGTCGGTGAACAGCCGCTCATCGGCGCCCAGTTGCCCGTCCGTGAGCGGCGGTGCCTTCTGGTCCGCGACGGCGACGCGGGCCCCGTGCCGGAGCAGGGTTTCGATGATCGGTGTCCCCAGCGCACCGGAACCCCCGGTGAGAACGACGGTGTGATCGCGAAGGTCGAGCAGGTCGAGCGGGCTCATGGCGGTCCCCTCCCGGTTCGGCTCCCAGGGTCCGGTGTGGGGGCGGGGCAGCGCTAGGGGGCGGGGCAGCCCTAGGGGGCGAGCACGTCGCCTGCGCGGCGGAGGAGTGCCGAGACCTCCGGCTGGTCGACCGCCCGGTCGTAGAGGATCTCGTGCAGCGGGCGGTCGATGTCCGGACCGTAGAGGTCCTCCGAGAGGCGCAGGTGGTGCAGCATCGCCTCGCGTGCCCCGGCGGCGTTCCGCGCCACGATGGCGTCCAGGATGTCGTGGTGGACCGGCGCTCCCATGCGGCGGATCTCCCGGTCGGTCAGGCTGCGCAGCACCATGCCCTTGATGAGGGGGCGGATCGCGCCGAACATGATCTGCAGGACCGTGTTCCGCGAGGCGATCGCGATGGCCTCGTGGAAGGCGATGTCCAGCTCCACGCCGGAGGCGATGTCCCGGCTGGCGTCGAATGCCTCAAGGAGCGCCCGCAACTGCGTGGCGTCGGCGTCCGTGTGCTGCTCGGCGGCGAGGGAGGAGGTCTCGGCCTCCAGCATCTGGCGCGCGGTCACCAGCTCACGGACCGTCACTTCACCGCGCCGCACGAGGAATTCGAGCGAGGTACGGCCTTCGGTCGGCTGCAGCCGGCGGACGAAACTGCCGCGGCCCGGCTGGACCACGATGAGCCCGCGCTCCTGCAGCCGCCGCAGCACCTCGCGGACGACCGGTCTGCTGACCCCGTACTGCTCGGCCAGCTGCCGCTCCGACGCCAGCCGCTCGCCGGGCACCAGGCGCTGGGTGACGATGGCTTCCTCGATCAGCTCGATGAGAGCCTGCGGGGTGATCGGCACATCGGTCGGACCAGCCATACCGTGACTGTAAGGCCAACGGGCCCGATTCATGCATGACTTGCGGGCGTACGCCGACGGGCGCACGGCTTCCGTCACGGAGCCGTACGCCTCGCCGGTCACATGTGCCGCAGCGCGTTCGCGATGATCGCCTCGCTCATGAACGCGGCCAGACCCGGCTTCGCCTTGTCGATGTTGTCGGTGAAGCGCTGGTCCGCGACGAACATCTCGCCGAGACAGCTGTGGATCTCGTGCGTGCACGTGTAGTGGTAGCGGCAGATCTGCTCACGGTGCTCCTCGGCCATGTCCATCGCGGCCTCGGAGGTCGGCTCGGCGCCCGAGTCGATCACCGCGATCATCCGGCGGGTCCAGTCGTCGGCCTCCGCGCGGATCCGCAGCCAGTCGTCCTTCGTGTACGCGGCGGTCTTGCGCTTGGACTCGGCCCAGGCATCGGTGTTGCCCCACCGCTGCTCGGCCTCCTCCTCGTACTGCGCCGGATCCTCGTCGCCGAAGACCTCGAACCGCTCCTCGGGCGTGAGGTTGATGCCCATCTTCTTCGCCTCCATGGCTCGTTCGACGGCCGTGGCCATCTTCTGCAGCTGCTCGATCCGGTCGGCGAGCAGCTCGTGCTGGCGCCGCAGGTGCTCCTGCGGGTCCACACCGGGGTCGTCGAGCAGGACCTTCACCTCGTCGAGCGGGAAGCCGAGCTCCCGGTAGAAGAGGATCTGCTGCAGCCGGTCGAGGTCCTCGTCGTTGTAGCGGCGGTGACCCGCGTGGCTGCGCTCGCTCGGGGCGAGCAGCCCGATCTCGTCGTAGTGGTGCAGGGTGCGCACGGTGATGCCCGCCAGGCCTGCGACCTGTCCGACGGCGTAGCTCATGGCCGCCGCTCCTTTCTGGTCCCGACCGGCTCCCGTCCCGGCCGGCGGTGGTCCTGTCCGGCCGGTGCTCCCCGGTACGTCTTCACCTTGAGGCCTCACGTGGCGTGAGGTGCAAGCCGGACGCACGGGCGGAGTCCCGGGGCGACCTCTCGGGCTGATACATCCCGTATGCCCGTTTAGTGTGGCGAGGGGGTCCACCCGAGGAGTCGAGCATGTCCCTGCACCGCGGCGCAGCCCCGCACCACGGCGACGAGAACGAGCTGCGCAGGCTCGCCATGAACCCTTTCCTCGGCGAGGCCGACCCGCTGGGCGGGATGACCGAGGCCCCGCCCCGGCACCGGATGCCCGCCGGGCCGCTGCCACCGGCCACCGCGTACCAGCTGGTCCACGACGAGCTGATGCTCGACGGCAACGCGCGGCTCAACCTCGCCACCTTCGTCACCACCTGGATGGAGCCGCAGGCCGGGGTCCTGATGGCGGAGTGCCGGGACAAGAACATGATCGACAAGGACGAGTACCCGCGGACCGCCGAGCTTGAGCGGCGGTGCGTGGCGATGCTCGCCGATCTGTGGCACGCGCCGGACCCGCAGGCCGCCGTCGGCTGCTCGACCACCGGGTCGAGCGAGGCCTGCATGCTCGCCGGGATGGCGATGAAGCGGCGCTGGGCGCAGAAGAACGCCGACCGGTACCCCTCGCGCGAGGCGCGGCCCAATCTGGTGATGGGCGCGAACGTGCAGGTGTGCTGGGAGAAGTTCTGCACCTTCTGGGAGGTCGAGGCGCGGCTCGTACCGATGGACGGGTCCCGGTTCCACATGGACGCGGCCTCGGCGGTGGAGCTCTGCGACGAGAACACCATCGGCGTGGTGGCCGTGCTCGGCTCCACCTTCGACGGCTCCTACGAACCCGTCGCGGACATCTGCGCCGCGCTCGACGCCCTGCAGGACGGGACCGGGCTCGACATCCCCGTGCATGTGGACGGCGCCTCGGGCGGGATGATCGCGCCGTTTCTCGACGAGGACCTGATGTGGGACTTCCGGCTGCCGCGGGTCGCGTCCATCAACACCTCAGGGCACAAGTACGGACTCGTGTATCCGGGGGTGGGCTGGGCGCTGTGGCGCTCGGCCGAGCAGCTGCCCGAGGAACTTGTCTTCCGCGTGAACTACCTGGGCGGCGACATGCCGACCTTCGCCCTCAACTTCTCGCGGCCGGGCGCCCAGGTCGTCGCGCAGTACTACACCTTCCTTCGGCTCGGCCGCGAGGGCTACCGGGCCGTCCAGCAGGCCGCGCGGGACGTGGCGCGCGGTCTCGCCGAACGGATCGAGGCCATGGGCGACTTCCGGCTGCTGACTCGCGGCGACCAGCTGCCGGTCTTCGCCTTCACGACCGCGCCCGACGTGACGGCATTCGACGTCTTCGACGTGTCGCGGCGGCTGCGGGAACGGGGCTGGCTGGTGCCCGCCTATACGTTCCCTGCGAACCGGGAGGACCTGTCGGTGCTGCGCATCGTCTGCCGCAACGGCTTCTCGGCGGACCTGGCCGCACTCCTCGTCGAGGACCTGAACCGCCTCCTGCCCGAACTCCGCAACCAGCCGCATCCGCTGGGCACGGACGAGTCGAAGGCGACGGCATTTCATCACTGAGGGTGGGGGGCCGGACCCGGCCTCGGGTGGGGCCTGGGCCGGGTCCGGTGCTCGGGTGGTCCGGTGCTCGGGTGGGTCCGGTGCTCGGGTGGGTCAGCGGCCTCCGTGTCCGTGGTGATGGCCGTGGTGGTGGCCGTGGTGATGGCCGTGGTGGCGGACCGTGTTGACCACGGCTCCCGCCATCGCCGCCTCCCCCTTCGCGTTGGGGTGGAAGGGCGCGGCGGGACTGGTCGGGACCAGCGGCTCGACCCAGCGGGTGTCGGGGGCCTGGCAGACGTCGTGGCCGATGGTCGGGGTGTACGTGTCCACGAAGCGCGCGCGGTTGTCGCGCGCCGTGTCGCGGAGCATCGCATTGAGCCGCTTGCCGGTGTCGCGCAGATACGGGACATCGCCCTCGGCCATCTGCACGTTCGGCCAGCAGCCCTTGCCGCTGTCCGCGACGATCACCGGATAGCCGACGACATACACCCGCGCGCGGGGCGCCCGGTCATGGATCGCGTCGACCACCTTCTCGATCTTCGCCGCCGTGTCGGCGATCCGCTGCGCCAACTGGTCGGTGCCGCCTGCTGTGTAGTGCTTCTGGCACGGATTGCCCGTGGGGTCGCCGAAGCTGAGCTGCGTACAGGTCCCCACGATCTCGCCGAAGCCGATGTCATTGCCGCCTATGCCCACCGTGACCAGCGTGGTCTTGCGGTCGAGCGCATCGAGCTGCGGCGGGTTGGTGCCCTGCTGCTGCCACATGTGGGCGGTGGTCGCACCGCCACAGCTGGCGTCCTTGAACGAGCCCACCTTGAGCGCCCAGGCCGCCACGGACGGGTAATTGCGGTTGGACCGCCCGCAGTTGGCATCGACCTGATCCGGGATCCCGGGCCCCGAGGTGTACGAGTCCCCGAGCGCGACATAGCGCTCCTTGTGCGCAGGCCGCGCCTCGGCCGGTGTGGCCGTGGCCGCGACGAGCAGCGCTGCCGCCCCGCCCGCGGCGAGGGCGCCGAGGGCCGCCCGCCGGCTTCTGCCGCCCCGTACCGTGGTCTCCGAGTGCTCCGCCACGCTTGCCTCCCGCTCCGCTGCCGCCAGGGGTACTGACCGGTCGGTAGCGTCGGGGTGGCGCGAGGCCCTGTCAATGGATCCGGCAGGAATGGGGCGGCGGACTCCGCAACTTCGCCCGCTAAGAGCCGAGTTGGAAGCTGTGCCAGCGCACCCCGTCCGTCGATATGCGATACGTGCCCTGCCCGTAGGAGCTGGTCCACAGCCAGCCGATCGGCGTTTCCCGAACCGAGCCCGCGATGCCGGTCGGGCCCTCGCCCCGGTGGAAGGTGCGGCCGCCCGTGTCGCTGGTCCACACCCCGTTCTCCCCGTACACCGTCAGCGTCATGTCGCCGGCGGAGACCGCGCCCAGGGTGGAGCGGGGTTCGACGCCCGGCTTGAACGCCCAGACGCGGGTCCACGTCAGACCGGAACCGTCCATGCGGTGAATCGTCAGCAGCCCGTTCTTCACGCCCTCCTCCTCGGGCAGCATGCCGTGCTGCAGCGCGAAGGTGCCCGCGCGGCCCGAGACGATCGAGAACGTGCCGTGCGGCTCGGCCGAAGCGCCCGTCATCTGCGTCTCCTTCCAGCTGCGCCCCCGGTCCCAGCTGACCATCAGCGCGAACCCGTCACCGCTTCCCGCCTTCCCCTGCGCATACAGATCCGGCTCGGCCCCCTCCACCGGGAACACCTCGCCCTTCAGCGGAGGCTGATGGGCCAGCGCCCGGTACTCGCCCGTGTCCGGCATGATCACCGCGAGGCGGGAGCGGGCGCACCCGTTGCCCTCGTCGTCCACCCGCGTGCACACCGAGGTCAGCCGGGCGCCCTCCGGGGCGGCGGCGATGGTGCGGCGCGCGCTCGTGGTGCCCGCACGCCACGTACGGCCCCCGTCGCGGGTGAACCACGTGCGGTCCCCCACCAGTTGACTGCCCTCCCTGATCAGCGCCCGGTCCTTGCCGAGCGCCAGAAGATCGGCCGTGACGCCGTCATCGGGCGCCGTCTCCCGTAACGGGGAGGACGGCGTGAGCCGCCAGGCGTCCGCCCCCGGCCGGAGCACGGCGACGCGCTGCACGCAGCCGCGCGTGCTCCCCTCGTCCTGCGGGCACTCGGCGAGCAGCGCGAACCCGGAGCCGTCCGCCGCGAACCCCGGCGCATGGGACCACCCCGGCAGCCCTTTCGCCGAAGGGATCCGCGGCGGCTCCGGCCCGGCCCGCCCGGGTGTCCCGGGCGGCTGCGCCCGCGACACCCGCTCCCCCGGCGGCTTCCCCCCGCCCTCGCTCTCCCCGCCCGCCGATCCGCTGCAGCCCGCGACGAGCAGGGCCGCCGCGCTCAGCACCGCCACCAACGCTCGTTGCCCGTACACCCAGTTCATGGCACCCCCGGCCACCGGCGCCGACCGCATCGGGCGGACGGCGTGTACTTCTGATACACCGGCCGCCGCGCCGAGGTTCCACTCCGCCCGACGCCACTTTTCGTGGTCTTCTCATGACCATCGCCATCGCCATCGCCATCGCCATCGCCGGTCGCCGGTCGCCGGTCGCCGGTCGCCGGCCACCAGGTCACGGCGACCGGCCACCGGCCACCGGCCACCGGCCAACCGTCGCCAATCGCCACATCACCACCGCCGTGCCCGACCGCCGACACAATCTCCTCCCCCGACCAATCCGAACGCCGCCCGGCTCCGAAGAATCCGTGAGGAAGGGAGTGCTGTGAGGGTGCCTGACAGCAACAGCGAGGCCGCGCCGCCCCCGCCGCGGGGGACGGATCTGGAGGCATGTCTGACCCGGACCGCGCGCGGCGACCAGGAGGCGTTCGCGCAGGTCTACGACCGGGTCAGCGCTCCGGTGCTCGGCCTGGTGCGCAGCGTGCTGCGTGATCCGGCCCAGTCCGAGGAGGTCGCCCAGGAGGTCCTGGTCGAGGTGTGGCGTACGGCTGCGAAGTTCCGGCCGGAGAAGGGCAGTGCCATGGCCTGGGTGATGACGATGGCGCACCGGCGGTCGGTGGACCGGGTGCGGTCGGTGCAGGCGGCGACCGCGCGCGAGCACAAGGCCGCGCTCCTGGAGCGGACCCCGGCGTACGACGAAGTGGCCGAGCAGGTCGAGACCCGCCTGGAGCAGCAGCGCGTACGGCGCTGTCTGGGCGCCCTGACCAAGGTGCAGCGCGAAGCGGTGACCCTCGCGTACTACCGCGGGCTCACGTATCGCGAGGTCGCCCAGCTCCTCACCCTGCCGCTCGGCACCGTGAAGACCCGGCTGCGGGACGGTCTGATCCGGCTGCGCGACTGCCTGGGGGTGAGCGTATGACCACCGCCGAACTCCACATGGCGACCGGCGCCTACGTCCTGCACGCGCTGTCGCCCGCGGAGCGCACCGAGTTCGAACGGCATCTGGCGGCCTGCGGGGCCTGCGAGCAGGAGGTGGCCGAACTCGCCGCCACCGCCGCGCGCCTCGGCCTGGCCGTCGCGGTCGCGGCGCCGGAGCGGATGCGGGACGACGTGCTGCGGCGGATCACGACCGTGCGGCAGGACCCGCCCCAGGTGCCCGTACGCACGAAGGTCCGCGGCTGGACGCGCACCGCGCCCCGGTGGGCGCTGGCCGCCTGTCTGGCCGTCGCCGCCGCGTTCGGCGGGGTCGCCGTCTGGCAGTACCAGGCCGGGCGGGACGCGATGACGACCGCGCGCGAGGCCGAGGCGCGCGCCGCCGAACTGGCGGAGGTGCTGGCCGCGCCCGACGCGAAGGTGGCCGTCGGCAGCCTCGGGGACGGCGCGCGCGGCACGGTGATCGTGTCGCGCGAACGGGACCGTGCGGCGTTCATCGCCGCCGGGCTGCCGAAGCCGCCGGACGGCAAGGTGTACCAGCTGTGGTTCGACGACGGGGACGCGATGCGCCCGGCGGGCCTGCTCAGCGGCCAGGGTTCGGACCGCACCGTGCTCCTCGACGGGAAGATCGGCGGGGCGACCGGCATGGGCATCACCGTCGAACCGGCGGGCGGTTCGCCCCAGCCGACGACTGATCCGGTGGGGCTGATGAAGTTCCCGGCGTAGGCCGCGTCCGGTCCTGTCCTCGCATCCCCTCGTCGCCCGAAGGGCGCCCAGCCGCGCGGGAGCCGCCGTCACAGCGGCACGTACTGGGCGTCGCGGTGCTCGGCCGGCCTCGGCGAATGCGCTCTGACGTGCACCTTTCGAGTGAACGGCCAATCCGGGCGGGGGTGAGGCGCCGAATGAAGGAGCGTGAGGAGAAACAGACCGACCGACCCCGCCGACCCGACAGACCCGACTGACCCGGCTGACCCGGCTGACCCGGCTGGATCCACCGTCCGGCGCAGGCGCTTCCCGCCCATCCGCCCCCTCCCCTCCCTCGCGGCCGCGGCGACCGGTGCGCTCGCCGGTCTCGTGGCCGCCTATGGCGCGCTCGCCGTCGCCGAGTTGGCCGCTGCGGCCGTACGGCCCGAGGCGGGGCCCGTCACGGCGGTCGGCGGCGCGGCCATCGACCGGACGCCGTCCGGGGTGAAGGACTGGGCGATCCGGCAGTTCGGCACCGCCGACAAGCTGGTGCTGCAGCTGGGGATCGTCGCGGTGCTCGCCCTGTTCGCGGCCGCGCTCGGGGTGCTGGCGCTGCGCGGGCGGCGCATCGCGTCGGCCGGGGTGCTGCTCTTCGGCGTGGTCGGCGCGCTGGCGGCGGCCACCCGGCCCGACTCCACGAGCGCACTCGACGCGCTGCCGTCGCTGGCCGGCGCGGTGGCGGGTGCCGGGGCGCTGTACGTCCTCTCCGGGTACGCGGGGGACGCCGTACGGGGTGGGGCCGGCCCCGAACGCCGCCGCTTCCTCCTCGCCACCGCCGGAGCCGCCGTGGCGGCCACCGGTGCGGGCCTCGCAGGACGGAGTCTGAACGCGACCTCCGCCGCCGAGGCCGAGGCCTCGCGCGGTGCCGTCCGGCTGCCCACGCCCGCCTCGCCGGCGCCCCCGCTCCCGCGTGGGGTGGATCTGAAGATCCGTGGAGTCGCCCCGTACACCACACCGAACGACGACTTCTACCGCGTGGACACCGCCCTCACCGTGCCCCGCGTGGACGCGGACCGGTGGCGGCTCCGGGTGCGCGGCGAGGGAGTCGACGACCCGCGCGTCCACTCGTTCGACGACTTGCTCCGCCGTGCGGTCATCGAGCGCGACATCACCCTGACCTGCGTTTCCAACGAGGTCGGCGGCCCGTACATCAGCTCCGCGCGCTGGCTCGGCGTCCGTCTGAAGGATCTGCTCGCCGAGGCCGGGGTGCGGCCGCCGTCCAAGGGCGGGCCCGCCGACCAGCTGGTCGCGCGGTCCGTGGACGGGATGACGCTCGGCACCCCGGTGGAGGCCGTGATGGACGGCCGCGACGCGATGCTCGCGTTCGGCATGAACGGCGAACCGCTGCCCTTCGACCACGGTTTCCCGGTCCGGATGCTGGTCCCCGGGCTCTACGGCTATGTGTCCGCCTGCAAGTGGATCGAGGACATCGAACTGACCACTTTCGACGCGTACGACCCGTACTGGGTGAAGCGCGACTGGGCACGCGAGGCGCCGGTCAAGACGCAGTCGCGGATCGACACCCCGAAGCCGTTCAGCCGTCCCCCGGCCGGAAGGGTCACCGTCGCCGGGGTGGCCTGGGCCCAGCACACCGGTATCGACCGGGTCGAGGTCCGCGTGGACGACGGCCCCTGGCAGGACGCGCGGCTGGCCGCCGAGGGACCGCTCGACACCTGGCGGCAGTGGAGCTGGGAGTGGCCCGCCACCGCCGGTTCGCACACCCTCCAGGTCCGCGCCACCGACCGCACGGGCACGACGCAGACCTCCGAGCGCACGGGAACGATCCCGGACGGCGCCTCCGGATGGCACTCGGTGGTGGTCAACGTGAGCTGACCGTACGACCGTTGCGGAGGCGAGCTGCGCGCCGGGCCGACACCCCGCGAGCCGCACACGCAGCGGTACGGCCGAGGGGCCGGTCCGCACCGGACCGGCCCCCACTCCTTCGTCACGCCTACTTGCTGAGCCGCGCGAACCTCCGTACCGCCAGCGGGAAGAACACCGCGACAAGGACCACCGGCCACACGACCGCGAGCGGCATCGCGTGCTCGGAGGCCCAGGAGGACGACGGGATCCCGCCGTCGTTGCCGAACAGCTCACGGGTCGCGGTGGCCGTCGCCGACATCGGGTTCCACTCGACGACCGTGCCCAGCCAGCCCGGCATGGAGTCCGGTGTCGCGAACGCGTTGGACAGGAAACCGACCGGCCAGACAAGGATCTGCACAGCCATCACCAGCTCCGGCCTGCCCGCGATCATCGCGAGGTGGATGCCCATCCACAGCATCGCGAAGCGCAGCAGGAGCAGCAGGCCCATCGCACCGAGCACCGCCGCGAACGAGCCGTGCCAGCGCCAGCCGACCGCGAGTCCCACGCCCATCAGGAGAACGAGCGAGAGCAGGGACTGGAGCATGTCGGCGGCCGAACGGCCCACCAGGACGGCCCCATTGGTCATCGGCATGGACCGGAAGCGGTCCACCACACCCTTGTTGAGGTCCTGGGTGACCGCGACCATCGTGGCGTCCAGGCCGAAGGCCATGGTCAGGGCGAACATGCCGGGCACCAGGTACTCGCGGTAGTTGCCCTCGATGCCGAGGCCGCCGCCCATCAGGAAGCCGAACATCAGGAGCAGCATCACCGGGAACGCGAGGCCCACGACGACCTGCACCGGCTGCCGTGTCCAGTGCAGCAGCTCGCGGCGGGTCATGGTCCAGGAGTCGGTGAGGGCCCAGCCCGCCTTGGAGCCCTTCGCGCCCGCCGCCCTCACGTCGATCGCCGTCGTACTCACGCGTCCTCCTTCACTTCGGTGCCGCGCCTGTCGGACCCGAGGCCGTCCGGCGGCTCGGTGCCGGGCCCGGTGAGGTCGAGGAAGACCTCGTCCAGGGTCGGCCGGCGCAGTGCGATGTCCTCGGCCTCGATCCCGGCCTCCTCCAGGGCCCGTACGACCCGGGTGAGCGCCGCCATCCGGTCCGCGACCGGGGCGCTGACCAGACGGCGGTCCGCGTCGACCGTGGCCTCGCCCGGCAGCAGGGCCGCGGCGCGGGCGAGCTGGGACTCCTGGTGCAGGACCACGTCGATCCGGTCGCCGCCCGTCTTCGCCTTGAGCTCGTCGGAGGTGCCGTCCGCGATGACCCGCCCCTGGTCGATCACGGAGATCCGGTGCGCCAGCTGGTCCGCCTCCTCCAGGTACTGGGTCGTGAGCAGCACGGTCGTCCCGCCGCCGACCAGCGAGCGGACCGCGCTCCAGACCTCACCGCGCGCCCGCGGGTCGAGGCCGGTGGTCGGCTCGTCGAGGAAGAGCACCTCGGGGTCGGTGATCAGCGAGGCGGCGAGGTCGAGCCGGCGGCGCATCCCGCCGCTGTACTGCTTGACGGCCTTGCCGCCGGTGTCGGCGAGCCCGAACCGTTCGAGGAGCTCGCCCGCGCGGGCCCGCGAGCGGCGGGCGCCCAGGTGGTGGAGCCGGGCGAACATCTCCAGGTTCTGCAGCCCGCTGAGCTCCTCGTCGACGGCGGCGTGCTGGCCGAGCAGCCCGATGCGGCGCCGTACGTCATCGGCGTGCGTACGGACGTCGTATCCGGCGACCCGGACCTCTCCCTCGTCGTGCCGCAGCAGGGTCGCGGCGATCCGGACGGCCGTGGTCTTGCCCGCCCCGTTCGGGCCGAGCACCGCGTGCACGGTGCCGCGGGCGACGGTCAGATCGAGCCCGTCGAGCGCCGCCTTCTTCCCGTAGGCCTTCCGTACGCCTTCGATGCTGATCGCGTCGGTCATGGGCCCCCTTCAACCTTGAGACATTAATCAAACTTGACTACCGGAGTACGAAAGTAACGCGCCCGACCCGGTTAGTCAAACTTGATTAATGCGCGGCCCGCGGCCCGCTACTCCGCGTCCCCGGGATGCGGCTCCCCCGTCGCGTACGGGTTCTCCTGCTCCTCGGCGAGGATCCCGACGAACGGCTCGCCCTCGCCGGAGAACGTGTACGCGCCGCCCTCGATCCGCTCGATCAGGCCGCGCGTCCACTCCGCGCCCGCGTCCGCCGAGTGGATCCAGAGGTGCATGATCTCGCCGATGTGGCCGAGCTGCTCCGGCCCGTCCTCGGGGATGTAGTGCGCGGTGACGCCCGCGCGCCAGGCCTCGATCGCCTCGATGCGCCGCTTCAGGAGCGAGACGGCCTCCTCGCGGGGCAGGTCGACGATGAAGCCGACCGCCGAGGAGAGCACGTCCATCTTCTGGTCGTACGCGACCAGGGACTCCTTGAGCAGCGCGAAGTACTCCGCCGTGCCCTTCTCCGTCACCTCGTACTCGGTGCGCGGCGGCCCGCCGGCCGTGGACGGCGCGATCTCGTGCGCGAGCAGCAGACCTTGCTTCGCCATCTGCTTGAGCGCGTGGTAGATCGAGCCCGGCTTGGCGTTGGACCACTCGTCGGCGCCCCAGAACTCCAGGTCGTTGCGGACCTGGTAGCCGTGCGCGCGGCCGTGCTGACGGACGGCGCCGAGGACGAGCAGACGGATCGCGGAAGGGCCGGACATCCAGGATTCCTTTCTATTCAACTTTGACTAGGCTACCCGTATGACCCATATGGCCACCAGAACGATCCCCATCCTCCCGTGCCGCACCCTCCCGCCCGTACTCGACTTCTACGAGGCACTCGGCTTCGAGGTCACCTTCCTGCAGAAGAGCCCCAATCCGTACGCCGTCGTCGCGTACGGCGACATCGAGCTGCAGTTCTTCGGCCTGAAGGCCTACGACCCCGAGCAGTCGATCAGCACCTGCTACGTCCTCACCGACGAGGTCGACGCCCTGCACACGGCCTTCCGGGCGGGGCTCAAGGCGGCGTACGGCAAGATCCCCACCCGCGGGCTGCCGCGGATCGGCCCGCTCAAGGACATGTCGTACGGCGTGCGGCAGTTCCTGATGACGGATCCGGGCGGGAACTGCATCCGGATCGGCCGCAAGACCAGCGAGGACCAGCATCACCGGCCCGCCCCCGAGGAGACCTTCGCGCGGGCGCTGCACCACGCGTCCCTGTTCGCCGACTCCAAGGAGGATCCGGCCGGCGCGGCGAAGATCCTCGACCGGGTTCTGTCCCTCACGGACGAGCAGCCCACCGCCGTGCAGCTCCTGAAGCTGCTGGTCCTGCGGGCGGATGTGGCGCTGCGGCTCGGGGACGAGGAGACGGCCGCCACGGCGACGCAAAGGGCCGCCGCGGTCCAACTCTCCGCCGAGGAACGGGAGTCGGTCCGCGACGCCCTCGAACGCCTGGAGGAACTGGGCGGCTAGCCCTCGTCCGGCCCCCGCTCCTCCGCCACCAGATCCCACGCCGACTTGCCGTCCAGGGACTCGCGGATGATGTCCGCGTGCCCCGCGTGCCGGTTGATCTCACGGATGAGGTGCAGTCCGACCCAGCGCAGCGAGACCTCCTCCTTCGGGAACCAGGGGGCCTCCGGCAGCGGAAAGGTCACATCGAGGTCGGGGGCCGAGCCGAGGAACTCCTCGGTCTCGTCGGCGACTTGCTTCCAGTACGCGAGCTGCGAGGCCACCGTCTCGTCGCGGACGAGCGTGAAGCACTCGTGCCAGTTGGACTCGTCGCGCTGCACCCGCTCCGGCTCGCCCTTCGCGCGGGCGATCCAGCCCTGCTCGACCTCGGCGACATGCTTGATCAGGCCGGCCAGCGAGAGCTCGCTCGCGCTGGGCTTCGACGAGGCCTGCTCGTCGCTCAGACCGAGCACCGTACGACGGATACCGCCCCGGGCCTCGTCGATGAACGCGAGCAGTGCCGTGCGCTCGTCGCTCTGCGCCTGTGCCGATACGTGGGTGACCATGATCCGTCCGCCTTTCGCAGCCTCTGTCCCTGCCGACAGAAACCACGCTACGGACCCTTGCGGTCAGCCGCTGTCCTAATGCCGGACGGCAGACCCGGCGGCTACAGCGGGAACTCGCTCCGCCCGTGCTGCACCGAGATCCACTTCTGTGTGGTGAAGGCCTCGACGGTCGCGTCCCCGTTGAGGCGCCCGAGCCCGGAGTGCTTCTCACCGCCGAACGCGACGAACGGCTCGTCGTGCACCGTTCCGTCGTTGACGTGCATCATCCCGGTCTCGATGCGCTTGGCGAAGCGCACCCCGCGCTCGACGTCGCCCGTGTGCACCGCGCCGCTCAGGCCGTACGGAGTGTCGTTGGCGAGCCGCACCGCGTGCTCCTCGCCGTCGAACGGCACGAGGAGCGCCACCGGGCCGAAGATCTCCTGGCGCAGGATCGGCGAGTCGGCGGGCAGTCCGGTCAGGACGGTCGGCTCCACCAGATTGCCGACGGTACGGCCCTGGACGAGCGCCGTGGCGCCCTCGTCGAGCGCCTCCTTGACGAGGGCCGCGAGCGCGTCCGCCTGGAACTCGTTGATCACGGGACCGAGCTGGGTCTCGGGGTCCCGCGGGTCGCCCGTCCTCAACTCCCGTACACGGGCGAGGAACTTGGGCGTGAACTCGTCCCACAGCGAGCGGTCCACCAGGATGCGGTTGGCGGCCATGCAGACCTGGCCCTGGTAGATGAAGCGGCTGAAGACCGCCGCGTCCACCGCGTAGTCCACATCGGCGTCGTCGAGGACCACCAGGGCGCTGTTGCCGCTGAGTTCGAGGATGGCCTTCTTGAAGTGGGCGGCCGTGACGGCGCCGACATGGCGGCCGACGCGGTCCGAGCCCGCAAAGGAGATCACCTTCGGGACGGGGTGCTCGATCAGCGCGTCACCGATCTCGGCGATGTCCGTGACCAGCACGTTCAGCAGACCGGGCGGCAGGCCCGCGTCCTCGAAGATCTTGGCTATCAGACCGCCGCCGACCACCGGGGTGTTCTGGTTCGGCTTGATGACCACGCCGTTGCCGAGCGCGAGCGCCGGCGCCACGGACTTGAGGGTCACCAGGAACGGGAAGTTGAACGGGCTGATCACCCCGACCACCCCGACGGGGTTGCGGTAGAGCCGGTTCTCCTTGCCGGGCGTCGGCGAGGCGATGATGCGGCCCTCGGGGATCAGCGCGAGCTGGATCGCCTCGCGCAGGAACTCCTTGGCGAGGTGGACCTCGTAGCGCGCCTTCAGACGGGTGCCGCCGAGCTCGTCGATGATCGCCTCGACGATCTCGTCCTCGAGCTCCTCGGTGACGGCAAGCGCCCGCTCGATGACCGTCCTGCGGTCGTACGGAGAGGTGGCGGCCCACTCCTTCTGGACCCGCTCGGCCGCGCGGTAGGCCTCGTCGACCTCGAAGCGCGAGGCCACGGTGATGGCGGTGAGCTTCTCCCCGTTGTACGGGTTGAAGTCGATGATGTCCCACGAGCCGTTGCCCGTACGCCACTCACCGTCGATGTACTGCCGTCCCAGGTCGGTGAAGAAGGACATGCGACCCCTTACCGCGTCACCGCGATCCCCGTTACGACAGCTTCTGACAAGACGTCATCGTACTTGTGTTTCAAGACAGTTGGAGCAGACCACGGAGCAGATCGCGGGTCTGGTCCGGATTCGGACTGTCCTTCTGGAGGCGCTCCATGGCCTTCTCGTACTGCGCGACCTCCTCGCGCTTGTCCAGGTACAGGGCGCTGGTCAGCTGTTCCAGGTAGACAACGTCGGAAAGGTCCGATTCGGGGAAGCGCAGCAGAGCGAAAGCGCCCGACTCCCCTGAGTGGCCGCCGAAGCTGAACGGCATCACCTGAAGGGTCACATTCGGCCGTTCGGAGACCTCGATCAAATGCTCCAACTGACCGCGCATGACCGATCGGTCACCGTATGGGCGGCGCAGGGCCGCTTCATCGAGTACGCAGTGCAGCCGCGGACCGCGCTCGTCGACGAGAAGTTTCTGGCGCTCAAGGCGCAGCGCGACCCGGCGCTCGATCTCCGCGTGCGCGATGTTCTCCGCATTGCGCGTGACGACCGCGTGCGCGTACGCCTCGGTCTGCAACAGGCCGTGCACGAACTGCACTTCGTACGCGCGGATGAGGGAGGCGGCGCCTTCGAGCCCGACGTACGTCTGGAACCAGCCGGGCAGGACGTCCGAGTAACTGTGCCACCAGCCCGCCACATTGGCCTCGCGCGCGAGGTCCAGCAGAGGGCCGCGCTCGGCCTCGGCCGTGACGCCGTACAGCGTCAGGAGATCCTCGACGTCCCTCGCCTTGAAGCTCACCCGTCCCAACTCCATGCGGCTGATCTTCGATTCGGAGGCACGGATCGAGTAGCCGGCCTGCTCACGGGTGATCCCACGCGACTCCCTCAGACGCCGCAGCTGTGATCCCAGGAGGATCCGCCGCACCACCGAGCCGCTCGACTCCCCAGCCGTCACTGACTTCAACCCTCCCCAGCCCCCTCGGGCCCCTGCAGATGCCGAAGTCTGCCATTAAACGCTCCGGCGCGTACTCATTCGGTTACGGAAACAGGTCCCTCACAGAACGACTACGAAAGAATACGCAGGAAGAAATAAGCAACAACTGGTACTTGAAGGTCCAACTCCGGCACGTGCACGTGCATCTGCCCTTGCATCCGCCGTACGCATTCGGAACGATGGGCCGCGCGCACCACCGCAACATCGCTACGGCCGCGGAACCGGGAGTGCCTCGCATGGGGACGAATGGATCGACCATGCTCGAGCCGTTACGGCAGGGGCTTCCCCCCATCGACCCCTCAGCGGTGTCGAGTGCGGCCTCCTGCGCCTTGCCCGCCCGCTATGAAGCGGTGCGCGGAGCACGGCAGTTCACCCGAAGAACCCTCACCGAGTGGCAGCTCGACGACCGTTTCGACGACGTCGCGCTCGTCGTCTCGGAACTCGTCACCAACGCCCTGCGCCACGCGCTGCCCGCCGACACGGCCCGGGCCGACGACGCGCCCGTGCGGCTGCATCTGATGCGCTGGTCCTCGCGGCTGGTGTGCGCGGTGCGCGACCCCAGCCAGACCAGTCCCGTCTCGCGCGACGAGGAGGCGTTCGAGGACTTCTCGGCCGAGTGCGGCCGCGGCCTCTTCCTCGTGGACTCCTTCGCCGACAGCTGGGGCTGGCATCCCCTGGCCGGGACGCTGGGCGGGAAGGTCGTCTGGGCGCTGTTCCAACTGCCGTAGCAGTGCAGTGCGTTCGGGCCGGGGCCGGCTCCGGCCCGGGCGCTCGGGCCCCTCCTGTCAGGCCCCGGCTATCAGGTGGTCGAACTCGCCGTCCTTGATGCCGAGCAGCATCGCCTCTATCTCCGCGCGCGTGTAGACCAGCGCGGGCCCGTCGGGGAAGTTCGAGTTGCGGACGGCCACCCGGCCCTCCGACAGCCTGGCGAACTCCACGCAGGCACCCTGCGAGTTGCTGTGCCTGCTCTTCTGCCAGACCACCCCGTCGAGCTCTGTGGCCGCCATACCGTTGTACGCGTGATCCACAAGTTGCTCCCGTTGGCACTGTGACTGATGATGCGGTGCGGTCAACTGTCCCGGATCATAGCCGTGTTCACCTGCATATGCATGGGCAGATGCACGTGCACGCGGGGTGCGCACCTGGTTACAGGCCCGCACGCGCCCCCGTCGCTCTACCGGGTAGACGTCAGCGGGGCGGTGAAGGTTCGAGCGCGTCGGACAACTCGTCGAGCCCGTCGAGCAGCAGCCGCGCGCCGCGCAGCACCACCCGGTCGGGTACCCCGTCGCCGTCCCAGCGCTCCAGGCATTCCCGTACGGGCTTCCAGTCGGGCACCTTCCGCTCCCGTACGGCCTTCGCGCCTTGCTCCGTCGCCTCCCGCAGCGCGTCCGCGAGCCGGGCCGCGGCGGGTACGGGCGTCGCGCCGCGCTCGGGCAGATGCGCCTCCATGAGCATGCCGATCCTGGCGATCTGCGCGAGCGCCTCACCTGCGTCGTCGGCGGCGGAGCGGGAGAGTCCGCGATGGCGTACGGGCTCGTTGGCGGCCCGCGCCTTGGCCTCCCGCCAGGCGATCCGCGCGGCCCGTGCGTCGAGCAGCGCCTGGCGCACATCCGGGCAGGCGTGCCCGGCCGGCTCGGCGTAGTGGTGGACCACGGCGGCCGCGTACCGGCCGTCCGCGATCAGCCAGTCGGCGAGGCGGGTGCGCAGCCGCGGTGTCTCCCAGGCCGGGTACACCGCGTACGACAGCATCGCGAGCAGTCCGCCGAGCAGAGTGAGCAGGACGCGCTCGTACACCGTCTGGTTCACATCGGCGCCGATCGTGCCGAGCAGGAAGACGATGTACGCCGCGATCATGACCTGGCCGACGACATAGCCCGTACGCAGCAGCAGGTACATCAGGCCCGCGCAGATGATCGCCAGCGTGATCGACAGCGGGACGCCGGGGTCGGTGACGACCACGATCGCCGAGGCTACGGAGACACCGACGATGGTGCCGCCGAAGCGGGCGACCGCGCGGCCGTACGTCTGCGAGAAGTCCGGGCGCATCACCATCACGGAGGCGAGCGGCGCCCAGTAGCCGTGCCCGAACGGCAGGAACTCCCCGAGGACATAACCGATGACGACCACGGCGGTGACCCGGATCGCGTGCCGCAGATAGGGCGAGCTGCCCTGCCGCAGCTCCTTCTTGAGCGCCCGGGCCGCCTTGGGTCCGAGGGCGGGAACGCTGGGGCGGATGAGAGGGATGGGGCGGGTGTCCGAATGGGTGGGCGTCTGTTGCTGCGGCGCGGGAGCGCGCCGGAAGACCACGGCCAGACGGGTCAGGAAGGTGCGCGGCGGCGCGGCGGCCGTGCCCGGGGCGGCCGTCTCGACGACGTCGTCGAGGAGCGCGCCGAGCCGGGTGGCGGCGCGACGCGGCGGCCCGGCGAGGATCGCGCCCGTGTCGGGTGTGCGCAGCGCCGCGACGGCGGCGGGCGGCAGCGCGACGGGTTCGCCGTGCCGGATCGCGCGGGCCGCCGCGTCCAGGATCTCCCCGGCGGCCGCGAGCAGTTCCCGCACCCGGTCGCGCTCGGGGCCCTCGGCCGCGGCGCCGACCGCCGGGTCGGCGAGGGAGGCGAGGACCGGGCGGATGCGTTCGGCGAGGCCGCGGGCGCCGTGCAGTTCGGCGGGGCGGGTGCGGGCCTGGCGCGCGGTGACGACGGCCGCCTCGCGTGCCGCCATCAGCGGCGCGGGGTCGAAGGGGGCGGTCGGGTCGTGGCGCAGCCGGCGCGCGTAGTCCGCCTCGGCGGCCAGCGCGTCCGCGAGCGCGTCGCGCTGGGCGCCCCAGCGGCGGATCGGGAAGAGCACGATCAGCGCGGCCTGCACGAAGCCGCCCAGGAAGATCACGCCCGCGTGCCCGGCCGCCTCGGGGATGGTGGTGGGCAGGGTGACGGTGACCAGGACCATGGCCACGTTCGACGAGGCGATCACCCCGACGGTCGGGCCGAGCGCCCAGCTCAGACCGGCCACGAAGGTCCATACGGCGAGCAGGCTCAGGAAGATCAGCAGATGGGCGCCCGCGAGATAGCCGAGGAAGGTGGTGATCGCGAGCGTCGTACCCGAGGCGAGCGCGAGCACCGGGCGCGGGCGCCAGCTGCGCTGGAACGTGGCGATCGCCGCCTGGAACGCGCCGAAGGCCGAGCTGACGGCGGCCTCGGGGCCCGCGAGCAGGAAGGTGCTGATCACCACCAGGGCGAGGCCCGCGGTGGCGCGGAGGGCGAAGAGCGGTTCGAGACGGTTGCGCTCGACCTTCAGGCCCGAGCGCGTGGTCTCCTTCAGCGCTCTGAGCCAGCTCACCGTCTCAGGGTACGTCCCGTTTGTACGTGTATGGGGCTTCGCCCCTTGCCCCCTATCGCGCCTTAAGGGCGCTTGTCCTCAAACGCCGGACGGGCTGCGGTTGCCGGATGGGCCGAGGTGGCCGGACGGGCTGCGTGTGCCCGGTCCGCCGCGGCGCGGCCCTGTTCCCACCCCGCCGCGTCGTCCACACCGCGTACCCGCGTGCGCTGCGTCGACGGGAACATCGCGTCCGCCGCCCCCGTCACCGCGACGTCGCGGGCCGCCAGGACCGGCAGGAGCGAGGTGTCCTCGGCGGCGACCTGGCCGGAGGCCTCGGCGAGACGTTCGCCGGCCCGGTGCGCGTAGGCCATCAGGAACGACTGCCGGAAGGTCTTCGTCCGCTTGCGGCCGCCCGAGCGCTGGGCGGCCTCCGCCGTGGTCATCGCCGCCGTGCCCTGCACCAGGAGCGAGGTGTAGAGCAGCTCGGCCAGCTCCAGGTCCGGTGCGAAACCGACCACCGTCGAGAAGCCGAAGGACTCGTTCCACACCGCACGGCAGTGGTTCGCGGTGGCCACGGCGTCCAGCAGGATCGCCTTCGCCGTCTCGTACGGGGCATCGACCCCGATCCGGCACGCGACCGGAGTCTCTGCGGAGTGCTCGCGGTGCGCGAGCAGCGCCTCGTCGATGCTGTGCCGGGCCATCAGCTCCTGGGCCTTGGCGCTGAGCGCCTCCGCCTCCTCGGGGAAGTCGGTCGCCTCGGCCTTGGCGAGCAGGGCGCGGATCCGGGTCAGCATGCGCGGTTCGTGCGCGGTCACCGGCGGCAGATGGGCCGGGGCGCCCGGGACCGGGCCCACCGGTTCGATCGCCGGGAGCCGCAGCAGCAGCCGGAACAGTTCGAGCAGTGCGGTGGCCTGCAGGAACCGGTCCGCGGGCGCGCCCCGTGCGGGCAGCTCCGCGAGCTGCGCGTCCCAGCGGGCCGGCAGCCCGGACTCGTACCGCCGTGTCTCGTCGAGGATCAGCCCGGCCGCCAGCCGCGCGTGCTCCTCGGACAGCTCGCGCCGCACCATCCGTACGACATCGGCGGGCTGCCACCCGCGCTGCCAGGCCCGCGTGACGAACTCCGTGCCGCGCGCCCGCGCCTCCCGTACATGCGCGAGATCGGCCGCGAGGACGGCGGCGCCCGTGTCGAGCGAGGCGTCGTCGGACGCGTAGAGGGCGGCCTCGAAGGCGCGGGCCACCGGGTCGGGGTGGCTCACGGGTGGCTCTCGTCGTAGGCGCGGCGGGCGTCGGCGATGGCGGGGCGGTGGGCCACCGACCAGTCGGACAGGGACTTGAGGAGGTGGCTCATGGAGCGGCCCATGGCGGTCAGTTCGTACTCGACCTGCGGCGGGACCGTCGGATACACGGTCCGCTTCAGCAGGCCGTCGCGCTCCAGGCGGCGCACGGTCAGGGTGAGCATGCGCTGCGAGACGTCGCCGTGGATGCGGCGCTGGAGCTCCTTGAACCGGAGCGTTCCCGCGGTGAGTTCGACCAGGACGTACACCGACCACTTGTCGCCGAGCCGGTCGAGGACATCCCGCACCCCGCACTCGTCCTGCGGCGTCTCACAGACGATCACCGGGTCGCCGTCCTCGGTGACGTGCGCGCCCTCGGTGACCTGCACGTCCTCGGTGACCTGCACGTCCTCGGTGACCTGCACGGTTACATGGGTGTGCCCTGGTGACATGAAAGTGCCTCCTTACGCGGCCGGCCGACCCTCGCCACGATAAGTCCATGCTTCTGATCACCGGCGCCACGGGCGCTCTCGGCCGTCTCGTCACCTCGTCCCCGCTGCTCGCGGACCGCACCGACGTCGTCGTCGGCACCCGCAACCCGGGCCCCGGACAGCGGCGGATCGACTTCGACGATCCCTCCTCCCTCGACCTCACCTCCGTCCACACCCTGTTGATGATCTCGGCGGGCGCCGCCGAGGACGACGTGGTGACCGCCCGGCACGAGGCCGTCATCTCCGCCGCCGAGAAGGCGGGCGTGCGCCACCTCGTCTACACGAGCCTCAGCGGCGACGGCGACCACCTCACGTACGCCCTGGCCCACCGCTGGACCGAACGCCGCCTGCGCTCCTCGTCCCTCGGCTGGACGGTGCTGCGCAACGGCCTCTACGCGGAGTTCCTCGCCGCCGTCGCCGCACCCGGCCCTGACGGCACGATCGCGGCACCGCTGGGCGAGGGGAAGCTCGCGGCGGTGGCCCGCGAGGACCTGGCGGAGGCGGCGGTACGGGTCGCGCTGACCGCCGGGGAGCACGTGGGGCGGACGTACGAGCTGGTGGGCGAGGTCCCGCTCGGCGGCGCCGAACTGGCGGCCGCGGTGGGCGGCTCGTACGAACCGGGCACCCTGGAGGCGACCCGCGCCGCGATCACCGAGGCCGGACAGGCTCTCCCGTTCCAGGTCCCGATGCTGCTCAGCACGTACTCGGCGATCCGGGGCGGCTTCCTCGACGGGAGCGGGGTGCGGGGCGGCTCGGGCGACCTGCGGACGCTGCTCGGGCGGGAGCCGCGCGTGGCGCTGGATGTGTACGCGCGGGCGGCGGCGGACCTGTCCGGCTAACTGTCGCCGGCCGGCCGTCCGTCGGTCAGCTGTCGCCGCCCTCGTCGATGAGGCGGCGCACCTCGCGTCCGACCATCCCGAGCCGGGCCTCCGCGACCAGCGGGACCGCGCGGCGCTGACGGCGGGCCTCGTGGACGTCGATGTCGACGGTGACGAGCCCCGGCTCCCACTTCGGTGCCTGCGCGACGACGGTGCCGCGCGGGTCGACCACCCGCGAGCCGCCCCAGAAGGTGGCGCCGTTCTCGTTGCCGACCCGGTTCACGAACACGACCCAGCACTGCAGCATCCGGGCCGTGTACGAGAGCAGCGTGTCCCAGTACAGACCGGTGTCCATGGCCTCCGGGTCGAGGCTCGCGGCGCTGTTCGTGGGCACGATGATGACCTCGGCCCCGTCCTGCACGGCCAGCCACGGCAGCACCGGCTGCCACGCGTCGTTGCAGACGAGCGTGGCCGCGCGGCCGATCCCGCGGGGCAGGTCGTAGGCGCGCATGTTCTGTCCGGGGCTGACGTGCTTGCGCTCCTCCCAGGCCAGGTAGTTCGGGAGATAGAGCTTGCGGTGCGCGTGCAGGAGGCTGCCCTCGGTGTAGTACGCCGAGGTGTTGTACGCGCGCAGGCTGGTGTGCTCGTGCATCCCGACCATGACGTCGGCCCCGAGCGTGCTCAGCTCGAGGACCCGCGGATCCTGCGCGGCGATGGACTCGTCCCGCTTGAGCCCGCCCAGGTGATAGCCGTGCAGGCTGAGCTCGGGAAACACGACGAGATTCGCCCCCTGTGCCACGGCCTGCTCGATCTGCTCCCGCGCGATGGCCAGGTTCTTCTCGACATCCCCGAGCTCACAGTCGGTCTGGGCGAGGGCCACGCGCATGGGGAGGGCTCCTTGGGGGCGGTTCCTGGATCACGCACGGAACGGATCACTCCGCTCCCGCTTCCGTACGGACAAATCCTCGCAGAGGTGACGGGGTGGCGCTTGTGGCGGCGGGAGCTCGGGGTGACCCTCGATTGTCAGACCCGCCTGCCACCATCGAAGCCATGACCCGGTGGGCCCTGCAGGCGACAGACGGCGGCGGCGCCCGCCTCGCCCCGCTGACCCCGGAGGGCCGCGCCGCCGGGGCCGTTCTGCACGAGCCCGATCTCGCCGAGGCGGTCCGCAGCCGTCCGGAGGTCACCCGCTGGGTCTGGCGCAGCACCTTCGGGATCTATCCGCGGCTGCTCGCCGCCGGTGTGCGGGTCGAGCGGTGTTACGACATCGAGGACGCCGAAGCGCTGCTGCTCGGCCACGAGGGTCGCCTCGGGGAGCCGCACTCCGCGGCCGCGGCCCTCGCCCGGCTGCGCAACGGGCCGGTGCCGCCCGACCCGCCGCAGCGCTCGGCCGAGCCCGGCTCGCAGTCCTCTCTGTTCGAGCCCGGCCCCGTCCCCGTATCCCTGGAAGAGCTGATCGAGGTGTACGCGGAGCAGCTCAGGCGGCATGACGCGGCCGAGCATCCCGGCCGGATGCGGCTGCTCACCGCGGCCGAGTCGGCGGGCATGCTGATCGCCTGCGAGATGAACCGGGCGGGGCTGCCGTGGAGCGCCGAGGTGCACCGCGAGGTGCTCACCGAACTGCTCGGCGAGCGCTACGCGGGCGGCGGCGAGCCACGGCGGCTCGCGGAGCTGGCGGACGAGGTGTCGACGGCGTTCGGCCGACGGGTGCGCCCGGATCTTCCGGCCGACGTGGTGAAGGCCTTCTCGCAGGCCGGACTGCGCGTGAAGTCGACCCGCCGCTGGGAGATCGAGTCCCTCGACCACCCGGCGGTCGCCCCGCTCATCGCGTACAAGAAGCTCTACCGGATCTGGGTCGCCCACGGCTGGTCCTGGCTGCAGGACTGGGTGCGCGAGGGCCGATTCCGCCCCGAGTACCTGCCGGGCGGCACGGTCACCGGCCGCTGGGTGACCAACGGCGGTGGCGCCCTGCAGATTCCGAAGGTCATCCGGCGCGCGGTCGTGGCGGACCCGGGCTGGAAACTCGTCGTCGCCGACGCCGACCAGATGGAGCCGCGGGTGCTCGCCGCGATCTCCCGCGACCCGGGCCTGATGGAGGTCGCGGGACGCCCCGGCGATCTCTACCAGGCCGTCTCCGACAAGGCCTTCTCCGGCGACCGCGACATGGCGAAGATCGCAGTGCTCGGCGCGGTCTACGGACAGACCTCCGGCGACGGCCTCAAGAACCTGGCCCTGCTCCGCCGCCGCTTCCCCCGCGCGGTCGCGTACGTGGACGAGGCGGCGCGCGCGGGCGAGGAGGGCCGTCTCGTACGGACCTGGCTGGGCCGCACCTGCCCGCCGGCCGCGGGCTCCGGCGACCAGGAGGAGGCGGGCATCCCGCAGGACGCCCCGGACCTCACCCCGGAGAGCGACGACGGCTGGGTCCCCGGATACGCCTCCACCGACTCCCGCGCCCGCGGCCGCTTCACCCGCAACTTCGTCGTCCAGGGCAGCGCGGCGGACTGGGCGCTGCTGATGATGGCGGCCCTGCGCCGGTCGATGTCCGCGGCCGGTCTCGCCGCCGAGCTGGTCTTCTTCCAGCACGACGAGGTGATCGTGCACTGCCCGGAAGCGGAGGCACCGGCGGTCGTCGAGGCGATCCGGGAGGCAGCCCGGACGGCCAACGAGATCGCGTTCGGCGAGACGCCGGTGCGGTTTCCGTTCACTACGGCGGTGGTGTCCTGCTACGCGGACGCGAAGTAGCCGCGCCCTACGCGCCGTTGCTCACCCCTGCGGCACCTCCGCCCACTTCTTGTCCGTGGCAAGGGACTTGAGCTGCTCCTGGCTGAGAGCAGGCTTCGCCCGGCTCGGGGCATCGCTCTGCCTGCCCGCGTTGAAGGCACTGACGACGACCCGCAGCCCGTCCATCCGTATGGTGTCGGCCGTCCACATCACACTGCCCTCGACGCCCTTGTCGCCCCCGCTCTCGCGCCCCTTGTAGAGGACACCGCCGGGCAGCTCCTCCGCCCCCGCGAACAGCTCGCCGCGCACGTCGTCCATCCCCGGCTGCACATTGATCTGCACGAGGCTCGCGCCCTTGCCGTCATCGACGACGACGTACGCGTACTCGCCTTCGCCTCCCTGCCCGATGACCTTCAGGCCCTTGGGCAGCAGCGCTATCAGCGTCGAGCGGACGGCCTGGGACTCTGCGGTGGGCGGGGCGTCACTGTCGGGGGCCTCGTCCTTGCCGGAGCCCTCCTTGGAGGAGTCCTCCTCGGAGGAGCCGCCGGCGGCCGGGGTGGTCGCGGCGCCGGGGTTCTTGGGCCGCTCGTCGAGCGGAGCCTCGAAGACCGGATCCCACTTGGCGGACCTGACGACCGCCGTCAACTGCCGGGTGGAGAGCGGTGGTTCCGCCCGCGTGACCGGCGAACCCGCCTCCGCACGCGAGTTGAACTCACCCGCGTCGATGACGCGCCCGTCCGGCCGGGCATACACGACCTGCCAGAACTTCGTGCCGCCCTTGTCGCTCCCGTGCTTGTAGCCCCTGTGGACCATGAGCCGCGAACCGTCCGCCTCCGTGCTGACCTCGCAGAAGTCGTACGGAACCCTCTGCCGGTCGGGACACGTGGTCATCACCTTCGCGTGCGCTAGCTCGGAAGGACCGAGCCGCGTGAACGCGATCTGCACCGCGGCCTTCCCCTTGCCGTCGTCGAAGGCGACCGCCGCATACGGTCCGGCCGCTTCGTCGTCCGTGCCGAGGCCGTTCTCCTCGCTGAACTTCCCCGCGGGCAGCAGCGACTTGAGCGTGGCGATCAGCTCTTCCCGGCTCACATGCCCGCCCGCCGCCGCACCCCCCTCCCTGGCCTTGGGGCTCTCCGTGGCGGCCCCGTCCATGGGCCCTTTCGTGCTCGCCACCGGCGCCGCGGACTCCCCCCGCTCCCCGCCCATCGCGGGCAGCACCACCGCGCTCGTGACCCCAAGCGCCACGACCGTGACGGCCCCGCCGAACACCGCGGCCCGCCGCCTGCGCGCCATCCGCCGGCCACGCGCGTGCCCGGCCTCGATCAGCACCGTCTGATCCGTGCTGAACCCCTCGCCGGCCCGCCGCAGCGCCTCGCCCAGCTCATCCTCGTACGACATCCGCATCCCCTCGAAACTCCCCGCACCGCGCCTGCTGCCCTTGCTTCTCTTGCGGCCTTCGCTGTCCTTGCTGTCCTTGTTGTCCTTGCTGCGGGCGGTCCCCACACCGCCCGTACTCGCCGAACTCCTCGATCCCGCCCCCGCCGAGCACCTCCCGCAGCCGCGCGAGCGCACGCACCGAGCGGGTGCGCACCGCGGAGGAGCTGACGTGCATCACATCCGCGGTGTCCTCGATGGACCGGTCCTCCCAGTACCGCAGCACCACCACGGCCCGGTCCTTCGCGGACAACTGCCGCAGCGCGTCCAGCAGCGTCAGCCGCAGCACCGCGTCCGCCTCCGGACGCCCCGGTGCGTCCGGCAGCTCGGCCGCCGGCCGCTCACCGCTGCTGCGCCGCCGCGCGTGCGCGAGATAGCTGCGCACGAGAACGGTCTGCGCATACCCCGCCGGGTTGCCGACCCGCGCTATCCGCCCCCACACCAGATACATCCGGCCCAGGGTCTCCTGGACCAGATCCTCCGCGAGATGCGTATCCCCGCCGGTCAGCAGACAGGCCGACCGATACAACTGCCGCGATCTGGCCCTCGCGAACTCGAGATACGCCTGTTCCCACTCCCCCGCCCGCCGCATGCTCTCCCCGTCCCGCTGTGACGTCCCTACTTATGTGATGCAGCGGCGCCGGGAAATGTTTCAGCGAGATGCCTCGGCGCATCGAAGGGCCATGGGACTCCGGCAGGATGGCCACATGCCCGATACCTCCATAGGCTCCGCGCAGCCCGCCGCCACCTTCAACGAGAACCTGATCTCCGCCGCCCTGAACGGTTTCATCGAAGGCGCCGGGAACTGGCGCCCCGGCACACTCGCCGGATTCACCGAGGTCGGCGCCTACCTCACCGGGCAGGGCACGGAGGTCCCCGTCCGGTGGCGGGGCTGGAACTGGCATCAATTCATCGGCGGCATCGGGGCGGTGGCGCTGCACGCCACCGCCTTCCATGTGCCCGACGACCTGCGCGCGGTCCAACTGGCCACGCTGGACGTCTGGTCCGCGACGCCCTTCGCCGATCCGGGGGCACGGGCCCGGATGCGTACGGGCACCATCGTGCTCGCCGACAAGGACACCTATGCCGCGCGGGACGCACACGGTGCCGTGTTCTCGCCGCACGGGCTCGGGGCTGGCCAGGAGGCGCAGCGCTTCATCGAACTGCGCACCGGCGAGGCCGAACCGCCCTCACCCGGACGGATCCTGACCGCCGAGCCCGTGCGCGGCGAGCTGGGAGACCCCGCAGCGGCTGCGGCGGCTCGTCCACCTCGTACGGGAGAAGGGCCCCGCGCCCTGGGACCGTACGGCGGCCGCGCGCCTGGCCGAGGCGACGGGCCTGAGCCGGGCCGGCGCGGCGCTGCTGCTCGCCGGGCTGCCCGGTGTGGCGTACGGATACCGAAGCCTGAGCGCCGAGGCACGCAAGACGATGGGCCTGAAGCAGGCGGAAGCGGCCGCAGGAGAACGGGAGTTGGCATCCCTTCGCGTGCCCGACCGCCTCGCCCTGCTGGCCGACGTACTGCCTGACGACCCCGAGCAGTTGTGGCAGGAGGGTGGCCAACTCGCCCTCGCCGAACGGATCGCGCAGGCTTGGCAGGAACAGCAGGGCGTGCGTCCCGCCATCCCGGAGGCGACGCTCGCCGTGGCCGCCGAGCACAACGACGTACGGATGGCCCCGGCCGCCCTCTGCGCGGTCCTCGCCGACCCCGCCCGCGAGCCGCGCCTCACCCACACACCCGACACCCGGCTGCGGATCAACAGCATCAGCCACGGCGGCTGGGAGGGCGACGAGGGCTACCGGTTCAGGGAGCTGCTGGTCGTGCTCTGCGACGCCATCGACTGGGTCTACGCGGATCTCCCGGAAGGAGATCCCGTACGAGGAGGGGTCCCCGAAGCCGTACAACTGCTGCGGGAACGCCTGGCCGACCCGCAGCTGCTGCTCGCGGCCCGCGGGCGCAGCCTGCGCGGCCGCGACGTGGCGGGTCTCCTGGACACCTGCCCCGGCGCCGGCCCCTACCTGGACGCCTTCGAGCCGCTGGAGCACCCCACGCTCGACGACGGTCTGGTCGTGATCTCCGAGGCCGGGTACGACCGGCGCGGAGAGCGCGAGGCACCCTGCGTGCACTTCCGGCCGGCCCGGTACGGAGCGGACG
Organism: Streptomyces sp. NPDC050418; assembly: GCF_044458745.1. Lineage (NCBI taxonomy): Bacteria > Bacillati > Actinomycetota > Actinomycetes > Kitasatosporales > Streptomycetaceae > Streptomyces > Streptomyces sp. NPDC050418. The sequence continues at coordinate 118,866 of NZ_JBITIG010000007.1, forward strand.
CGCGCTCGCAGCGCCTGGAGAGCGTGATCGACACGGAGGGCTCACACCTGGCGCAGGTCCGCTGGCTGCGCGGCCCCGAGTGCGAGCGGATCGTACGGCGCATCGCGGACGGGTCGCTGCCGCCCGGCGGCTACGAGTCCGACCCGCGGCTGTCCGCCCCGGACGTGGTCGAGGAGGCGGCCACCACGACCGGCCTCGACGAGCACGCCGCGACCCTCTACCTCCAGCTGCTCGCCCTCCCCGTACCCACCGACCGCCGCATCCGCCGCTACAACCGCTGGACCCCCGCCCACCACAAGACGGTGACGGCCACCCTCGTCGAGGCGGGCCTCGTGACCGCCGACCGCAGGGCCAGGGCCGGGCGCGGGGTCTTCCTGCCCGGCGACTGGGCACGCGGTGACACCTTCCGCCCGCCGATGGAGACGTGGAAGGCACGGTTGCTGGGCGTCCAGGTCATCGGCGACCGGACGTACTCGGTACCGGTCGCCGGTCCGCTGCCCGAGTTGTTCGCCCGGGCGTGGCGGGGGCGGCCGACGGGATCCGCCTCCCCTTGACACCCCTCCCGTCCGGGGCCGGGCCTACAGCCCTGCCCCGGACGGGGTCAGGCCCTGGTCGGAGGCACCCGGATTAACCCTGTAGACTTGGCGTCGCTGCTGATGCGAACCTCTTCCCACGGGGAGAGGTTCTCGTACGACCTCGTACACATCACCCGCGGTGCCGCCTTAGCTCAGATGGCCAGAGCAACGCACTCGTAATGCGTAGGTCTCGGGTTCGAATCCCGAAGGCGGCTCAGTTGAAACCCCAGGTCACATCACCCGTGACCTGGGGTTTTTGCATGTCCGGGCGCACCCGCGGAGCATCGAACCCCCAGCGCCGACCGTGACCCGCACAGAGCAACCTCACCGCCGCTTCATCAATGACGACAGAAGATGGCGGGTTTACCGCCGACGATCGACGTATGCGCGAAACCTCAGAAGAACTCGACAAGCTCCAGGCCCTCCTCGACTCCTCCCTCTCCGGCTCGACCGCACACCTCCGCTCGATCGTCGAGGGCCGCACCATCTCGGCGGCGCAGCTCACCGGGGTCCTCACCGGCATGTGCACGCTCGCCCTCTCCACCGTGACCGCGAAGGGCGAACCGCGGATCAGCGGCGCCGACGGGCACTTCCTGCACGGCCGGTGGTACTTCGGCACGGCGCGCAACGCCGCCAAGGCCCGTCACCTCGCGGCCCGTCCGGCCGCCAGCGTCGCGCACATGCGCGGCGAGGATCTCGGCGTGTTCACCCACGGCACGGTGGAGGAGATGAACCCCGTGGACGCCGAGCCGACGGCCGACTGGGAGGAACTCCTCGCCTACTTGAAGGACTTCTACGGCGACGACAGCTTCGACTGGAACCGCGAGGTCGTGTACTACCGGCTGAACCCGCACTGGATGACCGTCTACGCTCCCGACCTCGACAAGCTCGGCGGCGCGTGATGTCGGACCTCGTCGGCGAGGGCCTGCATCCGCGTACGTGAGTACGTCAGCACCGTCTGCGTCAGGCGGGATGTGCAGTGTGGGCGCGCTACTTCTCCGCAGCCGGCTTGCTCTCCGGGTCGAAGATGAACGAGAAGCGCTCCATCACATTGCTGCGCTCCGTGTTGTGGAACGCGGCGATCCGCCAGGCTCCGTCGGCGTCGCCGCTGCCGCTGCCACTGCCGCTGCCACTGCCACTGCCGCGGACCAGGGTGAACGTCGTGATCTTCGTCAGGTCGTCCGTGTCCGGCTTGTCGCCGGTGTAATCCGCGCCGCGGCTCGTGAGGACGGCGACGTCCTTGGTGAGGAAGCGCATGTCGAGGTAGCGGGCGGCGAGTTTGCTGTCCTTGAGGAAGCCGTTGAAGAGCGCGCGGTGGCTCTCGGTGATGTCGGCGCGGCCCTCGTAGTGGCTTCCGATGTACGTGGTGTACGTGCCGTCCTCGGTGAACTGGCGGCCGTACGCCTCCGCGTCCCCGCGTTCCCACGCGTCGGCGAGCGCGTCGAGGGTGCCGCAGACGGCCTCGCCGTCGCGGCGGTCGGCGTCGGCGGGGATGACCTCGCCGCAGGTTTCGGCGCCGACGCGCTGGACGTCGGAGGTGGCGTCGAGCCAGAAGTAGCCGCCGGCGGCTACGACCGCGAGGCCGAGCACGGTGGCGCCCAGTGCCCGCTTGAGGGTGCGGCGGCGGTTCCGCGGGCGCGGCTGGGTGGGGGCGGGCCCATCCGCGGAGGTGGCGGGCTCCTCGCCGGAGGTCGCGTTCTCGCTGGTCACGGTGCTGGTCATGGCCGTACCCTTCCCATAGAATCTTCTCCAGAGAGCTTTCTTCGTCGAAGAAGTCTCTTCCTTAGAGAAGAGACTAGGGAGTGGGTGAGGCAGTGTCAACGCCGGCCGAGGCATCGCGTATCTATCGCCGGTATCTGAGCGCGGTGATGGTGCACGGGCACGCAAGCGCCAAGTCATGCGGACTGGGCGCCACCGACCTGTACGCGCTCAACACCCTGGAGCTGACCGGCCCTCTGACACCCGGCGAGCTCGGCGCTCGCACCGGGCTGACCACCGGGCCCACCACCCGGCTGATCGACCGGCTCGAACAGGCCGGCTACGTCCGCCGTGCCGCCGACCCCACCGACCGCCGCAAGGTGATCGTCGAGCCCGTCGGCCAGCCCGCCGACCTCGACGAGGTGATGGCTCCCGCCCGCGAGGAGATCGCCCGGATCCTCCGCGGCTACAGCCCTGACAAGCTGAACATCCTGTTCGACTACTTCAACCGGGCGGCGGACGCGTACGAGCGCACGGCGGAGCAGGTGCGTACAGCGCGGACCTAGTGCCCGCCGGCCGCATCAGGGTGCCGCCCCGCCCCCGGCCCGCCGGAACCCCCCGACCAACACCTTCAACATCATGATCACGCTCAGCACGAGCAGGTTGTAGCCGAAGACCTCGTAGAGGCGGAGTTCGTCCGAGACGCGGGGACCGCCCGTGCTCGACAGGAGGACGACCGACATGAGGCCGGTGGTCGCGGCCAGGACCGCCGTGAGGGCCTGGTGGAGGAGGGTGGAGAGGACGCGCTGGTCCGCGGGGTGGGCGAACATGCGGGTGTTGACGGTGAAGGCGCCGCGTTCCAGGTCCGCCGTGATGCGGTCCACGCGGCGCGGGATGCGGCGCAGGAGCGGGAGCAGGGAGACGAGTTCGTCGCGGGCGACCTCGCGCAGGGAGTCCGGGCGCAGTTGGGCGGTGATCTCGCGGTCGGCGAAGGCGCGGGACTCGTTGACGATGTTGAAGCCCGGCGCGAGATGGGCGAGCGTGCCCTCCAGAGTGGCCAACGCACGGAAGACCGCGGCCACTTCGGCCGGGACGGCGACGCCGTGCGCGGAGACGATGCGGAAGAGGTCCGTGAACATCTCGACGTCGGGCGTCAGGCCCGGGCCGAGGTGGCGGGCCATGAAGCGGCCGAGGGAGCGTTCGAGGGCCTCGCCGTCCACCGCGTCCGAGCGGTCCATGATCTCGATGAACGCGTCGCGGACGCCCGCGGGGTCGCGCTGGTCGATGCCGACGAGGAGGCGCTGCAGCGAGCCCTGGAGCAGGGTGTCCAGGCGGCCGACCGAGCCGAAGTCGATCAGGGCGAGGGTGTCGTCGGGCAGCAGGAGGATGTTGCCGGGGTGCGGGTCGGCGTGGAAGACGCCGTCGACCATGATCTGGCGGAGCAGGGTCTCCAGGAGCGTACGGGCAAGGGCCTCGCGGTCGGTGCCGCGGTCGGCCAGGACCTTGTCGGCGCTGCCCAGGGGGATGCCGTCGAGTGCCTCCATCACCAGGACGCGGGTCGTCGTCAGTTCCGTGTGCACCTGCGGGAGCCGGACCGGCGAGTGGCCGGCGCCGGCGGCGGCGATCGTGGCGAGGTTGCGGGCCTCGATGCGGAAGTCGAGCTCCTCGCGGAGCGAGTCCGCGAAGCCCTCGGCCAGGTCGGCGGCGCCGATGCTGCGGGCCCAGGCGAAGCGGCGCTCCAACGTGCGGGCCACCCGCCGCACGATGTCGAGGTCGCGGTCGACGATGCGGACGATCCCGGGGCGCTGCACCTTCACCACGACCGGGCCCCCGTCGGGCAGGGTCGCCCGGTGGACCTGTGCGATGGAGGCGGCTGCGAGCGGGGTGGGGTCGAAGTCCGCGAAGAACTCCTCGGGGGCCGCGCCGAGTTCGGTGCGCAGCTGCTCACGGACCTGGTCCGCCGGGGAGGGCGGGACCTCGTTCTGCAGCTTGCTCAGCTCGTCGATGAACTCGGGCGGCAGCAAGTCGCGCCGCGTGGAGAGCAGTTGGCCGAGCTTCACGAAGGTGACGCCGCTCTCCTCCAGCGTACGGCGCAGGGCGGCGGCGAAGGCGGCGTTGCGTTCGGGGCCGTTGCGGCTGGGGCGGTCGGCGGCGAAGCGGGGCAGTCCGGATCGGGTGGAGATGGTGCTGACCTGGGCGTAGCGGCGTGCGCGCAGGAGGCGGCCGTAGAGCTCCTTGGCCAGACCGACCGGGCCGACGCCGTGCGGGACGAAGGCTTCGAGGAGGAGCAGGAACAGCATGGTGAGGGCGAGCGTGACACCCCAGAAGACGGTCGCCAGCGACCACTCGTCGCCCTGCCCCATGGTCCGTCCCACGGTGGAACCGCTGATGGTGATGGCCACGAGGATGCAGAACGCGACCCGGAACACCCCGGACCGCAGGTTCAGCAGCCGCCGGGCGAGCAGCGCCGGGACGAAGGTGAAGAGGAACCCCAGGACGAAGGAGGGGACCATGAACCCGGTGTCCGGTGGGCCGGCCGCAATGGGGTGGGTGAGCAGGTCGGGCAGGGCTGACAGCGTGTGCGCGGCGTTGGCGTCGGACAAGGCGGACGCGGCGAACAGGGCGGGGCTCATCGATCCATCGAACGCGAGGAGATCAGCACGGCAGCCGCCGACACGCTGCAGGGCACCGCTTGCGTACCGCCCCGCCTGACACCTGTGATCATGGCTCCACCCCACTAGTTGACATGTGTCTACTAGTGGCACCGTACGGGCAACCCGGCGCTCAGCGCCACCAGTTGGGGGTCAGCCGACCCGCACCCGTTCCCGCTCACGCCCCTGCTCCCGCTCCCGCTCCCGCTCCCGCCCGCCACTCTGCGACGCGAGCGACGGAAGGTCCACGGACAGGCGGCGCGGGGCAGTGGCCCCGTGCGCGTCCGGGGCGGAGATCATCAGGGGGTCGATCATGACGACCGCTCCCGCGAGGGCGAGGAAGGCGAGAGGGCCGATGAGCATCGGGACGAGCATGTCGAAGGAGGACGTGCCGTACGCCGAGATGTCGGCCGTGGAGTGGATGTGGACCTTGACCGCCGCCATGCCCGTGTAGTGCATGCCCGTCACCGCGACGCCCATGATGAGGGCCGCACCCAGGCTCCACAGCAGGCCCTTGACCTGGACCGACGCCCACAGCGCGGCCGTCGCCGCCACGACGGCGATCAGGGCGGAGAGGGCGACCGTGCCCGTGTCGTAGCGGAGCGAGGCGCCGTCCATCCGCATCGCGGCCATGCCCATGTAGTGCATCGTCGCCACGCCGAGGCCGGTGATGACGCCTCCGGTCAGGAGCGCAAAGACGGTCGCCTTGCGGTAGCCGACGATGAAGACGCCGATGCTCACCATCACGATCGCAACGGCCAGACTGCCGTACGTCATCGGCCAGTTGTAGCCGACCGGGACCTCCTGGACACTGAAGCCCAGCATCGCGATGAAGTGCATGCTCCAGATCCCGGAGCCGATGGCGCCGGCGCCCAGCGCCAGCCAGCCGGGGCGCAGCGATTTCGTGAACAAGAGGGAGCGTGTGGTGCAGCGGAGCCCTAGGGCGCTGCCGAAACACGCCATGATGTAACCGGCGACGGGAGTCACCGCCCCATAGCTGAACCCGTCGATCGTGCCGTTCATGTGGGGGGTGGCGCCTTCCTGTTCCTGCGTGGTCGGCGACTCACGCTACCGGCGGGTAATTTGCAGACGATCACAGGTCGAGCACAAGTTGGCCACATTCACGGAGGACCGGAGGAGCGTCGGATGGCTGTTCAGCGGATGGACAACGTCGGCATCGTCGTCGAGGACATGGAGGCCGCCATCGCGTACTTCGAGGAGCTCGGGATGGAGCTGGAGGGCCGGATGGAAATGTCCGGGCCCGTGGCCGACCAGTGCACCGGGCTCGACGGCGTGCGCTGTGACATCGCGATGGTGCGGACGCCGGACGGGCAGGGCCGGCTCGAGCTGTCGAAGTACCACGAGCCCGCCGTGATCACCGAGGGCCCGCGCAACAAGCCGCACAACATCCTCGGCACGCATCGCGTCATGTTCGCCGTCGACGACCTCCATGACACCGTGGCCCGCCTCGCACCGCACGGCGGTGAGGTGATCGGCGAGATCGCGCGGTACGAGGACAGCTATCTGCTCTGTTACGTACGGGGCCCTGAGGGCGTCATCGTCGGCCTCGCCCAGTCGCTGGGCTGAGCCACCGCGCCCGGACGGATCCGGTGGCCCGGCTGCGTCCGGGTGGCGAGCGATCTAACCTGCTCGGCATGAGTGATCAACTGCGCACCGTCGAGGCCAAGTTCGAGATCGTCGACATGAAGGAGGACGTGTACGAGGAGCCCGGTGACGGACCCAAGCGGACCCGGGTCGTCCTGCGGAAGCGGTACGACGGCGTGATCGTCGGGGACGGGGTGGCCGAGGTGCTGACCGTGCAGGGCGGCGCCGGCGGTGGATACGTCGCGTCGGAACGGATCACCGGGACGCTCGACGGCCGTGCGGGAACGTTCGTGATCCTGCACAGCGGGCTCGCGGACGGTGCGGTCCAGAGCAGCGAGGGCAAGATCGTGCCCGGCTCGGGGACGGGCGCGCTCGCGGGGATCTCCGGGCAGGCGTACGAGCGGGAGTTCCAGGTCCTGACGCTCGTGTACGGGCACGAGGAGTGAGCGCTCCCGGGAGACCGTAGCGGCAGCCGGCCGGAGACGGGGACGGCTGCCGCCGCGGTCGCGGAGGCGTGGGGCTCGCGGGTCAGACTGCCGCGTGCTCGCCGGACTTCGGGGTGTTGGGGGAGGGTGGGCTGTCCGGGTCGGGGGCGGGCTCAGGGTTCGGTTCGGTGTCCGGCTCGGGCTTGGTGTCAGCGACAGGCTCGGGTTCGGCGGCGGGCTCGGGCTCGGTCTCCGCCTCCGCGTCCGCCTCGGTCTCCGGCGTCATGTCCTGCTCGGCGTCCGGCTCCTCAGCCGACGACACCTCCGGTGTCGCCGCTTCAGCCGCAGCCTCGGGCTCAGGCTCGGCGCCCTCCGCCTCCGTCTTCGCCAGGGAAACCTTCTCCGACTCGGGCGCGGAGTCGGGCTCGCCCTCAGGCTCGGGCTCCACCACGGGCGCGGACGCCGACTCGTTCGCCGCCTCCTCCGGCTCCGTCCCCTCCCCCGGCTCCGTCTCCTTTGCGGCCCCCGCAGCCCCTGCAGCCCCCGCCGCCTCACTCGCCCCGGCCTCACCACTCACAGCGGCAGCCACCGGACCGACCGGACTCACAGGCCCACCCAGCCCACCAGGCCCAACCGGCTCACCGTTCACCCCCGGATCAACCCCCCGCAGCCCGACCCGTACCGCGAGCGTCGCCACGAGGCCGGCCAGGAAGCCGAAGGTCAGTGCCGCCGGGAGGCGTTCGCCGAGCGCGGCCGAGAGGTTGAGCCACACGCCGTCCTCGCCGCGGCCCAGCTGCGTGAGCGCCCGGACCAGCTGCGAGACGAGCAGACCGAGCACGGTCGCGCCGATCGCACCGACCGTCATCGCCACCAGCGTGGCGCGAGTCAGCAGCCCGGGCAGGATCCGCAGCACCCACCACACCACCGCGAGCAGCGCCACGTCCGCGAGCCGCAGCAGCAGCCAGGTGCCGATGTCGCCGTCGCCGGGCGCCGCCCACAGGCCGAGCAGCAGCAGACGGCGCAGCAGCTCGCCGGCCTCCGCCTCCGCGCCGCGCTCCTGGATCTCGATGACGACCTTGTCGTACGAGAGGCCGACGACGGAGACCGCGACGACCAGCGTGCCGAGCGCGGCGGCCCAGCGGGCGGCCCGGGCGGGCACGACGTTCTGCGCGACCGGCCGCTGCGCGGCGATGGCGCCGATGACCACGGTGACCAGGGCGACGGCGATGCCCGCGACGATGACGATCTGCAGACCGTTCCCGATCGAGCCCGCCAGCTGCGGCAGGAAGCGGTAACTCCCGTTGCCGTACGAGGCGATCAGCCAGGGCGCCGAGGCCGCGGAGGCGAACACACCGGCCACCGCGCACCAGGCCCACACCAGGAAGTACGACGCCCAGAACCGGCGCCCGTCCGCCGGCGGCAGCCTGCGCATCAGGACCAGGGCACCCACGACGAACGCGGCGAACACCGCGCCGTACCGGATCTGCATACCGGTCTCGTACAGGCCGCGGTAGCGCTCGGCGTCCGAGGTCGCACCGTACTGTCCGATGCGCTCGGGCACTTCGTACGCCCACGGCGCGAGCCATTCCTGCAGCCGCGCCATGCCGCGGGGGCCGAACAGTTCGGTACCGCCGGGCAGATGGAGCGCCTGCGCGCTCGCCCCCGCCCACCACAACAGCGCCGCCAGGACGAGCCCTCCGGTCAGCGCCGGAACCACCGCACGTCTGTACGTCACAACAACCGCTCCCCACCCCTGGATCACAACGGTCAGGGAGAGTACGGGGTCAGAGTCACGGCGCGATCACGAACTGCGAGGATGGGGCGGACCGATGACCGGACGCAAGGGAAGCGAGACCGCCAATGCAGCCCCACCCTCCGCACATCACACCCGACGCTGGTCCTGCCCTCCGCCTCCTCCGCGAGCATGGAGCCACCGCCATGGACCATCCGGGCGGCACGCTCCTGGCCCATCTCCAGCGCGTACAAAGACAGTTGGCGGACTGGGGAGCGAGACCCGATCTCCAACTGGCGGGCCTGTGCCACGCGTTCTACGGCACCGACGGCTTCGCGCAGGCGCTGCTTCCGCTGGAGCGGCGGGCGGAGCTGGTGGCCGCGATCGGCACGGAGGCCGAAGAGCTCGTGCACTTCTACGCGGCGTGCGACCGCAAGGTCGCGTACGGCTCGACGGGGACGTACCGCGACCGCTTCACGGACGAGACCCGCACCCCCACCGCCCAGGAGCGCCGGGACTTCGCGGAGCTGACCGCCGCCAACGAACTCGACCTCGCGGTCATCGACGAGGATTTCCGCCGGCGCCACGGGGCCGGCCTCCTCGACCTGTTCACCTCGATGAGGCCCGACCTGAGCGAGGCCGCCTGGCGGAGCTGCGTCGAGATCCTCGGCGAGCGCGCTGAGCCGTAGGCGCGGAGGCGGGGGTGGCAGCGGCCAGGCGGCCTCGCTGAGGAGGCGGGGCGGTCACCTCACCTGCGGGTCTTCAGGAACAGACCCGCGAGGACCGAACCCGCAAGGACCAGCAGCGAGTTGACGAGGATCGCGAAGGTGACGCCGGACAGGACCGCCTCCGAGCCGGTCGCGCCACCCATCCGTGCGGTCGCGAGGGCGCTCATCACGGGGATGCCGAGCGTGATGCCGACCTGCTGGGTCATCGTGGCGAGGCCGGTGGCCAGGCCCTGCTCCTCGTCCGGGAGGCCCGAGGTCGCGGTGACCATGAAGCCGACGATCACCAGCATGTTGCCGACGCCGCCCACGAAGGTCGCCGCGAGCAGCAGCCAGATCCAGCCGCCCGACGCCCCGAGCGCGACCAGCGCCGCGGTCGCAGCGGCCTGCACGAGACCGCCGGCGACGATGGTGCGCCGGTTGCCGTGGCGGCCGACCACGCGGCCGCCGAGTGCACCGCCGAGCACGGTGCCGACGCCGAGGACGCCGAAGGCGAGGCCGGTGGCCAGGGCGGAGTAGCCGAGGACTTCCTGCAGGTAGAGCGTGAGCAGGAAGACCAGCGAGGTCTCGGTGACGAAGGCGATCAGCCCCGCGGTGTTGCCCCAGATGACGCTGCGCCGCTTGAGGATGCGGACGGGCACGAGCGGCGCCGTGGCCCGCTTCTCGACGAACCAGAAGCCGATGAGCAGCGCGAGTCCCGCGCCGAGCGCGAGCAGCGTGGCGGGCTCGGTCCAGCCGGTCTCGCCCGCCTGCGTCAGGCCATAGACGAGGGAGAGAAGTCCGCCGGTGACGGCGACGGCGCCGGACACGTCGAGGCGCGGGCGTGCGGCCAGGGGGGTCCCCCCTGTTCGAGCGGAGCCGAGAGCTCGGGGGCGGGACTCGGTGATCACGGACGGGGCGAGGACGAGGACCAGCAGGGCGACGGGGACGTTGACGAAGAACGCCCAGCGCCACGAGAGCAGTTCGGTGAGCAGTCCGCCGAGGATCGCGCCGGCGGTGAAGCCGGCCGACATCAGAGCGCCGTTGAGCCCCAGGGCCCGCTCCCTGAGCGGGCCTTCCTTGAAGGTGGTGGTCAGGAGCGAGAGCCCGGCCGGGGTGACCGCCGCGGTCGCGAGCCCCTGCAGCACACGGGCGGTCAGGAGCACCTCGGGCGAGGTGGCGAAGCCGCCGAGGGCGGAGGAGGCGCCGAGCAGGGCCATGCCGCCGAGGAAGAGCCGCTTGCGGCCGAAGAGGTCCGCGAGCCGCCCGAAGAGCAGGGTGAAGCCGGCGGCGGCGAGCGCGAAGGACGTGGCGATCCACTGCAGATGCGCCAGCGAGAAGCCGAGGCCCTCGCCGACGACGGGCAGCGCGACGTTCAGGATCGAGAAGTCCACGGCGATCATGAACTGCGCGCCGAGGAGCAGCGTGAGGACGAGCTTCTGCCGTCCTGTCATACGCAGTTGAGGCGCGGGAATCGAGGAGGTCCCCGGCGCGGCGGCCGGGGACTCGGTGAGTGCGGACATGATGGGCTCCCCCAAACGGTTCATGTGTTCCGTTAAGCGATGCCGGAACCGTAGCAGAGGATGGCGCACTAATGGAACCGTGGATCCTTTTATGGTCTCCCGGAGAGGCCGGGCGCGTCAGGTCACCATCGCCACCGCCAGCCCCGCGATCAGCGCACTCGACCCGACGGCCGTCAGAAGCCGCCCCCGCCGCCCCGTCAACAGCCGCCCGAGCAGCGCGCCCCCGCCCGCGAGCAGCAGCTGCCAGCTCGCGGACGCGGCGAACGCGGCCAGGACGAACACCGCCCGCTCGGCGGCCCCGGAGGGCGCACCGGCGCCCGAACCGAGGACGAGCGCGGTGAAGTAGACGATCGTGACGGGGTTGAGCAGCGTGATGCCCAGGAGGCTCAAGTACGCGCGGACCGGCCCGAGTTCGCGTACGGCGCGGCTCGCGGACGTCGCGCCCCGGTACTGACGGACCGCGGTGAGAACACCCCGTACCGCCAGAGCGAGCAGGGCGGCGGCCGAGGTCCACAGGAGCGGGATCGTCACGGAGACCAGGAGCGGGGCGAGTGCGGTGCCGCCGAGGGTGGCGGCCAGGGCGTAGAGGCCGTCGGCGCTGGCCACGCCGAGCGCGGCGAAGGCGCCGGTGCGCAGCGAGGTGCGGGCGGTGAGTGAGACGAGATAGGTCGCGACGGCGCCGACGGGGAGGGCGATCCCGTATCCGGCGAGCAGCCCGGCGACCAGGGCCGCGGTCACGCGAGCGGCGGTGCGGGCCTCCGTGGACGGCCGGGCTGCTGCTGCGCGCGCACCGGAAGGGCGGCGGCGGTCAGCGGCAGGGCGGCGGTGTACGAGGTCATCATGCGGCGATCGTGGCGGGCGGGCGGCGGACGGGGCAATCGAATTACGCCCCGCCCGCCGCGGCCCTCAGGCCGGCCGGGAGCCCGTCAGCACTTCTTCCCGTCCTGCGGCGTCTTCCCGTCGAGGAGATAGCGGTTGACCGCCGAGTCGATGCAGTCACTGCCCCGCCCGTAAGCGGTGTGCCCGTCGCCGTCGTACGTGAGAAGCGTGCCGGTCGCGAGCTGGCCGGCCAGCGACTCCGCCCACTTGTACGGGGTCGCGGGGTCCCGGGTCGTACCGACGACCAGGAGCGGCGCCGCGCCCTCCGCCTCGATGCGGTGGGCCGAACCGGTGGCCTTCTCCGGCCAGTACGCGCAGGTCAGACCGGCCCAGCCGAGGCCCTTGCCGAAGACGGGCGAGGCTTTGTCGAAGTCGGGCAGCGCCTTCTCGGCGTCCTCCGGGGTGGCGAAAGCGGGCGGCAGGTCGAGGCAGTTGACCGCCGCGTTGGCGAACATGATGTTGCCGTACTTCCCGTCGGGGCCGCGCTCGTAGTAACTGTCGGAGAGCATCAGGAGCCCCGAGCCGTCGTTGTCCTGCATCGCCGCGGCGAGCCCGTCGCGCGCCTGCGGCCAGGCCCCCTCGTCGTACATCGCGGCGATGACGCCGGTCGTCGCGAGGGACTCCCCCAGCTTGCGGGTGTCGTCCCCGGCCGGGATCGGCTTCTTGTCGAGCTCCAGGAAGAACGCCGAGAGCCGGCGCCCCGCGTCCTCGGCGCTCTCGGTGCCGAGCGGGCAGTCGGGCTGCTTGATGCAGTCCTCGGCGAAGGCCTTGAACGCGGTCTCGAAGCCCGCGGTCTGGTCCAGGTTCAGCTGCTCGGCGGGCAGCGACGGGTCCATCGCGCCATCGAGCACGAGCCGGCCGGTCCGGTCCGGGTAGAGCTCCGCGTAGGTCGCACCGAGGAAGGTGCCGTACGAGGCACCGACGTAGTACAGCTTCTCGTCGCCGAGCACCGCGCGCAGCAGATCCATGTCGCGGGCGGCCTCGACGGTCGAGACATGCGGCAGCACCTTCGCCGAACGCTCCTCGCAGCCCGCCGAGAACTCCTTGTACGCCGCGACGAGCCGGTCCTGCTCGCGGTCGTCGTCGGGCGTGACATCCGTCTGCGTGTACGCGTCCATCGCCTTGTCGCCGAGACACTCGACAGGCTCGCTGCGGGCCACGCCGCGCGGGTCGACCGCGACCATGTCGTAGCGGGCGCGCACCGGGGCGGGGTAGGCGAGGCCCGCGTACGCCTGGAGGTACTCGATCGCTGAGCCGCCGGGGCCGCCGGGATTGACCTGCAGCGAACCGATGCGCTTGCCCGGCCCGGTGGCCTTCTTGCGCGAGACGGCCAGCTTGATCGTGCCGCCGTCCGGCTTCTCGTAGTCGAGCGGCGCCCGGAGTGTGCTGCACTCGAAGCCCGGGACACCGCACTCGCGCCACTTCAACTTCTGCGTGGCGAACGGCTTGAGGGCCTCCTGCGCCGCGGAGTCGAGCGAGGAGCGGGCGGAGGGATCGGGCGAACTGCCGTCGGTACAGCCGGAGATGAGCAGCCCGGCCGCGAGCAGGGCGGCGGCGGTACGGGCGAGGGGGGCCTTGGTGCGCATCACCCGAGCGTAACGGTGCGGTCGCGCTGTGCAGTTGCGCCACCTCGTACGAGTGACGTCGCCTCGTGTACGTACGGGAGAGCCGTCCGTAGGGGAGAAGGCCCGCCGGTTCGCGCTCAGCCCGCCCGCAGCGCCATCGTCATCGCCTCCACCGCGAGCAGTGGTGCCACATTGCTCTCCAGGGCCTCACGGCACGCGGAGATCGCCTCGATGCGGCGGAGTGTCGACTCGGGTGAGGAGCCCCGGGCCAGGCGCTCCAGACTGTCGCGCTGGTCGAGGTTGGCGAGGGCCACCTGGGAGCCCAGCTGCAGGGCGAGCACATCGCGGTAGAAACCGGTGAGGTCGGTGAGCGCGAGGTCGAGGGTGTCGCGCTGCGTACGGGTGCGCCGCCGCTTCTGCTTGTCCTCCAGGTCCTTCATCACGCCCGCGGTGCCGCGTGGCATCCGGCCGCCCTGCGCCGCGCCGAGCGCCGCCTTGAGCTCCTCGGTCTCCTTGGTGTCGACCTCCTCGGCGAGCTGCTTGGCGTCCTCGGCCGCGGAGTCGATCAGCTCCTGGGCCGCCTTGAGGCAGCCGCCGATGTCCTCGACCCGCAGCGGCAGCTTGAGCACGGCGGCCCTGCGCTGCCGCGCCCGCTCATCCGTCGCGAGGCGGCGCGCACGGCCGATGTGCCCCTGCGTGGCCTGGGCCGCGGCCGCCGCGACGGGCGGCTCGATGCCATCACGCCGTACGAGGATGTCGGCGACCGCGGACACCGGCGGGGTGCGCAGCGTGAGGTGGCGGCAGCGGGAGCGGATCGTGGGCAGCACGTCCTCGAGCGAAGGCGCGCAGAGCAGCCAGACCGTGCGCGGCGCGGGCTCCTCGACGGCCTTGAGCAGGACATTGCCCGCGCCTTCGGTGAGCCGGTCGGCGTCCTCCAGGACGATCACCTGCCAGCGGCCGCCCGCCGGGGACAGCTGGGCGCGGCGCACGAGGTCGCGGGTCTCCTTGACGCCGATGCTCAGGACGTCGGTGCGGACCACCTCCACATCCGCGTGCGTCCCGACGAGTGCCGTATGACAGCCGTCGCAGAAGCCGCAGCCGGGTGCGCCGCCCAGCGCCCGGTCCGGGCTCACGCACTGCAGCGCGGCGGCGAAGGCGCGCGCGGCGGTGGAGCGGCCGGAGCCGGGCGGCCCGGTGAACAGCCACGCGTGTGTCATCTTCGAACTCGACGGCAGCTCACCGCCGTCGGCCGCGACCGTCACATAGGCGTCGGCATCCCTGGCGGCAGCGTCCAGCTGCGCGGTGACCCGGTCCTGACCCACCAGGTCGTCCCATACGGGCATGGGGGCGCCGCCTCTCTCTCGCCTGGGCTACCCGTCCATTGTGGACCGCCGGACTGACAACCCGGTCCGCGTCCCCGTGCCCCCGGGGCGGCGCTCCTACCGCCGCCCCCGCCCGTCCTCGTCCCGATCCCCCAGCAACTCGTCCGCGAGGGACGGCAGATCGTCGAGCGGGGTCTCCTCCGCCCAGTCCGAGCGGGCCCGCCGCGGCGTGCCCGACTCGTCGACCTGCGGCAGCTCCCGCGTACGGTCCTCGCCGCCGGACTGCCGCTCGTCGCGGAACAGGCCCGGCGGTACGCGGTCGGCGGGGTCGTCCTGCCGTGCGGGAGCGGGCTTCGGTGCGGGAGCGGGCTCCTGGCGGCGTATGTCCTCCTCGCGCACCGGCGGAAGCACCGCCGTCTCCTCGGCGGGCGACGCCGGGGGCGGAGTCACGATCGGCGTGGTGACCGTGGTCTCCTCGGAGTCCCGCACCACCGGCGTCGGCACCGTGATCTCGGACTCCGACTCCGCGTGCGCCGCCGCGGCGGCCGCCGCGCGCCGTGCCTCCTCGGCCCGGACCAGCGCCTCCTCGGCCTTGCGCTGCTTGTCGACGCGCCGCTCCTCGGCCTCGGCCCGCAGCCGCGACTCCTCCGCGGCCTGCCGGCGCCGGCGCTCCTCCTCGGCGGCCCGCAGCTGCTCCTCGGCCTCGCGCCGGCGGCGCTCCTCCTCGGCGAGCCGGCGGGCCTCCTCGGCACGCTGCCGCGCCTCCTCGGCCTGCCGCTCCTCCTCGATGCGCCGCGCCTCCTCCAGCTCGCGGCGCTTGCGCTCCTCCTCCTCGGCGCGCAGCCGGGCCAGCTGCTCCTGGCGCTCGCGCTCCAGGCGCTCCTCCTCGGCCTTGCGCGCGGCCTCTTCCTCCGCGCGCCGCCGCGCCTCCTCCTCGGCCGCCTTGCGCGCGTCGTCCTGCGCCTGCTTCTCGGCGTCGGAGAGCGGCAGCATCTGGTCGAGCCGGTGGCGTACGACGGTGGTGACGGCCTCGGGGTCCTGCCCCGCGTCGACCACGAGGTAACGCCCGGGGTCGGCGGAGGCGAGCGTGAGGAATCCGGCGCGCACCCGCGCGTGGAACTCCGCGGGCTCCGACTCGAGACGGTCCGGCGCCTCGGTGAACCGCTCGCGGGCCGTCTCGGGCGCGACGTCGAGCAGCACGGTCAGATGCGGTACGAGACCGTCGGTCGCCCAGCGCGAGATGCGGGCGATCTCGGTCGGCGAGAGGTCACGGCCCGCGCCCTGGTAGGCGACGGACGAGTCGATGTAGCGGTCGGTGATGACGACGGCGCCGCGTTCGAGCGCCGGGCGCACCACCGTGTCGACGTGCTCGGCCCGGTCCGCCGCGTACAGCAGGGCCTCGGCGCGGTGGGACAGACCCGCGGACGAGACGTCGAGCAGGATCGAGCGCAGCCGCTTGCCGACCGGCGTCGCACCGGGCTCGCGGGTCAGCACGACCTCGTGGCCCTTGGCGCGGATCCACTCGGCGAGCGCGTCGGCCTGCGTGGACTTGCCGGCGCCGTCGCCGCCCTCCAGGGCGATGAAGAAGCCGGTGGCGGCGGGCGCCTGCGCGGGCTCGGCGCCGCGCAGCGCGTCGGTCAGGTCGCGGCGCAGCGGGACCCCGGAGCGGTCGTCGGTCTTGGCGAGCACCAGCGCGGCGACCGGGAGCAGCAGCGCACCGGCGAGCATCAGCAGGAAGGCGGCGCCGCCGTGCGCGAACACGAACTTGCCGTTCTCCAGGCGGTGCTCCCCGATCAGCCCGGCGAGCACCGGCGCGACGATCACGGCGAGCGCGACGGCGACGCGGACTGCGGCGTGCAGATGCTCGGTCGTACGCGTGCGCCGGAAGTCCTCGACCTCCAGGTCGAGCAGCGCGTGCCCGGTGTTCGCGGCGACGCCCGCGGCCACGCCCGCGAGGGCGAGCAGCAGCAGGACGGTGGTCTGGTCCGGTACGAGACCGGCGGCGAGCAGCGCGATCCCGGCGACGGCGACGGCGAGGGAGAGCAGCCGGCGGCGCGAGAAGGCGGGCAGCACCGAGGGGGCGACGCGGATGCCGAGCACGGTGCCGGCCGTCAGCGCGGTCACGAAGATCCCGAAGAGCACGGGACCGCCGCCCAGGTCCCTCGCGTGCAGCACGGCGACGGCGACGGCCGCCGCGATCCCCGCGGCCACCGAGGCGCAGGCGAAGACGAGCAGCGGGATGGCGCCCGTACGGCCCTTGTCCACGCCGTTGCCGGTCTTCGGCCTCCGCAGCCCTTCGAGCGGCGAACGGGCACGCGGGGTCTGGGCGTCGGGCAGCTCGAGGAAGTACACGACGGACAGCGAAGCGGCGAAGAGCCCGGCCGCGATGTACGAGGCGAGCGCGCCCTGGTGCTGCTCGAACCAGAGCACACCGGCACCGATGAGGTTGCCGACCAGCGCGGCGGCGATCAGCACCAGGGCGCCGATGGGCAGCGCGATGAAGCCCGTACGCAGCGACAGGCGCCGCAACGCGTCGGTGTGGTCGGGCAGCGGGCGGACCGTCGCGCCCTCCAGCGGGGGCGCGGGCAGCAGCGCGGGGGCTGCGCTCTCGCGGGCGACGGTCCAGAAGCGCTCGGCGACGCCGAGCACGAAACCGGTCACGAGCAGCACGGCGAACGCGTTGTCCGGGGTCCAGTCGATCCACAGCGGCGCGATGATCAGCAGCACGGCCCGCAGACCGTCCGCCACGATCATGGTCCAGCGCCGGTCGAGCGGGCCGCCGGCCGCGGTGAGCGAGGTCAGCGGTCCGAGCAGGACGGCACCGAACAGCAAGGTGGCGAGGATACGGACCCCGAACACCGCGGCGACGGCGAACGCGACACCGCGGTAACCGCCCCCGAAGACCTGCTCGCCATACGCGGCCTCGACCGTGATCCAGACGAGCACGAACAGCGCGAGGGCGTCGCCGATCCCGCCCACGAACTGCGCGCTCCACAGCCGCTTCAGCGGGGGATGGCGCAGCAGCGCACGCACAGCACGCTCTCGGGAGTCGGCGACCAGGGCGGCGTCGGAGTCGTCTCGGGTCATCCAGCCAGCCTATCCGGATGTAAACCGTCCACGGACCGCGTCCCCGAACATAGGTCCGCCCCCTCACCGTCGTACGGGGAGGGGGCGGACCCTTTGTGCACGTTGACCCGTTGCATTCCGGAACTCAGTCCTCTACCGGAGCCGAGTCAGTCCTCGACCGGAGCCGAAGCAGAAGCCTTCTTCGCCGCCGCGGCCGCCGTCGAGGCCGTCTTCTTCGCCGGCGCCTTCTTGGCAGCGGTCTTCTTCGCCGCCGAGGCCGTCGTCTTCTTGGCAGCGGTCTTCTTCGCTGCCGTCTTCTTGGCAGCGGTCTTCTTCGCGGGCGCCTTCTTCGCGGCCTTCTTGGCCGTCTTCTTCGCCGGCCCCTTCGCCCGCTTCTCGGCAAGCAGCTCGTACCCGCGCTCGGGTGTGATCTCCTCGACCGAGTCCGCCGCGCGCAGCGTCGCGTTGGTCTCGCCGTCCGTCACGTACGGACCGAAGCGACCGTCCTTGACGACCACCGGCTTCCCGGAGACCGGGTCCTCGCCCAGCTCCTTGAGCGGCGGCTTCGCGGCGGCCCGCCCGCGCACCTTCGGCTGGGCGTAGATCGCCAGCGCCTCGTCGAGGGTGATCGAGAAGAGCTGGTCCTCGTTCTCCAGGGACCTGGAGTCCGTGCCCTTCTTCAGATACGGGCCGTAGCGCCCGTTCTGCGCGGTGATCTCGACGCCTTCGGCATCGGCGCCGACCACGCGCGGCAGTGACATCAGCATCAGGGCGTCGTCGAGCGTGACGGTGTCCAGGGACATCGACTTGAACAGCGACGCGGTCCGCGGCTTCACCGCGTTCTTGCCGGTCTTCGGCGTGCCCTCGGGCAGGATCTCGGTGACGTAGGGCCCGTACCGTCCGTCCTTGGCGACGATCTCGCGGCCCGTGTTGGGGTCGGTGCCGAGCGCGAAGTCCCCGCTCGGCTTGGCGAGCAGCTCCTCCGCGTACTCGACGGTCAGCTCGTCGGGTGCCAGGTCGTCGGGCACGTCCGCCCGCTGGTGTCCCTCGGCGTCCTTCTCACCGCGCTCGATGTACGGGCCATAGCGCCCGACGCGCAGCTTGATGTCGTTGCCGACGGGGAACGAGGAGATCTCGCGGGCGTCGATCGCGCCCAGGTCGGTGACGAGTTCCTTCAGACCGCCGAGGTGGTCCCCGTCGCCGTTGCCGGCGTCGGAGGCCGAACCGGCGGCGTCGCCCTCGCCGAAGTAGAAGCGCCGCAGCCACGGCACGGCCTGCGCCTCACCGCGTGCGATGCGGTCGAGGTCGTCCTCCATCTTGGCGGTGAAGTCGTAGTCGACGAGCCGCCCGAAGTGCTTCTCCAGGAGGTTGACCACGGCGAAGCTCAGGAAGGAGGGGACGAGCGCCGTGCCCTTCTTGAACACATAACCGCGGTCGAGGATCGTGCCGATGATCGACGCGTACGTCGACGGGCGGCCGATCTCTCGCTCCTCCAGCTCCTTGACCAGCGATGCCTCGGTGTAGCGGGCCGGCGGCTTGGTCGCGTGGCCGTCCACGGAGATCTCGTCGGCGGAGAGCGCGTCGCCCTGCGCGACCTGGGGGAGGCGGCGCTCGCGGTCGTCGAGCTCGGCGTTCGGGTCGTCCGCGCCCTCGACGTACGCCTTGAGGAAGCCGTGGAACGTGATCGTCTTGCCGGACGCGCTGAACTCGGCGTCGCGCCCGTCGGAGGCGGTGCCGGCGATCTTCACGGTGACCGAGTTACCGGTCGCGTCCTTCATCTGCGAGGCGACGGTGCGCTTCCAGATCAGCTCGTAGAGCCGGAACTGGTCGCCCGTCAGGCCCGTCTCGGCCGGCGTGCGGAAGCGGTCGCCGGAGGGGCGGATCGCCTCGTGCGCCTCCTGCGCGTTCTTCACCTTGCCCGCGTAGGAGCGCGGCTTGTCGGGCAGGTAGTCGGCCCCGTACAGCTGCGTGACCTGGGTGCGCGCGGCCGTGATCGCGGTGTCGGAGAGCGTCGTGGAGTCCGTACGCATGTAGGTGATGAAGCCGTTCTCGTACAGCTTCTGTGCCACCTGCATCGTCGCCTTCGCGCCGAAGCCCAGCTTGCGCGAGGCCTCCTGCTGCAGCGTCGTGGTGCGGAACGGCGCGTACGGCGAGCGGCGGTACGGCTTGGACTCGACGGAGCGCACGGCGAACTGCGCGTCGGCCAGCGCGGCGGCGAGCGCCCGCGCGTTCGCCTCGTCGAGGTGGAGCGTGTTGGCGCCCTTGAGCCGGCCGACCGAGTCGAAGTCGCGGCCCTGCGCCACGCGCTTGCCGTCCACGGTGGTCAGCCGGGCGATCAGCTGCGAGGGGTCCGATGCGTCCCCGCTGCGGCCGGTGCCGAACGTGCCGGTCAGGTCCCAGTACTCGGCGGAGCGGAACGCGATGCGCTCCCGCTCGCGCTCGACGACGAGCCGGGTCGCGACGGACTGCACGCGGCCCGCCGAGAGCTTCGGCATGACCTTCTTCCACAGGACCGGCGAGACCTCGTAGCCGTAGAGGCGGTCGAGGATGCGGCGGGTCTCCTGGGCATCGACCATCCGCTTGTTGAGCTCGCGCGGGGTGGCGACGGCCTCCTGGATCGCGGCCTTGGTGATCTCGTGGAACACCATGCGCTTGACCGGGACCTTGGGCTTCAGGACCTCGAGGAGGTGCCACGCGATGGCTTCGCCCTCGCGGTCCTCATCGGTGGCGAGGAAGAGTTCGTCGGAGTCCTTGAGGAGGTCCTTGAGCTTCTTGACCTGGGCCTTCTTGTCGGCGTTGACGACATAGATCGGCTCGAAGTCGTTGTTCACGTCGACGCCGAGGCGGCGCACCTCGCCGGTGTACTTCTCCGGCACCTCGGCGGCACCGCTCGGCAGGTCGCGGATGTGCCCGACGCTCGCCTCGACGACATATCCGGGGCCGAGATAGCCCTTGATCGTCTTCGCCTTGGCAGGGGACTCGACGATGACGAGTCGGCGGCCGCCCTGTGCGGTCTCGCTGGTCGGGGACAACTTCGCTCTTCTCTCCGGTCGACGCTCTCACTGCTGGCAGGTGCGCGGTCCGGATGGCTGCAAGCCGCCGGACACACGGCGTTCCGTATGTCTTCATACGGCGGTCCCGCGCACTTTTCCACAGCGGCGCCCTATGCGGTCATACGGTGACGCTGCGGAGTGTGACGGTACAGCCCGCCCCCGTGTCAAACGGGAAAAGCCCGCAGCGGCCACTCGAACGGTAACCCGACTCCCGCCCTTCCTGCCGCCCGGACTGCCGACCTGCCCCTTCACGGGAACCGGAGGGATCTCTCCCGGATCGGCCGTTCCGCTCCCTTCCGAGGAGCATGTACCGAGCCGGTATGCGTAGGACGGCTACGCAGGTCAGCTACAGATCCGGGCGGTGCGCTCAGCCGCGCAGGAAGCACCAGAGGCCGAGCAGCAGCGCGCCGGCGCCGACGAGCGTGGTGAGCGTGGCCGAAGTCACCGGCCGCGCGTCGTGGGCGACGGGCCTGCGGTGGGCGACGCGCGCCACGGTCCAGGCCAGCAGGGCCGCACCGAACAGGGCGAACACCGTGCCCGCGAAGAACGCCGGTCCGCTCTCCATGCTCTCCATGGCTCCCGCCTCCTCCCCGCCGCCGCGCCTGGGGCGGCCGGGGACTCGCAGGCTGGCAGGCGCGGGGAACGTACGGGCGGCGGCGCGGCGAACCGGGGGTGAACGCCACACGCGAGGCTCAGGCGTGACGGGCCCGGCAGCTCGGCGCGGTGAGGCTCAGGCGCGGACCTCGGCGGCCGCCTCGGCGGTCTCCTCGTCCTGCGCGGCGTTCCCGGCGGCACGCGGTCCGGGGATGGCGCACGCGACGAGCGCGGACAGCAGGGCGACGGCGCAGCCGATGAGGAGGCCCACCCGGAACCCGCTCTCGGAGGCGAGCTCCCGCCCGCCGACGGAGACGGTGAGCTGCGCGAGCACCACACCGATCACGGCGGCGCCGATGGTGGTGCCGAGCGAGCGCATCAGCGCGTTGAAGCCGTTCGCGGCGGCCGTCTCGGACAGCGGCACCGCGCTCATGATCAGAGCGGGCATCGCCCCGTACGCCAGCGCGACACCGCTGCTGATGACGATGCCGACGATCATCAGACCCACGGCGGACCCCATCAGCGCCTGCGCGAGCCCGTACCCGGCGCTGAGCACCAGCGCGCCCGCGATCAGCGCGAACCTGGGCCCGCGCGAGTTGATCAGCTTTCCGCCGAGCGGCGAGATCAGCATCATCATCACGCCGCCGGGCGCGAGGTACAGACCGGCCGCGAGCATCGACTGGCCCAGGCCGTACCCGGTGGCCTCGGGGAACTGCAGGAGCTGCGGCGCGATCAACATGAACGAGTACATGCCGACGCCGACGAGCACCGAGGAGAGGTTGGTCAGGAGCACCCGGGGCCGTGCCGTCGTCCGCAGGTCGATCAGCGGATCGCGGGTGCGCAGCTCCCACCAGCCCCAGGTCAGCAGGGCGACGGCGGACAGCGCGAACAGTCCGAGCGTCAGGCCCGAACCCCAGCCCCAGTCCGCGCCCTTGGAGGCCGCGAGCAGCAGCGACACGAGCCCGATGGCGAGCCCGACCGCCCCGGCGAGATCGAACCGCTGCCCCTTCGCGCCGGCCGGGACGTCGGGCACCATCACGTGGATCAGTACGCCGATGAGCAGGGCGAGCACGGCCGAACCCCAGAACAGCGCACGCCAGTCGGCGTACTGCGCGACGGCCGCGGCGATCGGCAGCCCGATCGCACCGCCGATCCCCATCGAAGCGCTCACCAGGGCGATCGACCCGCTGAGCTTCTGCGCCGGTACGACGTCGCGCAGCAGCGCGATCCCCAGCGGCACCATGCCCATCCCCATGCCCTGCAGGCCGCGCCCGACGATCATCGGCAGCACGGTCGAGGACAGCGCGCAGACCACGGAGCCGAGGACGAGCGGCACGGCGCACACGAGGAGCATCCGCCGCTTGCCCACGAGGTCACCGAGGCGGCCCGAGACCGGGACGCAGACGGCGGCCACGAGCAGCGTCACCGTGACCACCCAGGCGGCGTTCGACGGGCTGGTGTCCAGGAGCTGCGGCAGTTCGGCGATCAGTGGCGTGACCAGCGTCTGCATCACGGCGGCCACGGTGCCGGCGAGCGCGAGAGTGGCGACGACACCGCCGGACCTGGTCCGGGCTTCGGGGTTCTCCATGGGCACTCCTGCCCTCACTTCCGCATGGCGCACGCTCACTGGTCATGTGCATCGTACACACGATATGCATGATGCACATCAACGCCCGCTTCTGCGATACGGTCACTCCGGGAGGACGTACGCATATGGACAAGCCGGCCACGGAATCGCCGTCCACGGACGGGGAGAAGCCGCCCATGGACGGGAACACGCCGACCACGGACGGGGACAAGCCGTCGCACCTGGTCGAGTTCGAGCACATGGTGCTCGGGCGGCATCAGCTCAGCAGCGCCAAGGAGCGCAAGGAGCAGGGCCGCCTGGAGCGCAGCGCGTACATCATGCTCAGCCGGATCCGGATGCAGGGACCCATGACGATCGGCGAGCTCAGCGAGGCCTTCCGCCTCGACACCTCCACGGTCAACCGCCAGACCGCCCACGCCGTACGGGCCGGTCTGCTGCACCGGATCGCGGACCCCGAGGGCGGCATGGCCCGCCGCTTCCGCCTCACGCCGGAGGGCGAGCGCGAGGTGGACAGCGAGCGCGAGATCCGCGTCCGCGACCTGGACCAGGTCTTCGAGGACTGGCCGCCGGCGGAGGTGGAGGCCTTCGCCCACTACCTCCAGCGCTTCAACACCAGCGTGGAACGCCTCAGCGGCCAGCCCTGGCCCAGGTAGACGCCCCCTGGCTCAGGTAGACGCCCCTGGCTCAGGTGGACGCCCCTGGACCACCTACCGCGGTTCCAGGAACCCCTGCTCGACAAGCAGCCGGATCTGGGCCGGCGTCCTGTCGCGCAGCAACACGGGGTCCTCACCCACCAACTGGGCGATCGCGTCCAGGATCCGCCCGGCACTCATGCTGCCGTCGCATACCCCGGCGAAGCCCGCGCCGATCGTGTCCACCTTCGTGGCCCGGCGCATCCCGCGGTGCTGGCGGAGGACGACATGCTCCGGATCCTCGGCGCCCGGCAGCCCGACCTGCTCCTGGACCACGCCCTCGGCCAGCACGAAGTGCCCGGCGAGCAGGGCCGCGTCGTCGTGTGCCCGCAGATGGTCGAGCCGCGCGAAGTGCGCCTCGACCACCTCGCCCAGCGGCTGCTCGACGGGGTGCGGCCACTCCTCGACGGTGATGGACGGCTCTCCCTGCACGGCGGCCTCGGACTTGCGCAGGGTGATCCACCCGAAGCCGATCGCCTTGGTCCCGAGCGCATCGAACTCATCCAGCCACGCGTCGTACCGCGCCGCGTACTGAGCCGGATCGCTCTGGTGATCCCCGGCGTCGCGCAGCCACAACTCCGCGTACTGCGTGATGTCCTGCACCTCGCGCTGCACGATCCACGCATCGCAGCCGCGCGGCACCCAGGAGCGCACCCGCTCCTGCCAGTCCTCCCCCTCGACGTGCTGCCAGTTGGCCAGGAACTGCGCATACCCCCCGTCGTTCAGCCGCTCCCCCGCCCCTTGAACGAGCGAGCGGCACAGATCGTCCCCGCCCATCCCGCCGTCCCGGTACGTCAGCCGCGCGCCCGGCGAGATGACGAAGGGCGGGTTCGAGACGATCAGGTCGTACGTCTCGTCCGCGACGGGCTCGAAGAGCGAGCCCTCCCGCAGATCCGCCTCGGGGGCGTCCGAGAGCGCCAGGGTGAGCGCGGTGATGCGCAGCGCCCGGGGGTTGAGGTCGGTCGCGGTGACCCGCGTGGCGTGCTGGGCGGCGTGCAGCGCCTGGATCCCGGACCCTGTGCCGACGTCGAGCGCGCTCGCGACGGGCCGGCGCACGGTGATCCCGGCGAGCGTCGTGGACGCCCCGCCGACCCCGAGCACGACGCCCTCGTCCTTACTGCCGATCCCGCCCGCACCGCCGACCGCGCACCCGAGGTCGGACACGATGAACCAGTCCTCGCCGTCGGGTCCTCCGTACGGCCGTACGTCGACGGTGGCCCGCACCTGCTCGCCGTCGTCGGTCAACCAGCCCTGCGCGACGGCCTGTTCGAGCGACAGGGCCTTGGCGACACGGGCGTGCGGCAGGGCGTCCTGGAGCAGGAAGAGGCGGACGAACGTCTCCAGGGCGCCGTCGCCGCGGGTCGCCCGCACCGCGGGCACGGTCTCGCTGCGGGCGAGCGCCGCGTACGCGGGCGCGCCGAGCAGGTCGAGCAGTCCGTCGGCCGTGAAGTCGGCGGCGAGCAGGGCGGCGCGCAGTTCGGCTGCGCCGGCGCGGTCGGTCGAGGGCAGGGGCTTCGTCGTACTCACCCGTCCATTGTCACCACACCGGCGCGCTGCGGCCCGCCGCGAACCCGGGCGAGCCGCCGCCCACGCGAAACGGCCCGGCACGCACCACGCGTACCGGGCCGTCCGACGCAACCGTCAGCTGGACGGAGAAGCCGACTCGACCTTGCAGTCGGGCTGCTTGGCGATGGCCTCGCCGACCTCACCCTCCGTCAGGGACTCGAGCGCGTCGGCGCCTTCGTCCTGGATCTTGCCGAGCTCGTCCGCGATCTTCTTGAGGTCGTCGGAGAACTTCTTGACGCCCTCGGGGGAGTCGTCCTTGGCGTCCATCTTGTCGCTCTGCTTCTTCAGGTCCTCGTATGCCTTCGAGGCCTTCTCGAGCTCCTTGACGGTGTCCGTCTGGATCTTCTCGCCGTCGTCGACCGGCGGCGGGCCCGCCTTCTCCAGGGCGGCGGCAATCGCGGTGTACGCGTCCGAGCTGGCCTGGAAGGAGGCCGAGTCGACCTTCTTGATCTCTTCCCGGTTGCCGTCCGCGGCCGTGGAGATGATGGCCTGCTGCGCCTTGACGCTCTTCTCGAGCTGCGGCTTGATCTGACCGCAGAGCGACTTGGCCCAGGCGTCGAGCTCCTTGTTGCCGTCGTCACTGCTGCAGCCCGACAGCGCCATTACCAGTACCGCACCGCCGGACAGCGCGGCTGCGAGCTTCTTGTTCACCGGATTGGTCCCTTCCATGGCTCTCGGCCCCGGAACTTACACGCCTACCGGGCGGCACACCTTCGCCGTGGGTCCCGTATATCCGCTATTGCAGCCATTTGCACCAAGGGAGATGAGGGTCACTGAAACAAAAATGGGGCGGACGGCGCATCAAAATGCGCCGTCCGCCCGCCTGTTGAGCAGGGACAACCCTGCGGTCAGGAAACCACCGCCGGGTCCACCGACTTGGCCATGTGGCCGGAGTCGTCTTCGTCACCCACGGCGATGCCCCGCCGCTTGGAGACATAGACCGCGCCGACGATGACCAGGATCGCCGCCACCGCGATGCCCGCCCGGATGCCCGGGCTGGCGTCGTCGCCGTAGCTGAACTGGATGACCGCGGGCGCGATGAGCAGCGCGACGAGGTTCATCACCTTCAGGAGCGGGTTGATCGCGGGGCCCGCCGTGTCCTTGAACGGGTCGCCCACGGTGTCGCCGATGACGGTCGCGGCATGGGCCTCGGAGCCCTTGCCGCCGTGGTGGCCGTCCTCGACGAGCTTCTTGGCGTTGTCCCACGCGCCACCGGAGTTGGCGAGGAAGACCGCCATCAGGGTGCCGGTGCCGATGGCACCCGCGAGGAACGAGCCGAGCGCGCCCACCCCGAGCGTGAACCCGACCGCGATCGGGGTCAGTACGGCGAGCAGACCGGGCGTGGTCAGCTCGCGCAGCGCGTCCTTGGTGCAGATGTCGACGACACGCCCGTACTCGGGCTTCTCCGTGTAGTCCATGATCCCGGGGTGCTCGCGGAACTGCCGCCGCACCTCGTAGACCACGGCGCCCGCGCTGCGCGAGACAGCGTTGATCGCGAGACCGGAGAAGAGGAAGACGACCGCCGCGCCGAGGATCAGGCCCACCAGGTTGTTGGGCTGCGAGATGTCCATGACCAGGTTCATCGGCGCGCCGTCGCCGAGCTTCTCGCCGACGTCCGCGACCGCGGTCGCGATGGCGTCGCGATACGAGCCGAAGAGCGCGGCCGCCGCGAGGACGGCCGTGGCGATGGCGATGCCCTTGGTGATGGCCTTGGTGGTGTTGCCCACCGCGTCCAGGTCGGTGAGGACCTGGGCGCCGGCACCCTCGACGTCACCGGACATCTCGGCGATGCCCTGCGCGTTGTCGGAGACCGGACCGAAGGTGTCCATCGCCACGATCACTCCGACCGTGGTGAGCAGACCGGTACCGGCCAGCGCCACCGCGAACAGGGCGAGCATGATCGACGTACCGCCGAGCAGGAACGCCCCGTACACGCCGAGCCCGATCAACAGCGCGGTGTAGACGGCGGATTCCAGACCGATCGAGATACCGGCGAGTACGACGGTGGCCGGGCCGGTCAGCGAGGTCTTTCCGATGTCCCGTACGGGTCGCCGGTTGGTCTCGGTGAAGTAGCCGGTGAGCTGCTGGATGACGGCGGCCAGCAGGATGCCGATGCCGACCGCGACGATCGCGAGGATCCGCGGGTCGCCGCTCTTGGCGCTGATCGCCTCGTCGGTGACGCCCTTCAACTCCGCGTACGTGGCGGGCAGATAGGCGAACGCGGCCACGGCGACCAGGCCGAGCGAGATCACCGCGGAGATGAAGAAGCCGCGGTTGATCGCCGACATACCGCTGCGGTCGGAGCGCCGGGGCGCCACCGCGAAGATTCCGATCATCGCCGTGAGCACACCGATCGCCGGGACGATCAGCGGGAACGCGAGGCCCGAGTCGCCGAACGCCGCCATGCCGAGGATCAGCGCGGCGACCAGCGTCACCGCGTACGACTCGAACAGGTCGGCGGCCATACCCGCGCAGTCGCCGACGTTGTCGCCCACGTTGTCCGCGATGGTCGCGGCGTTGCGCGGGTCGTCCTCGGGAATGCCCTGCTCGACCTTGCCGACGAGGTCGGCGCCGACGTCGGCGGCCTTGGTGAAGATGCCGCCGCCGACACGCATGAACATCGCGATCAGCGCGGCACCCAGGCCGAAGCCTTCGAGCACCTTGGGTGCGTCCGCCGCGTAGACAAGAACCACACATGCCGCGCCGAGGAGACCGAGCCCCACAGTGAACATGCCGACGACGCCGCCCGTACGGAAAGCGATCTTCATGGCCTTGTGCGAGACCGCCGTGAGGTCCTTGGCCGGTTCGCCTTCTCCTGGCGTCGCCTCACGGGCGGCCGCGGCCACCCGCACATTGCTGCGTACGGCCAGCCACATGCCGATATAGCCGGTGGCGGCGGAGAAGAGCGCGCCGATCAGGAAGAACACGGAACGACCGGCGCGCTGATTCCAGTCGTCCGCGGGCAGCAGCATGAGCAGGAAGAAAACGATCACGGCGAAAATGCCGAGCGTCCGCAACTGCCGTGCCAGATAGGCGTTGGCGCCTTCCTGGACCGCGGCTGCGATCTCCTTCATGCGGTCGGTGCCCTCGCCTGCCGCGAGAACTTGGCGTACGAGTACGCCTGCCACGACGAGCGCCGCGAGCGCGACGACCCCGATGACCATGACGATCATTCGGTTGTCGTCGGTCAGTACTGCGGCTGCGAAGGTTGTGGGCTGATCAAACTGATGAGGGGTAGAAAGCCCCGCCATTCGTCCTCCTTGACGCCTGTGCTGAGCTCAAGATGTGGACGGATTGTAGGGAGCGGATCCTGATCAAAACAGTGGGCGACAAACGGAATTGGCCTTCACTTGCTCCTCAGCAAATGATCGCGCCACAGGATTGGCATCGAAAGAGGTAATGCCTCAAAAGCGTTGACCCTTGATCGACAAGGGGGCGGCGACCCGGAAATGCGATCAACGGGGATCAAGGAATTCATCTGGAAATACCGAAGGGCCCTGCTCAGCAGGGCCCTTCGGGGAAGTCGACAGCGATCAGTTGAGCGCCGGCGCGACGCTGATCGGCCAGCTCATCCGGATCTGACCGCCGGACTCGCCGGTGGTCACCTCGACGTCGTCGACGAGGCCGCTGATCACCGCGAGCCCCATCTCGTCCTCGGCTTCGGAATCGGCCTCGGCACCCGGGGCACCGGCCGCGGGCGCATCGGACGCCACCGCGTGCGGCGCCTCGTCACCCACCTCGATGGAGAACTGCTTCTCCTCCTCGACGAGCACCACCCGCACCGGCGCCGCGATCTCATGCGCCTGATGCAGTCCTACGGCACGGGTGCAGGCCTCGCCGACCGCGAGCCGCACTTCGTCGAGCACGGCCTCGTCGACCCCGGCCCTGCGCGCGACCGCGGCCGCCACCAGGCGGGCGGTCCTGACGTGCTCGGGCAGCGCGCTGAAGCGGAGTTCAACGGTGGCCATCAATCCCCCTCCGTACGTTCATACGTGCTGTCGGGGGCCGGGCCCGGGCCGACCCGGTGCCCTGGCTCCCTGTCCGCCGGCTTCCTGTGCGCCGGGCCCGGCAGGCCCGGCGCGCAGTCGTCAGTCGGTGGCAGCCACCGCTTCCTCGACCGAGGTGTGAATGGGGAACACCTTGGTCAGACCGGTGATACGGAAGATCTTCAGGATGCGCTCCTGGTTGCACACCAGGCGCAGCGAACCCTCATGGGCACGCACTCGCTTCAGACCACCCACCAGCACGCCGAGTCCGGTGGAGTCGAGGAAGTCCACGCCCTCCATGTCGACGACAAGGTGGAAACTGCCGTCATTCACCAGCTCGACCAGCTGCTCGCGCAGCTTGGGCGCGGTATACACATCGATTTCGCCACCGACCTCGACGACCGTACGATCGCCGACGGTACGGGTCGACAGGGACAGGTCCACGGATCCTCCAGCACCTTGCTATCGGGCGGTCGCCCCCTGGTCTCCTGACTGGCAGGACTGGGGCGTGACGCCGGCCGCGATGGCATTCAATCACTTACGGGCAGGCGAGCACGACGCCTTGGGAGCATTGTCCGTCACGCCAGTGACACACTCGGTGCCGATGGCCATGAATCACCGCCCCGACCGGCGCTTCGACGACCGCCAGGAGCAGCCCGGAACGGGCTCCTCCGGGCGGCGTTCTCCGCGCGCGGTGCTCGACCGGCTCGCCTCGGGGGAGAGCCGGTCGGCGCGTCTCACCCATACGGAGCACTTGCCCCCACGTGAGGGCCGCCATGCCCTCTGGCCTGATCGCGTCCGTCCGGAGGTCATCGCGGCGCTGAACTCGGCCGGAATCGAGCACCCCTGGGCCCACCAGGCACTCGCCGCGGAGCACGCCCTGGACGGCGAGTCCGTCGTCGTCGCCACCGGCACGGCCTCCGGCAAGTCCCTCGCGTACCTGATGCCGACCCTGTCCGCGCTCCTCGACGGCTCCGAGGCACCCAACGGCCGCGGCGCGACGGCCCTGTACCTCGCCCCGACGAAGGCCCTGGCCGCCGACCAGTGCCGCGCGGTCAAGGAGCTCGCGGCCCCGCTCGGCCACGCGATCCGGCCCGCGGTCTACGACGGGGACACCCCCGTCGAGGAACGCGAATGGGTACGTCAGTACGCCAACTACGCCCTCACCAACCCGGACATGCTGCACCGCGGGATCCTCCCGTCCCACCCCCGCTGGTCCTCCTTCCTGCGCGCGCTGCGCTATGTCGTCATCGACGAATGCCACACCTACCGCGGCGTCTTCGGCTCCCATGTCGCCCAGGTCCTGCGCCGGCTGCGCCGCCTGTGCGCGCGCTACGGCTCCGACCCCGTGTTCCTCCTCGCCTCCGCCACGGCCGCGGACCCGTCCATAGCTGCCGAACGCCTCACCGGCCTCCCCGTGAAGGAGGTCTCCGACGACGCCTCCCCGCGCGGCGAACTGGTCTTCGCCCTGTGGGAGCCCCCGCTCACCGAACTCCACGGCGAGAAGGGCGCACCCGTCCGCCGCACGGCCACCGCCGAGACCGCCGACCTCCTCACCGACCTCACGCTCCAGCGGCAGCGCTCGATCGCCTTCGTACGCTCCCGGCGCGGCGCCGAGCTCATCTCGGTCATCGCCCAGGAACGCCTCGCCGAGGTCGACCGCTCCCTGGTCGGCCGGGTCGCGGCCTACCGCGGCGGCTATCTCCCGCACGAGCGCCGCGCATTGGAACGCTCCCTCCACTCCGGCGAGCTCCTCGGCCTCGCCGCCACCACCGCCCTCGAACTCGGCATCGACATCTCAGGACTGGACGCCGTCGTGATCGCCGGCTACCCGGGCACGCGCGCCTCGCTGTGGCAGCAGGCGGGCCGGGCAGGCCGCTCGGGCCAGGGCGCCCTGGCCGTCCTGGTCGCCCGCGACGATCCCCTGGACACCTTCCTCGTCCACCACCCCGACGCGCTGTTCCGGCAGCCGGTCGAGTCGACGGTCCTCGACCCCGACAACCCGTACGTCCTCGCTCCTCACCTCTGCGCGGCGGCCGCCGAACTCCCGCTGACGGACGACGACTTCACTCTCTTCGGCCCGACGGTCCCCGAACTTCTCCCGCAGTTGGAGTCGGCCGGCCTGCTGCGCCGCCGTACGAAGGCGTGGCACTGGACGCGCCGCGAGCGCGCCGCCGACCTCACCGACATCCGCGGCGAAGGCGGCTCACCGGTCCAGGTCGTCGAGGCCGGCACCGGGCGGCTGCTCGGCACGGTCGACGCCTCGGCCTCCCACACCGCCGTCCACCAAGGCGCGGTCCACCTCCACCAGGGCCGTACGTACCTGGTGAAGGAGCTCGACCTGGAGGACTCGGTCGCCTTCGTCGAAGAGGCCAACCCCTCCTACTCGACCACCGCGCGCGACACCACCTCCATCTCCGTCCTGGACACCGACATCTCGGTGCCGTGGGGCGACGGCCGCCTCTGCTACGGCTCCGTCGAAGTCACCAACCAGGTCGTCTCCTTCCTCCGCCGCCGGCTCATCACCGGCGAGGTACTCGGCGAGCAGAAGCTGGACCTTCCGCCGCGCACCCTGCGTACGCGTGCCGTGTGGTGGACGGTCACCGAGGACCAGCTCGACGCCGCCCGCATCAACCCCGAGATCCTCGGCGGCGCTTTGCACGCCGCCGAGCACGCCTCGATCGGCATGCTGCCGCTCTTCGCCACCTGCGACCGCTGGGACATCGGCGGCGTCTCCATCCCCCTCCACCCGGACACGCTGCTGCCGACCGTCTTCGTCTACGACGGCCACCCGGGCGGCGCCGGCTTCGCGGAACGCGCCTTCCACACGGCCCGCGAGTGGCTGACGGCCACCCGCGCCGCCATCGCCTCCTGCGAGTGCGAGGCAGGCTGCCCCTCCTGCGTCCAGTCCCCCAAGTGCGGCAACGGCAACGACCCGTTGCACAAGCGGGGGGCGGTGCGGTTGCTGACAGAGCTTTTGAAGGGGGCTCCGGGGGCGGAGACGGCCTTGGAGCCGGAGGGTGCTTCGGACGCGGAGAGCCTGCTGGAAGTGAAGGACGCCCCGGCCGGGGAGAGCCCTTGTGACACGAAGGGCGCTTCGGACACCGAGAGCTGAGCCCGACCCGCTCCCGCAGGACCGCCGCGCTAGCCGGCGACCGGGACCTGCACCGCGGCGGGCCCGGGAGGCCCAGCGGGCCCGGCAGGCCCAGCGGGCCCGGCAGGCCCAGCGGGCCCGGCAGGCCCAGCGGGCCCGGCAGGCCCGGCAGGCCCGGCGCGCGAGCGCACCGTCGACTCCAAGGGGCCCGTCCCCGCCCGAACCGTCACCTCCGCGATCTCCCCCTGCACCGCGCACCGGACCACCGCCGTCTCCTGCGCCCGCGCCACCCGCGATGCCTGCGTGCACGCGTCCTCCGCCCCGCGTAGAGCGTGATCGGCCGCGGCCAGCGCCGCCAGGTCGGCTGCGGCTCCCGCCCGATGCCGGTCCACGACAGCCTGTGCGGCCAGCAAGAGCCCGGCCACGACCAGACCCAGCGCCGCGATCAGCGCGACCACCCAGACGGTCGCCGAGCCTCGGTCACCGGCCACCCGCTGCCCGTGCTCGCCGGCCACCCGCCCTCCGTGCTCACCGGACGCCGAACGCCCCCGCTCACCGCACGCCACCCACCTCCGCCCGCAACGCGCCCACGACGCATGCCACGCACGCCACGCCCAGCCGCTCCACGTCGCTCCCCACCTTGCTCGCCGCCACGCTCGCCGCCTCACTCCTCCACCCCCACCGTCTCCTCGGCCAGCGCCACCGCGGACGCCCGCAGCGACAGCGACATCGCGTCCGGACCGGGGGACGTGGCCGTGACCGTGACCCGTACGAGGTCGCCCTCCCTGCTGACGGCGACCTCCGCTCCGTCCGGCGCGGCCTCACGGGCGACCCGTACCGTCGCGCCCGCCGGCTCCTGACGGGCCGCTGCCCTGGCGCCCGCCCTCGCGGCATCCACGCACTGGATCTGGGCGGCAGCGCTCATCAGCGCCCAGAGCAGCGCGACTCCGACGAGCAGGAGCACGGGCAGGGTGCAGGCCGCCTCGGCCGTCACGAACCCGGCGTCGCGGCGCCGCTCAGAACTGGCCACCGAGCGCCTTCTCGATGATCCCTTCGAGCAGGTCCTTGACCGCGCCCGAGGTCACCACCCGGTAGAGCACCGCGGCGAACGCACAGGCCGCCACGGTGCCCAGCGCGTACTCCGACGTGGTCATCCCGGCATCCGCACGCCGCATCCGGACGAGCCGCGCACGCCAGGCCCGACGCACCGCACCCCACAGCGACCCTCCGCTGCGAGCGGACCTTCCCCACCTGACCGACCCACAGAACTGCATGACAACTCCCCGTAGAAACAGGCCTCCCGGCCCACTGACTTCCGACAGCCACTGACCCCAGCGGCCCCGCCAACCGCTGACCCCAGCGGCCTCCTGATCTCCGACGCCCGCCACTCCACAGCGACGTCCCTGCCCGCATGGCCCGCCACCCCACAGCGACGCCCCAGCTCCAACACCCGCCAACCCGCAGCGACCTCCCAGCCCCCAACGCCCGCCTGGCCACAGCCCCCTTCACACCCCCCGCAAGATCTCTCCCGCAAGCCCCACCACCACAGGCACGACCCCCAGCACCAGGAACGCGGGCAGGAAACACAGCCCCACAGGAGCTGTCACCGCGACGGCCGCGCGGTGTGCCCGTGTCACGGATGCCCGAGCCGCGCGGTCGCGGCAGTCCGATGCCACCCGTGCCACCTGTTCGGCCGCCGGGGCTCCGGAGTTCCAGGCCCGCTGCAGACAGCGGGCCAGCGCTCCCGCCTCGGGTATCGAGGCCAACCGCCCCCAACAACGCTCGGGTTCACCCCCGAGCCTCAACTCGGTGGCCACCCCGGCCAGCCGCTCCCCGACCGGCCCGCCGATCGACTCCCCCACCGCTCCGGCCGCCTCAGCCGGCCCCGCACCGGCGGCGATGCACGCCGCCAACAGATCGGCTGCGAGCGGCAACTGGCGCCGCGCCTCCTCGCCCCCGTCCTCGGCCTCCACAGAACCCACACCCGTACCCGGAGCGGCCCGCCGATGCCCCCACCACCACACACCGCCCGCTGCCACGACGCCGGCCACCAGCCCACCCACGCCCCCGACGACGGCATACGCGAGACACGCAGCGCAGGCCACCGGTCCCCACCGCCTGACCGCCGCCTTGCGCGCAGGGTCAAGCGCCGCACGCCGCCGGACCCGTGGCTCGGTCTTCAGCAGCAGGCCGGCCCGTTTCCGCAGGGCTCGTTCACGCCGCCCGGCCAGTTCCGTGCTGACCACCACCGCGAGGAGCGCCACGCACAGCACCACCCCCAGCCTGTGGACAACTTCCCCGCTCACCGGTCCCCCTCCTTCGCCTTTCCGTGCGTCGCCCCTTCGGCCCGCCGCACAATGCGTCCCGTCCACCACAGCCCGGCCGTTTCGAGCGCCCCGCCCACGACCAGGCAGCCGATCCCGGCCGGTGTGTGCAGCAGTACGCCCAGCGGGTCGGCGCCCAGTGCGGTGCCCATCAGGAGGCCCAGCACCGGCAGGACCGCGAGCATCACCGCGGTCGCCCGCGCGGGTGCCAACTTGGTCTGCAGGTCGGCCTGTTGGTCACGCCGCGCCCGCAGCGCTCCCTCCAGCCGGTCGAGCCCTTCGGCCAGCCCCGCCCCGCTGTCGACGGCGACCTGCCAGCAGGCCGCGAGCCCACCGAGCCCCTCGGAACCGGGCGCACGCGCCACCTCCCGCAGGGAACCCGGCACATCCCCTCCGAAGCGCGCGGCCGCCAGGACCGCCGCGTCGGCCGCCCCGGCCCCGAGCCCGCCGGTGTCCCGAGCCGCCATGGCGAGGGCATCCGCGGGCTGCCGCCCGGCCCGCACCTCCGACCCCAGCGCCGCACAGAACGCGATCACCTGCTCGGCCCGCGCCGCCCGCTCCTTCGCCGCCTGTCGTCGCCGCAGTACACGCGCGACGACCGGCACCGCCAACCCGCCGAGCACCAACGGCAGTACGGACCTCCCGGCCAGCCCCACCGCCGCCCCCGCGGCCACGCACCACCACTCGGGCCGAGCCCGCACCCGCACCCAGGCCCACCACCGCTCCCACGGAGGCATCACCACGGGCTCCAGTGCCCCGACCGCGACCAGCCCTCGGGCCCGCCGCAGTCCGCTCTCCTGCGCCGCCGCCAGCCACACCGCTGCCCCCGCACAGAACGCCGCCGCATACGCGGGCGTCCCCCACATCACCGGCACCTCGCTCACGGCTCACCGCCGATCAGCGCCCGCAGCCGCTCCCAGCCCTGGTCGTAGACGAACGCCCGCTCGCCCCACCGCAGCGCCGGCACCGTCCGCACCAGCCCCGCCGCGTCCCGCTCCAGGACGTGTACCTCCGCGATCCGGCGCCGCCCGCCCCGGTCCCGTACGAGATGGAGCACTACGGACAAGGCCGCAGCGAGCTGACTATGGAGTGCCGCCCGATCGAGCCCCGCCGCCGTGCCGAGCGCTTCGAGGCGCGCGGGCACATCGGCGGCCGCGTTGGCATGGACGGTCCCGCACCCCGCGTGTCCGGTGTTGAGCGCGGCGAGCAGGTGCACGACCTCCGCCCCGCGCACCTCACCCACCACGAGCCGGTCGGGACGCATCCGCAGCGCCTGCCGCACCAGGTCCTCCAGGGTGACCCGGCCCGCGCCTTCCTGGTTCGCGACCCGGCACTCCAGCCGTACGACATGGGGGTGATCGGGCCTCAACTCGGCCGAATCCTCCGCCAGCACGATCCGCTCCCCCGGCCCCGGCAGCCCGAGCAACGCGGCCAGGAGCGTCGTCTTGCCGGAGCCAGTCCCGCCGCTGATCAGGAACGACGCCCGCGCCTCGATCAGCGCCCGCAGCACCCGGTCGCCCCCGGGCGGCACCGTCCCGGCGGCCGCCAGTTCGGTGAGCGAGAACGCCCTGGCCCGCACCACGCGCAGCGACAGGCAGGCCGACCCGACGGCCACCGGTGGCAGAACGGCATGCAGCCGTGTGCCGTCGGGGAGCCGCGCGTCCACCCAGGGCCGCGCATCGTCCAACCGCCGCCCCGCCACCGCGGCAAGCCGCTGGGCGAGCTGCCGTACGGCCTGCGCGTCGGTGAACGTCACCGGCGTGAGCTCCAGTCCGCTGCCGCGGTCCACCCACACCCGGTCGGGCGCGGAGACCAGCACATCCGTCACCCGCGGGTCCGCGAGCAGCGGCTCCAAGGGCCCGGCGCCCACCAGCTGGGAGCGCAGTTCGCCCACGACACCGAGCAGTTCGCTGTCGCCGAGTACCTTCCCCTGCTCGCGCAGCGCCTGCGCGACACGCGCCGGGGTCGCCTCCGCCCCCGATTCGGCGAGCCATTGCCGTACGCCGTCGAGCAGCGCCCCGCTCATGACGCCCCCTCCACGGGTACGCGCTCCCAGAAGGAGGAGCAGAACCGTGCCAACGGTTCCTTCGGCTCGGCCGCCGGTGTGCCGCCGTTCACCACATGAGCGTCCAGCGGCAGTTCGCCGACCAGCGGAAGGTCGAGCATCCGCGCCATCTCCTCCGCGCCGAGCCCGCCGGTGAACGGCCCGCGGACCACCGCCCGGAGGTCCTTGAGGACCATGCGTGCGGCCGACGCCACCCGTTCCGCCGCGGCCAGCGCCCGCAGCTCGGCCGGCACGACCATGAGCCCGAGATCCAACTGCTGCAGCGCCTCGGCCACGCCCTCGTCGACGCGCCGCGGCAGATCGACGACGACCACGCCGCCCC
This sequence comes from Streptomyces sp. NPDC050418, assembly GCF_044458745.1. NCBI lineage: Bacteria > Bacillati > Actinomycetota > Actinomycetes > Kitasatosporales > Streptomycetaceae > Streptomyces > Streptomyces sp. NPDC050418. The sequence continues at coordinate 155,895 of NZ_JBITIG010000007.1, forward strand.
GTCTGCGCGCCGCCGCGAGCACCGCGCGCATCGCCTCGGGCGGGATCCGCAGCATGTCGCCGCGGTCCCAGCTGAGGACACGTAAGGAACTGAGCTCCGGCAGCGACTCCTCCAGCGCCGCGCTCCCCAGCCGCCCCCGCGACTGCGCGAACGCGGGCCAGCGCAGACCCTGCGCCGATTCGCCTCCGAGCAGCACATCGAGCCCGCCGCCCAGTGGATCACCGTCGATCAGCATGGTGCGCCGCCCCGCCCGCGCCGCGGACACCGCCAGAGCGCACGCCAAAGTAGAGGCACCGGCCCCACCGCGGCCGCCCATCACCCCGACGGTCAGCGCGGGGCGCCCCACTCCTTCGACGACATCGGCGATCCGGTCGACGATCCACTGCTCGGCATCGGGCAGCCGCAGCACATGGTCGGCGCCGATCTCCACAGCCCGCTGCCACACCCCGGGATCGTCCTGATCCCGGCCCACCAGACAGACGCCCCGCCTCCGCGTGGCACCGCGCACCCGGCGGGCCGCGTCGTCCCCCACCAATACAAGGGGAGCGCTCTCCCAGCTGTCCCTGCGCTCGGGCACACCGTGATGCACCTCGGCGCGCGCGCCCGCCGCGGCGCACAGCCGCAGCAGGTCGTCGAGCAGCTGGGCGTCCTCCGTCACGATCAAAGGCCCGCGCCGCTTCCCTTCGGCCGGCCTGCCTTCCGCAATGGCTTCCGCCATGTCCCCACCTCTTCCGTCCGTCGTGCCCCACGGGACGTCCGACGTCGAACGTCCGTATGCGCTGCGAACAACGTGAATGGCCGCGAAGTTCGCAAGCAGGAATCACGATGAGCCGAGCCGGAAAATGATGTGGATCTTGGTCGAAATCTGTGGACAACCGAAGCGTTGTGAATAACTCCATCACCCGAAGCGGTGAGTTCTCCACGACTTCCGCAGCGCAGCGCAACCGCTACGCACCGTCACGAGTCTCACCGTGCGGAGGAAGGCGCCGGCTCGGCGCGGGAAGGGGTCGCGCGGCGCGAGAAGACAAAGAAAAAGGGGCCCGAACCGGGCCCGGACATGCGACGACCCCCGCCGGGGGGGAGAGCGGGGGTCGTCCCCACGGCCGACTCGGGGGGGGAGGAGCCGGACCGGGTTAGCACGGTCGCGAACGATCCGTGACTTCCATGGTGTACCCGAGAGCCTTCTCAGGCAAACCCACGCGCCCCAGCTTACGCCGAATGGTGGGCGCCTATGCTCGACCCGTGGATAACCACTCGCTGCCCCGCACAGCCGCCTTCTTCGACCTGGACAAGACGGTCATTGCGAAGTCGAGCACGCTCACGTTCAGCAAGTCCTTCTACCAGGGCGGGCTGATCAACCGCCGAGCGGTGCTGAGGACTGCGTATACCCAGTTCATCTTCCTCGCGGGCGGCGCCGACCACGACCAGATGGAGCGCATGCGCGAGTACCTCTCCGCGCTGTGCAAGGGCTGGAACCAGCAGCAGGTCAAGGAGATCGTCGCCGAGACGCTGCACGATCTGATCGACCCGATCATCTACGACGAGGCCGCCTCGCTCATCGAGGAGCACCACCTCGCCGGGCGCGACGTCGTCATCGTGTCCACGTCGGGCGCCGAGGTCGTCGAGCCGATCGGCGAGATGCTCGGCGCGGACCGTGTGGTGGCGACGCGGATGGTGGTCGGCGACGACGGCTGCTTCACCGGCGAGATCGAGTACTACGCGTACGGGCCGACGAAGGCGGAGGCCGTACGCGAGCTCGCCGCGTCCGAGGGGTACGACCTCGAACGGTGCTACGCGTACAGCGACTCGGCCACCGATCTGCCGATGCTCGAATCGGTCGGCCACCCTTACGCGGTCAACCCCGACCGCGCCCTGCGGCGCGAAGCGCTCGCGCGCGACTGGCCGATTCTCGACTTCCACCGGCCCGTCCGGCTCAAGCAGCGCGTGGGTCGGCTGACCGTTCCGCCGCGCCCGGCGCTCGTCGCGGCGGCCGCGGTCGGTGCGGCGGCGGCCACCGCGGGGCTCGTCTGGTACGCGAGCAAGCGCCGCGCCCTCGCCACTTGAGCCCGGGCTGACCTGCACCGTCGTCACACAGCACACAGGCGCCCGTTTCGCACCTGTTTGAACCTAAAAGTAAAGAAGTGCGCTCAGGGGTTCCGCTTCCCCCGGTACAGGAGTACAAAGGACTCAACGGCCCGCGAGACCAAGGACATCCGAGAGGATCACCTTTAACGCAACCAAGGCCCCACGGACCGAGCATGGAAGCCGAGCACCCACGCGACGTCGACCCGTCGATTACGGGCCAGCCGCACCAGGCAACGGGCAAAGTTCCCCGACCTGATGGGCAAATATCGAGGACGCTTGGTAACTGGGCGGACATGCCAGCGGCGGTACCGATTCCGGTACCGCCGCAACCCTGTTCAGGGGACTTTCAAGCCGGCCCGGGCGCCGAAACCCCAGCCCTGAGGCTCAGGCCACCGCGACCCTCAGGCCACGCCGCCCCTCAGGCCGCCCCCCGCTGAAGCGCCTCGCACACCGCGGTCGACTCGCGCGCACCCAGCCCAACCGCCTTGGCGCAGTGCCCGATCCAGGCCGCCATCCCCTCCGGCGTCCCCGACACGTACCCCTCGAGCGCTGCCACGTACGCGGCCCGCCCCAGCTCCGCGTGTCCCACCTCGGCCGGGCAGACCGACTTCGGGTCGAGCCCGCTGCCGATCAGTACGATCCGCTCCGCCGCCCGCGCCACCAGACCGTTGTGTGCGCCGAACGGACGCAGCGCCAGGAGCTCGCCGTGCACGACGGCCGCCGTGACGATCGCCGGCGCCGAACTGCCCTTGATGATCAGCTGCGCCAGACCGTCGAGCCGGCCGGCCACCTCGTCCGCATCGGGCAGCGGGAGTTCGACGAGCGACTCGTCGACCGGCTCGCCCTTCTGGCGCGGACGCCCGACCGTCTCATCCTGCACACCCGCGGCCACCAGGTGCAGCCGGGCCAGGACGCGCAGCGGTGACTGGCGCCAGATGGAGAGGAGTTGACCCGCCTCGGCCGTCAGCCGCAGCGCCGCGCCGACCGCACGCGCCTCGTCGTCGCCGCTGAAGTCGCTGCGCCGCCGGACCTCCTCGAGCGCCCAGTCCGCACCGGCCAGCGCGGCCGAACCGCGCGCACCGCGCAGCGCCGCCTCGGAGGTGATCTCGGTGCTGCGCCGGCGCATGACCCGGTGCCCGTAGACCTGGTCCACGGCCTTGCGTACGGAGGCCACGGAGTCGGCGACGGTGGGCAGGTCGCCGAGGGTGGCGAGCGGATCGGCAGTACTCATGAGTAAGACAGTACGCAGCAAAGCCCCGCACTCCACGAAGGAGTGGTCTTCTTCACGCGACACCAATGCGCAGTGCATTCATCCGACTACGCTTGGTGAACATGAAAATTGCTTTCGTTGGGAAGGGCGGCAGCGGGAAGACCACGCTGTCCTCTCTCTTCATCCGCCATCTCGCCACCACCGGCGCCCCGGTCATCGCCGTCGACGCCGACATCAACCAGCACCTCGCCGCCGCGCTGGGGCTCGACGAGGACACGGCCGCCGCGCTGCCCGCGATGGGCGCGCAGCTGCCGCTCATCAAGGACTATCTGCGCGGCAGCAACCCGCGGATCGCCTCGGCCGAGACGATGATCAAGACGACGCCGCCCGGTGAGGGCTCGCGTCTGCTGCGGATCCGCGAGGACAACCCGGTCTACGAAAACTGCTCGCGCGAGCTGGAACTCGACGGCGGAGCGGTCCGTTTGATGGTCACAGGGCCTTTCACCGAATCCGATCTCGGCGTCGCCTGCTACCACTCGAAGGTCGGGGCGGTGGAGCTCTGTCTCAACCATCTCGTCGACGCCCGCGACGAGTTCCTGGTCGTCGACATGACGGCCGGTTCCGACTCCTTCGCCTCCGGCATGTTCACCCGCTTCGACATGACGTTCCTGATCGCGGAGCCCACCCGCAAGGGCATCTCGGTCTACCGGCAGTACAAGGAGTACGCCCGCGACTTCGACGTCGCCCTCAAGGTCGTGGGCAACAAGGTGCAGGGACAGGACGACATCGATTTTCTACGGGAGGAAGTTGGCGACGACCTATTGGTGACCGTGGGCCACTCGGACTGGGTGCGCGCGATGGAGAAGGGCCGGCCGCCCCGGTTCGAGCTCCTCGAAGCACCCAACCGGGAGGCGCTCGAGACGATGCGCACGGTCGCCGACGCTGCGTACGAGCGTCGGGACTGGGCGCGGCACATGCGCCAGATGGTGCACTTCCACCGCAAGAACGCGGCGAGTTGGGGCAATGCGAAAGCCGGGGCCGACCTGGCGGACCAGATCGACCCCGGCTTCGTCCTCGACGAGCGGGCCGTGCTGTCAGTGAGCTGAGCCGTGGTCCTGCGCCGGCTTCGCCGCCGGCGCGCCCGGCACGCCCTTCGGGGCCGGGGCGGGCTGCTGTCCGGACAGGAAGGCCGCCCAGCCCTGCGCCGGCGCCTGGCCCACCTTCAGTTTCGTCATCTTCTGCAGGACCTTCGGGTCCTGTGCGTCCAGCCAGTCCGCCAACTGACGGAAGGAGACACAGCGGACATCGCGCTTCGTGCAGACGCTCTCGATCGTCTCCTCGATGGCGCGCATGTAGGCGCCGCCGTTCCAGGATTCGAAGTGGTTGCCGATGATCAGCGGCGCCCGGTTGCCGTTGTACGCGCGGTCGAAGCCCGCCAGCAGACCGTCACGCATCTGGTCGCCCCAGTACTCGTGCTTGGACGGGTCGCCCTGCGTGGTCGTGCCGGACTGGTTGACCATGAAGTTGTAGTCCATGGTCAGCGTCTCGAAGGCGCGGCCGGGTACGGGGACCAGCTGCATCGACAGGTCCCACAGGCCCTGCTTCTTCTTGGGCCAGACCTGGTCGTTGACGCCGCTGGTGTCATAGCGGAAGCCGAGCTCGCGTGCCGCGCGGGTGAAGTTCTTCTGCCCTTCCAGGCAGGGGGTGCGGGCGCCGATCAGCTCCTTGTCGTAGTCGAACGGGAGCGGGGAGGCCTTCGTGGCACCGGAGTTGGTCTTCCACGCCTTCACGAAGGACTTGGCCTCCGCGATCTCGTGCTTCCACTCCTCGACCGACCACTCGCCGACACCGCCGCCCTTGCCGCAGAAGTGACCGTTGAAGTGGGTGCCGATCTCGTTGCCCTCGAGCCAGGCGCCGCGCAGCTGCTCCACGGTGTCCTTGATCCCCTGGGCGTCACCGAAGCCGATGTCCGAGCGGCCTGCCGCGTGCTGCGGCGGCTCGTACAGCTCCTTCTTTTCCTCCGGGAGGAGATACACGCCGCTGAGGAAGTAGGTCATGGTGGCGTCGTTGGCCTTGGCGACCTTGCGGAAGTGCGAGAAGAGCTTCTGGCTGTCCTCGCCCGCGCCGTCCCAGGAGAAGACCACGAACTGCGGGGGCTTCTGGCCCGGCTTGAGGCGCTTCGGCTTGGGCAGGTGCGGCTGGCTTCCGGTGTACGCGGTCGAGCCGTCGCCGATCAGGCGGTTGACGCTGCCCGGGGCGGGGACCTTCGGGGCGTTCTGCGCGCCCGCGGCCCCCTTCTTCTTCGCGCCTTCGCCGGTGCCGGACTCTCCGCTCGAGCAGCCGGCCAGCGCCACGACGAGTGCCGTGGTCGCGGCCAGACCCGCGGCGAGCCTCTTGGTGGCGGCCATGCGCCCACCTCTTCCTTCGGATCTCGGGGTGATCGGGGTTGGGGCGCGGCCAAGGTCGCATGCAGATTGCTCCGTTTTGGTACGACAAGCCGATGAATCACACCATTCACTGAAGAGAGTTAAGGATTAGCCCATTTGCACCGAAAGTACGGTCGAACCCTTTACTCTCCATTACGATCCGTTTACCGAGAGTTGAGAGAAGTCCCGCCGCAGTACGCCGTGACCCACGGCCGCGCCCGCCCCCGCTCCATGCACCGGGGGTTCCCAGCGACCGCGTAGCCCCGGAGGAGACGGGAATCCATGCCTGCCGACGTCCCCAGCCGCCCCCACGGCGCCCGCCGCCGTTTCCACCTCGCGGGCGCCGATGTGTCCGCCTCGATCTCCGTCTTCCTGATCGCGCTGCCACTGTCCCTGGGCATCGCACTCGCCACCGGCGCCCCGCTCCAGGCGGGTCTGGTGGCCGCCGCCATCGGCGGTCTCGTGGCCGGCCGCTTCGGCGGCTCGCCCCTGCAGGTGTCCGGTCCTGCCGCCGGACTCACCGTGGTCACCGCCGACTTGATCCAGCAGTACGGCTGGCGCACCACCTGCGCCATCACCGTGATGGCCGGTCTGGCGCAGCTGGGCCTGGCGTATCTGCGCGTGGCCCGGTCGGCGCTGGCCGTCAGCCCCGCGATCGTGCACGGCATGCTGGCCGGTATCGGCATCACCATCGCCGTGGCCCAGCTGCACATCGTGCTCGGCGGGTCGCCGCACAGTTCCGTGGTCGACAACGTACGAGACCTGCCGCGGCAGTTGGCCGATCTGCATCCGGCGGCGCTGTCCATGAGCGCGATCACGCTCGTGGTCCTGATCGCCTGGCCGCGGATCCCCACGCGGGCCGGTGAGCTGCTCCGCAAGGTGCCCGCCGCGCTGGCCGCCGTCGCGGCCGCGACCGCCGTGGCCGCGTTCGCCGGGCTCAGCCTGCCGCGGGTCGATCTGCCCTCGTGGAGCAATCACGCGCTCGTCGGACTGCCCGAAGGGCCCGTGCTCGGGCTGATCGCCGCCGTCCTGACGATCACGCTCGTCGGCAGCGTCGAGTCGCTGCTCTCCGCGGTCGCCACCGACAAGCTGGCCTCCTCGCGGCGGGACGCGATGCCGGTGCCGCGGGCCGACCTCGACAAGGAGCTGCGCGGGCAGGGCCTGGCGAACATCGCCTCCGGCGCGCTCGGCGGGCTGCCCGTCACCGGCGTCGCGGTGCGCAGCACGGCGAACGTGCGGGCGGGCGCGGTGAGCCGCAACTCCGCGATGCTGCACGGGCTCTGGGTGATCATCGCGGCGCTGCTGCTCGTGCCCGTGCTCGATCTGATCCCGCTGGCCGCGCTCGCCGCGCTGGTGATGGCGATCGGGGTGCAGATGGTCTCGATCAACCACATCCGCACGGTCACCCGGCATCGCGAGGTGCTGGTGTACGCGGTGACGACGGTCGGGGTCGTCTTCCTCGGGGTGCTCGAAGGGGTGGCCATCGGCGTCGCGGTCGCCGTCGGCGTCGCGCTGCACCGGCTGGCCCGTACGAGGATCACGCACGAGGAGCGGGAAGGCGTCCATCATGTGCGGGTGCGCGGGCAGTTGACGTTCCTCGCCGTGCCGCGCCTGAGCCGTGCGCTGCACCAGGTGCCGCACGGGACGGACGCCGTGGTCGAGCTGGACGGCTCGTTCATGGACCACGCCGCGTACGAGACCCTGCAGGACTGGCAGGACTCGCACACCGCGCGCGGCGGGAAGTCCGAGCTGACGGGGCGTTCCGGGCCGCTGACCGCGCCCACGCACGGCAAGGGGAAGCGGGGCGTGGCCGAGGAGCACTCGTGCTGCGGGCCCTGGACCCCGTGGCGCAACCACAGCTGCGCCCCGGAGCGGACCGAGCTGCAGGGCACGCGTCAACTGGCCAGCGGGATCAGCGCGTTCCAGCGCAATACGGCGCCGCTGGTGCGCAGTGAGCTGGCGCGGCTCGCACGGGAGGGGCAGCGGCCCCAGCAGCTCTTCCTGACCTGCGCGGACTCCCGGCTCGTCACGTCGATGATCACGTCGAGCGGCCCGGGCGACCTCTTCGTCGTACGGAACGTGGGCAATCTCGTGCCGCTGCCCGGCGCCGAGAGCGGGGACGACTCGGTGGCGGCGGCGATCGAGTACGCCGTGGACGTACTGGAGGTGCAGTCGATCACCGTGTGCGGGCACTCCGGCTGCGGGGCGATGCAGGCGCTGCTCAACGCGCCGCCCGGTCCGGCCGATTCACCGCTGCGGCGCTGGCTGCGGCACGGGCGGCCGAGTCTGGAGCGGATGGCGGGCGCCGAGCACGCCTGGGCGCGGCTCGCGGGGCGGCAGCCGGCCGACGCGGTGGAGCAGCTGTGCCTGACCAATGTGGTGCAGCAGCTGGCGCATCTGCGGGAGCATCCGGCGGTGGCCCGCGGGATCGCCGAGGGCCGCCTGGAGCTGCACGGCATGTACTTCCACGTGGGTGAGGCGCAGGCCTATCTGCTCGCCGAGCCCGAGCGGCTCTTCGACCGCGTGGCGGCCGTCGAGGCGCCATCGCCGCAGGCCGTGCCCACGACGGCCGGGTGAACCGAATCCCTCCCCTGTCCGTGCGAAGGTGTGGCTCCTCCGCGTAGCCGTGCGAGGAGCCGCCCTCCGCGCCACACCCTCAACAGGTCTAAACCAATCAGCCGTAGGCCCTTGTCACCGGCAGGGTCCGTCTGATGAGCTGTGGCCTGGGACACAACGGACACCCACCCTGGGAAAGGGAGCTGTCGTGAGCAACGAATCCTTGGCCAACCTGCTCAAGGAAGAGCGCAGGTTCGCGCCGCCCGCCGACCTGGCCGCGCACGCCAACGTCACCGCGGAGGCGTACGAGCGGGCCAAGGCCGACCGGCTCGGTTTCTGGGCCGAGCAGGCCCGTCGGCTGACCTGGGCGAACGAGCCCACCGAGACGCTCGACTGGTCGAACCCGCCCTTCGCGAAGTGGTTCGCGGACGGCAGCCTGAACGTGGCGTACAACTGCGTGGACCGGCACGTCGAGGCGGGCAACGGCGACCGCGTCGCCATCCACTTCGAGGGCGAGCCGGGCGACAGCCGCGCGATCACCTACGCCGAGCTCAAGGACGAGGTCTCCCAGGCCGCCAACGCGCTGACGTCCCTCGGCGTCCGGGCCGGCGACCGCGTCGCCATCTACATGCCGATGATCCCGGAGACCGCCGTCGCGATGCTGGCCTGTGCCCGCGTCGGCGCCGCGCACTCGGTGGTCTTCGGCGGTTTCTCGGCCGACGCGCTCGCGACCCGGATCCAGGACGCGGACGCCAAGGTCGTCATCACCTCCGACGGCGGCTACCGCCGTGGCAAGCCCTCCGCGCTGAAGCCGGCGGTGGACGCGGCCATCGAGAAGCTGCCCGACACGGCCAACGTCGAGCACGTCCTCGTCGTGCGCCGCACCGGCCAGGAGGACATCGCCTGGACCGAGGGCCGTGACGTGTGGTGGCACGAGCTGGTCGGCGGCCAGTCCACCGAGCACACCCCCGAGGCCTTCGACGCCGAGCACCCGCTGTTCATCCTCTACACCTCGGGGACGACGGGGAAGCCGAAGGGCATCCTGCACACCTCCGGCGGCTACCTCACGCAGGCCGCGTACACGCATCACGCGGTCTTCGACCTCAAGCCCGAGACCGACGTCTACTGGTGCACCGCCGACGTCGGCTGGGTGACCGGCCACTCGTACATCGTCTACGGGCCGCTCGCGAACGGCGCCACGCAGGTCATGTACGAGGGCACCCCGGACACCCCCCACCAGGGCCGCTTCTGGGAGATCGTGCAGAAGTACGGCGTCACGATCCTCTACACCGCGCCGACCGCGATCCGGACGTTCATGAAGTGGGGCGACGACATCCCCGCGAAGTTCGATCTGAGCTCGCTGCGGATCCTCGGTTCGGTCGGTGAGCCGATCAACCCCGAGGCCTGGATCTGGTACCGCAAGCACATCGGCGGCGACAACTGCCCGATCGTGGACACCTGGTGGCAGACCGAGACCGGCGCCATGATGATCTCGCCGCTGCCGGGCGTCACCGAGACCAAGCCGGGCTCCGCGCAGACCCCACTGCCGGGCATCTCGGCGACCGTCGTGGACGACGAGGCGGGCGAGGTCCCGAACGGCGGTGGCGGCTACCTGGTCCTGACCGAACCGTGGCCGTCGATGCTGCGCACCATCTGGGGCGACGACCAGCGCTTCATCGACACGTACTGGTCGCGTTTCGAGGGCAAGTACTTCGCCGGTGACGGTGCCAAGAAGGACGACGACGGCGACATCTGGCTGCTCGGCCGGGTCGACGACGTGATGCTGGTGTCCGGGCACAACATCTCCACCACCGAGGTCGAGTCCGCGCTCGTCTCGCACCCGTCGGTCGCCGAGGCTGCCGTCGTGGGCGCGGCCGACGAGACCACCGGACAGGCGATCGTGGCCTTCGTGATCCTGCGCGGCGGCGCGGCGGAGAGCGCCGACCTGGTCGGCGAGCTGCGAAACCACGTGGGTGCCACGCTCGGTCCGATCGCCAAGCCCCAGCGGATCCTGCCGGTGGCCGAGCTGCCGAAGACCCGCTCCGGCAAGATCATGCGCCGCCTCCTGCGGGACGTCGCGGAGAACCGGGCCGTCGGTGACGTCACGACGCTGGCCGACTCCTCGGTCATGTCGCTGATCCAGTCCAAGCTGCCCTCGGCGGGTTCGGAGGACTGACCCCGTTCCCGTACGCACGAGAGGGGCACCTGGCAGCGCGCCGGGTGCCTTTTTCGTGCGTAAAGTAACGATCACCAGATTTGTCCTTGCGGCCGCCCTGTAACGTAGAGACCGCGTAAAGAGCGCGATAAGAACACAGGGTGTGCCGGGAAGTCTGGTCGGCGACTGCTTCAGCGATCCGTCGTTGCCGTACCGACCAGGAGGTCCTCCCGTGGCCGCGCCCAGCAAGAACAACCCGAAGGCCCTCGGCCGGCTCTCCCTGCCCGAGCGCTCCTTCGTAGCGGACGCACTGCGGACCGAGACCGTCGGCGGCGTGCTGCTGCTGGTCGCCGCGATCGTGGCGCTGATCTGGGCGAACACCCCGCTGAGCGACAGTTACGCCTCCGTGCGCGACTTCCACATCGGCCCCTCCGCGCTCGGCCTCGACCTCTCCATCCAGCACTGGGCGGCCGACGGACTGCTCGCCGTCTTCTTCTTCGTCGCCGGTGTCGAGCTCAAGCGCGAACTGGTCGCCGGTGATCTGCGCGATCCGAAGGCCGCGATCCTGCCGGTCGTCGCCGCGCTCTGCGGCATGGCGGTGCCCGCGCTCGTCTACGTCCTGACGAATGTCGTCGGGGACGGTTCGGCCAAGGGCTGGGCGGTGCCGACCGCCACGGACATCGCGTTCGCACTCGCCGTGCTCGCCGTGATCGGCACCTCGCTGCCGTCCGCGCTGCGCGCGTTCCTGCTCACGCTCGCCGTGGTCGACGACCTCTTCGCGATCATGATCATCGCGGTCTTCTTCACCGACAGCCTCAACTTCGCGGCCCTCGGCGGCGCCGTCGTCGGCCTCGTCATCTTCTGGCTGCTGCTGCGCAAGGGGGTGCGCGGCTGGTACATCTACGTGCCGCTCGCCCTGGTGATCTGGGGCCTGATGTACAACAGCGGCGTGCACGCCACCATCGCCGGTGTCGCGATGGGCCTGATGCTGCGCTGCACCCGCAAGGACGACGAGCAGCACTCCCCCGGCGAGCACATCGAGCACCTCGTACGACCCGTGTCGGCCGGACTCGCCGTCCCGCTGTTCGCCCTGTTCAGCGCGGGAGTCTCGGTCTCCGGCAAGGCGATCACGGATGTGTTCACGCAGCCCGAGACGCTCGGTGTGGTGCTCGGTCTTGTGGTCGGCAAGACCGTCGGCATCTTCGGCGGTACGTGGCTCGCGGCGCGCTTCACCCGGGCGGAACTCAGCGAGGACCTGTCCTGGCCCGATGTGTTCGCGGTGGCCTCGCTCGCCGGCATCGGCTTCACCGTCTCGCTCCTGATCGGCGAACTCGCCTTCAAGGGCGACACCGTCATGACCGACGAGATCAAGGCGGCCGTGCTGCTCGGCTCGCTGATCGCGGCGGTCATCGCGACCGTCCTGCTGAAGATCCGCAACGCCAAGTACCGCAGGATGGTCGAGGACGAGGAGCGCGACGACGACCTCGACGGCATCCCCGACATCTACGAGCAGGACAACCCCGCGTACCACCTCCGTATGGCCGCGATCTACGAGAAGAAGGCCGCCGAGCACCGCCGTCTCGCCGAACTGAGCCCCGCCGGAAGCGGTGAGGACGAGAGTCCGGCATGATCTGACATGGCCGTAACCGACAAGTAACGCCACGCCAGATCTGAAGAGGGAGACCCGCGATGAGCGCAGCCGATGGCGGCGACCGCAGCCTGGGGCAGTTGGTCGCCTCGGCTACCAGCGAGATGTCCGCGCTGATCCACGATGAGATCGCGCTGGCCAAGGCGCAGTTGAGCAGGGACGTCAAGCGGGTCTCGCTGGGCAGCCTGATCATCGGTGCCGGGGCGGTCGTCCTGATCTTCTCGCTGCCCATGCTGAGCTTCGCGCTCGCGTACGGGTTCAACAGCTGGACCGGCGGCTTCAACGGCCAGGGCGGCTGGAACCTCGCCTGGTGCTTCCTGCTCTCCTTCACGGTCAGCGCGATTCTGTTCGGACTGCTTGCCTTCGTGGGCGTGATCCTCTTCAAGAAGGCCAAGAAGGACGAGGGCCGCAAGGAGATCGCCGCCTCCGCCAAGGAGACCGCCTCCGTCCTCGGCAACGTCAAGCCGCATCCGCGCGCCGTCGACGCCGCGGCCAGGGGCGAGCTGACCCGTGCCATCGAGGACGCCAAGCCTGTGGCACGCTCGTCTTCATGACGGACCCCGCGACTTCAACCTCCGTAGTACGCCTCGACGGCCCCTGGACGCACCGGGACGTCGCGGCGAACGGGGCCCGTTTCCATATCGCCGAGATGGGCGACGGCCCGCTCGTGCTGCTCCTGCACGGCTTTCCGCAGTACTGGTGGACCTGGCGGCACCAACTGCCCGCGCTCGCCGAGGCCGGTTTCCGCGCGGTCGCGATGGATCTGCGCGGCGTCGGCGGCAGCGACCGCACGCCGCGCGGTTACGACCCGGCGAACCTCGCGCTCGACATCACCGGCGTCGTACGGTCCCTCGGCGAGCCGGACGCCGCGCTGGTCGGGCACGACCTGGGCGGCTACCTCGCGTGGACCGCGGCCGTGATGCGCCCCAAGCTGGTGCGCCGGCTCGTGGTCTCCTCGATGCCGCATCCGCGGCGCTGGCGTTCGGCGATGCTCGGTGACGTGCGGCAGACCCGGGCCGGCTCGTACATCTGGGGCTTCCAGCGGCCGTGGATCCCGGAGCGTCAACTGGTCGCCGACGACGGCGCCTTGGTGGGCGAGCTGATCCGCGACTGGTCGGGGCCGCGCCTTCCGGACGACGAGGCGGTGGCCACGTACCGCAGCGCGATGTGCATTCCGTCGACGGCGCACTGCTCGATCGAGCCGTACCGCTGGATGGTGCGCTCCCTGGCGCGACCGGACGGCATCCAGTTCTACCGGCGGATGAAGCGGCCGGTGCAGGTGCCGACGCTGCATCTGCACGGCTCGCTCGACCCGGTGATGCGGACGCGGAGTGCGGCGGGGTCGGGCGAGTACGTCGAAGCGCCCTACCGCTGGCGGCAGTTCGACGGGCTCGGGCACTTTCCGCACGAAGAGGATCCGGCCGCGTTCTCGACCGAGCTGGTCAACTGGCTGAGGGATGCCGAGCCGGACCGGTAGACCGCGTTCCGTGCCGGGCAGGCGGCCGCGCGCCGCGTCCTGTCGCGGGCGTCCGGCGAACACCCGTGCTTCGAACGGCCTTTGCCCCGCGCATAAGCCAATTGAGTGGCGTGCGCGCGGTTACCGACCATGAGGCACGGGCAGAGGTCGGGGTATGGGCTGGACGCACGACTACAGTGACGCAGCACGCAACCGCCGCTCGGCCTCGGGGCCGAACCCGTTCCAGGGAGGCGGCCCACAGGGCCAGGGTCACCGGTCCTCCGGAGCGGCGATCGGGATTCCCCGTATTCTGCGCCGCCGCGCCCGCTGGGTGTCGGCGCGGCTGCGGCATACGTCGAGGGCGTGACCATCCCGTCGCCCTGATCACCTCCCCCGCCTCCGCGGGAGTTACAGCGCACACCTCTGGCTGTCGACCTGCTGGTTCGCCTTGCGGCCCTGGGTGATGTCGTCACGGATCTCGTCGACCGTGAGCGCGTAGCCGGTGTCGGGGCTGTCCAGGGACTTCGCGAAGATCACCCCGTACACCTTGCCGTCCGGGGTCAGGAGCGGGCCGCCGGAGTTGCCCTGGCGGACGTTCGCGTACAGCGAGTAGACGTCGCGGCGGACATTGCCCCGGTGGTAGATGTCCGGTCCGCTCGCGTTGATCCGGGCGCGGACGCGGGCCGAGCGGACGTCGTACGGACCGTTCTCCGGGAAGCCGGCGACGATCGCGCCGTCGCCCGTGCTCGCGTCGCGGTCAGTGAACTGCAGGGGCCGGGCGTCGAGATCCGGGACGTCGAGGACGGCGATGTCCCGCTCCCAGTCGTAGAGCACCACCGTGGCGTCGTATTTGCGGCCCTGGCCGCCGATCTGCACGACGGGCTCGTCGACGCCGCCGACCACATGCGCGTTGGTCATCACGCGACGGTCGGCGAAGACGAAGCCGGAGCCCTCCAGGACCTTGCTGCACTCGGTCGCCGTGCCGAGGACCTTCACGATCGAGCCCTTGGCGCGGGCCGCGACGGGGCTGCCGGCGAGCTTGGGGTCGGGCGGGCGGACCTCGGTGATCGGCTCGTTGGCGAAGGGGCTGAAGACCTGCGGGAACCCGTTCTGCGCGAGCACCGAGCGGAAGTTCGTGAACCAGGTGTCGGCCTGGCCCGGCAGCGCGCGGTCGATCCCGGTGAGCACCTTGGAGTTACGGACCTCCTTGCTCACCGTCGGCATCGTGGTGCCCGCGAGGAGCGAGCCGATCAGCCAGCTGACGATGAGCAGGGCCAGGACGTTGACCACCGCGCCGCCCGTGGCGTCCAGGGCTCTCGCGGGGGACCAGGTGATGTAGCGGCGCAGCTTGTTGCCCAGGTGCGTGGTGAAGGCCTGGCCGACCGAGGCGCAGACGATCACGACGACGACCCAGACCACGACGGCCGTGGTGCCCGCCTGCTCCTCCGTGAACTGCTTCCAGATCACGGGCAGCACATAGAGCGCGACGAGACCGCCGCCGAGGAAGCCGAGCACCGAGAGGATGCCGACGACGAAGCCCTGCCGGTAGCCGACGATCGCGAACCAGACCGCGGCGAGCAGGAGCAGGATGTCCAGCACGTTCACCGAATCACGCCTCGCCTCGCGTCACAGTCGCCACTCCTCGGCTGTCGGGTCTCCCGGGACCGTCCCGGGCCGGGCACAGGTCCCGGAGTCTCTGCCTGGCCACAGGCCCGGTCTGCGCCGGGCACGAGGGCCAAGCCTGTCATGCGCGCCAGTCGAGAGGGACCTGCTTCGTGCGGTCCCACGGCAGCTCCCAGCCCGCATAGTGCAGGATCCGGTCGATCAACCCGGCGGTAAAACCCCAGACCAGAGCCTCGTCGACCAGGAATGCGGGACCTTCGTGGCCGCGCGGATGGACCGAGGTCACGCGGTACGCGGTGTCCGTGAGATGTGCCACGGGAACCGTGAAGACCCGGGCCGTCTCGGCCGGATCCACCACGCCGACCGGGGTCGGCTCGCGCCACCACGCAAGGACGGGGGTGACGACGAAACCGCTGACCGGGATGTACAGCTTCGGCAGCACCCCGAAGATCTGGACGCCCGTGGGGTCGAGTCCGGTTTCCTCCTCGGCCTCGCGCAGCGCGGCGCGCAGCGGACCGTCGCCCGCCGGATCGCCGTCCTCCGGGTCGAGCGCGCCGCCCGGGAACGACGGCTGGCCCGCGTGCGAACGCAGCGAACTGGCCCGCTCCATGAGCAGCAGCTCCGGACCTCGCTCGCCCTCGCCGAAGAGGATCAGGACCGCCGACTGGCGGCCCGCGCCGCTCTCGGGCGGCAGGAAGCGGCTGAGCTGCTTCGGCTCGATCGTCTCGACCGCGCTCACCACCGGGTCGAGCCACTCGGGCAGCCCCTTGCTGGACACGGTCACGTCACCGCCGTACGTACCGCTGCTTGCGTGCGTCATGCCTCACCCCCGTACGAAGCCCTCAACGCACCGACGGCGCCCGATCGTTCCCCCGGCCGCCACCCCGGTCGTTCCCCCGTCACGCAGCCCCCATCGGCGGCGCGGCCTGCCCCGGGTAGTCCGGCGGGGGCTTCAGGCGCTGGCCGGGCAGCCCGCCCTTCTCGTACTTCAGGAGCTTCTTCGCCTTCTCCGGGTCGATCTCCCCTTCCCCGTACGACGGGCAGAGCGAGGCGATCGGGCAGGCGCCGCAGGCGGGCTTGCGGGCGTGGCAGATGCGGCGGCCGTGGAAGATGATCCGGTGCGAGAGCATCGTCCAGTCCGACTTCGGGAAGATCTCGCAGATCAGCGCCTCGACCTTCTCCGGGTCCTCCTCGTCGGTCCACTTCCAGCGGCGCACGAGGCGGCCGAAGTGGGTGTCGACGGTGATGCCGGGGACGCCGAAGGCATTGCCCAGGACGACGTTCGCCGTCTTGCGGCCGACGCCCGGCAGCTTCACCAGGTCCTCCAGGCGGCCGGGGACCTCACCGCCGTGCTCGTCGCGCAGGGCCTTGGCCAGGCCCATGATCGACTTGGTCTTCGCGCGGAAGAAGCCCGTGGGGCGGATCAGCTCCTCGACCTCCTCGGGGTTGGCCGCGGCCAGGTCCTCGGGGGTCGGGTACTTCGCGAACAGGCCCGGCGTCGTCTGGTTCACGCGCAGGTCCGTGGTCTGCGCCGACAGGACGGTGGCGACGAGGAGCTCGTACGGATTCTCGAAGTCCAGCTCCGGGTGCGCATACGGATAGACCTCGGCGAGCGCCCGGTTGATCTTCCGGGCCTGCCGCACCAGGCCGGTCCTGGTCTGCGGGGCCTTGGCCTTCCTGATCACCGGAGGGCCCGTGGCACCCGGCTCCTTGTCGCTCTTCGCCATGCCACGAGGGTACGGGGAGGGGGTGACAGCGGGTGGGTTGTTCACATTCCCGTCCGGCTCGCTGTCCGCTCCGTACGAAATGAGAATGGTGGCGACGGTCGGTTGCGGAGAGGGGTGCGGTGCGAGTGGACGCGGAACGGGCCGCAGGGGCGGAGCCTGCCGTCGGGCCGGCCGCCGGGCTGCCGCCGGCGGAGGAGGCCGATCCCGACGCGGGCTGGCTGACCGTCGTCATGCACCTGACGTTCTTCGCGCTGCACGGGACGGCCCTGATCCGCTTCATCTACCGGCACCCGCCGTCGGTGAACACCACGGTCGTGATCATTCTCGCCGCGCTCCTCGCCGTCCTGTACGCGACGGGCATGGGCCGTGACGCGTACGCGGCGAAGAACCCGTCCGCCCGGCGCCCGCAGTCGTGGCGGGTCGCGTGGCTGGCCGCCGTGGTCGTGGTCTGGGCGGTCCTGGTGGAGTTGGCGCCCAGCTTCGCGTGGGTGGCCGTACCGCTGATCTACGCGGCGCTGCGGATCCTGCCGCCGGTCGCCGCGTGCGTCCTGGTCGGGGTCCTGACCCTCTTCGTGATCATCGCGCAGATCACGCTCGCGCCCCGCTTCGACCTCGACCTCGTCATCGGCCCGGCGGCCGTGGCCGGGTTCGCCACCGCCGTGTTCCTGCACATGAAGCGGCTCGCGCAGCGGCAGCGGCTGCTGATCGACGACCTGATCCGTACGCGCCGCGAGCTCGCCGCCACCGAGCGGCGGGCCGGCACGCTCGCCGAGCGGCAGCGGCTGTCCATCGAGATCCACGACACCCTCGCGCAGGGCCTGTCCAGCCAGCAGATGCTGCTGCAGGCCGCCGAGCGGACCTGGGACCGGGATCCGGCCAAGGCGCACGGGCACGTACGGGCCGCCACGAAGATCGTCGAGCACAACCTGACCGAGGCCCGGCGCTTCGTGCACGACCTGGCGCCCGCGGACCTGGCGCTCTCGGGCAGCCTGCCGGACGCGTTGCGGGCGCTGGCCGAGCGCGAGAGCGACGAGCGGCTGCGGGTGTTCGTGCACCTGGAGGGGCAGCCCGAGCACGAACTGCCGGAACGCGTGCAGTCGACGCTGCTGCGGGTCGCACAGGGAGCGCTGGCTAACGTGCGGGAGCACGCGCGGGCCTCCACGGCCGTCCTGACGCTGACCACGCTCGACGACCGCGCTGTGCTCGACATCGCCGACGACGGCCGCGGCTTCGACCCGGCCACGCTGCCGGACACGCCCGATGGCACCCGCGGGCACGGCCTTCCGGCGATCCGGGTGCGGGTGCGGCAACTGGGCGGGACGCTGGCGGTGGAGTCGGCACCCGGGGAAGGGGCGGTGCTGACGGTGACGGTGCCGTTGGGGGGTGCGCGGGTGGACGGGTGAGAGGGGGTGTGCGGTGGGGTGTGCGGTGGCGTAACCGACTGACCCTTATGCCCTATTTGGGCGATTTATTGCCGCTCGCGTCGGCCCGTTCGAGCCGTGTTCGCCCACAGCAGAATCGATACGCGCAACCCTCCCTCCGTACACCCTTGGCCAGCGCTCTCACCGGCCTGTTGGACCTTCGGGCCTGTTCACGGGGACGGGCCCGAGGATGGCCGGAACTCGCCTTGCCGCCCCCGATTGGGCCCCCTGTCGCACTGGAGGCCCCTTCGGTACGGCAAACTTGTTGTGACTGATCACACTGTTTGCTACGTCCGGCAAGATGGGCACCACAGCCCCTTGAGCCGGTCGACATAGGAGAGAACTCGTGGACGACGTTCTGCGGCGCGCCCCGCTCTTCGCGGCGCTCGATGACGAGCAGGCGGCGGAGCTGCGCGCCTCCATGAGTGAGGTGACCCTCGCGCGCGGCGACGCGCTGTTCCACGAGGGCGACCCGGGTGACCGCCTCTACGTGGTCACCGAGGGCAAGGTGAAGCTGCACCGCACCTCCCCCGACGGCCGCGAGAACATGCTCGCCGTGCTCGGCCCCGGCGAGCTCATCGGTGAGCTCTCGCTGTTCGACCCGGGCCCGCGCACCGCGACCGCCTCGGCACTGACCGAGGTCAAGCTGCTCGGCCTCGGCCACGGCGACCTCCAGCCGTGGCTCAATGTGCGCCCCGAGGTCGCCGCCGCGCTGCTGCGCGCCGTCGCCCGGCGCCTGCGCAAGACCAACGACCAGATGTCCGACCTGGTCTTCTCCGACGTGCCGGGCCGCGTGGCCCGCGCGCTCCTCGACCTGTCGCGCCGCTTCGGTGTGCAGTCCGAGGAGGGCATCCACGTGGTGCACGACCTCACGCAGGAAGAGCTGGCCCAGCTGGTCGGCGCCTCGCGCGAGACCGTCAACAAGGCGCTGGCCGACTTCGCCGGGCGCGGGTGGCTCCGCCTGGAGGCGCGTGCGGTGATTCTGCTCGACGTCGAGCGGCTGGCCAAGCGGTCGCGCTGAGGCGCATTCGTCTGGATTACGTGGACGGGGTCCGGCCTTTTGGGCGGGCCCCGTTTGCGTGCCCGCCCCGTTCGAGTCGTGCCCGTCCCGCCTAGATGAGCCCGTGCTCCCGCAAATACTCCAGCTGCGCCCGTACCGAGAGTTCCGCCGCCGGCCACAGCGAACGGTCCACGTCCGCGTAAACCGACGCGACGACCTCCGAGGGGGTCGTATGGCCGGATTCGACCGCCGTCTCGACCTGGGCCAGGCGGTGGGCGCGGTGGGCGAGGTAGAACTCGACGGCGCCCTGGGCGTCCTCCAGGACCGGGCCGTGGCCCGGCAACACCGTATGGACGCCGTCGTCGACCGTCAGGGACCGCAGACGCCGCAGGGAGTCCAGGTAGTCGCCGAGGCGGCCGTCGGGGTGGGCGACGACCGTCGTGCCGCGGCCGAGGATCGTGTCGCCGGTCAGGACGGCCTGGTCGGCGGGGAGATGGAAGCAGAGCGAGTCGGCGGTGTGGCCCGGGGTGGGGACCACCCGGAGTTCGAGGCCGCCGGCCTCGATGACCTGACCCGCCGCCAGACCCTCGTCGCCCAGACGCAGGGCCGGGTCGAGGGCCCGTACATCCGTCCTGGTGAGCTCGGCGAACCGCGCCGCGCCCTCCGCGTGGTCGGGATGACCGTGCGTCAGGAGCGTGAGCGCGACCCGCTTGCCCGCCTGCTCCGCCGTGGCGATCACGTGCCGCAGATGGCCCTCGTCGAGCGGCCCCGGGTCGATCACCACCGCCAGCGGCGAGTCCGGCTCGGAGACGATCCACGTGTTCGTACCGTCCAGGGTCATCGCATTCGCGTTGGGCGCGAGCACGTTGACCGCCCGGGCCGTCGCCGGACCCGAGAGCACCCCGCCGCGGGGCTGGCCGGGCAGGGCGGAAGCGTCGGTCATCCCGTGGCGCCGTTCTTGAGTGCGATGTGCTTGGTGAACTCGTCGTGGCCCGGCCAGGAGAGCACCAACTCGCCGTTCTCCAGGCGCGCCTGGGCCAGTACGGGGGTGAGGTCGCGGTCCGCGGAGGAGGCGAGCGCGTCCTCGGACGTCGCGTACGGCTCCAGCTGGCGCAGCGTCGTGATCGTCGGCGGCATCATCGTCAGCTCGCCCCGGTCGTAGCCGCCCGCGGCCTCGGACGGCCGGATCCAGACCGTACGGTCGGCCTCCGTCGACGCGTTGCGCGTGCGCTGCCCGGCCGGGAGCGCCGCGACGAAGAACCATGTGTCATAGCGGCGCTGCTCGAACTCCGGGGTGATCCAGCGCGCCCACACGCCCAGCAGGTCGGAGCGCAGCACCAGGCCGCGGCGGGCCAGGAACTCCGCGAAGGACAGCTCACGTTCGACCAGGGCGGCCCGGTCCGCCTCCCAGTCGTCGCCCGTGGTGTCGCCGACGACCGAGTCCGCTGTCGGGCCGGCGAGCAGTACGCCCGCCTCCTCGAAGGTCTCGCGCACGGCGGCGCACACAATCGCCTGCGCCTCGGCCTCCGCGACGCCGAGGCGCGCGGCCCAGTCGGCGAGCGAGGGCCCGGCCCAGTCGACGTGCCGGTCGTCGTCGCGCGGGTCGACGGAGCCGCCGGGGTACGCGTACGCGCCGCCGGCGAACGCCATGGAGGCGCGGCGCCGCAGCATGTACACGTCCGTGCCCTGCTCACCGTCGCGCAGCAGCAGAACGGTGGCGGCCCGGCGCGGCGTCGCGGGCGTCAGCTCACCATCGGCGAGCGCCCTGATCCGGTCGGGCCATTCGGGCGGGTACCACTGGCCATTGGACATGGCCGGAGGCTATCTGCTCACGGCAGGATGTTCGAGAGGCAACCAAATTGGGGTGGGGGGTGGTGTGGGGCGGGTGCGTGCGCGGTGCGTGTTGGGGCCGGATCGTCTCCGTGCCCGGACAGTCCCCTCCCGCCCGGGGGCCGAAGCCCTTTCCAGACTATCGACCCCCACTGACAACGCGGGAAGCCGCAAGGGCCCCGGCCGCAACCGACCGGGACCCAAGCTCGTACGAACCACGTATGCCGTGCGCACTGAGCGCGTCCAACCGAACAGCAGACCCGCAGGTCAGCCCTGCTCCAGCTCCACGATGAACTCGATCTCCACCGGCGCGTCCAGCGGCAGCACCGCCACGCCCACCGCGCTGCGCGCGTGGACGCCCTTCTCGCCGAAGACCTCGCCGAGGAACTCGCTCGCGCCGTTGAGGACCGCCGGCTGGCCGGTGAAGTCCGTGGCCGAGGCGACGAAACCGGTGACCTTCACGATCCGCGCGACGCGATCGAGGTCGCCGGCGATCGACTTGACCGCGGCGAGCGCGTTCAGCGCGCACGTACGGGCCAGTTCCTTGGCCTCCTCGGGCGTCACCTCCGCGCCGACCTTGCCGGTCGTCGGCAGGCTGCCCTCGACCATCGGGAGCTGGCCCGCGGTGTAGACGTAGTTCCCGGAGCGGACCGCGGGCTGGTAGGCCGCGAGCGGCGCCGCGACGCCGGGGAGCTTCAGGCCGAGCTCGGCGAGCCGCGCCTCGATCGCCCCGCTCATGCCTGCTTCTCGCGCTTCAGGTACGCCACGAGCTGCTCGGGGTTGTTGGGCCCGGGCACGACCTGGACGAGCTCCCAGCCGTCCTCGCCCCAGGTGTCAAGAATCTGCTTGGTCGCGTGCACGAGGAGCGGCACGGTCGCGTATTCGTACTTGGTCATGGGGCCGAGCGTAGTGCCCCGGCGGAGCCCGCGGGTCGGCGGTGGGACCGCCCGGGCCGACACGGATACACGCTGGGTACGGAGCCCCCGGGAATCAACCGCGCCGTACTGGTTACGCTCGAAGGCGTGAGCAGGCTTCAGGTCGTCAGCGGCAAGGGCGGGACCGGTAAGACCACGGTCGCCGCCGCCCTAGCGCTCGCCCTCGCGACCGAGGGGAAGCGCACGCTTCTCGTCGAGGTCGAGGGCCGGCAGGGCATCGCGCAGCTCTTCGAGACGGAGGCGCTGCCGTACGAGGAGCGGAAGATCGCCGTCGCTCCGGGCGGCGGCGAGGTGTACGCGCTGGCGATCGACGCCGAGCTGGCGCTCCTCGACTACCTCCAGATGTTCTACCGGCTCGGCGGCGCGGGCCGCGCGCTGCGCAAGCTCGGCGCGATCGACTTCGCGACGACGATCGCGCCGGGTGTACGGGACGTCCTGCTGACCGGCAAGGCGTGCGAGGCCGTGCGCCGCAAGGACAAGCGCGGGCGCTTCGCGTACGACTACGTGGTGATGGACGCGCCGCCCACCGGCCGCATCACCCGCTTCCTCAACGTGAACGACGAGGTGGCCGGGCTCGCGAAGATCGGCCCGATACACAACCAGGCGCAGGCGGTCATGCGGGTGCTCAAGTCCGCCGAGACCTCGGTGCACTTGGTGACGCTCCTCGAGGAGATGCCCGTCCAGGAGACCGTCGACGGGATCGTCGAGCTGCGCGCCGCGGGGCTGCCGGTGGGCCGGATCCTCGTCAACATGGTGCGGCCCACGCTGCTCGACGGTCCGGTGCCACAGGACGTCAGGCGGACGGCCATCGCCAAGGAGCTGTCGCGCGCCGGACTCGGCGGCGCGCGCAAGGGCGGGCTCGCGGAGCAGCTGGTCGATCCGCTGCTCGCGCAGGCCGCGGAGTACGCGGAGCGGGTCGCGCTGGAGCAGGAGCAGCGCGCCGAGCTGGCCGGACTGGGCCTGCCCGTACAGGAGTTGGAGTTCCTCAGCGAAGGCATCGACCTGGCCGGTCTCTACACCCTGGCCGGGGCGCTGCGCAGGCAGGGAGTCGGAGCCGTATGACGCCGGACGTTTCCCCGATGGACGTTCCCCCCACGCTCGCCGTCGATCCGCTGCTCGACGACCCGAAGACCCGCATCATCGTGTGCTGCGGCGCGGGCGGCGTGGGCAAGACGACGACCGCGGCGGCCCTCGGGCTGCGCGCCGCCGAACGGGGCCGCAAGGTCGTGGTCCTGACGATCGACCCGGCGCGGCGGCTCGCGCAGTCGATGGGCATCGACTCGCTGGACAACACCCCGCGGCGCGTGAAGGACATCGACGGCGACGGTGAACTGCACGCCATGATGCTCGACATGAAGCGCACCTTCGACGAGATCGTCGAGGCGCACGCGGATGCCGAGCGGGCCCGCGCGATCCTGGAGAACCCCTTCTACCAGTCTCTTTCGGCCGGGTTCGCCGGCACGCAGGAGTACATGGCGATGGAGAAGCTGGGGCAGCTGCGGGCGCGCGACGAGTGGGACCTGATCGTGGTCGACACCCCGCCGTCGCGCTCCGCGCTCGACTTCCTGGATGCTCCCAGCCGGCTCGGCTCGTTCCTCGACGGGAAGTTCATCCGGGTCCTGATGGCGCCGGCGAAGGTCGGCGGGCGGGCCGGGATGAAGTTCCTGAACGTCGGGATGTCGATGATGACGGGCACGCTGGGCAAGCTGCTCGGCGGTCCGTTCCTCAAGGACGTGCAGACGTTCGTGGCCGCGATGGACACGATGTTCGGCGGCTTCCGTACGCGCGCGGACGCCACGTACCGGCTGCTCCAGGCGCCGGGGACGGCCTTCCTCGTGGTCGCCGCGCCCGAGCGGGACGCGCTGCGCGAGGCCGCGTACTTCGTGGAGCGGCTCGCGGCGGACCGGATGCCGCTCGCCGGTCTCGTCCTCAACCGTGTGCACGGCAGCGGCGCCGCACGGCTCTCGGCCGAACGGGCGCTCGCCGCTGCGGAAGCGCTGGGGGCTCCGGCGGCGCCGGACAACTCCGTGGAACTTGACGATTCCGTGGAACGTGACGATTCCGTGGAACGTGACGACTCCGCGGAAAATCATGAAGCGGCCGGCATTGTGGATCAGGAGGGCGGGAAGGAAGAGGGTCGTACCTCTCCCGAATCCCCCGAAGCTCCCGAAACCCCGGCATCCCAGCTCACCGCGGGGCTCCTGCGGTTGCACGCCGAACGGATGCAGCTGCTCGCACGCGAACAGCGCACACGTGACCGCTTCACCACACTGCACCCCGAGGTGGCAGTGGCCGAGGTGGCCGCACTGCCCGGCGATGTACACGATCTCGCAGGGCTGCGGGACATCGGCCGCCGGCTTGCGTCCGGCTAGCCCACCGCCGCGTAACTCTCGAAGGTCTCGTCCTCGGCGTCCACGGGCAACAGGCCCGTGCTGCGCTCGTATTCGCTACGAGCCGTCTCAAGGAGCCTGCGCCAGGACGTGACCGTGGGCCGCCGGCGCAACAGCGCGCGCCGCTCCCGCTCGGTCATTCCGCCCCACACGCCGAACTCGACGCGATTGTCCAGGGCGTCCGCCAGGCACTCCGTACGCACCGGACATCCGGTGCACACCGCCTTGGCCCTGTTCTGTGCCGCACCTTGTACGAACAGTTCATCCGGATCAGTAGTGCGGCAGGCTGCCTGCGCACTCCAGTCAACTACCCAGCCCATGCCGGCGCCGTCCTCTCCCGAATCGAGGCTCCCCCACGGCGGCAGCGGCATATTCACCGCCGCCAGTTGAGGACGTTACGGAAGGTGGGCACAGCGCAACACCCCCTTCGGGCCCAATCTTGAATGGCCCGAACGGACTATGCGTAAGCGGCAGATCACCCGACGGAGTGAGCTGCGGACATGCGTGATCAACCCGTCAAAACGGGGCAGTTCAGCTGGGCCACAACGGGCGTCGAATGACGCATGAGGCGGAAACGGACAGCGCTCCGGCGACTTCGGGGGTGACGGAGTCTTGATACGGGACCGCACTGCTGTGACAGTTGTGAGCAGCTTAGGCCAACGCCTGCGCGCCTGTCCGGCGAATCGGAACCTTGCCCTGCCGCCCTTTGTCGCGCGTCCGCGTGGCCGAGGTCACAGGAGTTACGGAAGCGTGTCGACTTTCCGATGAGGGTGCGATCCCTCGGCACGCATAGGTGTACGGATTAGGCTGCCTCCATGGGTAAGAAGCTCTCCGGCGGTGGACTGTCGCCGACGCAGCAGGCCGCGAAGTTCCTCGGCGTCAGCGTTCTCTCCGGTGCGGTCATGGCGGGTATCGCCCTGCCGGCGGTGGGAGTGTTCGGTCTGGCGGCCAAGGGATCGGTCGAGGAGTTCGACGAAATCCCGGCGAATCTCGCGCAGCCGCCGCTGATGCAGCGCACCACGATCACCGACGCGCAGGACAATCCCATCGCGACGGTCTACGACCGTGACCGCACGCTCGTGGACATCAAGGACATCTCGCCGTACATGCAGAAGGCGATCGTCGCGATCGAGGACTCGCGCTTCTACGAGCACGGCGCGGTCGACCTCAAGGGCATCCTGCGCGCGGTGAACGAGAACGCGCGCTCGGGCGGTGTCTCGCAGGGCGCCTCGACCCTCACCCAGCAGTACGTGAAGAACGTCTTCGTCGAAGAGGCGATGGACAATGCCGCCAAGTTCCGCGAGGCCACGCAGCAGACCCTGGGCCGCAAGATCCGCGAGCTGAAGTTCGCGATCCAGGTCGAGGAGAAGCTCGGCAAGAAGAAGATCCTCGAGAACTACCTGAACATCACGTTCTTCGGGCAGCAGGCCTACGGCGTCGAGGCCGCCTCGCAGCGCTACTTCTCCAAGCCGGCCAAGGACCTGAACCTCGAGGAAGCCGCGATGCTCGCCGGCATCGTCCAGTCGCCGAGCCGCTACGACCCGGTGAACGACGAGCAGGAGGCCAAGAAGCGGCGCAATGTCGTGCTGCAGCGGATGGTCGCCACTGATGACATCTCGCAGCAGGAGGCCGACAAGGCCAAGGCCACCGACATCAAGCTGAAGGTCTCCAAGCCGAAGAACGGCTGCATCACCGCCACCAACGGCGCGGGCTTCTTCTGCGACTACGTCAAGCAGGCCTTCCTCGACAGCCCGACCTTCGGCGACACGCGCGAGGAGCGCGCCGAGGTGTGGAAGCGCGGCGGTCTGCGCATCAAGACCACGCTCGACCCGCAGGCGCAGGAGTCGGTGCAGGCCTCGCTGAAGGACCACATCTACCAGACGGACAAGATGGCCAGCGCGGCCACGATCGTCGAGCCGGGCAGCGGCAAGATCCTCGCGATGGGCCAGTCGCGGCCGTACGGCGGTGACGCCAAGAAGAACGAGACGACGATCAACTACGCCGTCGACCACCGGATGAACGGGTCCAACTACGGCTTCCCGACCGGTTCGACCTTCAAGCCCTTCGTGGCGGCCGCCGCCATAGAGCAGGGCACGCCGCTGAACAAGACGTACCCGGCGCCGTACGAGATGCCGTATCCGAGCCCGATCACCGGGTGCGACACCACGTACAAGAACGTCGCGAACGACAAGGTGGAGAACGAGAACGAGTCCGAGGTCGGCCCGTACGGGCTGAAGGAGGCCATGGAGAAATCGGTCAACACCTACTTCGTCCAGATGATCTCCGACATCGGGATGTGCCCCGTGGTGGAGATGACGAAGAAGCTGCACATCGTGCAGGGTGACGGCAAGGCGATCCCCGAGCAGCCCTCGCCCCTGACCCTCGGCTCCAACGGTCTCTCGCCCCTGACGATGGCGAACGCGTACGCGACCTTCGCCAACCGCGGCACCTACTGCTCGCCGGTCGCCATCGAGGCGATCACCGACCCCAACGGCAAGGCGATGGAGGTCCCCAAGTCGACCTGCGAGCAGGCGATGTCGGTGAAGACGGCGGACTCCATCAACTCGCTGCTCAGCGGCGTGGTGGACTCCGGTACCGGTAAGCGTGCCGGTCTGTCGGGCCGTGACAACGCGGGCAAGACGGGTACGACGGACGAGCGCAAGAACGCCTGGTTCGTGGGCTACACCCCGAACATGTCCGGTGCCGTGTGGGTGGGTTCCCCGAGCCAGACGGTCGAGGGGACGAACCAGACCATCGGCGGCGTCTTCCACCCGCTGGTCTTCGGTGGTGACGTCCCCGGCCCGATCTGGCGGGACGCGATGACCGGAGCCCTGGCCGGCAAGGAAGCCCCGCAGTTCAACCGGGTGCACATCCCGGACGTCCGGGACAAGGAAAAGGACGACGAGGACGAGGACGACGGCAAGCCCGGCCGTCCCGGCGGCGGCCACAACGGCGGTGGTGACGGGGACGAGGACCCCTTCCCCGAGATCACCATTCCGCCGGGCGTGATCGGCGGCAACGACGGCGGGAACGGGAACGGCGGCGGGAACGGCGGCTGGCCGGAGCCGCGCTGACCATCTCCCGTAGTACGTGAAGAGGGCGCCCCCTGCGCAGGGGGCGCCCTCTTCGTACGTACGGGACGGGGCGGGCCTCAGCCCGCAGCGGCCGGAACCGGGCTCAGCCCGCCAGCGCCTGCTTCACCGCGGCGGCGACGCGGCCGCCCTCGGCGAGACCGGCCACCTTCGGATTCACGATCTTCATGACCTGGCCCATCGCGCGCGGCCCCTCGGCGCCCGCGGCCTTCGCCTCCTCGACGGCCTGGACGACGATGGCCTTGAGCTCGTCGTCGCTCAGCTGCTTCGGCAGGTACTCCGCGAGCACCACGCCCTCGGCCTTCTCGCGCTCGGCCGACTCGGCGCGCCCGCCCTGCGCGAAGGCCTCGGCGGCCTCACGGCGCTTCTTCGCCTCGCGGATGATCACCTTCTGCACCTCGTCGTCGGAGAGCTCGCGCTTCTCCTTGCCCGCGACCTCCTCCTTCTGGATCGCGGCGAGGGTCATCCGCAGGGTGGCGGAGCGCAGCTCGTCACGCGCCTTGATGGCGACATTGAGGTCTTCCTGCAGCTTGGACTTGAGCGTGGTCATGGGTTCAGTGTCGCAGGTACGGCGGGTGGGGTGCCTGCGCATTTCCTTCTTGTACGCGGGTGTGCGGGGCGGTCCCGTCCGTGGTCCGTCAGGCCGGTGCGCGGGCGGACTGTGACGCTCCGCATCGGTCTGCGACGATGGGGCTCATGCGCGCGCGATACGGAGTACCCCTGGGAATCACCGCGGCGGCCGCCGCCGGTGTCGGCTACGCGGCAGGGTTCGAGGCCCGCTCCTTCCGGCTCCGCCGGGTGACGGTGCCGGTGCTCCCGGCCGGGATGCGGCCGCTGCGTGTGCTCCAGGTCTCCGACATCCACATGGTGAGCGGCCAGAACAAGAAGCGCCGCTGGCTGCAGTCGCTCGCGGGCCTGCGCCCCGACTTCGTGATCAACACCGGTGACAACCTGTCCGACCCGGATGCGGTGCCCGAAGTCCTGGACGCGCTGGGCCCGTTGATGGACTTCCCGGGGACGTACGTCTGGGGCTCGAACGACTACTACGGTCCCAAGTTCCGCAACCCCGGCCGCTATCTGATCGAGAAGCTCCAGGGCAAGCACGGCCTCAACGGGCAGGGGCCCGCCGTCGGCGTCCCGCGCAACCCGTGGGAGGACCTGCGCGACGGCTTCGACGCGGCGGGCTGGGTCGGCCTGGTGAACTCGCGCGGCACGCTGAAGGTCGACGGCTACGAGATCGCGTTCACCGGCCTCGACGACCCGCATATCAAGCGCGACCGCTACGCGCACGTGGCGGGCGGTCCGGACGCGGGCGCCGACTTCTCGATCGGCGTCGTGCACGCCCCGTACCTCCGCGCGCTCGACGCCTTCACCGAGGACGGCTACCCGCTGATCCTCGCCGGGCACACCCACGGCGGCCAGCTCTGCATCCCCTTCTACGGGGCGCTGGTCACCAACTGCGACCTGGACACGGACCGCGTGAAGGGCCTCTCCACGCACACCGCCGGCGACCACACCTCGTACCTCCACGTCTCGGCGGGCTGCGGCGCCAACCGCTACACGCCGGTCCGGTTCGCGTGCCCCCCGGAAGTGACGCTGCTGACGCTGGTGGAGCGGTCGCCGGAGCAGGACGGGCTGTCTACCGTGGCCCCATGACAAGGGACGCGCTTTCCGGACCTCTCCCACCCACCGCGGTGGCGCCGGTCCCCACCCGCCGGCCCTTCGCGGCTGCGTTCCGCGCCCTGATCTCCCTCGCCGCGCTCACCGGCATCGTCATCAACCTCTTCCTGAGCAACTCCGCGCTGCGGGTCTTCAGCTACTTCACGATCCAGAGCAACGTCCTGGTGGCCGTCGTCTTCGCCCTCTCCGCCTGGCGCGCCTGGTCGGGCCGACCGCCCCTCCCCGCGTGGCTGACGACAGGAACCGTCCTCTTCATCTCCATCACGGGCCTCGTCTACCACGTGGTCCTCGCGAACGCGTCCTCCGGCTTCTCCATGACGGACGACGCCGCGGCCACACTGACCGGCTGGCGCGAGGCCGCCAACCAGCTCCTCCACACGGTGACCCCGCTCGCCGCGTTCGCTGACTGGCTCCTGCTGACCCACCCGGGCGGCCTCCGCCTGCGCCACGCCGCCCTCTGGCTGACGTACCCCCTGGCGTACCTGGTCTTCTGCCTGATCCGAGGCGCGATCATGTCCCCCGGCACGGAGGCCCGCTACCCGTACCCCTTCGTGGACGTGGACCAGCACGGCTACGGCGGTGTCCTGCGCAACGCAATCGTCCTCGGCCTCTGCTTCTACGCCCTGGCGCTGGCGTTCCTGGGCCTGGACCGCATCCGCCCCGCACCACCGGGCCCACCCCCTGCGAAAACCGGATTTCGTCTCCGGCCGCCGGTCCGCTAAAGTAATCGATGTCGCCGCGACCTGCAGGACTGTGGGGCGCGGAGCAACGACATCGGGGTGTAGCGCAGCTTGGCAGCGCGCTTCGTTCGGGACGAAGAGGTCGTGGGTTCAAATCCCGCCACCCCGACAGCTGAAACAGCAGGTGAGGCGCCTACCGGAATCGGTAGGCGCCTCACCTGTTTTTGTGTGCGTGTCTATCTGCGTGCGTGACTACGGCTCCCGGTCCCGCTTGAAGATCCCGTCCATGACTACGGCCCCCGTCTGGATCACGGGCCGGATCTGCTTCCGGGGCGTCCAGTCGTCTGCGTTGATCCCCGTCGCGTTCTTGGGCGCGGCCCGGAAGGCACGTCGGACGTTGGTCGCGTCCAGCGGCTTGCCGAAACACAGACGACAGGTGCCACCCCTGCCCAGCAGAATCCGAGCATGTCCACCGACGTGAGCGGGATGATCGAGTGCAGGCCGTGGGCCAAGGTCTGGGGCGAGGACGACGAGGACGTTGCCTGGACGGCAGCCATCGACCTGTTCCTCCTCAATACCGGCAACGCCTACGACGCCCTCGCCTGCCTCTTCGGGGTGCGCAACAGCTTCGGATTCCAGCCACTGGCCGAAGGGCGCGGACTGCCGGAGGACGCCTCCGCGGGGGTACGCGCCGACTTCGCCGCTCACGGCGGGCCCAATAACGTCCATGGCACCACCTGGATCACCTGGGCCGAGCTGGACGCCGCCAACTGGGACGAGACCGATGAGTCCGGCGCACGCAGCCGTCGTGCGGCCGCCGGAGACAACACCCACTGGGGCCCGGTCTGGGAAGTGATGCGAACGCTCGGTGCACTGCACGGTCCGGAGTACGTGCGGCTCGTGGTCTGGTTCGACTGACCATGGTGGTACGAGGACGAGGTGGGTGGGACAGGATGAGCCAGAGTCACCCGTCACCGAACGGGAAGGGCACATCGAGGAATCGCCGGCCTCCAGGAGTTCTCCTTCGTGGGGAACTACCGTGAGATCGCAGCGGAGCTCGGCCGCCAGCAGTTCCAGCGTTGCGGCAAGGCCGCCCGCGGCAGCGAGGTCAGGATGAGGTCGGAGTTCACCTCGCGCCGATGCCGTCGCCCTGAAATCAGGCGCCTAAGGGCAGCCCAGAATGGGGCCGTACACGGCCTCGGCCCGGGTCTGGCCGCAGTTTGCGGGCTTACCTCTGGCCCTGGGTCAGCTGCATCCAGGTAGACACTCACCCGCCCACTCATGCCTACGGCGAACTGGCTCTGACCTGGTGTTTTCCGGATATCCGCCTAGGCTGGTCAAACTGCCGGACACGGTCGGAGGGGGACTTCGTGAGCGAGAATGCCAACCGGTACGACGCTACCCACATCACGGTGGTGCACGCGGCGGAAGCCATTCGGAAGCGACCTGGGATGTACGTCGGATCGACCGGCGAACGTGGTCTGCACCAAGCGGTGTTCGAGGCCATGGAGCACTCGGTGAATGAGGTCCTGGCCGGACGCGCCAGTTCCGTCGATGTCACCCTCCAAGCCGACGGCGGCGTGCGGGTCGCCGACGACGGGCCGGGGGTATCCCCAGAGGCCACCGAGGACTCCGATGAGCCCAGCGGCCTCGAGGCTCTACTGACCCGCATGTATACCGGGGTACGACCCACAGGCCGCGCCACCGCCACCGTGAGCCTGGTCGGCATCGGCCCCAGCGTCACCAACGCCCTGTCGAGCCGGCTGACGGCGGAGGTGCGGCGCCATGGCACCCTCTGGGTTCAGGAGTACCGGTGCGGCGTCCCCGTAGCTCCGCCCACCGCCGTAGGTCCGGCATCCGGTAGTGGGACCACCATCACTTTCTGGCCCGACTCCGACATCTTCGAGACCGTGGAGTGCTCGTTCGCCGTGCTGGCGGGACGCTTCGAAGAACTGGCTTTCCTGAACCGGGGCCTGAGCATCTCTCTGACCGACGCTCGCCCTGCGGGCGAACCCCGGTCGGAGCGATTCCTGGGCGAAGTGCAGGACTTCAGCTTCTTCTTTGATGCCTCAGGGGGAGCACCCGTTCACCCGGACACCATTGCCTTCGCGTGGGAGGACTCGCGGATGGCAGGGACAGCGGAGGTAGCCCTGCGGTGGTGCACCTCCCACGAGGAGCGGGTCCGCAGCTTCGCCAACAGCCGGCCCACCTCCGAGGGCGGATCCCATGTGGCGGGATTCCGCGAAGGAGTGGCGGACGCGATCAACACCTACGCCCGGAAGCGGCAGTTGCCGGCAGCAGCAGATCCCGATCTCACCTCGGAGCGGATCGGCGAGGGACTGGCTGCGGTGGTGTCGGTGAAGCTGGACCATCCCCAGTTCGAAGGCGCCACCCACGGCCTACTGGGCAACGCGGAAGTGCGCACTTGCGTGCGCGAGGCCGTCCGTGAGCACCTGGGCAGGTGGCTGGAGGGACACCCGGAGGAGGCCGCAGCCATCGTCGGCAGGATGTGAGCGTCTGCGCACCACCAGCGCCGGGCGAACTTGCTCACGCAAATCGCGTTTGGGCCCAAACGGGCGGCCGACAGATTTCAGAACGCCAGGTCGTCCCAGGAGATGCTCATCGCGAAGGGTTCGGGGAACTCGATGGCGAGGCCGGTCGGCTCCCACTCGCCGACGGGCATGTAGACCATGGGGCGCAGCGGCTTGACGGTGTGCCCTGACTGGTCGACGGTGTACAGCTCGTAGCCCCGCACCGCGGTGACGTCCCACGTCCCGCCGGAGTCGAGCTCGACCTCCCAGTACCAAGGGATGCCGGCCTCCGCGTACCGGTCCATCTTCCACTGCCTGCGCTTGGGGGTGTCCGAGCCGGAGAGCACCTCGCCCACCAGAACGGTGTCGTCGGCGAAGGTGTCGGCTCCGCGTGGCAGACAGCGGCGGACCAGGAAGTCGGGGGTGAGGAAGCTGGACTTGTCGGGCTTGAAGAAGACGTTGGTCTCCGTCTCGACCTGCCAGCACTGCCGTGCCTCGCCGCCGGATCCGTCCTGCATGGCGCGGCGGGCATGCACTTCGAGCGCATTGCACATACGTCGGGCAACCCGCTGATGTTCCATCGGGGGGCGCCTGTTCCACACGACCCTGCCCTGCCACAGCTCGACGTCCTTGGCGATGTCACCCGGAAGCTCGTCGAGCTCCTCCCAGGTCATGGTCTCCGGCAAATCGAGCCCGGATGGCCCGTCCGCACTCGTTGACATGGCGCCTCCACGGTTCACGCTCCGCCGTCTTCACGGTAGCGGAACGGGCGGGCCGTCAGCCGACGGTGCGCAGGGCGTCACTCCGCCGGTCGTCGTCGACGTACGCAACTGCGGTGAGCGCGCTCAAGACCCGTGGCGGTCCGCGGCTGCTCGAGGTGCGGACGGCCCACACGTGCGCGACGGGCATGATGCTCGCCAAGCTGCCGTACAACCGCGGTCCGCGCACCGATGTGCTGACACGGCCCCTCTGAGCTGGACGAGAGGAGTGAGACTTTGACGATGCGCTGGTTTCGCAGCTATTGGGATGAGGAGGACACCTGGTTCTGCTTCGAGGTCGACGGCGATGAATGGGTGCGCCGCCAGGTGGAACTGGAGGGCCCGGACCGGCGTCCCGTTGCCGCTGCTTCGGCGGACGAGGAGGACGGGGCCACGTACGGCTTCACCGCGGAGTCACCCGTCACCGAGTGGGAGGGGCACGACGAGGAGCCGCTGACGGCCGAGGAGTTCGAGGAGATCTGGGCCGAGGCGCGACGGCGGCTCGGGGCCGGTCGGATCTCCTAGCCGGCGGTATGGGCCGCGCTGCGGGCAGCGGCCCGGTGTCGCGCGTAATAGGAGTACGTGACGGCGGCGGTCAACGGCCCCCACAGCACCAGGGGCTGGTAGAGCAGCCCGACGATCAGATTCCCCGCCGAGGTCATGTCGTCGTGCGGATGTGTCCACCACAGCGGGATGGTGGCCCAGATCCCCGTCAGCGCCACCGCCCCGAGCGCGCCCGGCACCACGGCGGCGAGGGGACGTACCCGTCGTCCGCCGAGTACCGGTATCCACCGCGGCACGACCTCACCCCACGGCTTGACGAGCCCGAGCGTGAGCAGGACGACCAGTTCGGTGAGGACGGTCAGCGTCAGCATCCACAGCTTGGCGCCGAACGTATCGAAGGCCACGAACCCTTCGTCCGTGTACCCGGCCGGGTGCCCCGCCACCATCACGAGCCGCCACACGGCACTGGGCAGCACCACCACCGCCGCCAGACGCGCACACCACACGGCCCAGCGCGGCGCCGGCGCGAGGGACGACCTGACGGGGGCGGCAGCGGCCGCTGCGGGAATCTCCATACGGCTCATCCTGGGCGGCGCCGCGCGCCTTTCCGTCAGCCTGACCGGCGGGATCGGGAGGCCGCGGGGACGAGGCGCGGGGCGGGGTGCTCCGCCGCGTGGGGGAGGCGCTCGTCCTCCCCCACGCGATCAGTCCAGGCAGAACTCGTTGCCCTCGATGTCCTGCATCGTGATGCAGGACTCGTTGAATTCGTCCGCGCGTTGGATCAGGACCACCGAGGCGCCGAGCTTCTGCAGCCGCTCGCATTCCGCGCTCAGCTTCGCGAAGCGCTCCTCGCCGCGCAGGCCCGTTCCCACCCGGACGTCCAGGTGGACGCGGTTCTTGACCGCCTTGCCCTCCGGTACGCGCTGGAAATAGAGGCGCGGGCCGTCGCCCTTCGGGTCGACGCACGCGAAGTCGGCGCCCTGATGTTCGGCGGGCAGCGTGGCGTTGAACGCGTTCCACGTATCGAAGCCGGCCGGCGGGGGCGGCACGACATAGCCGAGGACCTCGCACCAGAAGCGTGCGACGCGCTCGGGGTCCGCGCAGTCGAAGGTGACCTGGAACTTCCGGACCGTGGTTTCCGTGGGTGTGGCAGTCATGCGGGGCACCCTAGTGCCGCGGGTCATACATAAGGCCAGCCCTTTTCCGTGGGCCGTGGCCTCTCCTTCACCCTGCGCAGCAACAGCGTTTATTCTCAACGACGTTGCGCCGGACCGGGCGCGTCGAGGCCGGGGGAGCCAGATCGCCATGAGTGGTGCGTACGGGGACGAGCAGGACGGGACCGGGGAGGATTTCGTCGACGGGGGGATCAAGCCCCTCACCGCGGCCGACCCCGCACGGATCGGCCCGTATCTGCTGCTCGGGCGGCTCGGCGCCGGCGGTATGGGACGGGTGTATCTCGCGCGGGCCGAACGCGGGCGGACCGTCGCCGTGAAGGTCGTGCACGAGGAGCATGTGTCCGACGCGCAGTTCCGGGCCCGCTTCCGCCAGGAGATCGAGTCCGCGCGCCGCGTCGGCGCACGGCACACCGCGCCCGTGCTCGACGCCGGACCGGACGACGAACCGCCGTGGGTGGCCACCGGCTATGTGCCGGGACTCTCGCTCGAACAGGTCGTACGACGCCACGGACCGCTCCCCGACACCTCCGTGCACGCCCTGGCCGAGGGCCTGTTGAACGCGCTCGGGGACATTCACGGGGCGGGCATCGTGCACCGCGACCTCAAGCCGTCCAACGTGATGCTGACCGTGGACGGCACCAAGGTCATCGACTTCGGGATCGCCCGGGCGCTCGACGCCTCGGTCGAGTCCCTGCTCACCAGCACCGGCATGGCCGTCGGCTCGCCCGGGTTCATGGCGCCCGAGCAGATCCAGGGGGAGCGCGCCGGGGTCGCGAGCGATGTGTTCACGCTGGGGTGCGTGCTCACGTACGCCGCCTCGGGGCAGTTGCCGTTCGGGCACGGGGCGAGCAACCAGCACGCGGTGATGTACCAGATCGTGGAGGGCGAGCCCGATCTGACGGGCGTCGAGGACCCGGCCATGCGGGCGCTCATCACGCGCTGCCTGCTGAAGGATCCTCAACAGCGGCCCACTATCGCGGAGTTGACGGAAGATCCGGAACGTCCCCGGGCCGCCGTAGCGCGCGGCGCGTGGCTGCCGCCGGCCGTCGTCGCTCATCTCGCCCAGCAGTCGGCACAGTTGCTGGACGCGGAGGCGTCCCCGCTGCGGGAGGGGGACGAGGAGGAGGCCGGGTCCGCGCCTCGGGACCGGGCGACAGTCGGACTGCGGGCGCCGGGCGCCGCGGGTGCCGGAGCCGCCGCAGGTCCCGGAGCCGCCGCGGGCGCGGGAGCCGTCGGGGACGCCGAGCCCGCCGGCGCCCCGAGGCCCGTCGGCCCCGGTGCCGCGCCCCGCAAGGAGAAGTCCCGGCGCCGCACGCTCGTCGTCCTGCCCATCGTCGCCGTGCTCGCGGTCGGCGGCGGTACGGTCGCGCTGCTCCAGCCGTTCGGGAACGGGGGCGACGAGGACCGCGCGAAGCCGCCCGCCGGCAGCGCGAGCAAGACGCCCGGTGACTCCTCGCCCACGCCCAGCGGTTCGCCGTCCGACGGGAAGAAGGACGACGGCAAGGGCAAGGGCGACAAGGATGACAAGGACGGCGCCGAACCCGGGGACAAGGACACCGAGGGCAGCTCACGCGAGCCCGGCGCGGCCGGGGAGCCGTCCGGGGACGGGGCGGGCGGCGCCGACGGCGGGTCCGCGGACGGCGGCGCGGGGTCGGGGTCCGCCTCGGGCTCGGGTTCCGGGTCGGGTTCGGGCTCCGGCGGCGGCTCGTCCGCGGGGTCCAAGCCGGCCGACCTCACCTCCTACCGTCTCGACTACCTCCACGGCTGCTTCGGCGCCTGCGACATGCCCATCAAGGCGACCTGGTCCGCGATCCCGAAGGCGACGCGGTACGACATCCACTACATCAACAAGGGCAGCCAGTTCACCGAGAAGAACGTGGACACCACGTACTCGACGAGCAGTACGACCTTCACCATCAACGGCCCGTTCTCCGGCGACGAGATCTGCATCGAGATCCGCGCGGCAAATGCCGCCGGACCCTCGGCGTGGGCCGAGAGGTGGTGCGACAAGGTGCCGCCGGCCTGAGGGCACCCACCCAGCAGGTGAGGGCATCCAGCGGGTGAGGGCGGGTTCGAACCCGCGCCCCAAGCCCGTTCCCCGTACGGGCGACCCGGCCCCGCAGAAACGTGACGCCACGTAAGCGCTGAATTACGGTCGGCACATGATCGCGTCGTGGCGGAGGCTGGTGCGGGCGGTGCGGCGAGGCCGCCTCGCCCTCGTGCCGCTGCTCGCCGTGCTGATCACCGCGCACCTCGCGAGCGCCGCGCACAGCGCGCCGTTCACGGTCGGCCACACCGGTCCGTACGCGGGAATCCTCGCCGTCTGCCCGCCGCAGCACCACGTGCCGCAGGACGCGCACGCGGCCACGCACGGGGACCGGCTCGGCAGCGCGCACGACGCGGCGCACCAGGCCGCGCCCTCCCCCACGCACGACCACGACGGCGGCGAGCACATCGACCACTCCGTGGACCGGCCGCGCGACCCGGGCGCGCAGGACCTCGACGGGCCCGAACTCCCGGGGCTCGCCCGGACCGTCGCCCCCGCCGGTACGCCACGGCACAGCACGGCCGAGCAGCGCGCCGGGCCGCCGGGCGAGCGCACCGGCGACCGTTCACTGCTCTGCGTCTGGCGGCAGTAGCCGCGCCCCGCACCCCGCCCTCCGACGGGTCACCCCGGCAGGAGCCGCGGTGCGTCCGCGCGTCCCGATCCACCCCCTGCCATCCGTGCGCGGCGCCCTTGGCGCCCCGGCACGCAGGAGCCGTACGCCATGAACCACACGCACAGCACGCGCAACCACAGCACGCCCACCCACAACACGCACCCCCACCCCACCCCCACCCCGTCCTGCCGCCACCTCACCGGCGCCCCCGCCGTGGCCCGCCGTCCCGCCCATCTGGTCGGCAACACCCCGGTGCTCTGGGTCGACCAGCCCTTCGCGCCGCCCGGGCGGGGGTTCTACGCGAAGCTCGAAGGGGCCAACCCGGGCGGGATCAAGGACCGTCCGGGGCTGCACATGATCCGCGAGGCGCGCCGCCGCGGGGAGCTCGCGCCCGGCGCTCCGGTCGTCGAGTCGTCCAGCGGCACGCTCGGGCTGGGCCTTGCGTTGGCCGGACTGACGTACGGGCATCCGGTGACCGTGGTGAGCGACCCGGGGATGGAGCCCGCGATGGTGCGGCTGCTCACCTCGCTCGGCGCGCACGTGGACCGCGTCGAGCGGCCGCACCCCACCGGCGGCTGGCAGGAGGCCCGCCGGTCCCGGGTCGCCGAACTTCTCGCGGCCGCGCCCGGCGCGTACTGCCCGGACCAGTACAGCAACCCGGACAACGTGGCCGCCTACGCACCGCTCGCCGCCGAACTCGCCGCCCAGCTCGGCCGGATCGACACCCTCGTCGTCGCGGTCGGCACCGGCGGCCACTCGGCCGGGATCACGGCGGGCCTGCGCGCACACTCCCCCGGCCTGCGGGTCGTCGGCGTGGACGCGGTCGGCTCCGCGATCTTCGGCCAGCCCGCGACGGCCCGTCTGATGCGCGGCCTCGGCTCCAGCATCCATCCGGCGAACGTGGACTACGGGGCCTTCTGCGAGGTCCACTGGGTCGCACCCGCCGAAGCGGTGTGGGCCTGCCGCCAGTTGGCGCGGCGGCACTACGCGTCCGGCGGCTGGAGCGTCGGCGCGGTGGCGCTGGTCGCGGGCTGGGTGGCGCGGACCTCGGCGCCCGGGACGCGGATCGCGGCGGTGTTCCCCGACGGTCCGTACCGCTATCTGGAGACCGTCTACAACGACAACTGGTGCAAGGAGAACGGGATCGCGTGGGGCGCGCCGCCACCGACCGCGCCCGATGAGATCGCCGCTCCCGACGCACACGTGGTGACGTCCTGGACGCGGTGCGCCGACGTGCGCGATCCGCTGGGCCGCCGCCGCACCAAGGCGCCCGCGGCGGATGCGCGGTGAAGGGGCTGCGCGCGCAGGTCGCGTCCTTCGATCCGGCCGTACGGCTCCTGATGGTCAATCAATTCGCCATCAACTTGGGCTTCTACATGCTGATGCCCTATCTCGCCGACCACCTCGGCCACGGTCTGGGCCTGGCCGCCTGGGCGGTCGGGCTCGTGCTCGGCGTACGGAACCTGTCCCAGCAGGGGATGTTCCTGGTCGGCGGGACGCTCGCCGACCGCTACGGCTGCAAGCCGATGATCCTCGCCGGCTGCGCCCTGCGTACCGTCGCCTTCGCCCTGCTCGGTCTCGCACAGTCGCTGCCCGCGCTGATCACGGCCTCGGCGCTGACGGGGCTCGCGGGGGCGCTGTTCAATCCGGCGGTACGGGCGTATCTCGCCGCCGAGGCCGGTGCGGAGCGGCGTGTGGAGGCCTTCGCCGCGTTCAACGTCTTCTACCAGGCGGGCATCCTGATCGGCCCGCTCGCCGGACTCGCCCTGCTCACCTGGGACTTCCGGGCGGTCTGCGCGGCCTCCGCGGTGATCTTCGGCGCGCTCGCCCTGCTCCAGGCCCGCGCACTGCCCGCCCGTCCGCCGAAGGACCGCGACGCCGAACCGGCGTGGCGCGCGGTGCTCAGGGACTGGCGCTCCATCGCGGCGAACCGCCCGTTCCTGCTGTTCGCGCTCGCCATGTCCGGCTCGTACGTGCTCGCGTTCCAGGTCTATCTCGCGCTGCCGCTGCGGGCGCGCGAGCTGTTCGGGGAGCGGACGGGCCTGGTGACGGGCGCCGTCTTCGCGTTCTCCGCCCTGGCCGCCCTGTCCGGACAGCTGCGCCTGACCGCTTGGGCCAAGCGGCGGCTGTCCGGGCCGCGGGCGATCGCGCTCGGTCTGCTCGTGATGGGCGCGGCGTTCCTGCCCGTCCTGCCCGGGGTGTACGGGGCCTCGCAGCTGTACGGCGTCATCGGGCTCACGCTGTGCGCGGCGCTGCTCGCGTGGGGCGGTGCACTCCTGTACCCGTTCGAGATGGACACGGTGGTCCGGCTCTCCGGGGAGCGGCTCGTCGCCACGTACTACGGGGCCTACAACACCGCGTCCGGTATCGCCGTCGCCGCCGGGAACCTGGTGGTGGGGGCGCTGTTCGACACGGGCATCGCCTGGGTGCCCTGGGTGGCGCTCGCGGTGACGGGGGCGCTGTGCGCGGGGGCGGTCGGCCTGCTCGACCGCGGCGGGTATCTGCGGGTGCGGGAGAGGGAGCCGGCGCTGCTGGGCTGAGGGGGCGGCTCAGACGGGCTGAGTACCCACACGGTGTGGACGGATGAGTACCCGTACGCTGGCCGGGCCTGTGGCCTGCGGGAATGCTGAAGCCATGGAGAACAAGCTCACCGCCCGCCGCGTGATCGCCACCGTGGCCCTCGTCGCACTCACCCTCGGAGCCTGGGCCGGCTGGCTCGGCTGGGACCAGGAACGCGATGTGCACCCCGACGGTTCGACGACCGGACCGTACGAGGCGTGGCAGGTGATCGGCCTGGTGCTGACGCTGCTCGTGGCGGTGGTCCTGACGGCCTGGCGGATCCATCCCGCCGTACCGGTCGTCGGCGTCACGGCGGGGCTGGCAGGGGCCGCGTTCCACGACTGGTCGGACGACGCGACAGGGCTGTTCATGGTCGGGGTCGTCATGGTGTTCGTCGGGAGTCTCGCGGCGACCTCGGCCGTCGCGGCGGTCGTCTCGGCCCTCACCTCTTCACGGCAGCGCACGCCCGTGCCCGGCTTGGTCTGGCCGCCGGAGAACAGGTGGCCGCAGCAAGGGAGTTGAGCCCTGACGGCCCTCACGGAAACGGCCGCCCCTGAGCAGGGGGCGGTCGTTTCCGTATGCCTGGATCAGTGGTGCAGTTGCGGCTCACGCGGCCGGGGCGCGGGCGCCGGGACCGGCGCCGTGGTGAGCTTCGCGCCCTCCACGTCCATGTTCGGCAGCAGCCGGCCGAGCCAACGGGGCAGCCACCAGGCCGACTTGCCGAAGAGGGCGAAGAGCGCCGGAACGATGGCCATGCGGACGATGAAAGCGTCGAAGAGGACGGCCGCCGCGAGGCCGAAGCCGATCATCTTCACGAAGTCGTTGTCCTCCATGATGAAGCCGGAGAACACGCTGATCATGATGACCGCGGCCGCGGTGACCACCCGGCCGCCGTGCCGGAACCCCGTGACGACCGCCTGCCCGGGGCGCTCCCCGTGGACGTACGCCTCCCGCATCCGCGTCACGAGGAAGACCTCGTAGTCCATCGCGAGACCGAAGACCACGCCGATCATGAAGATCGGCATCGTGGACATGATCGGTCCGGTCTGCTCGACGCCGAGCAGGTCGCCGAGCCGGCCCCACTGGAAGACGGCGACCACCGCGCCGAGTGCCGCGGAGACCGAGAGCAGGAAGCCGAGCGCCGCCTTGAGCGGGACGAGGACCGAGCGGAAGACCAGCATCAGGAGCAGGAACGCCAGGCCCACGACCAGGGCGAGATACGGGATGAGCGCGTCGTCGAGGGTCTTGGAGAAGTCGATGAACATCGCGGTCTGGCCGGTGAGAAGGATCGTCGCGCCGGTCTCCGCCTTGAGGTGGGAGGACTGCGCCCGCAGGGACTTGACCAGGTCCTCGGTGCGCTCCTCGGTGGGGCCGTAGTCGGGGACGAGGTTGAAGACGGCGGTGTCGCCCGCCTTGTTGACCGTCGCCGGGGCGATGGCCGCGACGCCCTGCTCCTTCGCGAAACGGTCGGCGACCGTCCGGGCGGCGGCACCGGCGTCCGGGCCCTCGACGGCCACCATCAGCGGGCCGTTGAAGCCGGGGCCGAAGCCGTCGGACATCAGGTCGTACGCCTTGCGCTGGGTGGTCTCGGTGGGCATCGTGCCCTCGCCCGGCAGACCGAGCTCCATCTTGGTGGCGGGCACGGCGACCGCACCGAGGCCGATGACCGCGACCAGCAGGACCGCGACCGGGTGCCGCAGGACGAACGAGGCCCAACGGGCGCCCAGGTTGGGCTTGTTGCGGTCCTCGCGCGCTTCGTTCTTCCGCGCGAGCTTCGCTGCCTTGCGCTGCTGTCGCGCCGAGAGCGGCTTGCGGCGGTGCGCGAGGCGGTCGCGGCGGCGCAGGACGCGGACCGGCGCGAAGCCGAGCAAGGCCGGGACCAGGGTGACGGCGATCAGGACCGCGACGGCCACGGTGCCGGCCGCCGACAGGCCCATCTTGGTGAGCATCGGGATGTCGACGACGGCGAGACCGGCGAGCGCCACGATCACGGTGAGGCCCGCGAAGACCACGGCCGATCCGGCGGTGCCGACGGCGCGGCCCGCGGCCTCCTCGGGCGTACGGCCCTCGGCGATCTCGGAGCGGTAGCGCGAGACGACGAACAGCGCGTAGTCGATACCGACCGCGAGACCGATCATCATCGCCAGCGTCGAGGTGGTGGACGACAGTCCGAGGGTGGAGCCGAGCGCGGTGATGCCGCTGATGCCGACGCCCACGCCGATCAGCGCGGTGAGCAGCGGCATCCCGGCCGCGATGAGGGAGCCGAAGGTCAGCAGCAGGACGACGGCGGAGATCAGGATGCCGATCTGCTCGCCGGTGCCGCCCATCGTCTGGTCGATCTTCACCGCGTCACCGCCGGCCTCGGCGGTCAGTCCGCTGTCGCGGGCCTGGTCGAGCGCCTTGTCGAAGGCGGAGTGCGCCTTGTCGCTCACCTCGGGCGCGGGGACCTTGTACGTCACGGTGGCGTACGCGGTGGTGGCGTCCTCGCTGACGGCCTTGGCAGTGAACGGGTCGACGACGCCCGCCACTTGGGGCGCCCTGGCGAGGCTCTTGAGCAGGGCGGCTACTTCCTGCTCCTGCTCCGGGTCGGTGATCTTCCCGCCCTCGGGCGCCTTGACGACCACGCGGGCCGAGGCGGCGTCGGCGCTCGCGGCCGGGAACTTCCGCTCCAGGAGATCGAAGGCGCGCTGCGATTCCGTGCCCGGCATCGAGAAGGTGTCGGCGGGCGGGGCGGGCGCGGTGGACGCGGCGAAACCGACGCCGCCCAGGATCAGCACCCAGAGCAGGGTCATCAGGCCGCGTCGCCTGAAGGCCAGGCGGCCGAGTTTGTGGAGGAAGGTGGCCACTGCGGGCTCCCGTCATGGAGGGGGGTCGGTGACTTTTCCGAAGTGGCGCCATCATGGCGCCATAAATGGCGCCGCGTCAACCGCGATATGGCGCGCATGGCGCCATCGAAGGCTCTTCCGTGGCGCCAGTGCGCCATTTCCCCTGCTCATCCGTATCCACACGGGGTGGCACCCCTCGCATCCCCCATGGCGCCACACGCGCCATAATTGGCGTCATGGACCTCACGCCCTATGTGGACACCCTTCGCCAGGAGCTGGCGAACGCCGCCGACGCCTCCGGCCCCGAGGCCCGTGACCTGGCCGAGCGGCTCTCCGTACCGCTGGAGTCGGCCGCGCGCCTGACCCTCCTGCACGCCCTGTCCGCAGCGATGGACGAGGTCACGCGCGAGCTCGCGCCCGGCTCGGTGGATGTACGGCTGCGCGGGCTCGACCCCGAGTTCGTGGTGACCAACCCGCCTACCGCCGAGCCCGCAATGCAGCTGCCCGAGCCGCCGCAGACCCCGCCGCCGGCCGCCGCGCCCGTGGCACCCGAGGCCGACGACGGCTCCATGGCGCGCATCAACTTCCGCCTTCCCGCCCACCTCAAGGCCCGGGTCGAGGAGGCGGCGGCGCGCGACAGCCTGTCGGTGAACGCCTGGCTCGTACGCGCCGCCTCGCAGGCCATCAACCCGGCACCCCGCCAGGAGCAGCCGTCCTCGGTGGCCCGTTCGCGGGGCGCGGGGCAGGGCTTCACGGGGTGGGTCAGCTAGGCGCCACTTCGGAGTCACTCCGGGGTCCCGAGCCCCTGGCCGTCGCTTGCACCGCGACGGCCAGGGGCTTTTCTGATTTCTCCCGAAGCGCCCCTGACCTGCACAGACGTCATCCTGACCACCCATCTGGCACCACACCGCGCCACGATCGCTTGACTTGGCACCACGATGGCGCCATAGTGGCGTCATGGACCTCACGCCGTACGTTGACACACTCCGCCAGGAGCTGGCGAACGCCGCCGAGACGGCCGGACCGGACGCCCGCGCCCTCGCCGAGCGGCTGACCTGGCCGCTCGAATCGGCCACCCGCCTCACGCTTCTCAACGCGCTGTCGGACGCCATGGCCGAGGTCACCCGCGAGCTCGCACCCGGCTCCGTCGGCGTACGGCTGCGCGGGACCGACCCCGAGTTCGTGGTGAGCACGCCTCAGCCGTACGAGGAGCAGCGCGCCACCACGCCGATGGCGCCGCCCACCCCGGCGGACCCGGCCGGTGTCCTCGACGCCGACGACAGCGGCACCGCCCGGATCAACCTCCGGCTCTCCGCCCACCTCAAGGCACAGGCCGAGGCGGCCGCCGCCCGCGAGGGGCTCTCGGTCAACGCGTGGCTCGGCCGCGCCGTGGCCGCCGCCCTGACGCCGGCACCCGCGGGCGCCCACCACCCGGACCACGCACGGGACTTCACCGGCTGGGCCGGCTGAGCACCACCCCAGGACTTCGCGCACAACCTCCGACCGCCCGCACCCCGCAGGCCTCAACACCCTTAGGAAGGACCCGAGATGACCAGCTACGAGACCTCCGGACCGATCACCCTCACCGTCGAGGGCGACATGATCAACCTGCGGGTCACCGCGAGCGAGCGCACCGACGCCACCGTCGAGGTGACGCCGACCAACGAGGGCGCCGACCGTGACGTACGCACCGCGCAGAACACCCAGGTCAGCCTCTCCGGCGGCCGGCTGCTCGTGAA
This sequence comes from Streptomyces sp. NPDC050418, assembly GCF_044458745.1. NCBI lineage: Bacteria > Bacillati > Actinomycetota > Actinomycetes > Kitasatosporales > Streptomycetaceae > Streptomyces > Streptomyces sp. NPDC050418. The sequence goes on from NZ_JBITIG010000007.1 coordinate 200,560, forward strand.
GGCGCCGAAGTCGCGGTCCGTGTTCAACAAGTCGGGCGGTATCGACGTGACCGTCGAACTGCCGACGGGCTCCGCGCTGAGCAGCAACGCGTCGATGATCTACATCGACGGCCAGGGCCGCTTCGGCGACGTCGACGTCAAGACCTCGATGGGCAACGTGCAGCTCGACGAGGTGGCCGCCGCCACCATCAAGACCGGCTTCGGTGACATCCGGGTCGACCGCGCGAGCGGCCACGACCACCAGTTCAGCTCCGGCACGGGACGGATCGACCTCGGCGAGATCGACGGCCCCGCGACCGTGAAGAACAGCAACGGCGACACCGCCGTCGGCGTGATCAGCGGAAACCTGCAGGTCAAGTCGGCGAACGGCCGGATCAGCGTGGGCACAGCGAAGGGCGATGTCGTCGCCACGTCCGCCAGCGGCGGTATCCGGCTCGACCGGGTCGAGCGCGGCAGCGTGCGCTTCGAGACCTCGGTGGGCCCCCTGGAGATCGGGATCGCCGAAGGCACGGCCGCCTGGCTCGACGTGAGCACCAAGGCAGGCGCCGTCCGCAACACCCTCGGCACCGGCTCCGGTCCCGGCGCCGCCAAGGAGACCGTCGAGGTCCGCGGCCGCACCGCCGTCGGCGACGTGATCATCCGCCGCGCCTGAGCGGCACGCACCACGGCCGAGCACCGCACCCGCACCCGCACCACGCCCCCGTACTCCACCTTTCCGCTCCCGCGACCAAGGAGACAGACCGTCATGACGGCAGCCACCGCGGCTCCCGCGGCCATCACGGCCCTGGGACTGCGTAAGTCCTACGGCGACAAGGTCGTGCTCGACGGGATCGACATCACGATCCCGGAGGGGACCATCTTCGCCCTGCTCGGCCCGAACGGGGCCGGCAAGACCACCACCGTGGAGATCCTCTCGACCCTGATCGCCGCCGACGCGGGCGAAGCCCAGGTCGGCGGGTACGACATGGTCAAGCAGGCCGAACGCGTACGGAAGTCCATCGGCGTCACCGGACAGTTCTCGGCGGTGGACAACCTCCTCACCGCCGAGGAGAACCTGATGCTGATGGCCGACCTCAACCATCTGCCCAAGGCGGAGGGCAAGCGCCGCGCCGCCGATCTGCTCGCGCGCTTCGACCTCACGGAGGCCGCGCAGAAGACGGCCGCCACCTTCTCCGGCGGCATGCGCCGCAAGCTGGATCTGGCGATGACCCTGGTCGCGGCCCCCGGCATCATCTTCCTCGACGAGCCGACCACCGGTCTCGACCCGCGCAGCCGGCGCATCATGTGGGATCTGATCCGCGACCTCGTGCGCCAGGGCACCACGATCTTCCTCACCACGCAGTACCTGGAGGAGGCCGATCAGCTCGCCGACCGCATAGCGCTCCTCGACCACGGCAAGCTGATCGCCGAGGGCACGGCGGAGGAGCTCAAGCGGCTCATCCCCGGCGGGCATGTGCGGCTGCAGTTCGCCGAGGCCGCCCAACTCGCCGCGGTCAGCGGCCTGTTCGGCGTCGCCCGCGCCGACGAGGAGGCACTGACGCTGGCGATCCCCAGCGACGGCTCGACCGCCAACCTCCGCGCCATCCTCGACGTTCTCGACGGTGCCGACGTCCACGCCGAGTCCCTGACCGTGCACACCCCCGACCTGGACGACGTCTTCCTGACCCTCACGGGCCGCCCCAAGGAGGAGCTCTCCGAAGGCTCGCCCATCCCCGACCAGCCGAAGGAGTCGTCCCGATGAGCACCGCGACCCTCACCCGCCCCGAGACGACCGCCGGCCGCTCGACCGCCGTGCGCGACTCGCTGACGATGCTGCGCCGCAACCTCAAGCACATGCAGCGCTACCCGGCGATGACGGTCTCGATCCTCGTCATGCCGCTGATCTTCCTGCTGCTCTTCGTGTACGTCTTCGGCGGCGCGATCGGCACGGGCACGCTGGGCCCGGGCACCGACCGCGGCGACTACATCAACTACATGGTGCCCGGCATCATCGTGATGACGGCGACCGCGGGCGCGGTGGCCACCGCCGTCTCCGTCTGCACGGACAAGACGGAAGGCATCATCAACCGCTTCCGTACGATGTCGATCTCCCGTGGCGCGATGCTCAGCGGGCATGTGCTGGGCAGCACCATCCAGGTCACGGCCGTACTCACTCTGATCACCGGCGTCTCCCTGGCGATCGGCTTCCGTCCGGACGCCTCGTTCGTCGAGTGGGTCGCCGCCGCCGGGCTGCTGATCTTCCTGGCCCTGGGCCTGAGCTGGCTCTGCGCCGGCATGGGCATGAACGCCAAGACCCCGGAGTCCGCGTCCAACGGGCCGCTGCCGCTGACGCTGCTGCCGCTCATGGGCAGCTCGCTCGTGGACCCCGCCTCGATGCCCGTCGGCCTGAAGTGGTTCGCCGAGAACCAGCCCTTCACGCCGATCACCGAGACCGTGCGCGGTCTGCTGATGGGCAGCGAGATCGGCAACAACGGCTGGATCGCCCTCCTGTGGTGCGCGGCCCTCGTCCTGTTCGGCTACTGGTGGGCGCTGCGCGCGTACAACAAGACCGTCACGAGGTGACGGAAGTCTTACGGCACCGTCCTTCCGCGACCGGACCGGCCGCTCGCTCCGTTGAATACGGGGAGAGCGGCCGGTCCGGTCGTTCGCCTGTCTTGTGTGGAGGACCTGATGTCCCGTCTCCGTGGATCCCTGAGACCGCACTACGTGGTGAGCGCGGCGGTGGCCGGTGCGGTGCTGCTCGGGTTCGGTCTGTACTGGTTCCAGCCGTGGAAGCTGGTGCAGGACGAGACGGTGAACGAGGCACTCCCTGAGGCGACCCCCGTGGCACCTTCCACCGCCCCCTCCTCGGCCCCGTCCTCGTCGCCCTCGCCCTCCGCCGCGCGCGGGCCGAAGACACTGGCCCGAGGGGACTTCATCAGCCATGAGCACGCCACGCGCGGCGGTGTACGGGTGCTCGAACTGGCCGACGGCTCCCGTGTTCTGCGGCTGACCGGCCTCGACACCAGCAACGGCCCCGACCTGCGGGTCTGGATCACGAACGCGCCGGTCAAGGAGGGCAAAGCGGGCTGGCACGTCTTCGACGACGGCAAGTACCTCAGCCTCGGCAAGCTCAAGGGCAACAAGGGCGACCAGAACTACACGATCCCCGCCGGCGTGAACCTCGCGGACTACGGGAGCGTGTCGATCTGGTGCGACCGCTTCGACGTGTCGTTCGGCGCGGCGGAGCTGCGGGAGGCGTAGAGGTACGGGCAGGGGGGTGCGGGCGGCGTTCGGGCCCCGGGACCGAGGCGCCGCGGGCGGGGCCGTACCGTGGAGGGCGTGTACCGCTTCCTGCTGACGCCGCGCTGGTGGGGGATCAACGTCTTCCTCGTCCTCGCCATCCCCTTCTGCATCTTCATGGGGTCCTGGCAGCTCGGCCGTTTCGAGGACCGCGTCGAGGGCCAGCGCACGGCGGAGAAGCAGAGCGAGCAGGCCGGCAAGGGCGCGGCGCACCCGCTCGCCGATCTGCTCCCCGTCACCAAGGACACCTCCGGGCGGCGGGCCGAGGTGAGCGGGACATGGGCGGACCAGTTCACCGTCCCCGACCGCGAGCTCGACGGGAAGCGCGGCTACTACGTACTCGGTCTCCTGAAGACCGACCAGGGCAAGGCGGTCCCGGTGGTCCGCGGCTGGCTGCCCGCCGGCACGGAGGAACCGGCCGCGCCGACCGGCGCCACCCGTCTGACCGGTTCGCTGCAGGCCTCCGAGAGCGCGGGCAGCGGCGGGGTGAGCGCGGCGGGCGGACTGCCCGAGGGCCAGCTCGGCATGATCAGCGCCGCGTCGCTGGTCAACCTCGTCCCGTACGACGTCTACGACGCCTGGCTCACCGCCGACCGCGCCACGAACGGCCTGAGCGCGGTCCCGCCGAAGGCGCCCCAGGGCAGCGGCCTGGATCTGAAGGCCTTCCAGAACCTCGGCTACACCGGCGAGTGGTTCATCTTCGCGGGCTTCGTGCTCTTCATGTGGTTCCGCCTGTTCCGCCGCGAGACGGAGTTCGCCCGCGACGCCGAACTGGGCCTGGCGCCCGCGGGCCCCGCGGTGGCGGCCGACGCACCGGCCCCGACCCCGGCCGACGCCGACCGCACCACCACCGACGCCTGACGCACCGGTCCCGGACGGCCACGGCCGGCCGCGGCCCCCGACGCCTACGGCGCGGGCCGCCGCCGATGTTCACGATTGCGCCAAGTGGCCGAACCCCCGCAGCAGGGGGACAGTGGAGGACGTATGCCGCTTCCGGCGCAAGGAGGACAGTGGATCATGGCCAAGCACGCCCACGACCACCCCAAGGACCCTCAGAACTCCAAGCTCTCCGCGGCCCAGGCCCGCTCCAAGGGCACCAAGCCCGAGGTGCAGTCCATCAGCGCGAAGACACGAGGAATGCAGCAGAGAGTCCAGGCCCGCCGCCAGGGCAACCGCTGACCCCGCGCTGACGGGTACCCGTCCCACCAGGAGCCCCGGCCCGTCCCGGCCGGGGCTCACCCCTGTCCGGGGGCTCGCTCGCCCCGCGTCTCACCCCAGATGCCGCCCCGCGAACTCGATCTCCAGGCGGACCTGCTTGATGCGCTCGTCCACCACCAGCGAGCCGTGCCCCGCGTCGTACCGGTACACCTCGTGGACCGCGCCCCGGGAGACGAGCCGGTCCACGTAATGGTCGATCTGGCGGATCGGGCAGCGCGGGTCGTTGACGCCCGCGGCGATGTAGACCGGGGCCTTCACCGCATCGACGTACGTGAGCGGGGACGAGGCCTCGTACCGCTCCGGGACCTCCTCCGGGGTGCCGCCGAGGAGCGTGCGGTCCATCGACTTCAGGTTCTCCATCTCGTCGTGGTACGCCGTCACATAGTCCGCGACCGGGACGGAGGCCAGGCCGAGGGACCAGGCGCCGGGCTGGGTGCCGAGGCCGAGCAGCGTGAGATAGCCGCCCCACGAGGCGCCCGCGAGGATCAGCCGGGAAGGGTCGGCGAGGCCGGAGGCCACGGCCCACTCGCGGACCGCCGCGATGTCCTCCAGCTCGATGAGGCCCACGCGGTGCTTGAGCGCGTCGGTCCACTCCCGGCCGTAGCCCGTCGAACCGCGGTAGTTGACCCGGACCACCGCATAGCCGTGGTCCACCCAGGCGGCCGGTCCCGCCGCGAACTCGTCACTGTCGTGCCAGGTCGGGCCGCCGTGGATGTCGAAGACCGTGGGGAACGGGCCTTCGCCGGACGGGCGCTGGACCAGTGCGTGGATCCGGCCGCCCGGACCCTCCACCCACACGTCCTCGACCGGGACCGAGCCGGGTGCCTTCAGGCCGGGCGGGTCGAGGACCACCTCACCCGTGGTGGAGCGGACCGCCGGCGGGAGGGCCGCCGAGGACCACAGGTACTCGACGGTCCCGTCGGGCCGCGCCGTCGCCCCGCCCACCGAACCGGGCGGGGTGTCGATCCGGGTCAGCGCGCCCGCGGCCAGGTCGTACCGGTAGAGCTCGCTGCGGGCCTCGAAACTGTGGCCGACGAGGAGCCCGGAGCCGTCCGGATACCACTCGGCGCTCACGTCCCCGGGCAGGTCGAGGCTCAGCTCCGTCTGCTCGCCGCTCGCCACGTCCCAGATCAGCGGCTCCCAGCGGCCGCGGCGCTGGTGGCCGATGAGCAGCCGGGTGTCCCCGTCGACCGGTGCGAAGCCGAGCACTTCGAGGCCGAGCTCCTCGCTGCCGCCCTTCGAGTCGTCCAGCTCGGCGACCGTCGAGCCGTCGAGCCGGACGATCCGCAGCGCCGCGTGCATCGCGTCGCCGTGCTCGGTGTGCTCGATGGCGATCAGCGTCCCGTCGTGGGACAGGTCGCCCACCCCGGCCGACTCGGCGTGCCGGTAGATCTCGTCGGGCGCTCCCCCGTCCCGTACGACATGCAGGGTCGTGCCGTCCTCGTCCGTGGAGCGGCCGACGACCACCACCGCGCCGTCCCGGCTGAGCGCGAGCCCCGCGGGATACGAGGGGGCGAGCCCGGGCACGGCCGGTTCGTCCGCGCCGCCGGTGAAGGGCTGGCGCATCCAGACGCCGAACTCGTCCCCGTCCGTGTCCGCGAACCACCAGATCGCCCGGCCGTCGGGGGTGAGCACGCCGTCCGTCGTCCCGTTCGGCCGGTCGGTGACCTGGCGCTGCCCGCCCGTGCCGCGGTCCCAGGCGTACAGCTCATACGTCCCCGTCGCGTTGGAGACGAACAGCGAGCGCTCCGGTGCGTCCTCCGCCCAGTCGGGCAGCGAGACGCGCGGCGCGCGGAAGCGCTGCTCCCAGGCGGGGACGTCGGTGGCGGTGGCGGGGCTGTCGTTGTTCATGAGCCCATGAAACCCGATCTCCGCCGATGCCGTGCGAGCCTGTGGATAACTTCGGCGGCGCCGCCGCCCGGCACGCATCCGGCACGCGTCCGGCACTGGTACGGCACCGGTACGGCACCGGTCCGCCGCCCGTCCGGCCCGATTGTCAGTGCCACCCGGCACACTGCCCTCATGACCCCACCCACCGCACTACGCAAGGCAGTTGAGACCTACTGGGCCGCGGCCGAGGCCCGGGACTGGGCGGCGTTCGGGGAGACCCTCGCCGATGACGTCGTTTACGAGATGCCGCAGTCCCGCGAGCGGATCCGTGGCAAGGAGAAGTATCTGCGGTTCAACCGCGAGTACCCCGGCGACTGGCACCTCCGCGTGCTGCGCATCGTCGCCGAGGAGCACGAGGCGGTGAGCTGGATCCATGTCACCGAGGGGCTGCGCGAGCTGTACGCGGTGAATCTGTTCACGGCCGACGCGTCCGGCCGGATCGTGGCGATCACCGACTTCTGGCCGGAGCCGTACGAGCCGCCGTTCGCCCGCGACCACCTCACCGAGCGCTACTGAAGAGGATCTCCACCAGGAAGACCACCGAAGCCGCCGAGCCGTCAGGAGGCGGGCAGCGCCTCGGTCCGGTAGATCGTCCCTGCACACGCGTTGGAGATCTTCGCGTCCACCGTGGGTGCACCCGGCTCGGCGGTGTGGGTGATCGACACACTGCCGTCCGAGGTGCCGCCCTCCTCCGTGACGAGCTGCGTCTGCATATCGGAGCCGGTCTGCCCGGAGCCGCCCACGTCCCCGGCGTTCTCGCTGGGGGACGGGTCGGGCGACGGGTTCGTGGTGGGGCAGGGAGCCGACGGCACCCAGGCGAACTGGACCTCGTACGACTGCCCGGGCTGCAGGACGACCGAGCCCGGTTCCGCGGACGGCGCGGGCAGCCCGCCCGCCGGGTCGCCCGCCGCGTGGTCCACGACCCTGATCTTGGTCTGCTCGGCCGCGCCCTGCGCCGCGAAGGTGACGCTGCCCGAGCCCCCGACGGCGCAGGCGGAGGTGGAGGTGTTGGCGACCTTGAAGCTGCCGTAGACCGAGCCGTCGGGGTGCGCGGCACCGGTCGAGGACGTGGGCTCGGCCAGCATCGAGGCATCGCACACCGGCGCGTCGGCGGAGGCGTCACCGGTCGGGCTGGTGCCCGCGGAGGCGCCGCTGGACGCGGTGTCGCCCGTGCCCGGCTCGTCGTCGCCCTTGCCCTTGTCCTTGTCCTTCTTGCCGTCCTTGCCGGACTCCTTGCCACCGCCGGTGTCGCCGGAGCCGGCGCCCTGGGCGTCCCCGTCCTCACCCGGCATGTTGGAGGAGTCGCCGGCCCCGATCAGGCTGTCGTCGGACGCCGGTGATGTGGCGACGTGAAAGACGGCCGGCACGGCGGTGCCGATGAGCAGTGCCGCGGCCGCCATGCCGACGACGGCCTGCCGCTTGCGGGCCCGTCGCGCGGGGACGGCACGGCGCAGATGCGCCAGCGCATCGTCCGAGGGCGCGATGTCCTGGACCGCACCGCGCATCATCCGCCGCAGGGCCACCTCGTCGGGGCCGAGGCCCTGCCGCGAGGCATCCTGTCCTGGCCGGTCGGGGTCGTACTCGGGGCCGCTCGCGCCGTTCACCGTTCCGTACCCACCATGCTGTTGATGCTGTCCGTACTGCTCGTACTGCTCGTGGTGCCCGTACTGCTCGTGCGGCTCGCCCTGCTCATGCCGCTCGTGCCGCTCCGGTCCGTGCTCACGTCCCGCCCAGGACGCGCCACGGCCGCCCCGACCGTACCGGCCGTTGGGGCTCTGCCCGTCATCGGGGCGCCGGCCCGGCCCGTCGCCTCGGTGCTCGCTCATGACGACGCCTCCATGGCGACGCGCAGCGCCGCGATGCCGCGCGAGCCGTAGGCCTTGACGGAGCCGAGCGAGATGCCGAGGGTCTCGGCGACCTGCGCCTCGGTCATGTCGGCGAAGTAGCGCAGCACGAGAACCTCGCGCTGGCGCCGCTGCAGCCCGCGCATCGCCTTGATGAGCGCGTCACGCTCCAGCTGGTCGTACGCGCCCTCCTCCGCGCTCGCCATGTCCGGCATCGGCTTCGACAGGAGCTTCAGGCCGAGGATGCGGCGGCGCAGCGCGGACCGGGACAGGTTGACCACGGTCTGGCGCAGATACGCGAGGGTCTTCTCCGGCTCGCGCACCCGCTTGCGCGCGGAGTGCACGCGGATGAAGGCCTCCTGGACGACGTCCTCGCAGGAGGCCGTGTCGTCGAGGAGCAGCGCGGCGAGGCCGAGCAGGGAGCGGTAGTGCTGACGGTAGGTCTCGGTGAGGTGGTCGACGGTCGTGCCCGCGGCGGTGGCGTCAGTGCCCGCTGCCATGGCGTCGTCAGCGCCGTCGCGCTGGCTGGGTATGCGGGCAGGCCGCGTCGCGGGCATGGGCGCGATCACCGGCATGCCGCTGTCGTCGCCGCGGCTGCGCGGTGGTGCGCCTGCCGCAGACGGTCGCGGGCGCCGCTGCGCGCGCGGCCCTGCGAGGGCCATGGAGAACTCGAGTACCTCTGCCACGCCTGTTGGACACGCTTCCCCCCGTCAGGGTTGTACGTGTGTGGCATCACGTTTGCGGCGGATTTCGCCCATGACGTGGTGTCAGATGCCGTCATACGTACCAGCTCTTCCCCTATGCCCCATTTACTGCGGCGCTCAAAGAGGGCGTCGGCATAGACGCTCCCCGCCATGTGCCCGGTTGCACATCGACGGGGAGGAGTTCCGGCGCCCGGAGCGGTCCCGGCCGAAGTGGCCTGGACCTGTGACCCGCACACACAACTTACACAGAAGTTATGCCGGACGAGGAGGCCGGACGGAGGTCGAAGTGCCCTTTAATTCGGGCATTTTGGCCCCATCCGGGATCACCGGGCAAAGCTCCGGGTTCACCGAGGCAAACGGAGAATTCGGGCGCCTTCACCCGGGGTGCAGGTCAGCCGGAAGGCCCGCGAAAGATGATCAAGCGGACCACTCGGCGGCGATCAGCTCCGCGATCTGCGCCACGTTCAGCGCGGAGCCCTTCCGCAGGTTGTCGCCGCAGACGAAGAACTCCAGGGCCTGCGGATCGTCCAGGGAGCGCCGTACGCGCCCCACCCACGTCGGGTCCGTGCCCACCACGTCGGCGGGCGTGAGGAACTCGCCGGCCGCCGGATTGTCGAAGACGACGACGCCGGGCGAGGTCGACAGGATCTCGTACGCCCGCTCCACGGTGATCTCATGCTCGAACCGCGCGTGCACGGCGAGCGAGTGCGTGGTGATCACGGGGACGCGCACACAGGTCGCGCTGACCTTCAGCTCCGGGCGGTCCAGGATCTTCCGGGACTCATTGCGGATCTTCATCTCCTCGGAGGACCAGCCGCCCTCCGCGAGCGCGCCCACCCACGGCAGCACATTGAACGCGATCGGCTCGGGGAACGGCCCGGTGGCGTCACCGACGGCGCGGCGCACATCACCCGGCGCGGTCCCCAGCTCCGTACCGGCGACGAGCTTCGTCTGCTCGCGCAGCGCCTCGATCCCGGCGAGCCCGGCGCCGCTCACGGCCTGGTACGAGGACACGACCAGCTCACGGAGCCCGAACTCGGCGTGCAGCGCGCCCACCGAGACGATCATCGAGAGCGTCGTGCAGTTGGGTACGGAGACGATGCCGCGCGGACGGACCCGTACCGCGTGCGGATTGACCTCGGGCACCACGAGCGGCACATCCGGGTCCATCCGGAAGGCCGCGGAGTTGTCCACGACGACCGCGCCCTTGGACGCGGCGATCGGCGCCCACTGGGCCGCCACCTCGTCGGGGACGTCGAACAACGCGATGTCCACGCCCTCGAAGGCTTCCTCCGAGAGTGCGTGGACCTCGACTTCCTCACCGCGCACGGCCAGCATCCGCCCGGCCGAGCGCGCGGAGGCGATCAGCCGGATCTCGCCCCAGATGTCCGCGTGCTGGGACAGGATCTGGAGCAGGACCGTGCCCACGGCGCCGGTCGCCCCGACCACGGCAAGGGTCGGGGCGGCCCGGTGCCGCGGCTGGTTCATCGCCCGGTGCCTCCGTAGACCACGGCCTCGTCCGAGTCGCTGTCCAGACCGAAGGAGGTGTGGACGGCGCGCACGGCCTCGTTGACGTCGTCGGCGCGGGTGACGACCGAGATACGGATCTCCGAGGTGGAGATCAGCTCGATGTTCACACCCGCGTCGGAGAGCGCCTCGAAGAATTGCGCGGTGACGCCCGGGTTGGTCTTCATGCCCGCGCCGACCAGGGAGATCTTGGCGATCTGGTCGTCGTAGCGCAGCGAGTCGTAGCCGACCTGCGCCTTGATCTTCTCCAGCGCGGCGGTGGCCTTCCTGCCCTCGGCCTTGGGGAGCGTGAAGGAGATGTCGGTCAGGCCGGTGGAGGCCGCCGACACGTTCTGCACGATCATGTCGATGTTGATCTCGGCCTCGGCCACGGCACGGAAGATGTGCGCGGCCTCGCCCGGCTTGTCGGGCACGCCGACGACGGTGACCTTCGCCTCGGAGACGTCATGGGCGACGCCCGAGATGATCGCGTGCTCCACCTTGTGATCCCCTTGCGGCTCGTTGCTGACCCACGTACCCGGAAGACCCGAGAACGAACTGCGCACGTGGATCGGAATGTTGTATCGGCGTGCGTACTCGACGCAGCGGTGCAGGAGCACCTTGGAGCCGGAGGCGGCGAGCTCCAGCATGTCCTCAAAGGAGATCCAGTCGATCTTCTTCGCCTTCTTCACCACACGCGGGTCGGCGGTGAACACACCGTCGACGTCCGTGTAGATCTCGCAGACGTCCGCGTCGAGCGCGGCGGCGAGGGCGACGGCGGTCGTGTCCGAGCCGCCGCGGCCGAGCGTGGTGATGTCCTTGGAGTCCTGGCTGACGCCCTGGAAACCGGCGACGATCGCGATGTTGCCCTCTTCGAGGGAGGCGCGCAGACGGCCCGGCGTGACATCGATGATGCGCGCTTTGTTGTGGACCGAGTCGGTGATCACGCCTGCCTGGCTGCCGGTGAACGACTGGGCCTCGTGGCCCAGGTTTTTGATCGCCATCGCCAGCAGGGCCATGGAGATCCGCTCTCCCGCGGTCAACAGCATGTCGAGCTCGCGGCCGGCAGGGATCGGGGATACCTGCTCGGCGAGATCGATCAGCTCGTCCGTCGTGTCGCCCATCGCGGAAACCACGGCCACGACCTGGTGGCCGTTCCTCTTGGCTTCCACAATCCGCTTGGCGACGCGCTTGATGCCCTCGGCATCGGCTACGGAGGAGCCTCCGTACTTCTGCACGACAAGGCTCACGTGCGCTCCTCGCTCAGTCCATAGGTGGTCGGCTCAGTTTAACGAGCGGGCCGCCTCGGCCCGGCGGCGGCCGCATCGTGAGATGTCCCGCTCACGACGTGATCACCCAGGCCCCGGCCCGCTCCGGTGAGGCATCTGCCCTCGGGGTGCGTGGAGCACTCGGAACGTGTCCTGGTTCACAGAGTGGAGCCGTCGCCTCCGCACCGCAACGAAATCCGCAGCGAGTCGTCCGACCGGTCGGCCGGTCAGTATCCGTTGACGCCTCTGAGTAGCCCGTTATTAACTGTCCGTCGTCGTTGCCACACCAGGGGCACAAGGCCCCATTGGGACTAGCAGCGGCCAAAGGAATCACCTCAGTTGACAGCTGCGACCGTTCTCGAGATCCAGCCGTTCACCCAGAAATTCCACGTCGCCCCCTACACCGCGCATTGCCGGGTCATCTGCGAGGACGGCGATCATGCCGTCATCGGGGTCTCCCCCGGCAACAGCTATTTCTCGGCCCGGCGCATCCAGGACCTGGCCCAGTGGGGCCTCGCCCTCTTCCGGCAGGTCGACTTCGTCTATACGGATCTGTACGTCGCCGAGATGTACGAGGCGTTCGGCTATCCGCCCGACGAGGCCCGCCGGAAATTCATCAAGAATCTGCGGGGCGTCCGCGCGAAAGTGAACAACGCCGTCGAGGCGCTCGACCCCGAGGGCGTGCGATTGCGCGCCCGGCCCATGTCCTCGTTCACGGAGAACCCCGCGTACAAGGAGATCCACAGCCACCTCCAGGACCGTCTCGCGCACGACGACGATTTCCGCAGCACGTGCGACGCGCTCGTCGACACCTTCCTCTCCTCGAAGGTGCTCGACGGCGCCAAGGCCACGGAGCAGCAGCGCGAGGTCTGTCTGCGGTACGTGTGCGCCGAGGCGCCGCTGTTCCTGGACACGCCCGCGATCCTCGGGGTCCCGTCCTCGCTGAACTGCTACCACCAGCTCCTGCCGATGGCCGAGCTGCTCTACTCGCGCGGCCACGGCCTGCGCGCCTCCCGCAATCAGGGGCACGCGATCGTGACTCCCGCCGAGTCCGCCCAAGGAGAGACCGCATGACCGCGCCGACACTCGCCCTCGACAAGCTGCTCGACTTCCCGTTCTCCGCGCGCGGCGATCAGCTCCCGTACCAGGTGGAGGAGTTGCGTGAGAAGACTCCGATACGCCGCGTACGGACCATCGCCGGTGACGAGGCCTGGCTGGTCTCGTCGTACGCGCTGTGCAAGCAGGTCCTGGAGGACCGGCGCTTCAGCCTCAAGGACACCTCGGCGCCCGGGGTGCCGCGGCAGTACGCGCTGACGATCCCGCCCGAGGTCGTCAACAACATGGGGAACATCACGGGCGCCGGGCTGCGCAAGGCCGTCCTCAAGGCGCTCAACCCGAAGGCGCCCGGGCTGCAGGACTTCCTGCGCTCGTACGCGGCCGAACTGATCGGCTCGTTCACGGCACAGGGGGCGCCGGCGGATCTGCGCGAGCAGTTCACCGACCCGTACTCCTCCGGTCTGCACTGCCACATCCTCGGCATCCCGCCCGAGGACGGCGCGAAGCTGATGCGCAGCCTGCACATCGCGTTCATGAACTCGGCCTGCCCCATCACGGGCGCCAAGCTCAACTGGGACCGCGACATGGCCTACATGGTCGAGCGGCTCGACGACCCGGCGACCACGGGTCTGATGGCCGAGCTCGCGGCGCTGCGCGAGGACCCGGAGTACGCGCACCTGACGGACGAGATGCTGGCGACGGTCGGCGTGACGATGTTCGGCGCGGGGGTCATCTCCACCGCCGGCTTCCTCGTCATGGCCGTCGTCTCGCTCTTCCAGCATCCACAGCTGTGGACGGAGCTGCGCGAGGACCGCTCGCGGATCCCGGCGGCCGTGGACGAGCTGCTGCGGATCAACCTCTCGATCGCGGACGGGCTTCCGCGCCTGGCGACCGAGGACATGCAGGTCGGCGACGTGCTGGTGAAGCAGGGGGAACTCGTCCTCGTACTCCCCGAGGGCGGCAACTTCGATCCCGAGGCCTTCGCCGACCCCCGGAAGGTGGACCTGGACCGGCCGAACAACGCGCAGCATCTGTCGTTCGGCGGCGGGCAGCACTACTGCCCGGCGACCGCGCTCGGCAAGAAGCACGCGGAGATCGCCATCGAGGCGCTGCTCGACCACACTCCGGAGCTCCGTCTCGCCGTGCCCATCGAGCAGTTGGTGTGGCGTACGGGCTTCATGAAGCGGCTGCCGGAGCGGCTGCCCGTGATGTGGTGACGGTCCGCTGACATACGTGAGGCCGGTGAGGCGATCCCTCACCGGCCTCACGTCGACGGCTACTTGCCTCCGTATACGCCTACTTGACCGGGCGCAGGCCCAGCGGACCGGCGATCTCCTCCACCATCACCTTGCCGGCCTCCTCCGCCAGCGCGTCCTCGCCGAGGTCCTGGTCGGTGTCGAGGCCGTCCAGCTCCTCCAGGGGCTGGTTGAGGCGGACATGCGCGACGAGGGACTGCAGGGCGCGCAGCGAAGCGGAGGCGGTGGAGCCCCAGTTGGAGAAGTAGGAGAACTGCCACCACCACAGCGCCTCGGTGGTGCGGCCCGCGCGGTAGTGCGCCATGCCGTGCCGCAGATCGGTGATCACATCGGCGAGATCGTCGGAGATACGGCAGGCCACCGGGGCCTTGCGCGGCTCGTACGGGTCGAAGACCTCGGAGTACACATCGACCGGGTCGAGCATCGCGGCGAGCCGCTCGCGCAGCTCGTCGACATCCGGCTCCGGGCCCAGGTCCGGCTCGTAGCGCTCGTCCGGGACGATGTCCTCGTGCGCGCCGAGACGGCCGCCCGCGAGCAGCAGCTGGGAGACCTCGAGGAGCAGGAACGGCACCGCCGAGTCCGGCTCGTCGCCCTTGGCGACCTCGGTCACGGCGACGATGAACGACTCGACCTGGTCCGCGATCTGGACCGCGAAGTCATCCGGGTTCTGCGCGGCGGCGTGCGGCAGCGGGGTGCCGGCCGCCGCGGCGTCCGCCGTGGCGGCGGGATCAGCCGTAGAAGACGACGAAGACATAGCGAGCTCGACCTCCCATGGATGCGCCATGCAGAGGCGCCGTAACGTCACCGAACATCTCGTCACCGAACATCTCAGACATCAAGCAGCCGCCTTCCCTCGAAGGCGCGCCCCAGGGTGACCTCGTCCGCGGCCCCTCTTTTCTGCACCCCTCGCACTGCTTCGCAGGCAGCGGGGTGCTGCGCCGGACTCCGTCCGACGAGAGGGTGGCGGGCGACGTCACACATCAAGCAGCCGCCTTCCCTCGAAGGCGCGCCCCAGGGTGACCTCGTCCGCGTACTCCAGATCGCCGCCGACCGGCAGGCCGCTGGCGAGGCGGGTGACCTTCAGGCCCATCGGCTTGATCATGCGGGCCAGGTACGTGGCCGTGGCCTCGCCTTCGAGGTTGGGGTCCGTGGCGAGGATCAGCTCGGTGACCGTGCCGTCCGCGAGGCGGGCCAGCAGCTCCCTGATCCGCAGATCGTCCGGGCCGACGCCCTCGATCGGGCTGATCGCCCCGCCCAGGACGTGGTAGCGGCCGCGGAACTCGCGGGTCCGCTCGATCGCCACGACGTCCTTCGGCTCCTCCACCACGCAGATCACCGCGGCGTCGCGGCGCTCGTCACGGCAGATGCCGCACTGCTCCTGCTGCGCCACATTGCCGCAGACGCTGCAGAAACGGACCTTGTCCTTCACTTCGAGCAGGGCGTGCGCGAGCCGGCGCACATCCGTCGGCTCGGCCTGCAGGATGTGGAAGGCGATCCGCTGCGCGCTCTTGGGACCGACGCCGGGCAGCCTGCCCAACTCGTCGATGAGGTCCTGGACCACGCCTTCGTACAACGGACTGCCTTCCTCTGATCCCTCGGGGATTGCTTGATACGTACGGTAGTTGGTGCGCCGGACCCGCAGAAGGCCCGTTGCCGACTGTCACTTGGACGGGCGCACCTCCGGCGGGACTAGAACGGGAGTCCGGGAATGCCGCTGCCGCCGCCGAGGCCCTGCGCGAGCGGGCCGAGCTTCTGCTGCTGCAGCGTCTGGGCGTTCTCGTTCGCCGCCTGGACCGCGGCGACGATCAGGTCCGCGAGGGTCTCCGTGTCCTCGGGGTCCACCGCCTTCGGGTCGATGACGAGGCCGCGCAGCTCACCGGAGCCGGTGACGGTGGCCTTCACCAGGCCGCCGCCCGCCTGACCGTCGACCTCGGTCCGTGCGAGCTCCTCCTGCGCCTGGGCGAGGTCCTGCTGCATCTTCTGGGCCTGCTGCAGCAGCTGCTGCATATTGGGCTGGCCACCACCGGGAATCACGATCGGCTCCTGCTCTCGTCTGGTCCTGCCGGGTCCTGCCGGTCTCTTGCCACGAGCCTACGTGCTCGCCGGGCGGCACGCCCCGGCACTCTTTCGAGTGACGAGAAGGTGCCCTATACCCGATGAACGCCCACGTACGGACGGAAAACCCGCCGTAACGCCCCCATGCCCACCCATTGGGCGGTAGGAAGATGCCTGCACATCTGTCCCAGCCGTACCAATACGCAAAGGGAGTACCGGTGTGAGCCAGCCGGGGATGCAGCCCGAGAGCCCGCCGCCGGGCGGGCACGACGAGGGTGCGCCCGCCCAGGGCGCGGGCCGTGAGGGGTCGAAGGATCTCACCGCGCGGCCGTTTCCGCTCGGCGACTGGGGCGAGCCGGCCGAGCGTCTGGACGAGCTGTACCGGTGGGTCGAGGACGGGGCGCTCGCCACCGCGGACTGGTATCTGACCGACCGCGGCTTCAAGCGGCGCGGGGCACGGGTGCTGCGCACCGGTGCGGCGCTCGGCGGGGTGGCCGCGGCCGCGCTCCCCCTGCTCGACCTGACGTCGGCGGTCTCGGGCGCCGCGCCCTGGGGCTATCTGTCGCTGCTCCTCGCGGTGGCCTGCATCGGCTGCGACCGCTACTTCGGGCTGACCTCCGGCTGGATAAGGGACGTGGCCACGGCCCAGGCCGTCCAGCGCCGGCTCCAGACCCTGCAGTTCGACTGGGCCTCGGAGTCCGTCCGCGAGGTGCTCGGCCCGACGGACGGCACGGCGGGCGAGGCGGCGGAACGCTGTCTGGGCGTCCTGCGCCGCTTCTCGGAGGACGTGACGGAGCTCGTGCGGACGGAGACGGCGGACTGGATGGTCCAGTTCCGCTCGGGCCACGCCCCCCTCCTGATGCAGGCAGCAGCCGCCTCGGCCCCCCGCACGGAGGGCCCCGCCCCCACCCGCTTCCCGCTCCCCCCGGGCAGCCGCCCGAACATGCCGCGCCAGCGGCCGCCGGACGCGCGGTGAGGTTGCCGGCGCTCCGGTTCAGCTGAACACGATCATCGACCCCTGCCCCAGGCTCCGCGTCACCGCCGCGTGCAGGCCCAGCCACACGTGCCGTTCCCGGGCGAACGGGCTGGCGTCGTAGGGGGCGGGGGCCGCGGGTTCTTCGAGTTCCGTGGGGTGTGGGGGCGGCGTGGGGGCCGGTGGGGGGTTGGCGGGGTCCAGGCCCAGGGCCGGGGCCACCAGTTCGAGTTCGCGCAGGAGGGACTGGGCGGAGCCCAAGGGGCCGCCCGATTCCAGGAGTTCGTCGCTGACCAGGGGCGTCGGGAAGTCGACGGGGACGTAGGCGCCCGCGTGGTCGTAGTGCCAGACCAGGTGGGACTGCTGTGCCGTCGACTCGAACATCTCCAGCAACTGCTCGTAGTCGCCGCCCAGTTCGTCGACCGGGGTGACCGCGAGGCCGCAGATCTGGAGCAGGTAGGCGCGGCGCAGGAAGTGCAGCGCGTCGTAGTCGAAGCCCGCGACCGGAGCCACGTCGCCGGAGAGGCCCGGCATGTACGAGAAGACCGGGACCGGTGGCAGTCCCGCCTCGGCAAGGACCTTGTCGTAGAGCGCCAGCTCTTCGGAGAAGGGATTGTCGGGGCTGTGGCAGAGCACATCGACAAGGGGGACCAGCCACAGGTCACAGGCCAAGGGAGCTCCTAGGGTCGCCGTGCGCGTGCGGGCAGCGTAGTCGGTGGGGTGCGCTGTGTGCAGGGCTTCGGCCACAGCCTCGTACACCGGCCACCTCTCGTATACCCATCGCTCCTACGAGCCGTACGACACGTCCCAGACCCACATCCCGCCCACGAACTCCGGCTGCTGCCCGCCGAGCAGCCGTGTCACCGTCTCGCGCAGCGCGTCCTGGTGGTGCTGCGGGGCGAGGACCAGGACGCCCGCCTTCCAGAACGCGAGGTCCTCACGGGCCTGGGCCTGCCAGGACGGGCCGAGCGCGGGGACCTCGCCCGTGCCGCGGACCTCCGCGAGCAGCGCCGAGGTGTGGCGGGGCACGGCACCGTAGATGCCCTGGCGCTCGGGTCCGTACGGGCCGTTGAAGTAGCCGCCGGGGAGCTTGAAGCCGAGGCCGGCGGCCGTCTGCCAGTGCAGGGGCTCCGCGACGCCCGGGTCCGGGAGCGGTACGGGCACGAGGGTCTCGCCCTCGTCGATGTACGAGGCGTAGGTGCCGTCCGCGATGAACGCGGGGACCGGGATGCGGTCCACGGCCTTCAGCGGCAGCGGGATGATCGGGAGCAGCGCGGCCGCGACGGCCGCGCACCCCCACACGCGATGCGCCCGCCGCGCGGTCCGCAGCCGGGCCAGGGCTAGCGCGACGAGCAGTCCGAGGACGGGGGCGCAGATCATCGCGAGGCGGGACTCGATGACCGCGGAGAGCAGCGGCTGGTGCGCGAGCGCCCGCCACGGTCCGGTGACGGTGATCGCCGTGCCGGGGATGTCGAAGCGCGAACCGAGCGAGAGCAGGGCCGCGGCGAAGCCCGTGAAGGCGAGCGCCTTCACCAGCGCGCGGTCCCACAGGCGCACGACGATCCCAACCGCGAGGGCGGCGAGCGGCCAGCCGTAGAAGGCGTTCTGCTCGGTGATGTTCATCGCGAGCGACTGCGAGTTCTCCCGGTCGCCGGCCAGCGAGCGCTCAGCGAACGAGACGAGGGCCAGCGGGCTGTTGCCGGTGTTGGACCCGTGCAGCACGTCCGAGTAGCTCTGCGGCCCGAAGAACTGCCACCACAGCGGGAGCGCCACGATCGGCGCGGCCACCGCGGCCGCGATCCCGAGCCCGCGCAGCACGGGCCGCCACACGGCGGCGAACACATCGCGCCGTACGAGCGAGTAGCCCGCCGCGAAGAGCAGCAGCCCCATCGCCGCGAGCAGCAGCGGCTCCTCGCCGAGGAAGATCTGGTACGCGGCGAAGAGCCCGAGCAGCACCCCGTCCCGTACGACCCGCTCGCCGTGCACGAGCCGCAGCGCCCGGTCGATGATCAGCGGGATCATGAAGAGGACGATGAAGTTCGGGTGCGCGTTGGCGTGGCTGATCATCGGCGGCGCGAAGGCCGCGAGGGCCGCGCCGATGGCCGCGGGGACCCTTTCCCGTACGGCATGGCGGCGGATCAGCCAGTACCAGGCGTACGCGGTCGCGGCGAGGCCGAGCGTCATGACGAGCTGGAGCGAGAGCGCCGGGCCGAAGAGCGCCGTGACCGGGGCGAAGGGGACGGAGAGCCCCAGCATCACCGTGTTCGCCATCAGGTTCACACCGTCCGGGAACCCTTGCAGGTCCGTGAACAGCGGGTTCTGCAGGTTCAGGATGTTGTGGGCGGTGACGTCGAAGAACCACTCCCACTGGTTCTGGTCCTGCAGCGCGTCCGGCAGATAGCGGCCGTCGGGGTCACTCCAGCGGTTCTTGTAGAGCAGGAACGACGCGAGGACGAAGAGCCCGGCGACGGCGAGCGAGCCGCGGTCGAGCGTGCGCGCCTTGAGGACGGCGAGTTCGCGCAGTACGGAGAAGTAGTCGCGGGCGCGGACCTTCGAGCCGTCCTGATGGGACCAGCGCACCGGGACCTCCGCCACGGGCAGTTGCTCACGACGGAAGTACTGCAGGACCTCGACGTCGATCGCCCAGCCGTCGAGCCGGGAGTGCGCGAACGCGGCGCGGGCGCGCTCGCCGTCGAAGAGCTTGAAGCCGCACTGCGTGTCCCGTATGCCGGGCACCGCGAGCAGCCGGATCAGCAGGTTGCCGGTGCGGCCCAGCGCCTCGCGGACGGGGTGCTGGTGGTGCTCGATCCGCGCCCCGGCCGCCGCGCGCGAGCCGATCGCCGCGGCGTGCCCGTCGGCGAGCGCCTTGTCGAGGCGCTCCAGCTCGCTGATCGGGGACGCCAGGTCCGCGTCGGTGATCAGGACGCGCTCGCCGCGCGAGGCGAGCACCCCGCGGCGCAGCGCGTGCCCCTTGCCGTGGTTGACGTCGCCGGGCAGCACCCGGATCCGCGGCTCGGCGACGGAGGCCTCCATGGCTATCCGGCGGGTGGCGTCGTCGGAGCCGTCGTCGACGACGATCAGCTCCCAGCTGCGGGTGTCAGCGAGGTGCTCGGTGATCGCGTCGAGGGTCGGGCGCAGCCGCTCCTGCTCGTTGTACGCCGGGACGACGACCGTCAGCTCCAGGGCCAACGGGACTCACCCCGCCAGCTTGTCGACGAGGTCGAGCGAGTGGCGGTTGTACGCGGTGATGAGGTCGTACGCCGCCGGGGCGTCACGTCGCCCGACCGCGTCCACCAGTTCGGTGTGGCCGCTCCACAGGCGGCCTTCGAGGGGGCCCGCGGCGCGCAGCAGCGGCACCGCGAAGGCCCAGGCCTGGACGCGCAGCCGGTGCAGGAAGTCGGTGAGATAGGCGTTGCCGAACAGCGAGCTCAGTTCGCGCCAGAAGCGCAGGTCGTAGCCGATGAGCACATTGAGGTCGCCGCTCGCGGCCGCCCGCGCGGACTCCTCGGCCCGGCGGCGCACGGACACGAACGAGTCCTCGGGCCGGTGGATCCCGCGCTCGGCGATGCCGCGGAAGATCGCCTCGGCGACCAGGGTGCGGGCCTCGACCATGCCGCGGTAGTCGTCCGCCGTGTACTCGTGGACCTTGAATCCGCGGTGCTGCGCGCTGTCGAGCAGGCCCTGCGCGGACAGGTCGACGAGGGCCTCACGCACGGGCGTCGCGGAGACCCCGTACTGCTCGGCGATCTCCTTGACGGTGAACTCCTGGCCCGGGGCGAGACGCCCCGCGAGCACCTCGTCACGCAGCGCGTCCGCGATCTGCTGGCGCAGCGTACTGCGGGTCACCGCAGAGCTGCCGGCCGTGCGCATCGTGGGTTTCCCTCCCCGGGTGGCGCCTTGGGTGCGCGGTCAACACCCGCGCCCGTGCACCTTACGCGCCCGTGGCCGGGCGCACCGCCCCCGCGCGCCCCCGCACCGCGGCGGTGCGGGCCTTCGCGGGGGCCCCGGCCTCTTCGGGAAGGGCTCCGGAGTTACGGGTTGGCCTTGCGCTGCTCGCACCGCTCCTCGGACTCGGGGATGCCGTCACCGGCGCGGTAGTCGTGGTGCGGGACCGCCGCCACCTTGCCGTCCGCGGTGCCCATCGACAGGCATGACGGGGCGAACGGGACGCTCAGGTCGAGGGTGAACCGGACCGCGCCGGCCGACTCCGCGGGCGCGACAAGGCGCTCGGCGGGGTAGCCGAGGTCCCGCAGGGTGTCCGCGACGGCCGCCGGGGTGAGCCCGGCCCGGCCCTCCAGGGCCTTGGTGACGCGCTTCGTGTGGGTGTCGGACACGCACTTCTCGACCTTGTCGAGCTTGGCCTGCTCGCGCTCCCAGTCCGCCTGGTCCTCGCGACCGGCCTCGTCGCCTTCCTCGGCTTCCTTCAGGTCGTCCGGGCCCGGCTTCTCCGTACTGTCGCCGGGCAGCGGCACCGGCTCCTTGCCCGGCTCCTCGTCGGACGTACCCTCCTCGGGCAGTGTGCCGCCGTCCTGCGGAAGGTCCTTGAGCAGCTCGGCCGGGTCCTGGCCGCCGCAGTCCACCTGCACCGTGCGCAGCGCCTCGGGGAGCGTGAACGCCGCCCGCAGCTCGTCGGGCGAGCCCGGTTCGGGTGAGGTCTCCGGGTTGGCCGCCGCCTCGGCCTGTACCTTCGAATCCGCCGCGTCCGTACGCGTACCGTCCGCGTTCTGCGCGCCGCAGGCCGCGAGCGTCAGCGTGCTGACGGCGGCGATGACCAGGAGGGGAAGTCGTCTCATGCCGGTCAGTCTCGGTTCGCGCAACCGCGGCGGGAATGAGTACGCATACTCACCCCCGCCCGGTCCCGCTACCCAACTCCCGCCGCCCTGGGGCACCGTCAGCCGGTGACGTACTCGTCCGCGACCGACAGCGCGTGGTCCAGCGCCGTCAAGCCCTCCTTGGCCTCGGCCTCCGTGATCGTGCAGGCCGGGACCACGTGCGTGCGGTTCATGTTGACGAAGGGCCACAGGCCCTCCTTCTTGCACGCGGCCGCGAACGCGCCCATGGGCGCCGCGTCCGCCCCGCTCGCGTTGTACGGCACGAGCGGTTCGCGGGTCTCGCGGTTCTTCACGAGCTCCAGGGCCCAGAAGACACCCATGCCGCGCACCTCGCCGACCGACGGGTGGCGGGCGGCCAGCTCGTGCAGGGCGGGGCCGAGCACGTCCGCGCCGATCTTCGCGGCGTGGCCGACGATGCCCTCCTCCTCCATCACGTTGATCGTCGCGACGGCGGTGGCGCAGGCCAGCGGGTGCCCGGAGTAGGTCAGTCCGCCCGGGTACGCCTTGCGCGCGAAGGTCTCCGCGATGGCCCCGTTGACGGCGACGCCGCCCAGCGGCACGTAACCCGAGGTCACGCCCTTGGCGAAGGTCAGCAGGTCGGGGGTGACGTCGAAGTGCTCGGCGGCGAACCACTTGCCCGTACGCCCGAACCCGGCCATGACCTCGTCGAAGACGAGCACGATGCCGTAGCGGTCGCAGATCTCGCGGACGCCCGGGAGGTAGCCCGGCGGCGGCACCATGATCCCGGCCGTGCCGGGCACGGTCTCCAGGATGAGCGCGGCGATCGACTGCGGGCCCTCGAAGGCGATGGTGTCCTCGAGGTGCTGCAGCGCGCGGGCGCACTCCTGCTCCTCGGTCTCCGCGTGGAACGGCGAGCGGTAGAGGAACGGCGCCCAGAAGCGCACGACGCCCGCCGAGCCCGTGTCGGAGGCCCAGCGGCGCGGGTCGCCGGTGAGGTTGATGCCGGTGGCCGTGGCGCCGTGGTACGAGCGGTAGGCGCTGAGGATCTTCGGGCGGCCGGTGTGGATCCGGGCCATGCGCGCGGCGTGCTCGACGGCCTCGGCGCCCGCGTTGGTGAAGAAGATCTTGTCCAGGTCGCCCGGGGTGCGCTCGGCGATGAGGCGTGCGGCCTCGGAGCGCGCCTCGACCGCGAAGGCCGGCGCGAACGTCGTCATCGTCGCGGCCTGCTCCTGGATCGCGGCGACGACCTTCGGGTGCTGGTAGCCGATGTTCGTGTAGACGAGCGCGCTGGTGAAGTCGAGGTACCGGTTGCCCTCGTAGTCCCAGAAGTGCACGCCCTCGGCTCCGGCCACGGCGAGCGGGTCGATCAGTTCCTGGGCGGACCAGGAGTGGAACACGTGCGCGCGGTCGGCGGCCTTGACGGCGGCGCCTTTCGCGAGGTCAGCAGCTTCATGAGGGGTCATGGACCGAGGGTAGGTGTCCGCGATACGGACATTCCATCGGCGCCCTGTACGGCGTCGGGGCGTCGTCCTCGACAGGGCGTCGAGCCACCGTCTCTTGACAGCTTGCTGTCATTACGACAAGATGCTGTCAAGCGAACGGTACGAACCGTGACCGCCGGGAGGCAGAGATGACCCGCAAGCCCGCACACATCGCCGTCTACGACACCTTCGCCGACTGGGAGACCGGGTACACCACGACCGGTCTCGTCCGGACCGGCTACCCGACCCGGACCGTCGGCGCCTCCACCGCGCCCGTCACCACCATGGGCGGTCTGCGCGTCACACCCGATCTCGCGCTGGACGGGCTGCGGCCCGAGGACAGTTCGCTGCTCATCCTCACGGGCGCCGACCTGTGGGACACGGGCGACGATCTCGCCCCGTTCGCCCGCAAGGCCCGCGAGTTCCTCGACGCCGGCGTGCCCGTCGCCGCGATCTGCGGCGCGACCGCGGGGCTCGCCCGCGAAGGGCTGCTCGACGACCGCGCGCACACCAGCGCCGTCTCCTTCTACCTCGACGCCACCGGCTACAAGGGCGGCGAGCACTACGTGGACGCGGACGCGGTGACCGACGGTGTCCTCGTCACCGCCGGCCCGACCGAGCCCGTCGCGCTCGCCCGCGAGGTCTTCGCCCTGCTCAAGGTGTACGAGGGCGAGGTGCTCGACGCGTGGTACCGGCTGTTCCATGACTCGGACGCCTCGGCGTTCGAGGTACTCGAAGCCGCCGAGCAGGCCGCGGAGTCCGGGGCTTCCAGGCAGGACGGACAGGACGGACAGTGAGCGAGCGGGCGGGCGAGCTGCTCAGCCGCAGCGCGCTCGGGGTGTTCCGGCTGAACGGGCAGTTCCTCGCGCTCAGCGAGAAGCTGGCGGCGCCCGCGGGCCTGACCGCCGCGTGGTGGCAGGTCCTCGGGGCCGTCCTGCACGAGCCGCGCACGGTGTCCGGGATCGCGCGGACCATGGGGATCACCCGGCAGAGCGTGCAGCGGATCGCGGACCTCCTGGTCGACAAGGGCCTCGCGGCGTACGAGCCGAACCCGGCACATCGCCGCGCCAAGCTGCTCGCGCCCACGTCCGCCGGGCGCGAGGCCATCGCGCTGCTCGCCCCGGGCCACGCGGCGTTCGCGGCGCGGCTCGCGGCGGAGCTGGGCGAGGCGGAGCTGGCGGAGACGGTGGCCGTCCTGGAGCGGCTGTCGGAGGTGCTCGACCGGCTCTCGGAGCAGTGATCCGCCGCCGTCGACGTGCGGGGCCGACTGGCAGGAATTCGCGGTCGGTTGCCGTCCGTCCGCTGGCAGCGGAGGCCGTACGGAGCCGAGGATCGGCGCATGACGCAACCGGTGACCCCGCCCGAGACGCACGCCGTGATCACGAGAGTGAGCGAGGCGCGCGTGCGCCCCGAACGCTTCGAGGACTTCCGGGAGTTGATCGTCTCCGCGGTCCGCGAATTCCCCGACCACAACCCCGGCCTCGTCTCCCATGAGGTACTCGTCGATCCACCGCATTCCCTGCTCTACGTGAGCCGTTGGCGCAGCGAGGAGGATCTGGCCGCGTACGCGGGAGCGGCGTGGCGGGAGCAGCCGGTGATGCTGCCGGGCGAGGAGGACTACCTCCTCGAACCGCTGCGGGTACGTCATTTCACCCACAGCCCATTGGACTGATCGGCGCGCGCACTATCCTCGACGTGACGAGCCGGGGCACGGGGGAGGCGGCGGCCATGGAGTCACTGGCGGCGGGGGATCCGCAGCGGATCGGGGCGTACCGGCTGCTCGGGCGGCTCGGTGCGGGCGGGATGGGCCAGGTGTATCTGGCGCGTTCGGAGCGCGGGCGTACCGTCGCCGTGAAGCTCGTACGCCAGGAGCTCGCCGAGCAGGAGGAGTTCCGCGCGCGCTTCCGCCAGGAGGTGCAGGCGGCGCGGCGCGTCGGCGGGCAGTGGACCGCGCCCGTGCTCGACGCGGACACCGAGGCGGCGATCCCCTGGGTCGCCACCGGCTATGTGGCGGGCCCCTCGCTGCAGCAGGTCGTGGGGGTGGAGCACGGGCCGCTGCCCGAGCGTTCGGTACGGATCCTGGCGGCGGGGCTCGCGCACGCGCTGGGTGACATCCACGCGGCCGGTCTGATCCACCGCGACCTCAAGCCGTCCAACATCCTGGTGACGATCGACGGTCCGCGCGTCATCGACTTCGGGATCGCGCGCGCCCTGGAGACCGTCGCCGACGGCGGGCTCACGCGGACCGGCGCGCTCGTCGGCTCCCCCGGTTTCATGGCGCCCGAGCAGGTACGCGGGGACCGGATCACGCCCGCGTGCGACGTGTTCTGCCTCGGGTCGGTGCTGGCGTACGCGGCGACGGGGCTGCTGCCGTTCGGCAGTGAGAGCAGCGGTGTGCACGCGATGATGTTCCGTATCGCGCAGGAGGAGCCCGACCTCTCCGAACTCCCCGAGAGCCTGCGGGACTTGACCCGCGCCTGCCTGCACAAGGACCCCGCCGCCCGGCCCTCGCTCGCCGACGTCCTGGACGCGACGGGCGCCGAGGACACCGTGCAGGGCGGACGGGCCCTGGAGCCGTGGCTGCCCGGGATGCTGGTGGCCCAACTCGGGCGGCATGCGGTGTCGTTGCTGGATTCGGAGGGGCCGGAGGCTCCTGGTGGGCCGGGGGCTCCTGGTGGGCCGGGGGCTCCTGGTGGGGCGGCTCCGGAACGGGCCGAGCCCTCGCCCGTGCCCTCGCCCTCACCGGAGGAGCCGGCCGCTCCCGGGAGTCCCGACGCCGGGGCGGCTCCGCCTCCGGGCTCCACGCCGCCGTCCCCCGGCGCTCCTGGGGAATCCCACCTCCCGACGGTGATCGTGGGCGGGCACGCGGCGTCGACTCCGCCGCCGGGTGCGGTGGGTCAGCCACCGGCCGGTGCGGGGCCAGGCTCCGGGGCGGGTACGCCGCCGCCCGCCGCGGGCACGCCCCCGCACGGCCACGCACCCGCCTACGGCTACCCGCAACCCCAGCCGGCCCATCTCCAGCCGCAGCCGCACCCCTCGCCGCAGGGCCACCCGTACCCGCCCATGGGTGGCGTGCCGGGTCCGTATGCCCCGCCGCCGCGGCGCAACGGGCGGGCCACCGCGGTGCTCGTCGCCGTCGCCGTGATCGTGGCGATCGGCGCGGGCGGCACGGTGTACGCGGTGATGAAGGGCGACACCGGCAACCGCAAGGAGGGCCGGAACACTCCGACGCCGACCGCGCCGACCACCCCGGGCGAGACCACCGGGCAGCCGCCGACCACGGACCCGCCGCCCACGTCCGACGCCCCGACGACAGATCCGCCGGAGAACGGTGAGATCCCCGTCGAGTTCCTCGGCACCTGGGAGTCCTCGTTCGGCGCGGGCGGCGCGAACACGCGCGTGCTGCGGATCCAGCAGGGCAACGCGGGCGACACCGTCATGAGCCTCACCGGCAAGGGCCCCACCCACGACTGCCGCTGGACCGCGACGCTGCGCTCGGCGGGCAACACCCTGGTGCTCGGACCGTCGAAGGTGACCTTCGGCCAGACCACCGAGTGCAAGCCGGGCGAGGTCAGCGAGCTCCGGCTGATCGACGACGTGACGCTCACACGCGAACTGATCGGAAGCGGCGGCGAACCGCTCACGTACACGCGCGCGGGTGACTGAACCGGACGTCTCTGATCCCCAACGTGCTTGTACGGGGCGGTACTTGAACCCCGGACGAACATCACCCGAACCTCCGGAGCCCGCCCTCCGTCACCGTCACCCCGTTCGTACCGTGACCGCATGGAGTGGCTGAGCACCGAGAATGTCATCGCCGTCGGCACCGCGCTGCTCGGCGTGCTCGCCACGGCAGCCGCGCTCGGCTGGGAGCGGTGGATGTCGAAGCACAAACGCCTCGGCTACCGCGTCCAACTGGACACTCCGGTCGGCAGGAACGGCGCGGACGGCCCCAATGTGCGGCTCGGGCCGTTCGACAACGCACAGGGCAGAAGCGCACAGGACGCGACCCTCGTACTCCTGCGCTTCGAGAACAGCGGCTCGCAGACGATCGCCGTCGCCGACTACCAGAGCGGCGGGAGCCACGGCTTCACCGTCGAGTTCACCGGCCGGCGGGTGAGCGGCGTGGCGGCCACGGTGCCGTCCGACGACCAGCACCTGATGGGCTACCTCTCCGGCCCGGGCGGCCTGCGGCACGAAGGCCACAGCCTCCACGTCCCCCGCGTACCGCTGAACGCGGGCAAGCACTTCAAGCTGCTCGTCCTGCTCGAAGGCGGCGGCACCGGCAGTGCGATCCGTATCGTCGGCGACGTGGCGGGCGGCAAGGTGAAGCCGACCCAGTCGGCGACCTTGGACGACACCCCGCCCCTCCTCGGCAAGCAGGCCCGCCTCCTGACCGCATTCCTCACCCTCTGCATCCTGTCCCTCTCCACGATGGTGATGGTGCGGGGCGAGACACCCCCGCCCATAGGCTGCGAGAAGGGCGAGCTCAAGGTCGTCGGCTCCACGGCGTTCAAGCCGGTGGCCGAGGAACTGGCCGGCAAGTACGAGCGTGACTGCCCGGGCTCCACCGTCACCGTCGAGGCCCGCGGCAGCGCGGCCGGCATCCGCGACCTGATGGCGGCGGGCGCGGAGACGAAGCTCGGCTCACCGGCCGTCGTGACCTTCGCGGACGGCCCGCAGTCCGCCGCCGACGCGAAGCTCACCGAGAACCGCGTCGCGGTCACCGCCTTCGCCATGGTCCTCAACGACAAGGCGGGCCTCAAGGACCTCACCGTCCGCGACCTGCGCCGCCTCTACAAGGGCGAGATCGTCAACTGGTCCCAGCTGGGTGGGCCCGACCTCCCCGTCGTCCTGGTCAGCCGCAACTCCAACTCGGGCACGCGTGGCGTCTTCCAGCGCCGTATCCTGCGCGGCTTCGAGCCCGCCGCCTCCTCCGCGGACTGCAGCCACAAGGACGACGCGCGCGCGAAGGTCTTCCGCTGCGAACTCGACTCCACCGACCAGGTGCTGGCCACCGTCGCCGGCACTCCGGGCGCGATCGGCTACAGCGAGCTGCGCACGGGCACGGAGACGAAGGGGCTGCACCGCCTCCGCATCGACGGCCACGCGCCGACGCCGGCCGACATCGCCCACTCCGCGTACCCCTTCCGTGAGATCGAGTACGCCCACACATACGGCCGCCCGCCCGCCGACTCCCTGGCCTCCTCCTTCCTCCACTACGCGATGCGCGGCGCCGGACAGGACGTGATCCGCACGCATGGCCATCTGCCGTGCTACACGCCGGAGGGGCTGAAGGTGTGCGCGTCGTAGCCGGCACGAGCCCCCCACCACGGTTGACCTCAACCGCACTTGAGCTCCTACGGTCACGAACATGACCGCCACCGAGCCCTCCGCCGAGACCCTCACCGACACGCAGCTCGCCGGGCAGCCCGTCGCCTACTGGACGGGCCTGGCCAACGAGGCGACCGTCGCCTTCATCCGCGCCCGCCTGGCCGAACTGGGCTGCACCCAGCCCCAGTACTGGCTCCTGCGCAACCTCTCGCCCCACGACATCTCACCGGACGGCCGGGGCATGACGATCCCCGAACTCGAACAGGCCATGTCCGCCTACCTCCGCCCCGGGGACGACCTGACGTGGGAGGCCGAGCCCTTGATCGGCCGCGGCTGGCTGACCCGCGACGCGGAGTCCCGCCTCTGGCTCACGGACGAGGGCGAGAAGGCCCGCCTGACCATCAAGTCCCACGCCCCGGCCATCCGCACCGCCCTCCACGAGGGCATCGACGACGCGGATTACGTCACGACGGTGAGAGTCCTGCAGCGGATGATCGTGAACGCGGGCGGGGACCTGGTCTGACACGCCCTCCCCCGCACGGCTGAGCCTGATCACTCCGCGCGCCGATGTGGCCCGGCCGCCCCGCTGGAACAGTCGAGGTGAACCAACCCCCCTCGCCTGCCCCAGGAGGCCACCCATGTCCGCACGCACCGCGCACACCTCTGCCGCGCACACCTCGCCCACGTTCCCGCCGCCGTCCCGGCGCACGATCCGCGCGGCCTACGCCTCCGCCCTCTCCGCGACCGTCGGCTTCATCCCGCTGCACGCCGTGTGGGCCCTCGGCATCCCGCTGTGGGCCGACCCGGACAGGTTCGACACCTGGTACGCGGAGGGCGGCGGCCCGTACCTCTTCGTCCTCAACGCGATGGCCGCCCTGGCCGGCCTCCTCGCCCTGAGCCTGGTCCGCCCATGGGGCCACACCTTCCCGGCCTGGCTCCCCCTCCTACGAGGCCACCGAGTCCCACCCCGCACCCTGACCGCCACGGCCTACACCGTCGCGACGGCCCTCCTCGCCTACACCGCTTTCGCCACGTACCGCACCTTCGTCGAGTGGAACGACCCGGGCGTCTTCAGCCGCTGGATCGCGGTGTACGGGATTCCGCAGTTCTTGGTGTGGGGGATCGGGTTGTTCATCGCGGCGCGGTCGTACGGGCGGCGGGCGTCGGCGTCGCCGCTCACGTCCCGGACGTGAGCGCAGGCCCGTGTACACCCAGCGCGTTCCGCAACAGCAGTACGTGGACCAGATGCCCGTCCGGCGTCGGCCGGCTCAGCCAGCTGAGGGGCCAGGTGCGGCCCGTGAGGGACGGGACCGGGACGTACGAGATGCGGCCCGGTCCGGCTGTCAGGCGGGTGATGTCGGGTGGCCAGGCGCGGTGGGACGTGCTGCCCGGCGGGACGAAGAAGTAGACCGCGCGGCGGCCGTTCGCTTCCGCGACGATCGGGCCCGGGTCGCCGCCGGTGAGTTTGGAGAGGGTGGCGGCGAGGGCGAGGCCGGCGTCTCCGTCGACGCGTACGGCGTCGAACTGGACGCCGGCGAGGTGGAGTTGGATGCCGGTTGCGGGGACCCAGGTGGGGTGGGTTTTTGCGTTCATGGGTTCAGTTTCCGCAGGTCGGGCTAGCGTTTCCATGACTGGCTGTTGACCGGTAGCAACGGTGCGCTATCGGCACAGGCAGGTGGTGACCGGTTGAGTTCGATTGAGTCCGGGGGTGACCGCAATGGCGCGGGCAGAGAACAAGAAGCTGGCGAGTACGGCGACACAGCTGATTGCCGAGTTCGCACGCATGAAGCGCATCGAGAAAAACCTGACCCAGGAGGACGTGGGCCATCTGATCGGGTACACGGCATCAGCCGTCAGCGCCCTGGAGACAGGTGCGCGGCCTCCCAGCGACCTGATGCTCGTCAAGCTGGAGGAGGTACTCGGCGACGAGCAAGGTCTGTTCGACCGGGCACGTGATTTTGTCCGGATGGACAAATACCCGCACCAGTTCAAGGACTTCGCACCCCTGGAGCAGGCAGCGGTGACGCTCTCCTCGTACGTGATGATGACGGTTCATGGGCTCTTCCAGACCGAGGAGTACGCCCGCGCCTTGATCAGCGGCGGCTTTCCGCCCTTGTCCGAGCAACGAGTGGGCGAACTCGTGGAAGCGCGGATGGAGCGCAAGGCGCTGTTCGACCGAGAGCCGGTCGCGCTGATCGAGCTCGTCATCGATGAGGCCGTGCTCCGACGCGTCGTGGGTGACGAGCGGGTCATGCGCGACCAGTTGCTGCACCTCGCCGAGTGTGGCCGGCGGCGGAATGTGACGCTGCAGGTCCTGCCGTTGGACGCGGGGCGTTCCGGCCAGCACGCCGGGACACGAGGACCGATGACCCTGGTGGAGACCAACGAACACGACCGTCTCGTATACCTCGAACCGCAGGACGAGAGCCTGCTGATCAGCGACCGCGCAAAGGTGAGTACGTACACACAGCGCTATGCGAAGATCCGGGCACAGGCACTGGGGCCGCATGAATCGCTGGGCCTCATCGAGAAGTTGGCGGGAGCAACTCAATGACCAGCAACCTGCAGTGGTTCAAGTCCAGCTACAGCAGCGACAGCGGCGGCGAGTGCGTCGAGGTGGCCTTCGCCCACCTCGCCACCGCCCGCAACGAAACAGTGCACGTCCGCGACTCAAAGACCCCCACCCACCCCCACCTCACCCTCACCGCCCCCACCTGGACCACCTTCCTCGACTGGGCCAAGTAGGGCCCAACTCCCGTACAGGCGTGCAAAGATCCGACGCATGGATGGTCTCGAACCGCTGACCCCGGACGAGCCCGCACGGATCGGTCCGTACACGCTCGTCGGCCGCTTGGGGAGCGGTGGAATGGGGCGGGTGTATCTCGCGCGGGACGGTGGCGGGGAAGCCGTTGCCGTGAAGCTCGTGCATGGGGAGCTGGCCGGGCAGAGAGAGTTCCGGGAGCGGTTCGCGCGGGAGGTGACCGCCGCGCGGCGGGTCGGCGGGGAGTGGACCGCGCCCGTCATCGATGCCGATACCGAGGCCGTGGTGCCGTGGGTCGTGACCGGTTACATCCCCGGGATGTCGCTGCAGGCCGTGGTGGGCAGGGAGTACGGTCCGCTGCCCGGGGAGTCGTTGCGCGTGCTCGCGAGCCGGCTGGCGCACGCGCTCAGGTCCGTCCACGAGGCCGGGCTGATCCACCGCGACCTCAAGCCCTCCAACGTCCTGCTCACGGCCGAGGGCCCACGCGTCATCGACTTCGGTGTCGCCCGCGCGCTCGACACCGTCACCGGCGGTCAGCTCACGCAGACCGGCGCGGTGTTGGGCTCACCCGGGTTCATGAGCCCCGAGCAGGTGCGTGGTGAGCGCCTGACGCCCGCATCCGACCTCTTCTCACTCGGCTGCAGCCTCGTCTTCGCGGCGACCGGCCGCAGTCCCTTCGAGGGCGACGACAGCGGGGCGCATGCCCTGATGTTCCGGATCGCGTTCGAGGAGCCGGATCTGGAGGGCGTTCCGGAGGAGATTCTCCCGCTGGTGAGGGAGTGCCTGCGGAAGGAGCCCGGCGAACGGCCGGATGCGGAACGGCTGTTGGAGCTGGCCAATCCCGAGCCGCTCGGGCCGTGGCTGCCGGAGCCCGTACAGGAGCTGCTGACCCGGCATGCGAGCGGTGTACTGGCCGCCGAGGTGCCGGAGCGCGGCGAGGAGGAAGCGGGTTCGCAGCCTCCCACCGGCGGGGATGGCGCGTCCCTGTCCACGGAGCCCGGCCCGAAGCCGAAGCCGAAGCCGAAGCCGCCGGGGCGCAAACGCACCACTCTCATCGCCACCGGCGCGGTCCTCGCCGTCTGCGCGGCGGCGTCGCTGGCGTACGTACTCAATCCCGGGAACGACGGCGGAAGCCGGACGGACGCGAAGGGTTCGGGAGTGGCGGCCGGCGGGGTGACGCAGTCGCCCGGCAAGTCCGGGACGCCCTCGCCGAAGCCGTCCGAGTCCAAGGGGAAGGGCAAGGAGAAGGGCAGGAAATCGCCGAACCCGTCCGCCGAGGAGTCGGGGCAGGGCGGCTCGTCCGGTGGGGACGGCGGCGACGGCAAGGTGGCCGCGGCCTTCATCGGCGGCTGGGAGGGCGAACTGCCCGGCAGCAACGGCGTTCTGCGCCTCGACATCCGCGCGGGGGCCGAGGGCGATACGGTCGCGACCTCCGTGGACGTCGGCAACGACTGGATGTGCGTACGCAAGTCGGTGGCCGTCTCCGCCGACTCCTCCACGCTGGAGCTGAACGGCGGCGAGGTCCCGCTGCAGCGCAATCCGGCCAAGTGCACGTTCCCGACCGAGATGTCGCTGACCGCCGGATCGGCGGACGTCCTGAACCTGAAGTCGAGCGCGGGCAGCGTACGGCTCAGCCGCTCCGGGACGTCCGTCCCCTCCTCGTACGTGGGGAAATGGCAGGCGCTCGACATGGAGGGCAACCGCAACAAGATCTGGTTCACGATCGAGGCGGGCGCGGTCGGCACGGCCCGCATCACGGTGGTCGACAAGCGGTACGAGACGCCGTGCACGACGACGCAGGTGCTGGCGTCGCTCGACAAGGGTCTGGTGTACGGGCCCTCGTCGAAGCCGTCCAGCGGCGACTGCGGCGCCCGCACCAGCGAACGCGTCACGCCGTACGCGGACGGCAAGCTCCTCGTCGAGGAGTGGCGGGGCCTGGGAAGCGGGCCGGCGGAGCTGGTGCGGGCGTCGTGACCTTCCGCCTCAGTCCTTGAGTCTGCAACAGGTCTGCAATAGCTGGGGTGTTCGCGACCCGGAGATCACACAGGGTCGACGTATTGTTGTGTACACAACCAATCTGGCGGCCGGTGGAACGAGGCCCTGGGCGCTGAGGAGATACGCGGATGCGGGCGCGTGGACGTCGTACGACACGGGGCGCCGCCATGGCGGGAATGACTCTCGCCGTTCTGTTGTGCACCGCCTGCGGTTCCGGTGGCGACGGCGGGGCATCCTGGCCGGACAAGGGGCGGCCGGGGCCGACCGGCCAACGCTCCGAAGCCGCACCTGAGAATCCCTGGGGCAAGGCGCAGGCTCCCTTCGACGAAGAGGCCGCCGCGGAGGCGCTGCTGTCGTCGGGGGACATGGGCACCGGGTGGGTACCGGGGGAGGTCGAGACCAAGCCGGGGAAGGCGGTCGACGACAGCGACACATGGGCGCACGTCACGGACAGCCAGTGCCGCGCCGCCCTCACGGGCGAGAAGATGCGCACCACCGGTGGCGCCGAGATCACCTACGAGTCCTCCACGAAGGGTTCGGGCCTCACCATCGGGTCCGAAGCCGGAGGCTATGCCACCGAGAGGCAGGCCACCTCCGCTCTGGAGCATCTGCGCTCCTGGCCCACCGCCTGCGCCGATCGGCGGATCAACTTCGAGGGCAGTGAGGCAGTGACCTTCACCCCCACGCGCTTGACCATGCCGGAGCTCGCCGAGGACCGCACCGCCGTGCGCATGACGCTCAAACGGGTGGGCTCCGAGGGCTGGTTCACCATCATCGACATGTACCACCTGCGCAAGGGACCCAACGTCTCGACGGTGGGAGTGATCCTCAAGGCGGGCACCATGCCACTCGCCGAATCCGAGGTCACCCGCCTCCTCGAAGCCGCCGCCGCACGCCTCTGACCCGCCACGAGGGAGCAGGCCGTCGCCGTATGAGCAGCCGGCCTCACCCCTCCCCCACCGCCAACCGCCCCGCCTCCGCATACCCCCGCACCAACGGCCGCTCGTCCCCCGCCCGCCACGCCAGCGCGAACCGGCTCGGTGCGACGCCGTCGACCGGGCGGGTGATCACGCCTCCGCGGGCGACCAGCGGGACGTTGCCCGCCGCGACCAGGCACACGCCCCGGCCGTCCACCAGCGCCTCGTACGTCTCGTCGATGCTCGCGATCTCCGCGCCGATCCGCGGCGGGCGGCCCGCCCGTTCGTCCGTCGCAAGCCAGTAGTCCCGCAGGTCACCGGCCTCGCGGGGCAGGGCGAGGAAGGGTTCGTCGAGGAGGTCGGTGAAGGGGATGCGGTCGCGCGCGGCCAGCGGATGGCCTTCCGGCAGGGCGACTTGGCGCGGCTCCGTCGCGAGCACCACCCAGCGGAAGCGCTCCGGATCGGCCAACGGCAGCCAGACGAAGGCGATATCGCTGGAGCCGTTCGCGAGACCGGCGGTCGGGTCGTCCCACGTGACCTGCCGCATCCGCACCTCGGCCAGCGGGTGCGCCGCCGTGAACCGGGAGCGGATCGCGGGCCGCAGGCCGCCGCGCGCCGGGCTGTGGCTCATGCCGACGACGAGGGTGGCGCGCGCGGCGGCCTTCGCGCGCTCGACCGCGGCCACGGCCGCCTCCCACGCGGCCAGCACCTGCCGCGCCTGCGGCAGCAGCGCCTCGCCCACGCCCGTGAGCCGTACGCCGTGCCGGTCCCGCTCGAAGAGCGGCGCCCCCAACTGCCGCTCCAGCGCCCGGATCTGCTTGCTGAGCGCGGGCTGCGACACGTACAGGCGCTCGGCGGCGCGCGTGAAGTGCAGCTCCTCGGCGACCGTCACGAAGTAGCGCAGGTCCCGTCCGTGTACGTCCATAACCGATGGCTATCACGGCAGGTCTTGGACGGGGAAGGGCGGACGGGGCGAGGCTTTGACTCGTCAGCGGGAAACGCCACTTCGAGGGGGAGACACCATGAACAAGGTCTGGCTGATCACGGGCGCCAACAGCGGTTTCGGGCGGGCGTTCACGGAGGCGGCGGTCGGCGCCGGTGATGTGGTCGTGGCGGCCGCACGCCGGATCGCGACCCTGGACGATCTTGTCGCCGCCCACCCCGACCAGGTGGAGGCCGTCACGCTGGACGTGACGGACCACGCCGCGATCGACGCGGTGGTCGCGGACATCGTGCGCCGCCACGGACGGATCGACGTCCTGGTCAACAACGCGGGCCGGACGCACGTCGGTTCGGTCGAGGAGAACGGCGACGCCGAACTGCGCTCGCTCTTCGACGTGCACTTCTTCGGGCCCGCGGCCCTGACCCGCGCGGTGCTCCCGCACATGCGCTCCCGCCGCTCGGGGGCGATCGTGCAGCTCAGCAGCGTGGGCGGGCAGATGTCGATGGCCGGCTTCGGCGCGTACAGCGCGACGAAGTTCGCGCTTGAGGGTCTGTCGGAGGCGCTCCAGGCCGAGGTGAAGCCGCTGGGCATCGATGTGCTGATCGTCGAACCGGGCGCGTTCCGCACCAGCCTGTTCGGCAACCACAGCCTGAGCGAGGGCGAGATCGCCGACTACGCGGAGACGGTGGGGGCGACGCGCGCCTACGTCGAGACGGGCGGCGGCCAGCAGGCCGGCGACCCGGCGAAGGCGGCGGCCGCAGTGCTCGCCGCGCTCGACGCACCTGAGACTCCTCTGCGTCTCGCCCTGGGCGGCGATTCGATCGACACGATCCTGGGGCACCTGGACCAGGTCCGGGCGGACCTCACGGCCTGGGACAAGGTGGGGCGCGGCACGGCGTTCGACGCGTAGTGCCTACGGCTCGTCAGCGCACGTAGTTCTTGAGGATCTCGGTGTCGAGGGTGATGCCGACGGGGTCGGGGAGGGTGACTTCCTTACCGAAGGCCGCGGTGTGCACGTCCTCGTAGCGCCCGCGCTCCGGGTCGGGGTTGGTGTGCACGACGACATCACGCGCGGCACGGTCGATCAGCAGATAGACCGGGATTCCGGCGCCCGCGTAGGCCTCGGGCCTCTCCACACGGTCACTGTGCAGGCTGTCGGAGTCGTACGAGGTGACCTCGACGGTCATCAGGATTCCGGCCGGGTCGGACCACTCGCCGTGGCCCCTGAAGTGCTCGTCCGGGGCCAGGGTGCCGTCCGGTCGGGCCCGCCCCATGCCGTGCGTCTCCACCTGAAGCCCCCGCAGGGAGTACAGGTACGCATCGGGTCTGGTCTCCAACAGGCGGCGCAGCAGCCATTGGAGAACCTCGGAGTGATTCCCGTCCGCCACACACTTCTCGCGGATGCGCTGCCCGATGAACTCCAGGGTGACCGTCTCCGGAGCGTGGGCTGCGATCTCTTCGAAGTCCTCGACGAGCATGTAGGCGTCCGTGTGTTCCCTCATGGTCCCGAGTGTCGGCGAAACGCCGTTGGGGGCGGACTGTCACCACACAGTCCGCCCCCAAGGTGTGAACGCCTACAGGAACGAGTTGATCTCGATCGTCTCGGTCCGGCCGGGGCCGACACCGATCGCCGAGATCGGCGCGCCCGACATCTCCTCCAGGGCCTTCACGTACGCCTGCGCGTTCTTCGGCAGGTCCGCGAAGGTCTGGGCCTTGGTGATGTCCTCGGACCAGCCCGGCAGGTACTCGTAGACGGGCTTCGCGTGGTGGAAGTCCGTCTGGGAGTACGGGAGTTCCTCGACGCGCTTGCCGTCGATCTCGTACGCGACGCAGACGGGGATCTGCTCCCAGCCGGTCAGGACGTCCAGCTTGGTGAGGAAGAAGTCCGTGAGGCCGTTGACGCGGGTCGCGTAACGGGCGATCACGGCGTCGAACCAACCACAGCGGCGGTCACGGCCCGTCGTCACACCGCGCTCGCCGCCGATGCGGCGCAGGTCCTCGCCGTCCTGGTCGAACAGCTCGGTCGGGAACGGGCCCGCACCGACGCGCGTCGTGTACGCCTTGAGGATGCCGATGACCCGGTTGATCTTCGTCGGGCCGACGCCCGCACCCGTGCAGGCGCCGCCCGCGGTCGGGTTCGAGGACGTGACGAAGGGGTACGTGCCGTGGTCCACGTCGAGGAGCGTGCCCTGGCCGCCCTCGAAGAGGACGACCTTGCCCTCGTCGATGGCGTTGTTCAGGATCAGCGTGGTGTCCGCGACGAACGGCTTGATCTGCTCCGCGTACTGCAGCATCTCCTCGACGATCTTGTCCGTCTCGATCGCGCGACGGTTGAAGACCTTCGTCAGGAGCTGGTTCTTGGTGTCGAGGGCCGCTTCGACCTTCTGGGTGAGGATCGACTCGTCGTAGAGGTCCTGGACGCGGATGCCCACACGGTTGATCTTGTCGGCGTAGGTCGGGCCGATGCCGCGACCGGTCGTGCCGATCTTCCGCTTACCGAGGAACCGTTCCGTCACCTTGTCGACGGTGACGTTGTACGGCGTGATGAGGTGGGCGTTTCCGCTGATCAGAAGCTTGGACGTGTCGACACCGCGGTCGTTCAGTCCGCTCAGCTCGGAGAGCAGGACGGCCGGGTCGACGACGACACCGTTGCCGATGACCGGCGTACAGCCGGGCGAGAGGATCCCGGAAGGGAGCAAGTGGAGCGCATACTTCTGGTCGCCTACGACAACCGTGTGGCCGGCGTTGTTGCCACCCTGGTAGCGCACCACATAGTCAACGGAGCCACCGAGCAGGTCGGTGGCCTTTCCCTTGCCCTCGTCACCCCACTGAGCACCGAGCAGCACAAGTGCGGGCACAGGCGTACACCCCTTCCGGGCGGGGCATGTCCAAGGTCAGGGGCGTACGTGTGCACGTACACCTGGCGGTCCCCATTGACCGCGGACGTCGGACCGGTGCCCCGGAATAGACCAAGCCCCTGGCGCAATAGCGCAAGGGGCTCTTGCACAAAGATGCTACCCCGTACCTTGAGGAAGGACCGAGGTGTCGGCTTCAGCGCCCGCCGCGAACACGGCTCAGCCGCTCCTTGTCGTCGTCGATCCCGCCGCCAGGCGCGCGGACGGGGAGTCCGTCCGCATCGCGAAGGACGTGCTCTGCGCACGCTCCGGCGGCCCGGTGAAGATCTGTCTGCCGGACGGGCCGGAGGAATTCGCCCGGGCGCTGCAGCGCCGCGGGGCGCGCAGACCGGTGGTCGTCGGGGACGACCGGGCGCTGCTGCGCGCGGTCGCCGTGCTGCACCGCGAGCGTGAGCTGGCCTCGGCGGTCCTGTCACTGGTGCCCGTGGGCACACAGACCCGGCTCGCCCAGGACCTGGGCGTGCCGTCCGGACCGGTCGCGGCGGCCTCCGCGGTGCTCGACGGTGCGGGGCGGCAGCTGGACCTCCTGGTGGACGACAGCGACGGTGTCGTCCTGGGCGACCTGCGCATTCCCGCGCTGGCGCCGTCAGGGAGCGGGACCGCCTCCGCCGGGTCCGGGGCCGAGCCCCACGGCCGTGACCACTGGTGGCGCACCTGCCAGTCCCTCGTACGGACGCTCGTCCGCCCCGCCCCGGCCGGAGCGCCGGGACCTTCTCGGCTGCGGGTCGAGGCGGACGGGGTGACGCTCGTGGACCTGGACCAGCCGGTCGAGGACATCTGGGTCTC
This sequence comes from Streptomyces sp. NPDC050418, assembly GCF_044458745.1. Classification (NCBI taxonomy): domain Bacteria; kingdom Bacillati; phylum Actinomycetota; class Actinomycetes; order Kitasatosporales; family Streptomycetaceae; genus Streptomyces; species Streptomyces sp. NPDC050418. Next base: position 239,537 of record NZ_JBITIG010000007.1, read on the forward strand.
CACGTCGCGTGGCGGCCTCGCCCGCGTGGAGGTCCGCCCGACGTCGGTGGGCGCCGCGGCCCCGTCCCTCCTCACCCGCGCCCGCTCGGTCACGGTCTCGGGCCCGGACTTCCGCTACCGCGCGGACGCGCTGACGGCGGGTCCGGTCCGGACGCGGACGTGGACGGTGCGGGCGGGGGCCTGGACGCTGACGTTGCCGGCGTAGCGCCCTCGCGCAGCCCCTGCGCGGGGATCAGGCGTTCGGCCCGAAGACCCGCTCGCGATGCGCCCGCCAGCGGTCCATGAGCGTGCCGAGCTCGTTGTCGAGGAACGTGAAGAACTCGAGGGTCTCGGCGATCCGCCGGCCCGCGTCCGTCTCGGGGCCGAGCATGGAGACGCCCTCCTTGAGGGTCGCCTCCCAGCGCTTGAGGATCGACTCGCGGTTGGTGAGCGCCTCGTACCAGCTGCTGCTGTGCACGCGATAGCGCTCACGGCGTGAACCGGGCTCGCGCTCGCGCGAGACCATGTGGACCTGGGAGAGATAGCGGATCGCGCCGGAGACCGCGGCCGGGCTGATCTGCAGCTCCTTGCCGAGCTCGGCGGAGGTCATCACGCCCGTCTCGGAGGCGAGAAGTCCCGCGAACACGCGCGACGGCATCCGCGGCATCCCCGCCTCGACCAGCTGAGCGGCGAACTTCTCCACGAAATCCGACCGCACCGTGTCGGCTGCCCCACCGCTCTGACTCATCCGTCGATCCTCTCCCCTGCTCATGACGCCACGGTCGAGTTTATACGCTTCCTTAACTTCACAAATTCGTGAACTTACCGTACGTTCAAAAGCATGACGAAGGCAATCACCGTCTCCGGACTGCACAAGTCGTTCGGCAAGACACATGCGCTGGACGGTCTCGACCTCGACGTCGAAACCGGCGAGGTCCACGGCTTCCTCGGCCCGAACGGTGCCGGGAAGTCCACGACCATCCGCGTCCTGCTCGGCCTCCTGCGCGCCGACTCCGGCGCCGCCCAGCTCCTGGGCAAGGACCCGTGGAACGACGCGGTGGAGCTGCACCGCCGTATCGCCTACGTCCCCGGTGATGTGACCCTGTGGCGCAACCTCAGCGGCGGCGAGGTCATCGACCTGTACGGCAGGCTGCGCGGAGGACTCGACAAGGCGCGGCGCGCGAGCCTGATCGAGCGGTTCGAGCTCGACCCGACCAAGAAGGGCCGTACGTACTCCAAGGGCAACCGCCAGAAGGTCGCCCTCGTCGCGGCCTTCGCCTCCGACGTCGATCTGCTGATCCTCGACGAGCCGACCTCCGGACTCGACCCCCTCATGGAGGAGGTCTTCCAGGTGTGCGTGCGCGAGGAGCAGGCGCGCGGCCGGACCGTGCTCCTGTCGAGCCACATCCTCAGCGAGGTCGAGGAGCTCTGCGACCGGGTGAGCATCATCCGCAAGGGAGCGGCCGTCGAGACCGGCTCGCTCGCGGACCTGCGCCATCTGACCCGTACCGCCGTGTCCGCCGAACTCGCGGGCGCGCCCAACGGGTTGTCACAGCTCCCGGGCGTCCACGATCTCGACATCCAGGGCCACCGGGTCCGCCTCCAGGTCGACTCGGACAAGCTCGACGCGGTGCTCAAGTCGCTCGCGGAGTCCGGCGTACGGACGCTGACGAGCACGCCGCCCACCCTGGAAGAGCTGTTCATGCGGCACTACCAGGACGATGTCCGCAGCGAAGAGGCGATGGCGCGATGACTGCGGTGACTGCGGACTTCGCGCCGCGAACCGGCGGCAACCGCCATCTCGCGGGCACCGGCACGCTGTTGCGGCTCGCCCTGCGCCGCGACCGGATCATGCTGCCCCTGTGGGTGCTCGCCATCGGCGGCACCACGGCGAGCGCCGCGGGCTCGCTCGGCTCGGTCTACAACACGCCCGAGGAGCGCGCGAACGTCGTCACCTCGATGGCGACGAACAGTTCGCTGCGTTCGCTGTACGGGCCCGTCTTCGACGACTCGCTCGGGGCGCTGGTCTCCTGGCGGTACGTGGCGTTCATGGGCGCGTTCGCCGCGGTGATGAGCCTGCTCATCGTCGTCCGGCACACGCGCGAGGAGGAGGAGACCGGGCGGCAGGAGATGCTGTCGTCCGCGATGGTGGGGCGGCGGGCACCGCTGACCGCCGCGCTCCTCGTGGCGCTGACCGCCAACGCCGGGATCGCGCTCCTGACGACGCTCGGGCTCGCGGGCGAAGGCGCCGCCGGCGCGCTGGCCCTTGGGCTCGCGATCGGCGGGGTCGGCATGGTCTTCGCGACCATGGCGGCCGTCATGGCCCAGCTCACCGAGACCGCACGGCTCGCGAAGGGCCTCACCGCGGCTGTCCTGGGCCTCGCATGGGCACTGAAGGCGGCGGGCGACGCGGCCTCGACGGACGGTTCGCACGTTCTGACCTGGCTCTCCCCGATCGGCTGGGCCGAGAACCTGCGCGCCTTCGCGGGTGAACGCTGGTGGGTGGTGCTGCTGTTCGCGGCCGTGATCGTGATCCAGGGCGCGGTCGCGTACAACCTCGCGGGCCGCCGCGACGTCGGCATGAGCTTCCTGCCGGCCCGTCCCGGTCCGGCGAACGGCCGCCTCTCCACGGCCACTTCGCTGGCCTGGCGGCTGCAGAAGGGCTCGCTGCTCGGCTGGGGCATCGGCTTCCTGCTCGCGGGCCTGATGTTCGGCTCGATGACGGACGGCGCATCGGATCTCGTCGGCGACAACGAGAACACCCGCGAGATCCTGGAGCGCATGGGCGGCCAGACCGGCGTCACCAACTCCTTCCTCGCCGCGATGACCGGCATGCTCGCGATGCTCGCCGCGCTGTACATCGTCCAGTCGGTGCTCCGCCTCAACGGCGAGGAGACCTCGCAGCGCGCGGAGCCGATCCTCGCGGGCGCGGTCGGCCGGATCCAGTGGGCGATGGGCCATCTGTACGTGGCGTTCGGCGGCGCGGCCGTGATCATGCTGCTCGGCGGGCTCGGCCTCGCGGCCGGCTACGGGCAGGACTACGGGCCGATCCTCGGCGCGGTCCTCGTGCAGACCGTGGCGGTCTGGCTGCTCGGCTCGTTCGCGGTCCTCGTGTACGGCTTCCTGCCGCGGGCGGCGGCCCTCGGCTGGGCGTACGCGGGCCTCTCGCTCGGCCTCGGCTGGCTGGGCGCGGCGCTGAACCTGCCGTCGGCGGTGATGAACCTGTCGCCCTTCGAGCATCTGCCGAAGCTGCCCGGCAACGAGATGCTGTGGACGCCGGTCCTCATCCAGCTCGCGCTCGCCGCGGCGTTCACGGTGGCGGGGCTCGTGGGGCTGCGGCGCAGGGATCTGCAGACCTGAGCCCTCGGGCCGGGGCGCGGCCTCAGACCTCGACCGGAAGGCTCGCCAGCCCTCTGATCACGAACCCGTCCTTGCGCTGCGGCTCCCCCACGAGCCGCAGCGCAGGCGCCTGCCGGAGCAACTGGCCGAAGGACGCGGCGAGTTCGACACGGGCCAGCGGGGCGCCCAGGCAGTAGTGGATGCCGGCGCCGAGCGAGACGTGCGGGTTGTCCGCCCGTGTGAGGTCGAGGCGGTCCGGGTCGGGGAAGACGGCGGGGTCCCGGTTCGCGGAGCCGAAGAGCAGCGCGACCTCGCTGCCCCGGGGGATCCGGACCTCACCGACCTCGATGTCGTCGAGCACCCAGCGCTCGAAGAGATGGAGCGGGGTGTCGTACCGCAGGATTTCTTCCACAGCTGTGGACAACTTTTCCGGAGCGGGGTCCGCGCGCAGAGCGTCCAGCTGCTCCGGGTTACGGAACAGGGCAAGCCACCCGTTCCCGGTCGTGTTCACCGTCGCCTCATGACCCGCGTTGAGCAGCAGCACACAGGTGGAGATCATCTCCTGCTCGCTGAGCCGCTCCCCGTCCTCGTACGCGGCGATCAGACCGGAGATCAGATCCTCCCCCGGCTCCTTGCGCCGCCCGGCGATCAACTCGCGCAGATACGCGGAGAACTCCAGCGAGGCGGTGACGGCCTTGCGTGCCGTCGCCTCGGAGGGATTCAGCTCGTACATCCCGCAGATGTCCGCCGACCACGGCCGCAGCAAGTACCGGTCGTTCTCCGGGATTCCCAGCATCTGGGCGATCACGGCGACGGGCAGCGGTTCGGCGAGCTCCGCCACCAGATCCCCACCGCCGTTCGCCACGATCCGCGCCACGAGCGTGGCGGCCAGCTCCTCGACGTACGGCTGGAGTTCGCGCACCGTACCCGGCGTGAAGGCTTTCGAGACGAGCCGTCGGATCCGGGGATGCCGCGGCGCCTCCAGGTCGAGCAGCCCGTTGTCGTTGAGCGTGTGGAAGGGCTCGTGTCCGGGCGGGGGCGAGGTGCGGCCGAACTCCTCGTGCGTGAACCGGTGCAGATACGTGCGCCCGAGCCGTCGGTCCCTGAGCAGGGCGGACACATCCGCGTGGTGCGGGATCAGCCACTGCCGCGAGGGCTCGAACCACAACGCCCGTCCGGTGGCACGGAGTTCGGCGTAGGCGGGGTAGGGGTCGGCGGCGAAGCCGGGGGACGACGGGGCGAAGGCGGACGGTGTCATACGGCGACTCTAAGGAGCCGCGCACCCGCAGGTCACGGCCCGCGCGCCACCGGCCGCACACTCCCTCACCCCGGCGTCACCAACCGCGCCTCATACGCGAACACCGCCGCCTGCGTGCGGTCCCTGAGGCCGAGCTTCACCAGGATGCGGGAGACGTGGGTCTTGATGGTGGATTCGGCGACGACGAGGTGGTCGGCGATCTCCGCGTTCGACAGGCCCTGGGCGATGAGGACCAGGACCTCCGTCTCGCGTTCCGTGAGGTCGCCGATCTGGTCCTGGGCCGGGGCCTTGAGGCCGCTCGTCGCGCCGATCCGCGAGAACTCCACGATGAGCCGCTTCGTGACGGTCGGCGCGAGCAGGGCCTCGCCCGCCGCCACCACCCGTACACCTTCGGCGAGTTGACGCGCGGAGGCGTCCTTGAGCAGGAAGCCCGACGCTCCCGCCCGCAGCGCCTCGTACACGTACTCGTCGAGGTCGAAGGTGGTCAGGACCAGGACCTTCGTGGCGGCGTCGGACGCGACGATCTCGCGGGTGGCCTCGATGCCGTTCATCTCCGGCATGCGGATGTCCATCAGGACGACGTCCGGCCGGAGTTCGGCGACGCGCGCGATGGCCTCGCGGCCGTTGACCGCCTCGCCGACCACCTCGATGTCCGGCATCGCGTTGAGGAGGACGGAGAAGCCCTCGCGGACCATCATCTGGTCGTCGACGATGACGACCCGGATACCGCCGCCGCTCATGCGCTCTCCTCCGCGGGCTCCTGGTCGGTGGGCGCGACCGGCAGGAACACGCTCACCTCGTAGCCGCCGTCCGCGCTCTCGCCGGCGGTCATCGCCCCGCCCAGCATGGCCACCCGCTCGCGCATCCCCGTGAGGCCGTGCCCCGCGCCGGGTGACGTCTTGATCAGTCCGGTCGCCGGGCCGTTGACGATCCGCAGACCCAATCCGCCGAGCACGTACGACACTTCCACCTTGGCCTGCGCGCCCGGCGCGTGCCGCAGAGTGTTGCTGAGGGCCTCCTGCACGATGCGGTACGCGGACAGCTCCACACCCGGCGGCAGTTCGCGTACGGCCCCCGTCACCGTCTTGTCGACCACGAGTCCGATCTCCCGCACGTTGTGCACGAGCCCGTCGAGATCCGCGAGCGTCGGCTGCGGCGCGTCCGGCGCCTCGTAATCCTCCGCCCGTACGACCCCGAGCACGCGCCGCAGCTCGGTGAGCGCCGCCACCGCGTTCTCGCGGATCGTCGCGAAGGCCTGCTCCAGCTCCGGCGGCGGATTCTCCACGCGGTACGGGGCCGCCTCGGCCTGGATCGCCACGACGCTCATGTGGTGGGCCACGACGTCGTGCAGTTCGCGCGCGATGTTGGTGCGCTCTTCGAGACGGGTGCGCTTGGAACGTTCGGCCTGCGTGTCCACCTCCTTCGCGGCCACCTCGGCCTCCTTGACCGCGACCTCGCGCCGGGCCGTGTTCCAGCCGCCGAAGGCGACGGCGGCCGTGAGGGAGAGCGCGGAGAGGATCACCATGGCGGTCAGGGCGTCGTCGCCGTTGCCCTCGTAGCCGACGACGACACCGGCGAAGGCGAGGGTCAGCAGCCACATCTCGGCCGCCACCCTCGGCCGGCTGCGCAGGGCGACCTGGGTCATCACGACGAGATGGCCGAGGAAGCCGGCGGCCGTCCACGGGAAGGCGCCGTGGACGGCGACACCCCCGATCACCACTCCGAACATGCTGATCCCGAGCGACAGCCAGAACGCCGCGACCGGCCGGGACAGTGTGAGCAGCACGGGCGCGGCGGCGACGAGGCCCTGCAGCAGACCGACGAAGTCGTCGTTGTTCTCCGCGACGCCGAGCAGGAAGACGAACACGGCGGCCAGGACGACGGTCGCGTGCGGCAGCCACCGCCCCCGGTCCCGGAAGCGCCGCGGTATGCGCTTCACCAGGCGGTGGTCGGCGGGCAGCGGAGGCAGAGGCCGGAAGGCGAACGCGCCGGTGAAGAGGTCGGCGCGCAGCGCACCGAGGCCGCCGCGGATGAGCCGGGCCTCGGTGCGTGCGCCACCGTCCTCGGTGCGTGCGCCGCCGTCCGCGGCGCCAGGGGATTCGTGCGCTGTCTGGTTCACGGTGACGACGGTATGCGGCCCCGCGACCTGCGTCGTCACCTGCGGGCCGGATCCTTCGGGGTCCGTCTCAGGTACTACGGGCCGCCGCCCCGCCGACCACGCGGAGAGGGCCGGGACACGAAGTCCCGGCCCTCTCCGGCTCACCTCAGGCAACCGCCGGCGCGAGCTCCCCGGCCTTCACGCGGCGCCCGCGCGACATGACCGTCGCTCCCGGGTTGGCCACACCCCAGGCCGCGCCCTTGCAGATGATCTCCTTGTAGAGCGCCGCGGTACGGCCCGTGATCGTGCGCTGCGTCGAGACGTCGTCGGCGGTCACGAACTGGATCAGACCGTCCTTGCGGCCCAGCGAGATGCACTGGTTGAAGTAGCGCAGCGGCATCTTCGGCTGCTTGAGGCCCGTCAGGTCCGCGGTGATCGCGTCCGCCGCCTGCCACGCCATCGGGGTGCCCGAGGCGCAGGACATCCGCAGCGCCTTGTCGCCGGCGCCCATCGCGTAGCCCGCGTCGCCGACCGCGTACACCTCCGGGTGCGACACCGAGCGCATCATCCCGTCGACGACGATCTGACCGTTCTCGGTGACCTCGAGTCCGCTGGCCTGCGCGAGCGGGTGGACGGCGAAACCGGTGGTCCAGACGGTGACCTCGGAGGCGATCAGCTCGCCGTCCGCGGTCTTCACCTGGCCCGGCTCCACGGCCGCGACCTGCGTGTTCTCGTACGCCGTGATGCCGAGGCGGCCGAAGACCTTGCGCACGTGCGCCGCGCCCTTGGTGCTCAGCCAGTCGCCGAGCCCGCCACTGGCCGCGAGCGCCACGTCGAGGTCGGGGCGGGTCTCGGCGATCTCGGTGACGGCCTCGATGCCGGTGAGCCCGCCGCCCACGACCAGGACCTTCCGGCCCGGCTCCAGCGTCTCCAGGCGCGAGCGCAGCCGCAGCGCGCCCGGCCGGCTCGCGACCTCGTACGCGTGCTCGGCGACGCCCGGGACGCCGTGGTCGTTCGAGCGGCTGCCCAGCGCGTACACGAGCGAGTCGTACGGGAGGTCCTCCTCGCCCGCCGTGCTCACGACGCGCACGGACCTGCGGTCCACTTCGACGGCGGTCACCTTCGCGAGCTTCATGTCCACGCCCGTACCGGCGAACATCGCGTCGAACGGCCGGTGCTTCAGGTCCTGGCCCGCGGCGAGCTGGTGGTTGCGGACCCGCTCGACGAAGTCCGGCTCGGCGTTGACGAGGGTGATCTCGACGTCGTCGCGGTGCAGCCTCTTGGCGAGGCGGCCCGCCGCGGAGGCCCCGGCGTAACCGGCGCCGAGGACGACGATGCGGTGCTTGCCCTTGCCTGCGGTACCAGTCATGTCCCTGCTCCTGTCGACTCTTCGCTGTCTCTCTTCGCGGTTACGCCCCTTGAACCGGGCAGCCCGCGGATTCCTGACAGGAGAGCGGTGTGACCTGCGCCACAGAGGGTGCGATGGGGTCGGAGCAGGCCGTACGTGCAGGTCAGAACAGGGCGTCGACCAGCGGTTCTCCCCGGTCGGCCGAGGCCCAGACCTCCGTGGCGCGCCCCAGCTTCTCCGGGTTGACCTGACTGCGGACCGCGACAATGCCCTCGTCGGTCTGCTCCAGGCACATGACCCCGTAGACCTTGCCGTCGACCACGACGACCAGGGCCGGGGAGCCGTTGGCCGTGGAGGCGTAGACCGAGGCCGTACCGCCGAGCATCCTGCGCTTGACGTCGGCCGGCTTGAACAGGCCGCGCAGGAACTTCGCCACCGCGACCGCCCCCTCGAACGGCGTGGCCTTCGCCGGCACATGCCCGCCGCCGTCGCCGACCGCGATGGCATCGGAAGTCAGCAGCTTCACCAGCGGTTCGGTCTGCCCGCTGGTCGCCGCCGCGAGGAACTCCTCGACGATCCGCTTCGCCGCCGCCTCGTCGATCTCGGCACGCGCCTTGCCCTGCGCGATGTGCTTCCTGGCCCGGCTGAACGTCTGCTGGCTGGCCGCCTCGCTGATGTCGAGGATCTCCGCGATCTCCCGGTGCCCGTACGCGAAGGCCTCCTTGAGCACGTACACCGCGCGCTCGTTCGGCGAGAGCCGCTCCATCAGCGTCAGGACGGCGTACGAGACCGACTCGCGCTGCTCGGCCGTGTCGGCCGGGCCCAGCATCGGGTCGCCTTCGAGGAGCGGTTCGGGCAGCCACTGGCCGACATAGGTCTCGCGGCGGGCGCGGGCGGAGGTCAGCTGGTTGAGGCAGAGGTTGGTGAGCACCTTGGTCAGCCAGGCCTCGGGGACCTCGATCCGCTCGACATCGGCCGCCTGCCAGCGCAGATACGTCTCCTGCACGAGGTCCTCGGCCTCGCCCGACGAGCCGAGCATGCGGTAGGCGATGGCTTCGAGACGGGGGCGGGCGGCCTCGAAACGGTCCACGTCGGTCAGCGTCAGGGGCATGTCCGCATCGTAGCGAGCGGGGTGCGGGGCGGCCCGCTCGGCTGCGGCAGCCCTGGCGGGCCGCGCCCAGATGCCGCCCTAGAACGCCAGCTGGGCGATCTCCTCGGCGACGACCGCGGAAGCGTCGGCGGCCGGGTCGATCAGCGGGAAGTGCCCGATGCCTTCGAGCAGCGTCAGACCGACGACCTCCCCCGCCTTCGCGGCGGCGTCCGCGTACGCCTCTGCGACGGTGTACGGGACGTCGGTGTCCTCGCGGCCTTGGACCAGGACGGTGGCGATGCCCGTCGGAAGCAGCCGGGCAGGGTCGGACAGAAGAGCCCGCTCCTCGAACTTGCCCTCGCCTCCCAGAAGTTGAGTGGTCGCGTCGCCGCACACCTTCAGCTCGCGCGCCCGCTCGAAGTCGGCGATCGGGGCGAGGGCCACGACGCCGCGCAGATGCGTGGGATACGGGGCGTGCCACGGGCTGTCCTCGGGCAGAACATGCCGGGACGCGGCCCACAGCGCGAGCTGGCCGCCCGCGGAGTGGCCGGTCAGGACGGTGCGCCTCGGATCGGCCTGCGGCAGATGCTCCCGTACGAGGGCGGGGAGGGCGTCGAGGGCGGCGGCCACGTCGTCGAAGGTCTCCGGCCACCGTCCCGCGACGGGACCGCTCCCGCCCTGCGCGGGGATCGAACTCCCCCTGCGGTACTCGATGTTGGCGACGGCGAAGCCCTGGCGGGCGAGGAAGTCCGCGAGCGGGGTGATGTGCTTGCGGTCGTACGGGGTGCGCCAGGCGCCGCCGTGGAAGAGGGCGACGAGGGGTGTGCTGTGGGCTCCTTCGCCCCTGGGGGCGTAGAAGTCCACGACCTGGTCCGGGTGTTCGCCGTACGCGGCCGTTCCGTCCGGTTCGACCGGCGGGTGCGAGAACGCCGAGTGTTCTTCTGCGGCGGCTCGGGCTGCGCGCGGGTCGTCGGACATTGGGGGGCCTTTCGGAGGGTTGCTGTTGTGGCGCGTTCGTGGTGGTGCGGATGGCTCGATTTTTCCCCAACCCCGCCCCTTCCCGAAACCGGGGGCTCCGCCCCCGGACCCCCGTATCGCGCCTTAAGGGCGCTCGTCCTCAAACGCCGGACGGGCTGAATTTTCAGCCCGTCCGGCGTTTGAGGACATCCGAACGAAGTTCGGATCCGGGGTCTGGGGCGAAGCCCCAGTTTCGGGAAGGGGCGGGGTGGGGGGAAAGCTAAAGGACCTCAGCCAACACCCGAGCCGCACGCTCCACGTCCCCGAACCCCAGATACAGCGGCGTGAACCCGAAGCGCAGGACATCCGGCGCACGGAAGTCCCCGACGACACCCCGGGCGATCAGCTCAGCCATGACCGCAGACGCGTCGTCGCACTGCAGAGCCACCTGACTGCCCCGCTCCTCATGAGCGAGCGGGGTCAGAACAGACACCCGCCCCGACGGCACATACGACGAAACGCACTCCAGGAAGAAGTCCGTCAGGGCAAGGGACTTCGACCGCACCGCCTCCACCGACACCCCGGACCACACCGAAAGCGCCGCCTCCAGCGCCGCCATCGACAGGATGTCCGGCGTCCCGACGCGCCCGCGCCGAGCCCCGTCCACGGGAACGAACTCCGGCCGCATCCCGAAAGGTTCGGCATGCGAGTTCCACCCGGGCAGCGGCGAGTCGAACAACGCCTGGTGGCGCGCGGCCACGTACAGGTACGCGGGCGAACCGGGCCCGCCGTTCAGGTACTTGTACGTGCAGCCGACCGCCAGATCGACCCCATGCGCATCGAGCCCGACCGGCAGCGCACCCGCGCTGTGGCACAGGTCCCAGACGACGAGCGCCCCCGCCGCCTGCACCGCAGAGGTCAGCGCGGGCAGATCGGCCAGCCGCCCCGACCGGTAGTCCACATGGTTGACGAGCACGACCGCCGTCCGCGGCCCCACCGCCGAAGCCATCTCCTCGACCGGAACGGGCCGCACCGTGCACCCTGTCATCCGGGCCGCCGACGAGGCGATGTACCCGTCCGTCGGGAAGGTCGCCGCGTCCACGAGGATCTCGTCCCGCCCGGCCCCGGCGAGCCGCACCCCGCCGACCACGGCCTTGAACACGTTGACCGAGGTCGAGTCGCCGACCACGATCTGCCCGGGCGCCGCGCCCACGAGCGGCGCGATCAGGTCACCGATCCGCTCGGGCGCCTCCCACCACCCGGACTCCGTCCACGACCGGATCCGCAGCTGCCCCCACTCGCGCGCGATCACGTCCGCGACATGCGCGGGCACGGCGGCGGGCAGGGCGCCGAGCGAGTTGCCGTCCAGGTACACGGCCGCGTCGTCGGGCTCCTGGTCCGGCGCGGCGTCGAGCACGAACTGCTCGCGTATCTTGCCCAGTTCATCGGCCGCGTCCAGTTCCGCGGCCCGTATCGCGAGCGAGGTCGGCTCAGACATAGGACCGCGCCGTCCACAGCTCGGGGAAAACGTTCTTGCGGGCGCGCTTCTCCAGCCAGGCCACACCCGCCGACCCGCCCGTCCCGGTCTTCGACCCCATCGCGCGGCGCGTCGCCACGAGGTGATCGTTGCGCCAGCGCCACACCAGCTCGCCGACATCGGTCAACGCCTCGCCGAGCCGGACCAGTTCACCGTCCTGGTCGCCGCCGTACACCTCGGCCCACACGGCCTCGACCTCGGCCGAGGGCTCGTACTTCTGCGAGAGGTCGCGGTCGAGGACGGCCTGCGGGACCGCGTATCCGCGGCGGGCGAGCAGCTGCAGCACCTCGTCGTAGAGCGAGGGCTCGTGCAGGGCCTTCTCCAGCTCCATGTGGACGCGCGGCGCACCCCGGTGCGGGACGAGCATCGAGGCGGACTTGTCGCCGAGCAGGAACTCCATGCGCCGGTACATCGCCGACTGGAAGCCGGAGCCCTCGCCGAGAGCGGCGCGGTAGGAGTTGAACTGTGCGGGGGTGAGGCCGATGAGCGGCGTCCAGGACGCGTTCAGCGCTTCGAGTTCCCGTACGGAACGCTTCAGGGCGTCCTTCGCGACGGTCAGCTCGTCGTCGCGGATCGCCCGGGCTGCGGTCTCCCACTCGTGCACGATCACGGTGAACCAGAGTTCCATGACCTGCGTGGTCACCAGGAAGACCATTTCCCCGGGATCGTCCGAGAGGGTCTTCTGCAGGTGGGTGAGGACGTCGGCCTGGACGTAGTCCTCGTACGGCGTGGTGCCGGCGAAGTCGAGATGCGGGGTCTCCGGGGTGTCCGGGACGGCTGCCGCCTCTGCGGTCTCGTGGGACATCACTGTCTCCTCGGTACTTCGGGTAGCGGTCCGCCCCTGCCGATGCCGGCACGGGGGCCCCGGTCCCCACCGGCATCCTCCGCAATCCTCCCCCGTATCGGCAAGGGCTGCCTGGTCACAGCCGTCTCACGGGCTCTGTGCACCCGGCCTGACCAGCACGGTCCAGCCGCTCGTGTACGTATCCGGCACAGGGTGCCGCTCCCATCCGGCGGCCCACGGCGGCGGCTCGCGGCGCAGCAGCACGAGGGCGTCGGGGACGTGCGGCTCCTTGGTGGCGCGGCAGCCCGCGGTGTACGCGACGGGCTGCAGCTGAGCGTTCCCGCCGAGCACGCACGGCGCCCGCACCCTTTCGCCGGCGACCACCCGCGCGACCCGCTCCCAGTCACTGCGCGCCCGCTCCTGGATTGCCCCATGCCGCTGCAGCACGAGCAGCTGCCCGGCGGCATGGACCCCGAGGACGGCAAGGACGACGGCCCGTTTCGTACGGGATCCCCGCACCCACTCCCACACGGCAAGCACCCCCAGCCCGGCGGGCAGGGCGAGCAGTGCGTACGCGGGGAAGAGGAAGCGGGGCGCGGCGTAGGGCACGAGGACGAAGTACGGGGCGGCGGCGCAGGTGGCGGTGGTGAGGATGAGAGGGAGGGGGAGGGGGGAGGTGGGGCGGGCGGGCACGGCCCCTCCGTCGCCACCCGTCCCCCACTCGCGCTCGCGCTCCCGCTCGCGCTCCCGCTCCCGCTCCCGCTCCCGCTCCCGCCGAGCCCACACCACCCCCGCCACCCCGAGCCCGACGAGCACCACCCACACCGCCACCCCTGGCGGACTCACCTCGTCCCCGTCGCACGGGCGGCACAGGAGGCGGCCGTCGAGGGCCGCGAGGTGGGCGCGGAGCGAGAGCACCGGGCGCAGGCCGCCCTGGATCTCGCTCGCCGCCTCGATCCGCGCCCCCACACCCCCGTACCGCAGCCGCGCCTCCACCACCCAGGGCAGGAGTCCGGCCGCCACACCGCCGACGACCGCGAGGGCCGCCCCGCGCCACCGCCACCACGCCGCGGCGCCCGCGAGTGAAAGCCCCACCCACACGCCGTCGTTGGGCCGCATCAGCGTGGCCGTCGCGAGACCGAGCACGATCCCCGCGTACGGCCCGGCGCGCGAACCACCGAGCGACCCGGCACCGACACCGATACCGGCACCGGCACCCCCACCCCCAGGCCGCACCAGCAGCCACCCGCTCGCCGCCAGCGCCCCCATCGCCGTGTAGTGGTTGGGCATCGCGTGCCCGGCGTAGAACAGGACGCTCCACACGCCCGCGTACACCCCGGCCGCCGCCGGCACCGCACGCGCGGGCCGCAGCACCCGCAGCCAGGGCAGGAATCCCAGGTACAGCGCGCCCGCCCACAGCGCGAGCAGCCACAGCCGCAGCAGCACCACCGAGTCGCTCCACAGCGCGACGGGCGCGATCAGGAGCGGGACGCCCCGCGTGCGCGGTGCGCTGAACGCGACGTCCAGGCCGTCCGCGTACGAGGGGAAGCGGGTCGCGTAGACGAGCTCGTCCCAGCCGAGCGGCAGCCCCCAGGGCATCAGGAGCACGGACACGGCGGCCCCGCCCACGGCGACCGCGGCGAGTGCGCGACGGACCGGCATGGGCGCCTCCCTCGTCGTCCCCGAGGAAACCACCCGCCGGGACCGGGTGACAGACTTGCGGCCATGGACACCCACAAGAACCTGCTCGGCGGCCCCGGCCCGACCCTTCTGGCGGAGAACGAGGCCGCGAAGGCCCTCGTCGCCACGGCGAGCCCGGCCGAGGCGGCCGCCGCGCACCCCACGTACTCCCTGGCCTGGGCGCTGCTCGCGGACGAGGCCTTCGCGGGCGGCCGGACCATCGAGTCGTACGCGTACGCCCGCACCGGCTACCACCGCGGCCTCGACGCCCTGCGCCGCTCCGGCTGGAAGGGCCACGGCCCGGTCCCGTGGAGCCACGAGGCCAACCGCGGCTTCCTGCGCTGCCTGGCCGCCCTGGCCCGCGCGGCCGGCGCGATCGACGAGAAGGACGAGCACGAGCGCTGCCTGCAGTTCCTGCGCGACAGCAGCGAAGAGGCGTACGACCAGCTGATGGTCTGAGCCCACGGCATGACGAAGGGCCCGGGTCCCGTACGACGGTACGGAATCCGGGCCCTTCGACTTGCTTGCTTCGGGCCCGAGTTGAGCGGGCCGGAGCCTTACTTCAGCTTCGTGCCCGCCGAACGCAGCGCCTGGCAAGCCTCCAGGACACGGGCGGCCATGCCCGCCTCGGCGGCCTTGCCCCAGGTGCGCGGGTCGTAGGTCTTCTTCGAGCCGACCTCGCCGTCGACCTTCAGGACGCCGTCGTAGTTCTTGAACATGTGGTCGGCGACCGGGCGCGTGAACGCGTACTGCGTGTCCGTGTCCAGGTTCTGCTTCACGACGCCGTACTCAAGGGCGGTGTGGATCTCCTCCAGCGTGGAGCCCGAGCCGCCGTGGAAGACGAAGTCGAACGGGGAGGTCTTGCCGTACTTGGCGCCGACACCCGCCTGCAGCTCCTTGAGCAGCTCGGGCTTGAGGACGACGTTGCCCGGCTTGTAGACGCCGTGCACGTTGCCGAACGAGGCGGCGAGCAGGTAGCGGCCCTTCTCGCCCAGGCCCAGGGCCTCGGCGGTACGGATCGCGTCGTCGACCGTCGTGTACAGCTCGTCGTTGATCTCGTGGCTGACGCCGTCCTCCTCGCCACCGGTCGGGGTGATCTCGACCTCGAGGATGATCTTCGCGGCGGCGGCCTTGGCGAGCAGCTCCTGCCCGATGGCCAGGTTGTCCGCGAGGGTCTCGGCGGAGCCGTCCCACATATGACTCTGGAAAAGAGGTGCCTCGCCGCGGGCCACGCGCTCGGCGGAGATGTCCAGGAGCGGGCGGACGTAGGTGTCCAGCTTGTCCTTGGGGCAGTGGTCCGTGTGCAGCGCGACGGTGATGTCGTACTTCTTCGCGACGACGTGCGCGAACTCGGCGAGCGCGACCGCGCCCGTGACCATGTCCTTGTTGTGCTGGCCGCCCAGGAACTCGGCACCGCCGGTCGAGATCTGGACGATGCCGTCGCTCTCCGCCTCCGCGAAGCCGCGCAGGGCAGCGTGCAGCGTCTGAGAGGAGGTCACGTTGATGGCCGGGTAGGCGAACTTGCCTGCCTTCGCCCGGTCGAGCATCTCGTTGTAGACCTCGGGGGTTGCGATGGGCATCTGTCCGCTCCTTGATGTACGCGGTGTGGGTGCTTGGCGTCCCGGGCGGTCGGACCGCCCGGAACCCCTCACTGAGGGGATGACGTCATCGTCGCCCCTATCCTTCCAGACTTACGGGATTGCTCCAGTCCACGGGGAGACGCGAAACGGGGGACCAAAGTCCCCCGTTTCATGGCGTTCGTCCCCGCGGGCCGCAGGGCGCTCAGGCGAGGCCGAGCTCGTCCTTGCCGAACGCGAAGAGATACGGCACCCCGGCGCCGTCCTGGATCTTCTCGGCGGCACCCGTGGCGCGGTCCACGATGGTGGCCACGCCGACGACCTCGGCGCCCGCCTCGCGTACGGCCTGAACGGCCTCGAGCGGGGAGCCGCCGGTGGTCGAGGTGTCCTCGACGACCAGGACACGGCGGCCCTTGATCTCCGGGCCCTCGACGCGGCGCTGCAGACCGTGCGCCTTCGCGGCTTTGCGCACCACGAACGCGTCGAGCCTGCGGCCGCGCGCGGCGGCGGCGTGCAGCATCGAGGCGGCGACCGGGTCGGCGCCCATGGTCAGACCGCCGACGGCGTCGAAGTCCAGCTCGTCGGTGAGGTCGAGCAGGACCTGGCCGACCAGCGGGGCGGCCTCGCCGTCGAGGGTGATGCGGCGCAGGTCGACGTAGTAGTCGGCCTCGATGCCGGAGGAAAGCGTCACCTTGCCGTGCACGACGGCCTTGTCCTTGATCTGCTGCAGCAGCTCGCCGCGTACGTCACTCATGGGGCCAGGGTATCGGGGCGTCCGCCGGGCCCGTTCAGAGACGCCGCCAGCTCCACGTCGTCGACGCCTCCAGCGGATCGATGGGCGTGACCAGGCGCGGGTGCGTGTTCAGACCGTTCGGCGGACCGGTCTGGGGCTCGACGCAGACGCCGTCGGGCTGGTGGTCGTAGACGACGACCCACTGCTCACGGCTCTTGACCCGCAGCTCCAGCTCGTCGGCCCACGTGACCGTCACATCGACACCGTTCGGCATGCCGAAGCAGTCGTCCCACGGGCTCGGCTGCGGGTCGATGCGCTTGCCGGTCGGCAGATAGTTCTCGCCGCGCTCCTCCTGCCACGCCGCGTCGAAGGCGATCTCCGCCTCCGCGCCGCCCTCGCGCAGGTGCCGCTTGAACCAGGGGTGCCAGCCGATCTGCGCGGGGAAGGACTCCCCGTACGTCTCGACGCCCATCGTGACGGTCACCTTGTCCCCGGACAGCGAGAAGATCTGCGTGACGCGGCCGTCCCACGGCCAGGGATCGGTCAGGTCGTACGTGAACACCGCCTCGTCCGCCGAGGAGCGGACCAGCTTCCAGGGCTTGTCGCGCACGGTGCCGTGGATCGCGTGCGGGGGGTCGGTGATGGGCAGCTGGTAGGTCTGCCCGCCGCTGAGGAACCGTCCGTTCTCGGTACGGCCGCACCACGGCACCATCGGAAAGCTGCCGTAGTGGTCGCCCTGCCGCAGCACTTCGGTGCCGTCGATCCGCAGCGAACCGATCCGGCAGCCGTTGCCGCCCTGCACGGTGAGCTCCGCGGGGCCGGCGGTCAGCGTGATGTCGTCCTTTGTCGTCACCCTTCGACCCTAGCCGTGCGGGTGGGGGTGCGGCTCGGTGTGGTGGGTACGGGCGGGCGGGGGCCGCTCTTGCCGTGGTGGCCGCTTGTGGTGGCCCTTGTGCCCGTGGCTACTTGCGGCGGCGCAGGACCCGGCTCACGACGATGGCCGAGGCCACGGCCAGCGCGGCCGCGGGGGCGACCCAGCGCAAGGTGTCGGAGGCGGTGGTGCTGTCCGGCGCGGGCATCGGGGCGTACCGGCCGCGCGGCGGGGCGTGGTCGACCTCCTCGGCGCTGCGCCCGATCATCGTCCGCCGCGCGTGCGCCGCCTCACTCGGCACGTCCCCGAACACCTCGTCCACCTCGTCCACGAGCGCCTCGTCGAAGGCGGGGTCGAGGGAGGGCGGGGGGATCTCGGCGTCGTAGATGGAGGCGGGGGGTTCTTCGGGGTCGGCCCCGGCCCTGGCTTCGGCTTCGGCTTCGGCTTCGGCTTCGGCTTCGGCTTCGGCTTCGGCTTCGGCGAGAGGGTTCTCGGCTTCGGCGAGGGGTTCTTCGTCTGGTTCCGCTGCCGCTGCGGCTTCCGCGTCGGCCGGAGCGTCTTGTGCGGCCGCCTCTTCGGCAACGGGTTCCCCGACCGGAGGCTTCTCGGCCAGAGCAGAAGCCTCCGCGGCCTGCCCCTCCGCTCCCGCCACTTCCCCCAACCGCTCCGCGAACCGTGTCAGCAACCGGCGCGCGGTCGACTGGATCGCGGTGTCGTCCGCCTCCGCCGCCCGCCCCTCGGCCTTCGCGCCGCCGCTGAACGCCAGCGTCGTACCGCCGTCGGCCGCCACCAGGCGCAGTTTCAGGGCGAGTTGGACGGATCCGGAGCCGCGCACCTCCGAGGCGTCGCCCTCGATCGCGTACGCACCGCCGCGCTTGGCGACCTTCGCGGAGCCGCGGTACGTGATGGTGTGACCGCCGATCCGCACCTTGAGGCGCCCTTCGAGCGGCCCGCCGTCGGCCGCGCGCTGCAGCCCGGGCACGGACCGGGCGACCTGACCGGGGTCCCCCAGCGCGCGCCGCAGTTCCGCTTCGGACACCGGGACGAACACCTCGAGCTCCATGCCTCGCGAGCCTACCGGGGTGGTTCGTACGGGGGCAGTGGTTCTGAGCGTTCGGGTGCAGCAGCCCGGACAGCGGCCTCCGGGGCACCGCCTCAGTAGCGCGGATGCACCAGCGTGGACGGCCCCACGTCCACCCGGGTCCGCTCCACCCTCCGCGCCCCCGCCTCCAGCACCCCCAGGGTCAGCGACCGGTACCGGTAGCCGTCGTCGAGCCCGAGCCCCGGCTTGGTGTGGCCGGCCAGGACGAAGCCCCAGCCCTGGGGGGCCTGCCGCCCCGCCGACCCCCGGTCGGGCCCGGCGGCGAAGCCCGCGAGCCGGCCGTCCACCCCGTACCGCACGGTCCGCAGCCCGGCCGCGCGCACGCTCGCGTCCACCGTCCAGAACGTCCGCGGCCGGGTGCGAGCCGATCCCGCGTGCACCGCGAACCGTCCGTCGGGCGCGAGCAGCCGGCCGGTGAGGCCGAAGAATTCCTGCGAGTAGAGCTTGGTGGACGCGGTGATCCCGGGGTCGGGCAGGTCGGAGATCACCACGTCGTACGCGGAGCCCGCGGCCGGGACCCCGGCGCCGGACGCGGGTGCCGTACGCAGCCACTGGAACGCGTCCGCGTGCACCACCCGCACCCGGGGATCCGCGAACGCCCCCTTGTTCAGCGCGACGAGCGCGGGATCGCGGCGCGCCAACGCGACGACCTCCGCGTCGAGTTCGACCACGTCGACCTGCCGCACCCCGGAGTGCCGCAGCACCTCCCGTAACGCCAGACCGTCCCCGCCGCCGAGAATCAGCACCCGGCCGTGCGGCCCCGCCATCGCGGGCTGGACCAGCGCCTCGTGGTACCGGTGCTCGTCGCGGCCGCTGACGCGCAGCCTGCCGTCGAGGTACAGGTTGAGCGGGCCGCCGACGGGGCCGGTGAGGACGACCTCCTGGACCTCGGTCTGGACGGCGACCCGCACCCCGGGCCCGTACACCGCGCGCCGTGCCGCCCGCTCGAAGTCGTCGACGAGGATCGCGGCGGCGGCGAGGAGCGCGAGCACCCCGACGTTCACGATGACGAGGAGCCTGCGGCTGCGGCGGCTCAGGTCGTGCCGGAAGAGCCAGAGCACCAGGCCGCCGCCCGCGATCACATTGACCGCACCGGTCAGGAGCGCACCCGTCAACTGCCCGAAGACCGGCAGGAGAAGGAAGGGGAACGCGAGCCCGCCGACCAGCGCCCCCACATAGTCCGCGGCGAACAGATCGGCGACCGCACCGCCCGCGTCCTGGCGGCGGATGCGCTGGATCAGCGTCATCAGGAGGGGGACCTCGGCGCCGATGAGGACGCCGATCGCCAGCGAGAACGCCACGAGCAGGGCGCGCGCCTCGCCGCCCCAGACGAAGCCCGCGTACAACGCCATCGCACTGCAGCCGCCGACGAGCGCGAGCACCGCCTCGACCATGCCGAAACCGGCCGCGGCGCGGCAGCGCAGCCGCTTGGCCGCGAGCGAGCCGAGGCCCATCGCGAAGACCATGACGGACAGGACGACGGAGACCTGCGTGACCGAGTCCCCGATCAAGTACGACCCCAGGGCCACCAGTTCGAGTTCGTAGACGAGACCGCAGGCCGCGCAGATGAAGACGCCCAGGAGCACCAGGAACCGTCCGGTGCGCACGGACACGGGCAGCCGGGCACCGGCCACTGCCTCCCGGGGCGCGGGGACGCCGGGAGCTGTGGGCACGGACGGTTCGATCACGCTCCGAACGCTACGTCACGACCGGTGGACAGCCTGTCACCCACAAGGCTTAACTCGCAGGTCGGAGGTTGAGCGCGGAGAGGGCCCCGCGGGGAGCCCCTTTCTCACACCGCGGCGGGCTGCCGCACCCCGACACGCGTCCGGGTCGCGACCAACTGCCCTTCCTGCGGATACGCGTGCCACGTGCGCCAGTGCACCTGCGACGGATGGTCCGGGCGGCGCTGCACCAGCATCGCGGTGAACGCGTGCGGGCTGCCAGGGAAGACGCCCGCGAGCCCGTTGGGATGGTCGGAGACCAGCGCGATCAGCTCCTGCGCGCGCCCGGCGAACGAGCCGCGCGAGAGCGTCTCGACGCGCGCGGCGAACTCGTACTCCCAGTCCCCCACCCGCTTCGCGACCCCCAGCGGCAGCGGGGTGCTGCTGCCCGGCATACAGGCCACGGTCTCCGAGCAGGTGCCCTCCGCCTGGTCGAGGAGCACTTGGTGGGAGGCGCCGAGCAGCCGTAACTGCACCTTGGCGTCCGCCAGTTCGAGATCGAGGACCGCGAGCGCCGGCAGCGGCTCGCGGCCGAGCGCCCAGGCGAGGTCGGCCGCGCGCGTGTCGGTGTAGGAGGTCTGGAGGGTCGTGAGCATGGGTCGGCTCCGCAAACACGCAGTGGGAGGGAGGGCGGACCTGGCACTTGGGCCGGCATGGGGGCTTGGCTCTTGCGGTCCGGGCTGCGTCAACAGGGGAAAGGGAATCATGAAGGGGCGCGCCACCACAGCGTTTTTACCCAACTTCGTCGGGTTTCCATCCCCCCGAGGGCCCCACAGTTCAACTGTTCTCCACTCTTCAACAAGCAGGTGCCCGACGGGACTTCTCTCCCCGCCGGGCACCTTGGTGTGACGACTATGCCGGATGCATTCCCTCTGGCAGTTGCCACGTACTGACCGGCTCCCCGACCGGCTCGCTGACCGGCTCCCCGACCGGCTCCCCGAATGCACCGCCCGATCGGCGGCCCGCGCCGGCCTTCCGGTGACGGACCGGCTGCCCCGTGTCAGCCGCCTCCGCCGCGGAGCGGCCGCCCCGTGCCGGCCGCTCCGCCCGTGCCATGAGGCCTGGTCAGCTGCCTCCACCACCGCATCCGCCGCCACCGCCGCCACACGACGAGCCGCTGCTGCACGACGACCCGCCGCCGCAGCCACCGCCGCCGCCGCTGCCGCCGGCCCAGCCACTGCGCCGGCGGCGCCCCGAGCTGCTGTTCCCCTGTGCGCCGACGACGCCCAGCACCGCCAGAACGACGACCACGACGGCCACCGCGATGAAGATCCCCACGGAGATCACCCCGCCTTCCTGTCCCCCGAAGCGGCGATCCCGCTTCTTGCGTGCGGTGGGGATGCCCCGCGCCGGAGCGCCCCAAAGCGGAGTTGAGCTACTTCAGAGGTTCGGGGCTCGGTGTTCGGGGCGCTGGGTTCGCGGCTCTGGGTTTGGGGCTCTGGGTCCGGGGTTCGCGGTTCGGGGTTGAGCGGGTGCACCCGGTCGGCCCAGGATGTCCGCCATGACCGCACCCGCAGCCCGCCCGCTCCTCAACGCCCGCCTCGCCGAGTTCGGCACCACGATCTTTGCCGAGATGTCCGCGCTCGCCGTCCGCACCGGCGCCATCAACCTCGGCCAGGGCTTCCCGGACACGGACGGCCCCGAGTCCGTACGGGAAGCGGCAGTACGGGCGTTGCGCGACGGCCGCGGCAACCAGTACCCGCCGGGCCCGGGCGTCCCCGAGCTGCGCACCGCCATCACCGACCACCAACAGCGCTTCTACGACCTGACCTTCGACCCCGACACCGAGGTCCTGGTCACCGCGGGCGCGACGGAGGCCATCGCCGCGACCATGCTCGCCCTGCTCGAGCCGGGCGACGAGGTCATCGCCTTCGAGCCGTACTACGACTCGTACGCCGCGACCATCGCAATGGCGGGCGCCAAGCGCGTCCCCCTGACGCTCCGCGCCCCGGACTTCCGCCCCGACCTCGACGCACTCCGGGACGCGATCACCGACCGCACCCGCCTGCTGCTCCTCAATTCCCCGCACAACCCGACGGGCATGGTCCTGACCCGCGACGAGCTGACAGCCATCGCCGAGCTGGCGGTCGAGCGCGACCTGATCGTGGTGACGGACGAGGTGTACGAGCACCTGGTCTTCGACGGCGAGCACGTACCCCTCATCTCGCTCCCCGGCATGCGCGACCGCACGGTCTCGATCTCATCCTCCGGAAAAACCTTCTCGTTCACGGGCTGGAAGGTCGGCTGGATCACCGCCGCGGCCCCACTGATCGCGGCGGTCCGCACCGCCAAGCAGTTCCTCACGTACGTCTCCGCGGGCCCCTTCCAGTACGCCATCGCGGAGGCGCTGCGACTCCCGGACACCTACTTCACCGAGTTCCGCACAGCCCTCGCCGCCAAGCGCGACATCCTCTCCGCGGGCCTGGAAGCGGCAGGCTTCGAGGTCCACCGCCCCCAGGGCACGTACTTCATCACGACCGACGTCGCCCGCCTCGGCGAACACGACGCCCTCACCTTCTGCCGCTCCCTGCCGGAACGCTGCGGCGTGGTCGCCGTGCCCAACTCGGTGTTCTACGACGACAAGGAGGCGGGCCGCAGCCAGGTGCGGTTCGCGTTCTGCAAGCAGGACGACGTACTTCACGAGGCTGCCGGCCGCCTGCAGCGGTTGGAGTGCTGACCTGGCGCTGTCGAGCGTATTGCAGCTCAGGTAGCACTGCAGAAGGAGCAGATGTTCATCGTGCGGCCGGCTCGGATCAGGTGGGGAATTCCCCGAGCCAGGCCCGGTTGAGGAGTTCGCTCGGAATGTAGGGCGATTCGATGTCGAGCGGGAACTGGGCATCGTAGGCAAGGCAGGCCATGGCCAGCGGCCCGAGCGCGAGGTAACCCTCCACCGAGCTCGCACGGTCCTCCGATGCGCTCCAGTACGCCTTGTGCTGTTGCAGCGCCTCAACAAGCGTCTGCTGGAATTCCTCTCGGTCCTTGCGGATGAAGCGGTGGAAGAGGCTGATCGGCTGGAAGAGGAGTCTGTCCAGCGACTCCGGGTCCGTGGTCTGCGCTCGTTCGGGGTGAGACATCTCGATGGCTGCAACCAACTTGTCTACAAGACCCGGCTGTTCAAGCCAGTAGGTCTGCAGCGTATCGATCCAGTGAAAGATGAACTTGTCGTATTCCACCGGGCTTTCACGCAGCATCTCGAGCGTCACGTTGCACAGCATGGTCATGCGGGCCTGATCGCGGCACACGATTGCGAAGTAGAAGGCCGTGAGCCAGTTTCCGGCCGTGTGGGCCGACAGCGGTCCGGTGGGCGCCAGGGCGCGGATCTCGTCGCTGATGCGGCACTCGACCGGGTCGCTTCCACGTGGAGCGGACGTGGCGAAGAGCGCGGAGCTGATCTGCATCGCGGAGACCACTGCCTCCCACGTGGGGAGGTAAGAGGCGTCCGGGTCGACGGCCAGGCGCGCGTTGACGTGAACCTGGGCGACCATGAGCGTCGCATCGAGCATGTCCGGGGAGCGCTCCAGAGCGTCGACCATAGAAGCCAGTTGCTGGCCAAGGCTGCCGGCGTAAGCCGCGTCGTCCGGCCCGGCGCTGCCGTGCCTGCTGACTGACACTGTCACGGGACGTTCCTGCCCTATCCGAATTCCGCTTGAACGAGTCAAAAGCCGCCTTACCCGACCCGTTGAACTTGCCTTCGAGGGGCTGCGCGGCAGCGATCAGCTGACGGATCAGCGACCCCAGATCATCACTCGACGTCTGCGACTGCGACCGCAGACTCGACAGCACCGACGCGCCCATATCGAACTTCATACGTGCACCCACCCCCGTGGATATCGATCTACCAGGCAGAGCTGGACCGGCCCTGCAACCCCGTCCTGCGCATGCGGAACATACGCACCACCGCTGTCGATCATCCTCACCCGAATGCCCCTGCAAACACCATGTGGATCAGGCCAAACCGGATTCGGCGCGTGCGACTCAGAGATCGAGCCACCAGCCTCGGGACGTCTGCGTGAGCGGGGCGAAGCCCGCGTGCGTGAGGAACGTGTGCAGGGCGGGTTCGTCGGGCTCCGTGTAGGCGAGCAGCCGCGTGGTGCCTCCGAGGGTGAGCCAGTCGGCGGCCTGGCCGAGGAGCCACGTGGCGATGCCCCGGCGGCGGTGGTCGTTTGCGGTCCAGAGGTTGCCGAGGTCGGCCCAGCCGGGCTGGCTCGCCAGGCGGGTCGGGCCGACGACGCCCGCGTCGACCTCGATGGCGCCGGCCTCGATGGCGCCGCGGTACGCGGTGAAGCGGGTCCCGTTCACGCCGAGTGTGCGACGCACCGTCAGGCCGCCAGGGGCCGGCGGGCGCGGCAGGGCGTCGACCGTCGCGAGCAGGACTGTCTCGGTGTGCTCGCCCGGTGTGAAGCCCGCGCCGCGCAGCAGGGTCCGGATGTGCGGCCACTGTTCCGGGATGCCGTAGACGCCGGGTGCGGGCAGGGCGCCCTCGGCGACGAGGCGGGGCGCGCGCCAGTCGCGTGCCTGTGCCACGACGGCGTCGGTGAGGGTGGCTGCCGCGCGGGACGCGTCCGGCCAGAACGGGGCGTCGAGCCAGTGGAGCAGCCACTGGAGTTCGGCCGTGCCGCGGTACGACGGGCCGACCTCGCGTCCGGTGCCGTAGCGCACGAGGTGGGCGGCGGCGCTGATGCGGCCGCGCTGATCGGCGACGAGGGTGGTGCGCTCGCGCACCCACGGGTCGACGACGAACTCGCCGGGCTGCCGCTCGATCTGGCTCAGTACGGCGTTGACCGGTACGGACACACCCGGCGTGACCGCCTGGACGTGGGCGTTGACCAGGTCGGTCAGCTGATCACGGTCACCGCGCCGGAACGCGCGGACCTCCACCGTGGACATGGCTCTCCCCTTCACTCATCGGTCCTGAGGAAAAGCCGCCACCGGTGCGGTACCCGGCCACGGTAGCGCGCAGCCCGCGTACGCCGGTTGAAGTCCCGGTAACGGATTGGCCGCCCCCGGACGCGTTCACCCAGCACGTGGGGACAAAAGCCGCATCGTACGCATGTGACGCAGAATCAGATCCGGCCCGCCCGCCCCCTCGTCCGCCCGGCCGTCGCGGCCGGGCACCTCCCCGCCCCCGTCCTCGCCCTCGGCGTCTTCGTCGCCGCGCGGTGTGCGGGGATCGCGGTGCTGGCCGTCGTGGCGCGGTGGACCGGGCAGGGGACGTTCGCGCTGCTCGGCGGGTCGTGGGACGCGCGGTGGTACACGGGGATCGCGGCGCACGGGTACGGGCGCACGCTGCACTTCGGGCCCGACGTCACCCACAGCGACCTGGCGTTCTTCCCGCTGTACCCGGGGCTGATCCGCGCCGTCACCACCGTGCTCCCGGTGAGCGGGGGCGCGGCGGGGCTGCTCGTCGCGTGGAGTGCGGCCGCGCTCGCCGCGTACGGGATCTTCGCTCTCGGCGCGCGCCTCTACGACCGGCGTACGGCGACGCTGCTCGTCGCGCTCTGGGGGCTGCTTCCGCACTCGGTCGTGCTGTCGGTGGCGTACACCGAACCGGTCCTCACCGCGTGCGCCGCCTGGTCCCTGTACGCCCTGCTCACCGGCCGCCCGCTCGCGGCGGGCGCGCTGGCGGCGCTCGCGGGTCTTTCGCGGCCGAGCGGGTTCGCGGTCGCGGCGGCGGTGATCGCGGTGGCCGCGTATCAAGGGGTACGGGACGGAGGTGCCCGGTGCGTACGGGACGGAGGTGCCCGGGCCCGGTGGGTGGCGGGTGCGCTGCTCGCTCCCGCCGGGTGGTGCGCGTACGTCCTGTGGGTGGGGCGGCGGCAGGGCGATCTGCTCGGCGGCTACTTCGCCGTGCAGGACGGCTGGGGTTCGCGCTTCGACTTCGGGCTCGCGTCCCTGCGCTTCACGCGGCACCTGCTCCTGGACGGCGACCGCTTCGTCTTCCCCGTGGCGCTGCTCGTCGTGGCGGCCGGGGTGGTCCTGTTCGCGCTGCTCGTGGCCGACCGGGCGCCGCTCGCGCTCCTCGTGTACAGCGGGGTGCTGCTCCTGATCGCGGTCGGCGGCTCCGGGTTCTACGAGTCCAAGGCGCGCTTCCTGCTCCCGGCGTTCCCGCTGCTCGTCCCGCTCGCGCGGGCCCTGGCCCGGACGACGAGAGCCCGGCCGTGGCACGCGGGCGTGGTGCTCGCGTCCCTGGCCGGGCTCTCGCTCGGATACGGGGCCTACCTGGTGGCCGTGGCCCGGATGCCGCTGTAGACCGGGCGGCTACTCGCCGTCCTCGTCCGCGGGCTTCTCCGCCGAGTCCACGTCCTCGACGAGGCCGAGGTGCTCGACCAGCCAGCGGTCGAACTCGATAGCGGCGCGCACCCAGCTGACCGTCGAGGACACGAAGTGCTCAAGGAGCACACCGGTGCCGATGAGGGTCTGCGCCTCGCCGATGAGGCGGATGGTCGCGGTGCCGTCCTCGTCCTCGTGGGTGTGGCTGTAGACCTTGGGCCACAGGGTGCGGCGGTTCCAGTCGTCGATCGCGTCGAGGATCTGGGTCTTGGACTCCATGGCGTGCGGACGGTCGTAGAACGTGCGCACCGAGAAGACGGCCTGGTCGCCCTCACCACGGAACATGAAGTACGTACGGAACTCCTCCCACGGCGCGACGAGGTCACCCTCGTCGTCCACACCGTGCTTGAGCTCCATCTGGTCCAGAAGCTGCTTGACGAGATCCTGGTCCGGGACGACGGCGCCCGCCGGGCCCTGGGCCTGCTGCTGCTTGGGCTGGCCCCCGAAATTCGGAATCGAGGACGGGTCGATGCTCACGCGGGATTTCCCTTCGTACGGATTGACCCATCCTCTCCCATGCCGGGCGGGGCTTGTAAAGCCCCGCCCTGGGCGGGTCCGGGGGTTCCGCTGCGGGCGGACGGGATGCCTACGCGGCCGGGCCCACGACCAGCCCCTCCCCGGCCACGTCCACCCGCACCGTGTCCCCGTCCTGGACCTCCCCGGAGAGGATCTCCTTCGCGAGGCGGTCACCGATCGCGGTCTGGATGAGGCGGCGCAGGGGGCGTGCGCCGTACGCCGGGTCGTTGCCCTCGTCGGCGAGCCAGGCGAGTGCGGCCGGGGTGACGTCGAGCGTGAGCTGCCGTTCGGCGAGGCGCCTGGCGAGGCGGGCGATCTGGAGCTCGGCGATGTGCGCCAGCTCGTCCTTGTTCAGGGCCGAGAAGACGACGAGGTCGTCGAGGCGGTTGAGGAACTCCGGCTTGAACGAGGCCCGGACCACCTCCAGGACCTGCTGCTTCTTCTCCTCCTCCGACGTCAGCGGCTCCACCAGATACTGGCTGCCGAGGTTCGAGGTCAGGATCAGGATCGTGTTGCGGAAGTCGACCGTGCGGCCCTGCCCGTCGGTGAGGCGCCCGTCGTCGAGCACCTGCAGCAGGACGTCGAAGACCTCCGGATGCGCCTTCTCGACCTCGTCGAGCAGCACGACGGAGTACGGACGCCGGCGTACCGCTTCCGTCAGCTGTCCGCCCTCCTCGTATCCGACGTAGCCGGGAGGCGCACCCACGAGCCGGGCGACGCTGTGCTTCTCCCCGTACTCCGACATGTCGATACGGACCATCGCCCGCTCGTCGTCGAAGAGGAAGTCGGCCAGCGCCTTCGCCAGCTCGGTCTTGCCGACACCGGTCGGTCCGAGGAAGAGGAACGAACCGGTGGGGCGGTCGGGGTCGGCGATGCCCGCGCGCGTGCGGCGCACGGCGTCCGAGACCGCCTGCACGGCCTCGCTCTGCCCGATGAGCCGCTTGCCGAGCTCGCCCTCCATGCGCAGCAGCTTCTGCGTCTCGCCTTCGAGGAGGCGCCCGGCCGGGATCCCGGTCCAGGAGCCGACCACGTCCGCGATGTCGTCAGGCCCGACCTCGTCCTTGACCATCGTGTCCTTGGCCACCTCTTGCTCGGCCTCGGACGCCTCCTGCAGCTCACGCTCCAGGGTGGGGATCTCCCCGTACAGCAGCTTGCTCGCACTGTCGAAGTCGCCGTCGCGCTGGGCGCGTTCGGCCTGGCCGCGCAGGGCGTCCAGCTTCTCCTTCAGCTCACCGACCCGGTTGAGGGAGGACTTCTCCTTCTCCCAGCGCGCGGTGAGCCCGCGCAGCTCCTCCTCCTTGTCGGCGAGGTCGCGGCGCAGCTTCTCCAGACGCTGCACGCTCGCCGCGTCGGTCTCCTTGCCGAGCGCGAGCTCCTCCATCTTCAACCGGTCGACGGCGCGCTGGAGTTCGTCGATCTCGACGGGGGACGAATCGATCTCCATACGGAGACGGGAGGCGGCCTCGTCGACCAGGTCGATGGCCTTGTCGGGCAGGAAGCGCGAGGTGATGTAGCGGTCGGAGAGCGTGGCGGCGGCCACGAGCGCGGAGTCCGCGATGACGACCTTGTGGTGGGCCTCGTACCGCCCCTTCAGGCCGCGCAGGATCGCGATGGTGTCCTCGACGGACGGCTCGGCGACCAGGACCTGCTGGAAGCGGCGCTCCAGGGCGGGGTCCTTCTCGATCCGCTCGCGGTACTCGTCGAGCGTGGTCGCGCCGACCATGCGCAGCTCGCCGCGGGCGAGCATGGGCTTGAGCATGTTGCCCGCGTCCATGGCGGAGTCGCCGCCGGCGCCCGCGCCGACGACCGTGTGCAGCTCGTCGATGAACGTGATGATCTGCCCGTCGCTCTCCTTGATCTCGGAGAGGACGGTCTTCAGGCGCTCCTCGAACTCACCGCGGTACTTGGCGCCCGCGACCATCGCACCGAGGTCGAGGGAGACGAGCCGCTTGTCGCGCAGCGACTCCGGTACGTCGCCCTTCACGATCCGCTGGGCGAGCCCCTCGACGACGGCGGTCTTGCCGACACCGGGCTCACCGATGAGCACGGGGTTGTTCTTGGTGCGGCGGCTCAGCACCTGCACCACGCGCCGGATCTCCTGGTCCCGCCCGATGACGGGGTCGAGCTTCCCCTCGCGTGCGGCGGCGGTGAAGTCCGTCCCGAACTTCTCCAGCGCCTTGTACGAGCCTTCGGGATCGGCGGTGGTCACGCGGCGGGCACCCCTCGTCTTCTGGAACGCGTCGAGCAGGCGCTTGGCGGTGGCGCCCTCCCCGGCCAGTACGGAACCGGCCCGACCGCCCTTCTCGGCGGTCCCGATCAGCAGATGCTCGGTCGACAGGAACTCGTCACCGAGCTCCTTGGCCCGTTTCGCGGCCTCCGTGATCACGGCGAGCATCTCGCGGTTCGGCTGCGGCGGCGAGACGGTGGACCCCGTCACACTCGGCAGCCCCGCGAGCACGCGCTCGGCCCCGGCCCGTACGACGGCCTGATCGGCGTCGACGGCGGCGAGCAGGTCGGTGATGTTCTCGTTGTCCTGCCCCTCCAGGAGCGCAAGCAGCAGGTGCGCGGGGGTCAGATCGGGGTGTCCGGCGGACACGGCGCGGCTGGTCGCCGCGTTGATCGCGTCCCGGCTCCTGTTGGTCAGCTCGGCGTCCACGTGGGGGGTCTCCTCCTGGTGGTAGGGGTCGGCGTCGGGCCCGGTCAGGGTCTGACTGGGTCAACGTGCACAAAGTTGAGTCTATTCCACTCAACTATTCCACTCAAGGTGCGCCGTCACGGCGTCCGGCCCACTCGAGGTACCGCCGTCACGGCGTCAGGAGGGATGGCTTAGGTTCCGGTCATGGCCATCGACCCGCGCTCCCCCGACGCCGCCTACCTCAGCTTCTGGCGCGAACGGCACATGTGCACCCTCACGACGCTCCGGCCCGACGGCACCCCGCACGTGGTGCCGGTCGCGGCGACGTACGACCCTGAGGCCGGGGTCGCGCGCGTGATCACCAACAAGGCGAGCAAGAAGGTGTCCCACATCCTGGCGGCGGGCCCGGACGGCGCCCGCGTGGCGCTCTGCCAGGTCGACGGCCGGCGCTGGGCCACGCTGGAGGGCCTCGCCCGGATCCACACGGACGAGGAGCTCATCGCGGACGCGGTCGAGCGCTACACGGAGCGGTTCACGCGCGTGCCGTCACCGAACCCGGACCGGGTCCTGGTGGAGATCACACTGACGCGTGCGATGGGGCGGAGCTGAGCCGGCCGCCCCGGCCGGGCCCCGAAAACACAGCGGCGCCACCGTGTTCAGGTCCACGGTGACGCCGCTGTGGGGGGAAGCGCCTGAGCGATGTTTGACGACGGGGGATCGCGTCAGGCACTGCGGGGGGTGGCGGGGATTTGTACGGGGTCGACCAGCGGCTCGACAAGCTGGTGGTCGCGCTGATCAAGGTTCACGAAGATCATTCCGTAGCGCACCGCACACCGCACGGGCTGCGGCGCGCCACGGGGCCGGCGCAAGCACCGGAAGGCCCGGACGTCATCGTCCTCCGCGTCACGCACGACCACCACGGGCTCACCGAACAGGGTGACCATCAACGAGTCACCAGGGCGGGGAATCGCCGTGGCGAGATCGATGAAGTGCCAGCCCGAGCGGTAGGCGGTGGCCATTTCGCGACGGAAGGTTCTGTCGTCCGGGGGCGTCGTCATGCGCGCCCGCTCGGGGAGGCAGAGCCCCACGTCGGCTCACCCGCGAGCACGCTGCCTGCAGGCTCGCTGCCCCACGTCGGTTCGCCGACGGCGGTGTTGCCCGCGGGAGCACTGCCCCACGTCGGCTCGCCATTGGCGACAAACACACCGAGGGCGGCTGCCGCCGCGATGGCCAGAGCGCTGAGTGCACGAACCATCCTGGTCATGGCCGTTCTCCACCTCGTTTGATCAAACTCCTTGACTCCTGCGTTTAAGACGATGGCTCAGACAGAACCCTTCCACCAGCAGATACAGGCATCATGTTCCTGTAATTCAGGACCCTGAGGGGGGTGGAAATGACGTCAAAGCGGGGCGATTCGGGAAGGCATCAGGGCGAAGAAGAGCGGTGCACTGGGGACGATCTGTGCACCGGTGGCAAGGACCTGTACGCGCAAGCTCTGCGTGCGGGGCGCATCAGGCGCTCTGCTGTGCAACATGTGCCATGCCTGCTTCGGCTGGCGCTGCTGCGCCCCGATTCCGAGGACACCGAATGGCTCTGGCCGGTTCCCCCGTCGGTCGCGCTGAACCAGCTGATACACCCCCTTGAACGGGAGATCCACGAGCGTAGACAGCAGGCCAGCTCCCTCGCCGATGCGTTCGAGCCATTTATGACGATCACCACGCCGGCGCCGACAGCAGACCATTCGATCACGGTGCTCGACGGGTTCACGGCCATCAACGCCGCGCTCGACCGCGCGATGGACGAGTGCACCGAGGAGTTGCTCGCCATACAGCCCGGAAGCGGACGTACTCCCGAGGTTCTGGAGGAAGGGCTGCGCAGGGTCGCGCCACTGATCGAGCGCAAGGTACGCATGCGAACCCTGTACCAGCACACCGCCCGACATCATTCGGCCACCATCGGATACGTCGAGCGCGTGGGACCCTACGGGCTCGAAGTGCGCACTCTCGAGGAGATCGTCGACCGGTTGATCCTCGTGGACCGCAAGGTGGCGTTCGTACCCGCCCGGAGTGACCGCCGGGTCGCCCTCGAACTGCGCCATGAAGGTCTTGTCAGCTACTTGGTCGGAGTGTTCGAGCAGTTCTGGCTGCTCGGCACCGATTGGGCGGAGGAAGTCCACTACCAGGCGGAACAGCACGGCCTCACGGGCGTGCAGCGCTCGATAGCCAAACTTCTCGTAGAGGGCCACGTGGACGAGGCCATAGCCCGCCGCCTCGGCATGAATGTCCGCACCTGCCGGGCCCACATAGCCAAGATCGCCGCCACCCTCGGCAGCGGCAGCCGGGCTCAACTCGGGTATCTGATAGCGAAGTCGGGGATCCTGGAACAGGACGATCAGGGCCCGTCCCAGGCATGATCCGCCGGACAGGCCCTAGGCGGGCGGTACGTGCAGGCCGGTCTGGGCGATGCGGACGCCGAGTTGGGTGCGGGTCGCGCAGCCCAGCGTCTCGGAGAGCCGGCCTATGTGGTGCCTGCATGTGCGTACGTTGATGCCGAGCCGCTCAGCGATGACGGCGTCGGTGTACCCCTCGGCCAGGAGGGCCGCGATGGCGTGTTCGCGGTGACTGACGCCCTCGACGACGCCGGCGTAAGGCACGTGTTCGGAGAACGGAACAGCCCGGTGCCAGAACCTGTCGAACACCCCGACGAGATAGTCGATCAGGGCAGGATGCCTCAACTCCAAGGCGACCGAGCGGTCCGGACTGGCCGGAATGAACGCCACGGCGCGATCGAAAATCAGTAGGCGCTCGCCCACCTCGTCGAGCGTGCGGACCTCCACCGAGCCTTCCAGCTGCTCCAGGTAGGTCTCCAATCCCTGCCCGTGCCGGGCGACATGGGTGTACAGACTGCGGGTGCGCACCCCTCGTTCCTGCAGGTCGAGCGCGCGCGGCAGCGCCCCGCTCAGGTCACGCTCCGAACGGATACCGGACGGCTGCATGGCACGCAATTCCGCGACACAGGCGGCTGTCGCCTCGTCGATGGCGAGGTTGATACGCGGCATGCCTTCGAGCACCCTGAGTGCAGCACTCGGAGAAGCATTCGCTGCCCTGGGTACGGCACTTCGCTCGGCCATTCCGGCGAGCACGCCCGCCCTTCGTCGTATCTCCCCCAGCTCTCCCTCGAATTCCCGCAGCAGACGAGCGACCACCACGCCGGGATTCGTGGGCAGCAACCACGCCATGTCCAAGGGATCCGGGTGCAAGAGGCCCAACTCGACCAGGCAGCGCGCATCCGTCACCTTCGACCGCGAGATTCGCCCAGCCTGCAGCGCCGCCTGATAGGCCTCTTCTCCGGCGTCGCACAATTCCTCGACGTCATGCCGATGCGTATCGCCTTCGGCCACCGCCCTACCCCCAAATCCGGTACTCCGCGCCCATTATCCCGGGGCTCGACGCAGAACTGACGCCACCTGACCCATCCCCTCACCTCCCCCACAAATGCAGCCAAGCCCAAGAGGGCCCACCCGTCCACGAGAACCGGAACATCCCGGCCACCACCCTTGAAGACAAAGGGCCCTCACCTTCAGCACCGCACACAAAAGGACCACCCCCTTCCGTAGCCCAACTGCCATCCCCGCTTCTCCCGCAGGGGCCCGCACATTGGTTGTGACGGGGAGAGCCTCGGCCTACGGTCCACGCCATGCGAGCGCTCATCACCAGCAAGGCCGGCAGGCGTACCCTGCGGCCCATCGTCCAGCTCATAGACCAGCGAGTGGAACGCCAGGTCCGGCGTGTCATCGAGGAGTCCGGACGGGCCGAGGTGACGCAGCAGGAGCTGAACCGGCTGCGGAACCGGCAGCGGCCGTTGGAGCTGTTCTTCGACGGCACCGGGCGAGGGGCGTCCAGGCTGCCTTCCGCGCCTCATCTCAACCGGACCATCAGTGAGTTGACCGAGGTGACGGGCGCCGGGCAGGAGGCCGTCGAGCGGACCGTCGCGCAGGCATTCCGGCTGCTCATCGCATTGGAGGCGCTGGGTGTGGGGCGGATCGCGGGCGGCACGATGAACATCGTGGGCAAGCTGTCCGCCGTGCCGCTGCTCGATCCGCCGAACGACGAGTTCCTGGAGATCGGGACGCTGTACGGGATGTTCAGCGCCGGGATGAGCCGGATGATGCAGCGGGCCGGCCGCACGCCGGAGCTGACGATCGTCGACCCCTTGGCAGGCAGCCAGCTGCAGCCCGGGGCCACGATGGGCGTCGACGCTTCCGGTACGCCCGTGAACGAGGCCGCCGTACGCACCAACCTGTCACTCGTCGGCGCCGACGCCCGTATCCGGCAAGGGTTTTCGGAGGACCCGGAGGTCCGCGCCGAGATCTCCGACCGCGAGTACGGCGTGATCATCGTGGACGGTGACCACTCCGCCGCGGGCGTCGCCGCCGATCTCGAGTGGGCCGAACAGATCGCCGCGCCAGGCGGGGTGGTCGTGCTCGACGACTTCGGTCACCCCAAGTGGCAGGGGATCAAGGAGGCGTTCGATAAGCACATGGCAGGTCGGACCCGGTTCCGGTTCCTCGGGCAGGTCGCCCACTCCGGCTACCTCAAGGCAGAGGGGTAGCGGGGGCAGCGGCTTCAGTACAGCGAAGAAGGCCCCTTCCTGTCAGTGGCAGGAAGGGGCCCTCGTTCAGGCCGTGGGGAGCGGGACGCCGCTCAGTCCGTGGGCTTCTTCGGCCGCCACACCACGAGCGCCGACGTCTGCTGGACCTCCTGATAGGGCACCAGATCGCGGCGGTACGAGGCGTGCACCGCCGCTTCACGTTGCTGCAGCGTGGCGGCGGCTCCCTCCAGCGCGGCGGCGAGTTCGGCCACGCGGGACTGCAGCGCGGCGACCTGGTTCTCCAGCTCGATGATGCGCTTGATGCCGGCCAGGTTGATGCCCTCGTCCTGCGACAGCGCCTGCACCTGGCGGAGCAGTTCGATGTCGCGGGCCGAGTAGCGCCGGCCCCGGCCCGCGGTGCGGTCCGGGGAGACGAGACCGAGGCGGTCGTACTGCCTCAGGGTCTGCGGGTGCAGGCCGGACAGCTGCGCCGCCACCGAGATGACGTAGACCGGTGTCTCGTCGGTCAGTTCGTACGGATTACGGCTTCGCCCCGAGCGGCTGTCCATGTGCCTCATGCTCCCTTCGCGGCCTGGAAGAGTTCTGCCCGGGGATCGTGGTCCTCAGTCGCCTCGGCATAGGCGGTGAGGGCGTCACGCGCCCCGTCGGAAAGCTCCGTCGGCACGGCCACTTCGACCGTGACGAGGAGGTCGCCCCGCGTCCCGTCCTTGCGGACCGCACCCTTTCCGCGGGCGCGCATGGTGCGGCCGTTGGGGGTGCCCGGGGGCAGTTTGAGCTTGACCGCGGGGCCGCCCAGGGTCGGGACCCTGATCTCGCCGCCGAGGGTCGCCTCGGTGAAGGACACCGGGACGGTCACCGTGAGGTTGTCGTCCTTGCGGCCGAACACCGGGTGCTTGTCCACGTGCACGACGACGTACAAGTCGCCCGCGGGCCCGCCCCGTTCACCGGGTGCGCCCTTGCCGCGCAGCCGGATCCGCTGGCCGTCCGAGACGCCCGCCGGGATCCGGACCTGCATGGTGCGCGAGGACTTGGCGCGGCCGGAGCCCTTGCAGACCTCGCAGGGGTCCTGGGCGATGAGGCCGCGGCCCTTGCAGTCCACACACGGGTCGGTGAGCGAGAAGCCGCCACCGCCGCCGCGCGAGACCTGGCCGGTGCCGACACAGGTCGGGCACACGCGAGGCGTGCCGTTCTTGTCGCCGGTGCCCGAACAGGCCTTGCAGGGCTGCTGCGAGGACATCCGCAGCGGGACGGTCGCGCCGTCCACCGCCTCGGTGAAGGACAGGGTGACCTCGGACTCGATGTCCTGGCCGCGGCGGGGCTGGGTCCGCGGACCCGTGCCGGTGCCGCCGCGGTTGAACAGCCCGCCGAACACGTCCCCGAGGCCGCCCCCGAAGGTGCCGCCCTGGGTGCCCTGCGAACCGCCCGCGCCGCCGCCGAAGAGGTCGCCGAGGTCGAAGTTGAACGAGCCGCCGCCCGCGCCGGGACCGGCACGGAAGCCGCCGTTCCCGAACAGGGCGCGCGCCTCGTCGTACTCCTTGCGCTTCTTCGGGTCACCGAGGACGTCGTTCGCCTCGGAGATCTCCTTGAAGCGCTCCTCCGCCTTGGCGTTGCCCTTGTTGGCGTCCGGGTGGAACTCGCGGGCGAGCTTGCGGTACGCCTTCTTGATCTCGGCCTCGGTGGCGTCCTTCGGGACGCCGAGGACCTTGTAGTAGTCCTTCTCGATGAAGTCCTTGGTGCTCATCCCCGGCGTCCCTCCTCACGTCTACCGGTGGTGATCGCGTCAGCCCTCGTCCGGGCCACCGCTCTCCTTGTCGTCAGCGGCCGCGTCATCGGCGTCCTTGGCCGCCTGCGCGCCCGGCTGGGGCTCGGCGACGGCCACCCGCGCGGGGCGGATGGTGCGCTCGCCGATGCGATACCCGGGCTGCAGGATCGCGACGCAGGTCGTCTCCGTGACGTCCGGCGCGTACGAGTGCATCAGGGCCTCGTGGATCGTCGGGTCGAAGGGCTCGCCCTCCTTGCCGAACTGCTGCAGGCCCATCTTCGCCGCGACCGTCTCCAGGGATTCGGCCACGGACTTGAACCCGCCCACGAGCTCGCCGTGTTCACGGGCGCGCCCGATGTCGTCGAGCACCGGGAGCAGCTCGGTCAGGAGGTTCGCCACGGCGATCTCCTTGACCGTGATCCGGTCGCGCTCCACCCGGCGGCGGTAGTTCTGGTACTCGGCCTGCAGCCGCTGGATGTCCGCGGTGCGCTCGTTGAGCGCCGTACGCATCTGGTCCAGCTGCGCCGTCAGCGCCACTGTCGCGTCCCCGGCCGGGGCCGCCCCCTCCTTCTCAGGAGCGGGGGCGGCCTTCGGCTCGGCGGACTCGGCGGCCTCGGAGGTGTCGCCGTTGTCGCCGGAGGAGACGTCGGTGGGCTCGTTCTGCTCGTCGAACCCGGGGGTCTCCTCGGTCACGCGGCACCGCCCTTGTCAAAGTTGGGCTTCTCGTCGTCGACGATCTCGGCGTCCACGACGTCGTCCTCGGCCTTGGCCTCGCCCGGCTGGTCCTGCGGACCCTCGGCGCCGCCCGCGGCCTGCGCGCCCTGGGCGTCGGCGTACATCGCCTGGCCCAGCTTCTGCGCGACGACCTGCACCTTCTCGGTGGCGGTGCGGATCGCGGCCGAGTCCTCGCCCTTGAGCGTCTCCTTGAGCTCGCTCACGGCCTCCTCGACCTCGGTCTTCACCTCGCCCGGGACCTTGTCCTCATTGTCCTTGAGGAACTTCTCCGTCTGGTAGACGAGCTGCTCGCCCTGGTTACGGGACTCGGCGGCCTCCTTGCGGCGCTGGTCCTCGTCCGCGTACTGCTCGGCCTCCTGGCGCATGCGGTCGACCTCGTCCTTCGGCAGCGAGGAGCCGCCGGTGACGGTCATCTTCTGCTCCTTGCCCGTGCCGAGGTCCTTCGCGGTCACGTGCATGATGCCGTTGGCGTCGATGTCGAAGGAGACCTCGATCTGCGGGACACCACGCGGGGCCGGCGGCAGACCGGTCAGCTCGAACATCCCGAGCTTCTTGTTGTACGCCGCGATCTCGCGCTCGCCCTGGTAGACCTGGATCTGCACGGAGGGCTGGTTGTCCTCGGCCGTCGTGAAGATCTCGGACCGCTTGGTCGGGATCGTGGTGTTGCGCTCGATGAGCTTGGTCATGATGCCGCCCTTGGTCTCGATACCAAGCGACAGCGGGGTCACGTCGAGGAGCAGGACGTCCTTGACCTCACCCTTGAGGACACCGGCCTGCAGGGCGGCGCCGATGGCGACGACCTCGTCCGGGTTCACACCCTTGTTGGCGTCCTTGCCGCCGGTGAGCTCCTTGACGAGCTCGGCCACGGCGGGCATACGGGTCGAGCCGCCGACGAGAACGACGTGGTCGATCTCGGACAGCTGGATGCCGGCGTCCTTGATGACGTTGTTGAACGGGTTCTTGCACCGCTCGAGAAGGTCGGACGTCAGCTGCTGGAACTGGGCGCGCGTGAGCTTCTCGTCCAGGTGCAGGGGGCCCTCGGCGGAGGCCGTGATGTAGGGCAGGTTGATCGTGGTCTCAGTGGAGGACGAGAGCTCGATCTTCGCCTTCTCGGCGGCCTCGCGCAGGCGCTGGAGCGCCATCTTGTCCTTGCCGAGGTCCACACCGTGACCGTTGTTGAACTGCTTCACCAGGTAGTCGACGACGCGCTGGTCCCAGTCGTCACCACCGAGGTGGTTGTCACCGTTGGTGGCCTTCACCTCGACGACGCCGTCGCCGATCTCGAGCAGCGAGACGTCGAAGGTGCCGCCACCGAGGTCGAAGACGAGAATGGTCTGGTCGTCCTTGTCGAGACCGTAGGCCAGGGCGGCCGCAGTCGGCTCGTTGACAATACGCAGGACGTTCAGACCCGCGATCTCACCGGCCTCCTTCGTCGCCTGACGCTCGGAGTCGTTGAAGTACGCCGGGACGGTGATGACCGCGTCCGTGACCTTCTCGCCCAGGTACGCCTCGGCGTCCCGCTTCAGCTTCTGCAGCACGAAGGCGCTGATCTGCTGGGGGTTGAAGTTCTTGTCGTCGATCGCGACCTTCCAGTCGGTGCCCATGTGGCGCTTCACCGAGCGGATGGTGCGGTCCACGTTGGTGACGGCCTGCCGCTTGGCGACCTCACCGACGAGAACCTCGCCGTTCTTCGCGAAGGCGACGACGGACGGCGTGGTCCTGGCGCCCTCGGCGTTGGTGATGACGGTGGGCTCGCCGCCTTCAAGAACGCTGACGACAGAGTTAGTCGTGCCCAGGTCGATGCCGACCGCACGTGCCATTTCGATTCCTCCATACGGACTTGAGTGGAACTCGCTCAAGGATGCATCACCGATCGGATGGAGTCAACAGAACTGAGTCGAGCCGACTCAACTTTTATCCCTTCCTTAGGTGCAATACCTGGCCACTCCCAGCCTGACCTGCGCTTTTACAGCGCCTCACCCGCCCGAGGAGTCCCATTGGTGCCGCTGCGTCTCGCCGTTCTCATGACCTGCCACAACCGGCGCGCGACCACCCTGGCCGCGCTCGACGCCCTCGCCCGTCAGCGCGGACTGCCCCGCGGCACCGAGATCCGCGTCCACCTGGTCGACACCGGATCCACCGACGGCACCCCCGAGGCGGTACGCCGTGCCCACCCCGGCGTCGACCTCATGTGTGTGGCGGCCGATGTGCACTGGGGGCAGGGCATGCGCATCGCCAGCCGCAACAGCAGGGCAGCGGGCCGCGAACCGTTCACGCACCAGTTGTGGCTGCACGACGACGTGGTCCTCGACGACGACGCCCTCGCCCGGCTCATGGAGACGTCCCGGGTCCTGAGCGGCGCGGTGCTCGTCGGCGCCGTCCACGACGGCACCGCCACCACGTACTCCGGGCACACGGGCCGCGATCTTCACCTGGTCGAACCGTCCGGACGGCCCCGGCCCTGCCGCACGTACGACGGCAAGGTCGTGCTGCTGCCGCGCGCGGTGCGCGACCGGATCGGCGACATCGACCGGCGCTTCCCGCACGGCATGGGCGACTACGACCACGGCTTCCGGGCACGCAAGGCGGGCATCCCCGCGTACGTGGCGCCCCGCCACGTCGGCCGCTGCCCGGCCGGACCGCCGCGGCGCGGCTCGCGCGAGCCCGGGATCGGGGTGCGCGAGGCCCTGCGCCGGGTCACGTCCGCGGCCGAACTCCCGCCGCGCGTCTGGTGGGTGTACTGCCGGCGGCACACCGGGCCCTGGGCTCCGGTGCGCCTGGTGACGCCCTATCTGATGACGGCGGTACGGGCCGGTGCGGGGCGGTGGACCTCAGCCGGATGAACCCCGCTCGGCCGAACCCCGTCCGGCCGGACGGAAGCAGACCAGGTCGCACTGCAGCAGCCGCCCCGTCCGCGGGTCGCTGAGGCCGGGGACCATCGAGGTCAGGCCGAGGCCCAGGTCCTCGCGGGCGATCCGCAGCGCCTCGTCGAAGCCGAGGCCGCCCTCGAAGAGCGGCGCCATCGAGGTGCCCACCTGCAGGCCGGCGATCTCGTCGGCCCAGTCGCCGAGGCCGCGCAGCACCTGGGCCTCGTAACCCTGGACGCCGACGTTGAGGAAGATCCGCTCGCCGGGCGCCGTCACCTGCTCCCACAGCTCGTCGAGCCGCCGCATCTCGACGGCCTGGGACCCGACGTACGCGGAGGCCGGTGCGGCCTCGTGATGCAGCGGCAGCATCGGCAGGACGGAACTGCCGGCGCCGTCACCGCCCGCCACGTTCAGGGTGGCGGTGCCCGAGGTCTCGCCGAGCGCGTACGGGTGCACGGTCCAGGTGTCGTCGGCCTGGGTGCGGTGCAGCAGGGCGGTACGGGGTGCGGCGAGCGGTTCGAACGAGACGATCCGGCCGTGGTAGCCGCTGCGCCGCAGCAGGCTGCCGTACGCACCCGCGTGCGCGCCCACGTCGAGCACCGTGTCGATCTCGTGCGTGGCGAGCAGCCGGACGAGCCGCAGCCCGGTGCGGTCGGCCGGGTAGCGGCGGACGTCGATGCCGAACTCCTGCACGGCCGTCCGGACGCGGCGCAGCAGCGTGCCGGACGCGGTGGCGACCGCCGGTCCGCTCATGGGCCCGCTCATCGGTCCGCTCATCGGCCGGTTCCCTTCGTACGGGTCCGCAGGACGGCGGCCGCGAAGCGCAGGCTCCCCCACGCCACCGTCCGTTCCTCCCTGGCCTGTGGATACAGCCGTTCCAGACCGCTGCCCCGCAGCCACTGCGGCGGCTGCGGACCGGTCCCGGCCACGGCGTCGAAGGCCGCGCGGCCCGCCGCCACGTACACCGCCGGGTGCAGGGCGGCGAGGCGGGCGGCCTCGTGGTCGCGGCGCGGGGCGGCCAGTCCGAGCCAGATGATCTGGGCGCCCGACGCGGCGATACGCGCCGACTGCGCGACGCGTTCGGCGTCGGTGAGGCCGCGGCGGGGCGGGGCCTCGGTGCCGACGATCCGGGCACGCGGGTTGCGGGCGAGGAGCGCGGCGGTGAGGGCGTCGAGTACCTCGCGGGACGGTCCGAGCAGGTAGTGGCGCAGGCCCACCGCCTGGCCCGTACGGAAGACGTCGAGGAGGAGGCCGGAACCGTCCACGCGGGTGCGGGGCAGGGTGCGGTCGCGGTGCAGCAGCCGCCCCGCGTGCACCACACCGCGCCCCGCGGGCAGGTTGAGCGCGCTCGCGCGCAGCAGCCGGTGCAGTTCCGGGTCGGCGTCGGCGAGGGCCAGGGAGGCGGCCGTGCACAGATGGACGTCGGCGGGCCCGCCCTGCGCGGCCAGCCGGATGACCGCCGCGGCGGCGTCGGCCGGGGTGACGGCCGCGACGGGAACGCCCGTGCAGGGGACGGTCGCGGCGGTGACCACCGGGGGCAGGGCACCCCGGCGGGCGGGGTGCAGACCGCCGTACAGACCGCTCTTGAGTGTGCTCACGTCAGCCCCTCGCCAGATCGGCCGGTGCGGCGGGTTCGGCACGACGCGCGCCGCGGACGGTACGCGTGAGGGCGACGAGCCCGCGCCGGGTGCGGCCGGGCGGTGGACCGCCGCGGGCCGCGCCCCGGTCGTCCGGTGCGGCGGGGCGGGCCGCCTGCGCGGCCGGACGGGCGGGCGGTGCCGGGTAGTCGGGCATCGGCGGGTGGGCGGCCGGGGGTTCGGCGGCAGGGCGTTCGGCGGCCCGGGTTGCCGCGGTGCGCGCCGCGCCCGCCGGTACCGGGGTGCCGGACGCGGGCGTGCCGCCGCGGCGCGTGGCCGGGACGGGCTGCGGGCGGGCGGGCCCGCCGCGCGGCGCCATCGTGCGGAGGCCGCCGGCCGGGCGGGCCGCGGCGGCGGCGACGGTACGCGGGCCGCCGACGGGGCGGCGGCGTACCGACGGTGCGGACCGGCCGCCCGTTCCTCTGCCGGGACCCCGCCCGAGCCCGAGCCTGGGTGCTGTTCCGGCCACCGCTCGCCGTGCGGCACTCAAGGGTGTGCGCCCCGCAGTACGCCCCGCCGTACGCCCCGCCGTACGCCCCGCAGCCGGATGCCCGGCCTCCGAGGACGTGGGCGCGGCTCCGGCACCCCGGCGCCCCTGCTCCCCGTACACCCGGACCCCCAGCAGCGCCCAGAGCCCGCCGATCGCCGCGAGCAGCAGCGGAGCCGCCGCGCTGGGACCGGCGCTGCCGCGGTGGATCAGGACCGTCGTCAGCGTGCCCGCGAAGGTCAGCGCGGCGAGCACGACCGCGGCGCCCGGCACGGTGAAGCCGATCCGGCGCAGGCGGTGGGCGATGTGGTCGGTGGCGCCCAGGAGGAGCGGGCGGCCGGAACTGCGGCGCGAGAGGAGGACCAGCACGGTGTCGGCGGTGGCGGCCAGGGTGAGGGTCAGCAGACCGGCCAGGGTCGGCAGCGCGTCGTGGCCGGTGTGCACGAGGACCGCGGCCGAGGCGAGCAGGAAGCCGGTGAACAGCGCACCGCAGTCGCCGAGGAAGATCCTGGCCGGGTGCCAGTTGTGGCCGAGGAAACCGCCGAGCGCCGCGGCCAGGACGGTGAGGACGAGCGCCAGGTCGGCCCGGCCGTCCGCCGCCGCGCAGAGCGCGAGCCCGAGCGCGCTGACCGCGCCGACCGTGCCCGTCACCCCGTCGGAGGTGTCGAGCCACTGGAAGGCATGGGTGACGAAGACGATCCAGAGGACCGCGGCCAGGGCCGCGAAGGGACCGAGGCCCGTGCCGTGCACGACGAACAGGGCGGCGGCGGCCTCCGCGAGCAGGCACACGCGCGTGCGCAGCGGCCGCAGATCGCGGACGAGGCCGAGCAGGCCGACGGCGGCGGCGGCCCACAGAATCCGTTCGGTACCGGGCCCGAGGCCGGCGTACCCCGTGCAGCTGACCAGGAGCGTGGCGGCCAGGACGGCGGTGCCGCCGAGCCGCGGGGTGGGCCGCCGGTGCGCCTTGCCGGCGCCCGGCCGGTCGAGCCGGCCGGTGCGCAGGGCGAGGGCGCGGGCGAGCCGGGTGAGCAGGGCGGTGAGGAGGACGGCGGCGGCCGCGGCGACGACGGCGTAGAGCATGACGCTTAAGCTAGTTCGGAATAGCCCGGTTTATGGCGAATAACACGATTTACCGCAACGCATCCGGGCGGACTCGGCCGGATGCCGCCCCCTGAGCGCGACCTCGAGCACGCCCCCGAGCACCGCGGCCCACGCCTGGCAAGGGTCACCTCAGCGACACAGATCACCGTGAGCCTGGCTACATTGCACCAACGGAAGTGGGTAGTCTCAGACGAGCCGGGTAAGTTACCGCTTAGTAATCTTCTCTGAAACCCCCGCCTCGCAGGCCCGAGGAGCCCTCATGCAACTCGCCGCGATCATCGTGTCGTTGGTAGTGACCGTGGTCGGCGTCGCCCTGTTCGCGCGTGCCATCGGCCAGTTCGCCCGCTATTTCATGCTGGGCCAGCCGGTGCCCGCGGGAAGCCGGACCGACAACCCGTATCAGCGCACCGTGACGCTGCTGCGGGAGTTCCTGCTGCACTCACGCATGAACAAGTGGGGCATCGTGGGCTTCGCCCACTGGTTCGTCGCGATCGGCTTTCTCACGCTGCTGCTCACGATCGTCAACGCCTTCGGCCAGCTGTTCCAGGCCGACTGGCTGATCCCGGTCATCGGTGACTGGGCTCCGTACAACGTGTACGTCGAGTTCATGGGCACCATGACGGTCGTCGGCATCCTGACGCTGATCGTGATCCGGCAGTTCAGCAACCCGAACCGGCCCGGCCGCAAGTCCCGCTTCCAGGGCTCCAAGACGGGCCAGGCGTACTTCGTCGAGGCCGTGATCCTCACCGTCGGCGTCTGCATCTTCATGCTGCACGCGCTCGAGGGTGCGATGCACCACGTCGACGGCTACGAGGCCTCGTTCTTCATCTCGTACCCGGTCGTCTCGGCGTTCGAGGGCGTGGACCTGTCCACGCTGCAGACCCTCACGTACTTCTTCGCCGGCCTGAAGATCACGACCTCCTTCACCTGGATGATCGTGGTCGGGCTCAACACCAACATGGGTGTGGCCTGGCACCGCTTCCTCGGCTTCCCGAACATCTGGTTCAAGCGCAACGCGAACGGCGAGACCGCCCTCGGCGCGCTGCAGCCGATGACCTCCGGCGGCAAGGCGATCGACTTCACCGACCCCGGTGACGACGACGTGTTCGGTGTCAGCCAGGTCGAGCAGTTCAGCTGGAAGGGTCTGCTCGACTTCTCCACCTGCACCGAGTGCGGCCGCTGCCAGTCGCAGTGCCCCGCCTGGAACACCGGCAAGCCGCTCTCGCCGAAGCTCCTGATCATGTCGCTGCGCGACCACGCGCACGCCAAGGCCCCGTACCTGCTCGCCGGTGGCGGCAAGGACATGGAGGGCACGGAGAAGGCGTCCGAGGAGCAGCTCAAGGACGTTCCGGCCGCCGCTCTCGCCGAGGCCGAGCGCCCCCTGATCGGCACCCTCGAAGAGCAGGGCGTCATCGACCCCGACGTCCTGTGGTCCTGCACCACCTGCGGCGCCTGCGTCGAGCAGTGCCCGGTGGACATCGAGCACATCGACCACATCGTCGACATGCGCCGCTACCAGGTGATGATCGAGTCCGCGTTCCCGTCCGAGGCGGGCACGATGCTCAAGAACCTGGAGAAGAAGGGCAACCCCTGGGGTCTGGCCAAGAAGCAGCGTCTCGAATGGCTCAAGGAAGTCGAGTTCGAGGTGCCGGTCGTCGGCAAGGACATCGAGGACCTCACCGAGGTCGAGTACCTGTACTGGGTCGGCTGCGCGGGCTCGCTCGAAGACCGCGCCAAGAAGACCACGAAGGCCTTCGCCGAGCTGCTGCACATGGCGGGCGTCAAGTTCGCGATCATGGGCGGCGACGAGAAGTGCACCGGTGACTCCGCCCGCCGTCTCGGCAACGAGCCCCTGTTCCAGGAGCTCGGCATGGAGAACGTCATGTCCCTCAACGCCGCCTTCGGCGAGGAGATGGACGACGACGGCAAGGTGACCGAGGAGTCCCGCAAGCCCAAGTCCGCGAAGAAGATCGTCGCGACCTGCCCGCACTGCCTCAACACCCTCGGCAACGAGTACCCGCAGCTCGGCGGTGACTACGAGGTCATCCACCACACGCAGCTGCTGCAGCACCTCATCGACGAGGGCAAGCTCATCCCGGTCACGCCCGTCGAGGGTCTGATCACCTACCACGACCCGTGCTACCTGGGCCGGCACAACAAGATCTACACGCCGCCGCGCGAGATCATGTCCGCCGTCCCCGGCCTGCGCCAG
Organism: Streptomyces sp. NPDC050418; assembly: GCF_044458745.1. NCBI lineage: Bacteria > Bacillati > Actinomycetota > Actinomycetes > Kitasatosporales > Streptomycetaceae > Streptomyces > Streptomyces sp. NPDC050418. Next base: position 284,507 of record NZ_JBITIG010000007.1, read on the forward strand.
CAGGAGATGCACCGCCACAAGGAGCGCGGCTTCTGCTGCGGCGCCGGTGGTGCGCGGATGTGGATGGAGGAGCGGATCGGCAAGCGCATCAACACCGAGCGCGTGGACGAGGCCCTGTCCCTCAACCCGGACATCGTCTCCACCGCCTGCCCGTTCTGCCTCGTGATGCTCACGGACTCCGTGAACGGCAAGAAGAACGACGGTCAGGCCAAGGAGTCGCTGCAGGTCGTGGACGTGGCGCAGCTGCTCCTCGACTCCGTGAAGACTCCGGTGGATCCGGCCGGTTCCGAGGAGTCCGAGGACGCTCCGGAGCCCGAGCCGGTGAAGTAGGCGTACGGCCCGGTTGCGCATCGGGCCCGTAACGAAGCACCCCATGGCATGGCCCTACGGCTGTGACATGGGGTGTTGTCGTTGCATGAAGCGCCGATCCCGGTCCTCCCTCGCCCTCGTCCCCCTCGCCTGTCTCCTCGCGGTCGCGGGGTGCGGGACCTCGCCGGGCGATGGCCGGCCGCCCTCCGCGGCCACCCGGACCCCGTCGCCCGCCGATACGCGACGGCCCGCCGACCCGGTCACCACCCCCACGGCGAAGACACCCGTCCCGCGGGGCAAGGGCAGCGAGCGCGCCGATGACGTCAACGGGGACGGGTACGCCGACCTCGTCCACTGGAACAGCGACGAGTCCGGCGGCACGGCGGGCCTGACCGTCGTGCACGGTTCGGCGAAAGGGCTCGACCCGGCCACGTACACCCGCATCGAAAAGGGCGACATCGCGGGGATGCCGGACTGGTTCCCGCCCACGATGCACCGCGCCGACCTCGACGGCGACGGCTTCGGCGATGTCGTCAGCGCCGGTCACTGGCTGCGCGGCAGCCCCGACGGGCTGCGCGCCGAGGCCGCGCTCACCCTGACCGACGCCCACGGCACCCCCGTGACCACCGGTGTGCCCGGGGACTTCGACGCGGACGGCAAGGCAGACCTCGCGGTCACCGCCGGCGCGGGCACGGTACGGATCCTGTACGGGCCCTTCGCCCCGGACACCGGACGGCCCGCGCGCTCCGGGCAGCCGCTGAGGCTCGCCACCGAGTACGGCTTCGCGGCAATCGGTGCGGGGCAGGCCGGGGGCGGCGAGGGCGATGACCTCGTCCTGCACGACAGCAACGACGGTGAGCAGTCGGGCGCCTCGCTGCTGCGTTCCGGCGCGGGTCCCGGCGGCTTCGCGGGCCCGCCGAAGAAGCTCCGCGTGGGCAACGCGCACGCCTTCGGCGACTTCGACGGGGACGGGCGCGGCGATCTCGCGGTCGGCGACGACGGCAGCCGCAACAACGAGCCCGGGTACGAGACGGAGGCCCCGGAGGTCGACCGGAAGATCACCGTGTACTTCGGCGCGGCGGACAAGGCCCCGAAGACGCTGACGGCCGACACCGCGGGCCCGTACCTCGCGGGTGACGTGGACGGGGACGGGGACGACGACCTGGTGCTCCGGACGGCCGGAGCGTACGGGAACTCGGCCACGGTCCTGAACGGCGGCCCGGACGGCCCGTCGTCGGACGACCCCGCCGTACTGCAGCGGGTCGGCGGCTCCCCCGCCAAGGACGCGTACCTGCGCGGGGCCACGGTGCACAGCGTGCAGGACTTCGACGGGGACGGGCGGGACGAGGTCGTGCTGTTCCGGCCCGAGCGGGGGAAGGGCGCCGTGCACTGGTGGGTGGTGGACGCGCGGACGGGGAAGGACGTCGTCGCGTTCACGGACGCGGAGTTCACGGAGAAGTGACGGCGTGCCGGTGACTGAGGGGCCGCCCCGTGCCGGCCCCTCAGCCGGTCCATGGTGCGGCGGCGATGTCTGCGTAAGCCGTACGTAATGTAACAACCCATCTGATATCTGACGGCAATCCAGCAAACCGGACATGGCTCCGGCATGGCTACAACTGCATGGCCTTGCCCGGCCCTTTCGGCCACCTCCGCCGCCCACACCCCCCTCGCCTGATGTCCAACTCGGCCTGAATTCCGCCTGGTTGAGCCCGCGCCCGTTCACTTTCCGGCCATGCGCGCACAACCCTTCGTACGACCCGGGAGTCACACCGGTGAACGTTCGTTCCCCCACAGCCTTCCGACGTCCGTCCGCTCCCCCTTCTGGAGAACCCGTGCGCGCAAGACTCCTCGCCGCCGCAGCGGCCGCAAGCGTCACCGCCCTCACCGCGGCCGGGCTGACCCTGCCCCTCGCCCCGCCCGCCGCGGCCGTCACGGCCCCGTTCCAGGACGACTTCAACGGGGACCACTACGCCGACATCGCGGTGGGCGTCCCGTCCGCGACGGTCGACGGCAAGAAGGCCGCCGGGTACGTCGACATCGTGTGGGGCGGTCCGAACGGGCCGGGAGCACACGGCAACACCCGGATCAGCCAGGCGAGCACCGGGGTGCCCGGCACCGTCGAGGCCGGGGACCGCTTCGGCTCCGCCGTCGAGGCCGCCGACCTGGACGGGGACGGGTACGCGGACCTGGCCGTCGGAATCAGCGGCGAGTCCCTGACCACCTCGACGACCGCGGACCACGGCATGGTGACCGTCCTGCACGGCTCGGCCAAGGGAATCGCCCCCGGCGGAGCGACGGTCGCGAAGGGCGTCACCGAGTTCTCGGAGGTCGGCGGCGCGCTCACCTCCGGCGACTTCGACGGCGACGGCGCCATGGACCTCGCCCTGGGCGTCAGCGAGGAGGAGAACTCCTCGCTGCACCTGCGCCGCGGCCCCCTCACCGCGGATGCGGGGACGACGACCGTGCGGATGCGCACGTACTCGATGTCCAGCCGCATCGGCGCCCTGCAGGGCGGCGACTTCGACGGCGACGGACGCGACGACCTCGCGGTGACCTGGCGCGCGCTCGAGGACTCCGCGACCGACATCCACCGCTTCGGCGCCGACGGCTCGATGAGCACGTTCTGGAGCTCGCCCGACAGCGGCACCTCACTCGCCGTCGCGGACTTCGACCAGGACGGCACGGACGACCTGGCCGTCGGCGGTGTGACGCCCAACCCCGAGACGGACTACACCCATTGCACCGAGCGCCTGGGCGGCGCGGTGCTCGCGCTGTACGGCGGGAAGCCGGGCGCCGGGCAGTTCGGCGCCTCGTACGACTGCTTCAGCCAGGCCAGCGAGTACATGGCGGGCACGCCCGAGGAGGGCGACGGCTTCGGTGACGCGCTCGCCGCGGGCGACCTCGACGGCGACGCGTACCCCGAACTCGTCGTGGGCGTACCGCGCGAGGACGTCGGCTCCGCCAAGGACGCGGGCATGTACGTGGTCATGAACGGCACCACGACCGGACCGTTCGGCGGCATGGGCGTGCACCAGGGCACTCCGAACATCCCGGGCACCGTCGAAGCCGGCGACCTGTTCGGCGCCGAACTCAACTCCTCGTACTACAACGCCGGTTCACTGGCCGACACCGCCATCGGCGCACCCGGCGAGAACGCCGGCACCGGCGGCGTCTGGTACGTGGCCACCGCCGAGACCGGACACTCGCCGGGCCGCTCCCTCACCCCGCGCAGCCTCGGGCTGCCCGGGGCGGCGGCCTTCGGATCGGTCCTCGGCCGCTGATCTCCACCCCTCCTACCGCACCCCTGTCCCCCCTCTTCTGCACGGGAGTTCTGCACGTATGCGCTTCAAGCACCTGGCCGCCGCGGCGGCCTGCACCGCACTGGCCGCGGCGGGCCTCACCCTGCCGTTCGCGGGAACGGCCGGCGCGGCCACCGCGCTCAGCGACGACTACAACGGTGACGGCTACCGCGACCTCGCGGTCGGCAATCCGGAGTCCAACTCCGTCGTCGTGACGTACGGTTCGGCCTCCGGCGTCACCCCGTCCCGCTCCGTCACCGTCACCCAGGACACCTCCGGGGTGCCCGGTGTGAAGGAGGCCGTGGACGAGTTCGGCGAGAGCGTCACCGGCGGCGACGTCAACCGCGACGGCTACGCGGACCTGATCGTCGGCGCCCCCGGCGAGAAGGTCGACGGCAAGCCCGACGGCTCCGTCACCGTCGTCTACGGCGGCGCCTCCGGCTTCAAGAACGGCGTCGTCGTCAACGCCCAGCGCGCCTCCGACGTGCGCTTCGGCGAGTCCGCGGCCTGGGTCGACCTCGACGAGGACGGCGGCAAGCAGCTCGCCGTCATCAGCGGCGACCACTGGTACTACTGCTCGGACGGCCTCCCCACGGACTGCCGCTTCACCCTCGAGGTCGACTTCCTGCCCGAGGGCGTCCGCCTCGACACCATGGAGGCCGGGCACTTCCTGAGCAGGGACGGCTACACCTTCGTCCTCACCGGCGAACGGGCCGACGGCGGCGCGTACACCGCGTACATGGAGTCCGGCGCCGGCGACTACGGCTACTACTCGGGCGTCCTCGCCGAAGGCGACGACGCGACCGCCACCCGCGACGCCACGGCCGCCGCCGACCTCAACGGCGACGGCTTCACCGACCTCGTGACCGGCAACCCGCAGCACAACACCGTCTCCGTGCGCCACGGCGACGACAGCGGCTTCGGCACCCCCGTCACGTACACCCAGGACAGTCCGGGCGTCCCCGGCACCTCCGAGGCCGAGGACCGCTTCGGCGCGTCCGTCGCGCTCGGCGACGTGACCGGCGACGGCCACCCGGACCTCGCGGTCGGCTCGCCCGGCGAGACGGTCGGGACGGTGAGCGGCACGGGCAACGTCGTCCTGCTGCCCGGCTCGGCATCCGGCGCCTTCGCGTCCGGCGGCAAGTCCTGGCACCAGGACGTGTCCGGCGTGCCCGGCGTCCCGGAGACCGGTGACGCCTTCGGCTCGACCGTCCGCCTCAAGGACATCAACAAGAACAGCCGCGCTGACCTCGCCGCGTCGGCGGCGGGCGAGGACATCGCCGCGGCGGCCGACGCGGGCGCGGTCTGGGTCCTGCGCGGCGCGACGACCGGCCTCACGGCCACGTCCGCGACCTCGTTCAACGGCTCCGACTTCCGCCTCGGAACGTCCCACGCATTCGGTACGTTCCTGCGCTGACTTCCCCTTCCCCACCCTTGGTTCACCAAGCGGCCCAAGTCCGGTTCTGCGGACTTGGGCCGCTTGCATCCCGTACGCCCCAAGGGTCACTCCCCCTTCAAAGATTCTTCACGGCCCCGTACAACCCTCCGGCCCCGTGACGGGTCTCCAGTTCACCAACCGCAGGGTTACGCCATGGACAACTCCCGGCAAACCGGCGGTTCACCCCAATTCAGCGGGATGCCCGCCAGGCACCCCATGCAGCCAGGAGACGACTGCACACATGGCCAAGCACAAGCGCACACCTGCTCCTTCGCCCAGCCGGGTCCGGCTTGCCACTGCTACGGCGGTGGCCGCAGCGTTTGCGGGTGGTCTCGTTTCCACCGCAACCGGTACCGCTGTAGCGGCGGATTCCGTTCCGGACGCCGACGGAGCGGACTTCAACAACGACGGTCTGACCGACGCCGTCGTATCCGCGGCCGGTGCCAACGTCGGCGGCAGGGCCGAGGCCGGCCAGATCGTCGCGATCTATGGCGGGACCACTCAGCACAAGGTCGCCTTCAGCCAGAACAGCGCGGGCGTCTCCGGCGGCTCCGAGACCGACGACAACTTCGGCGCCGACTTCGCCCACGGCGACTTCAACAGCGACGGCTTCGACGACCTCGCCGTCGGCACCCCGGGCGAGGATGTGGGCACGGACAAGGACGGCGGCCTGGTCCAGATCCTCTGGGGGTCCGCCAACGGCCTGTCCGGCGGCACCACCGTGGACGACCCGCGCCCGACCAAGCACGACACCTTCGGTTCCACGCTCGAGGCCGGCGACTTCGACGGCGACGGCAAGGACGACCTCGCGGTGGGCTCCTACGGATCCGCCACGGTCGACATCTTCGACGACGGCATCGCGAAGAGCGGCGACGCCGCCCACCGCTACACGCTGTCCGTGCCGGTCATGAACAGTTCCTATGACGCGATGGGCACCATCAACCTGCACTCCGGTGACATCAACGGAGACAAGACGGACGACCTCCTCGTCGACGGATTCAGCCTCGAGGACGGCTACCAGGCCAACTACTACTTCCCCGGCACCGCGAACGGTGTGACCACGAGCGGCCTGCAGAAGCTGCCCGGTGGCTATATCACCGACGTCGGCGACACCGACAAGGACGGCTACGGCGACGTCGTCATCGGCATGGTCTGGGACGACGACTTCCCGGGCGCCAACAAGGGCGGCACCGTCCACATCGTCCACGGCAGCGCCACCGGTGCGGACGGCACACGCCAGGCGATCACCCAGGACACCACGGGCGTCCCCGGCTCCGGTGAGACGGAGGACTTCTTCGGTCACGAGGTCGAGCTGGGCGACATCAACGGCGACGGCAACCTGGACCTGGTGGTCGGCAGCCCGGGCGAGAACCTCGCGGGCGTCACGGACGCCGGCGCGGTCACCGTCCTGTACGGCGCAGCCGACGGATCGGGCATCACCGGCGAAGGCGCGAAGTTCCTCGACCAGAACACCGCGGGCGTCCCGAACTCCAACGAGAAGAACGACTACTTCGGTTCGGACGTGCACCTGGACGACCTCAACGGCGACGGCCGCAACGAGGTGCTGATCGGCGCCCGGGGCGAGAACACCGGCAACGGCGCCGTCTACCTCCTCAACTCCAACGCCGACGACACCCTGACCTCCCCCGGCGGCATCTACCCGTCCGGCATCGGTGTCTCGACCTCGGGCTACCCGCGCCTGGGCGGCAACTTCGCCGACTGACCCACCAGCAATCCACCGGCCCCCTCCCGCACCCCCGGGCAGGGGGCCGGTCCGCGTCTCCCGCCCCCAGGTGGGGCTACCCCCTCAGGGACCCCCTAGGGGTTGTCACAGCTCAGCCGCAATGGGGACGTAAAGCAGCCGCCCCCGCCCCGCACCCCGCAGAACCAGGTACGTTCGAATACGTGGCTGGATTCAGGATCGGCCGCGGCAACCGGGGTAATCGTCCCGGCTCCCCGCGCCCGCAACACAACCCGCAGCAGCCGCCGTACGGACAGCAACAGCCGTACGGCCGCCCCGCCGCGCCCCCGTACCCGCAGCAGCAGTACCCCGGCGGGTACCCGCAGCAGCCCGGCCGGCAGCAGTGGCCGCAGGCCGGTGGGCAAGGAGCGCACGGGGAGCCGGAGTACTTCGGCGACCCGTATCAGCAGGGGCATGATCCGTACGCGGCGAACAACCCGGGGCACACCCAGGCGTTCTCCGTCGGCGAGGACCCGTACAACCCGGGCGGTACCTACCGCGCCGGCGCGGCCCCCGCCCCGATCGGCCCGCGGCTGCACTGGAAGGAACTGGTCAGCGGCGTGATCATGCGCCCGAACCAGACCTACCTCCAGATGCGCGACCACACCATGTGGGTGCCGGCCGTGCTCGTCACCTTCATCTACGGCCTGCTCGCCGTCTTCGGCTTCGACGGCGCACGCGAGGACGCGATCAACGCGACCCTCGCGACCAGCGTCCCGATCGTCCTCACCACCGGTGTGGCGATCGTCCTGAGCGCCTTCGTCCTCGGCGTCGTCACCCACAGCGTCGCCCGCCAGCTCGGCGGCGACGGCGCATGGCAGCCGACGGTCGGCCTCTCGATGCTGATCATGTCGCTCACGGACGCACCACGCCTCGTCTTCGCCATGTTCCTCGGCGGCGACGCCCCGCTCGTCCAGATCCTCGGCTGGGCCACCTGGCTCGGCGCGGGCGCCCTTCTGACGACGATGGTCTCCCGCTCCCACGACCTGCCGTGGCCGCGGGCGCTGGGCGCGAGCGCGATCCAGCTGATAGCGCTGCTGTCGATCATCAAGCTCGGGACGTTCTAGGGCTTTGCCGCATACGAGAAGGGGCCGGCTGATCCGCATCGGATCAGCCGGCCCCTTCCGCGTACGCGGGCTGTGCGGTCAGGCGTCGAGCACCTGGCCGTCGCGCCGCACCACGGGCGGCTCGACGCTCCACGGGAAGTTGATCCACTCATCCGTCCGCTTCCACACGTACTCGCACTTCACCAGCGAGTGCGACTTCTCGTAGATCACGGCGGAGCGGACCTCGGCGACCTCGCCGACGCAGAAGTCGTGGACGAGCTTGAGGGTCTTGCCGGTGTCGGCGACGTCGTCCGCGATCAGGACCTTCTTGTCGGTGAAATCGATCGCATTCGGAACGGGAGCGAGCATGACCGGCATCTCGAGTGTCGTACCTACGCCGGTATAGAACTCGACGTTGACAAGATGGATGTTCTTGCAGTCGAGCGCGTACGCCAGGCCGCCCGCGACGAAGACTCCGCCGCGCGCGATGCTGAGCACGATGTCGGGCTGGTAGCCGTCATCGGCAATGGTCTGCGCGAGTTCGCGCACCGCCGTGCCGAACTTGTCGTAGGTCAGGTTCTCTCGTACGTCGCTCATGGGTGTCTCTGACCTGTTCTCAGACCTGGGTGCGGTGGAAGTTGAGGAAGGAGCGGGAGGCCGTGGGGCCGCGCTGGCCCTGGTAGCGGGAGCCGTAGCGCTCGCTGCCGTAGGGGAACTCGGCCGGCGAGGAGAGCCGGAACATGCACAGCTGGCCGATCTTCATGCCCGGCCAGAGCTTGATCGGCAGCGTGGCGAGGTTGGAGAGTTCGAGGGTCACGTGGCCCGAGAAGCCCGGGTCGATGAAGCCCGCGGTGGAGTGCGTGACGAGGCCGAGGCGGCCGAGCGAGCTCTTGCCCTCCAGGCGGCTGGCGAGGTCGTCGGGCAGCGAGATGACCTCGTACGTCGACGCCAGGACGAACTCGCCGGGGTGCAGGATGAAGGGCTCGTCGCCCTCCGGCTCGACCATGCGCGTGAGGTCGGCCTGCTCGACGGCGGGGTCGATGTGGGGGTAGCGGTGGTTCTCGAACACCCGGAAGTAGCGGTCGAGGCGTACGTCGATGCTCGACGGCTGCACCATGGATTCGTCGTAGGGATCGATCCGTACCCGCCCGGCGTCGATCTCGGCCCGGATGTCCTTGTCTGAGAGAAGCACGTCCCGAGGATACGCAGAGCGCGCGGGCCCGCCGAATTCCGGTGGGCGCCCGCGCGCTGTGTCCGTACGTGTGATCAGTGATGCTTGGCCGGTTCGACCGGCACGGCGTGCCGGAGCCGGGCGCAGCGCGGACAGCGGATCAGGCGTCCTGGGCCGAGGCGGTCGGCCTGCTGCATCGGAAACGAAACGGTGCTGAACACGTGCCCCTCGGCACAGCGGACGACGGTGCGCTCCATCAAGTCTTCGGGTCCCTTCCCCACGTCAACGACGGCGAAAGCTCACATTACGGGATGAAAGGGACGCTGCTCCAGGCGGCACTCCGCGCACCAACGGTACGCCCCAACTCCGGTGATGAGGTAGGGTGACGGCGGTGCACTGGTCAGCGTCGGTGCGTCACGCGGGTGTAGTTTAATGGTAGAACATCAGCTTCCCAAGCTGAGAGCGCGAGTTCGATTCTCGTCACCCGCTCCATGCGAAGCCCCCAGGCCAATGGCCCGGGGGTTCTTTGCTGTTTCCTGCTCGGTCGAGAGGCCCAAGGCGTGCGGTACGCACCGTCGTTGAGCGCGCGGGCGTTCGGTCACAGCGGGGCCGTGGAGTCGTACGGAGGGAGCGGGCCGTGGGGTGGAGTGTGCCGGAGAGAGTGCAGCTCAAGATCGTGCACGAGTTGCAGACCGAACAGGAGCCCGGGCTCGTCCGGTCCCGTGTGCGGGAGACCACGGTCGTGGTGCCGCGCCCCGAGCACGGCGAGGCGCAGGTCCCGGTCGAGTGCGGTCACTGTCACCGGGCCGCCGTCTTCGTCATCCAGGATCTGGAGACGACGAGGCGGCTGCGGCGCATACCGGTCGTCCGCTCCCTGGTCGCGTCGGTGCTGCTGATCGCGACGGTGGTGTGGTGCGCCGTCCTCGGGTTCGGGGGCGGGAACATCACCTTCCAGGTCCTGACCCTTCCGGCCGGCCTGATCTTCCTTCCCCTCGGGATCGCCCTGGCGGTCACGCCCAGTGGCAAGCTCGGCGTCACAGTCCCGAAGGGAGTCACGTTCGACAGCAAGACGAAGCGTGAGGGCCTGAGTTATGTCACGCGCAGCACCCGGCGGGGCGAGGGAGTGGCCTGCATCGGGATGGTCGCGCCTGCGCCTTAGCGCGTGTGCGGTAAGCCGTTGGCGCTCTCCCGGGGCCCGGCGGGTGGGGCGGCCGGGCCCCGGGAGAGTTCATCGTGCTGCCGTCTCGGCGCCTGGTGGCGCAAAGGCCGGTACCTCAGGAGCCGTTACCGCGTGGGTCGTTACTCGACGACCTTCAGCAGCTTGTTCGGGGTGCCCGCGCCCGGGTTGGAGATCTTGTCCGGCGTGGCACCCTCGGTCAGGGCGGTGGCGACCTGCTCGGGCGTCGCGTCCTGGTGACTGCCCAGGTAGACGGCGGCGACGCCCACGACGTGCGGCGTCGCCATCGACGTACCGGAGATGGTCTTGGTGCCCTCGTCGCTGTCGTTCCAGGCCGAGGTGATGTCCGAGCCCGGCGCGTAAATGTCCACGACGGAACCGTAGTTGGAGAACTCCGACTGCTCGTCGTCAACGGTCGACGAGGCGACCGTGATGGCCTCCTCGACGCGGGCCGGGGAGCCCTGGCCCGCGTCCGACGCGTCGTTGCCGGCCGCGACGCCGTAGGTGACGCCGGACGCGATGGACTTGCGTACGGCCTCGTCGAGCGCCTCGTCGGCGCCGCCGCCCAGGCTCATGTTGGCGACGGAGGGGCCCTCGTGGTTCTGGGTGACCCAGTCGATGCCGGCGACGACCTGCTCGGTGGTGCCGGAGCCCTGGTCGTCCAGGACGCGGACGGCGACGATGTTCGCCTTCTTGGCGACGCCGTGCGAGGCGCCCGCGATGGTGCCCGCGACATGGGTGCCGTGTCCGTTGCCGTCATCCGCGGAGTCGTCGTTGTCGACGGCGTCGAAGCCGTGCGTGGCGCGGCCCTCGAAGTCCTTGTGCGAGATGCGGACACCGGTGTCGATGACGTACGCGGTGACGCCCTCACCGGCGGTGTCGGGGTACGTGTACTTCTTGTCGCCGGCCGTGTCGGTCTGGTCGATCCGGTCCAGGCCCCACGACGGCGGGTTGTCCTGGGTGGCGCTGATGGTGAACTTCTTGTTCTGGACGACCTTGCCGACGGCCGGGTCCGCGGCGAGTCGCTTCGCCTCGGTCTCGGACAGGCCGGAGGCGGAGAAGCCGTTGACGGCGGAGGCGTAGTTGCGCTTGAGGCTGCCGCCGTACTCCTTGGCGAGGTCCTGCTTGTCGCCCTTGGACAGCTTGTCGTCGAGCATCACGATGTAGCTGCCGGATACCGCGCCCTCGGCGTCGGTTCCGTACACCATGCCCTCGGCCGGAGCGGCGCCCGCGAAGGGGCTGGCGAGGACGGTCACACCGATCGCGGTGGCGGCGGTGGCTATGGCTGCGGTCAGCTTGAATCCGCGCGCACGCTGGTGATTTGCCATGAAGAGGGAACTCCTCGTGGTGATGTGGGGGGTGTGGGGGGTTACCGGGAGGTGTCAAAGCTCTACTGCCTCAGCCCCCGACTCCCGGACGATCTGCGGGGGTTGAGGCGAAACCCTGTCGGATTGACGCGCGCAGATCAATACCTACATACACCTGTGATGTGTTCAACGGAGTTCCGCAATAACAATTGGGGCGCCCGCCGCGAAACGGACGGCGCCTCCCTTACCGCCCTCGGAAGTCGACGTCCTTGGCCTCCACCGTCCCGGCCGTACGTCCCGGCGCCTTCTGGTACGTCCAGTACCGGTTCGTGTGGGCGATGACCTGCTCCACCGGCGGCGCTCCCGAGGCGGAGTTGTCGTCGGCCGTGTGGGCGTCGGAGACCAGGGTGACGTCGTATCCCCGGGTGAAGGCGCCGTGCAGGGTCGAGCGGATGCAGACGTCGGTCTGCGCGCCGGTGACGAGGAGGTGTCCGACGGCGAGGTCGGCCAGGACGGATTCCAGGGTGGTGGCCTCGAAGGCGTCGCCGTAGTTCTTGCCGACCAGGGGTTCGTCCGCGGCCGGCTTCAGGCCGGAGACGATCTGCCATTCCTCGCTGCCGACCGGCATGCCCTCGTCGGAGTGCTGCACCCAGATCACGGGGGTGCGGTGCGCGCGGGCGCGGTCGGCGAGGTCCGCGATGCGGGCCACTACGGCGTCCCGTTCGTAGGCGCCGCCCACGGCGTCGTTCTGCATGTCGATGATGAGGAGGGCGGTGTGGGGGCGGTCGGTGAGTGTGGTCATGCCGCGACACGCTAGTCGGCCGCGTCGGCGCCTGCCCCGGTAATGCCGGAGCCGCCGCAGTAATGCCCGAGTAACGGCCGCTCTCTAGCGTCCGGGCTCCCCCGAACCCTCCCTGGAGGAGAGCCCCGATGCATCTGCCAAGACCGTCACGGCGCGGCCGTGCCGTGTGGGCGGTGGTGTCGCTGTCAGCGGCGGCCGCCCTGCTGGCGAATCCCCTGTCCGCCTCGGCCGAGGAGGCCGGGAGGCCGGCCCCGAGTGCCGCAGGGCCGAAGGTCGACACCGCGCTGTCCAGTGCCTTGAAGGATGGCGGTGAGGCCGCCTTCTTCGTCGTGCTGAAGGACCAGGCCGATCTGTCCGGAGCGCGCGGCAAGAAGTCGCACGCGGCGCGGACGAAGGCCGCGTACGGCGCGCTGCGGCAGCACGCGGAGGACAACCAGCGGTCCCTCGTCGATTTCCTCGACAAGGAGAAGGCCGGGCACCAGGACTTCTGGATCGCCGATGTCGTACGCGTCGAGGGTGACGCGGAGCTCGTGGCGAAGATCGCGAAGCGGGCGGATGTCGCGCGGGTCGTCAAGGAGCGGACGTACGCCATCGATACGGTCCCGGCCACGGCCGCGGCCGCACCGGAGGCGAGGACGCAGGCAGAGACCGGCGGCACCGCCGAGGCGAGCCCCGAGTGGGGGGTGGCCGACGTCAAGGCCGATCAGGTCTGGGAGCAGTACGACAACCGCGGTGAGGGCATCGTCATCGCGAACGTGGACTCGGGTGTGGAGTACGACCACCCGGACCTCGTCGCCAACTACCGCGGCAACAACGGCAACGGCACGTTCACGCACGACTACAACTGGTTCGACCCGACCGGCGTGTGCCCGGCGGACGGCGGCCCCTGCGACAACAACGGGCACGGCACGCACACCATGGGCACGATGGCCGGTGCGAACGGGATCGGTGTCGCGCCGAAGGCGAAGTGGATCGCCGCGAAGGGCTGCGAGGGCAAGAGCTGCACCGACGGTTCGCTGCTCGCGGCCGGGCAGTGGATTCTCGCGCCGACCGACCACGCCGGGCAGAATCCGCGCCCGGATCTGGCGCCGCACATCGTCAACAATTCGTGGGGCGGCGGGCACACGACCTTCTATCAGGACATCGTCGAGGCGTGGAACGCCGCGGGGATCTTCGAGGCGTTCGCCGCGGGCAACAAGGGGGACGGGTCGACCTGTTCCACGAGCGAGGCTCCGGGTTCGCAGGCTCCCGCGTACGGCGTGGGTGCCTATGACGCGAACGGGAAGATCGCCGACTTCTCCGGTTTCGGTCCGTCGCGGGTCGACGGTTCGATGAAGCCGAACATCAGCGCCCCCGGTGTCGACGTCCGCTCGGCCTGGCCCGGCAAGGCGTACAACACCATCGGCGGCACGTCGATGGCCACGCCCCATGTCGCCGGTTCCGCCGCCCTCCTGTGGTCGGCCGCCCCTTCGCTGATCGGTGACATCGATGCCACCCGGGCCTTCCTGAACCAGGGCGCGCGCAACGTGGACGACACGCACTGCGGCGGCACGGCCGAGGCCAACAACGTGTGGGGCGAGGGCAAGCTGGACATCCTCGCGTCGGTCGACAAGGCGCCGCACACCGCGGTGGCCGTGTCCGGCAAGGTCACCGACAAGGCGACCGGTGCCGCACTGCCCGGCATCATGATCGTCGCGAAGAACGCCACGACGGGCAGCCGTACGGTCACCACCGGGTCGGACGGTTCCTACCGGCTGCCGCTCGCGCCGGGCACGTACGACTTCACGCTGAGCGGGTACGGCTACGCGAGCCGGACGGTCGGCGGGGTCGAACTGACCACCGGGCAGCCGCTGGTGCAGGACCTCGCGCTCGACGCGGCCACGAACCACGCCGTCTCCGGTACGGTCCTCGACGTCACGGGGAAGCCGCTGGCCGGGGCGGAGGTCGAGGTCACCGGCACGCCGGTGGACAGGGTCCGCACGGCCGCCGACGGCACGTTCACGCTGCCGAAGGTCGCCGAGGGCGGCTACACGCTCACCGTGACGCCGGCCGAACCGGCGCTCTGCAACGGAGTCGCGCGGAGTGAACTGACCGTGGACGGCGCCGAGTCGCGTACGGTCCGGCTGCCCGCGCGCGCCGACCGGTACGGCAACAGCTGCACCCCGGCCGCGTACGCGTGGAAGAAGGGGACAAGCAGTGTCGCGCTGAGCGGTGACGAGGACGCGAAGACCGTCCAACTGCCGTTCCCCGTCCGGCTCTACGGGGTCGAGTACACGAGCGCGTCGGTCACGACCAACGGTCTCATCAACTTCCTCGCGCCGCGTCTTGGCGACTACGCGAACACCGCGCTGCCGGCGGCCGAGGAGCCCAACGGCATCGTCGCCCCGTTCTGGGACGACCTGGTCGTGGACCGGAAGGCGAGTGTGCAGACGGCGGTCACGGGCAAGGCGGGCGGCCGTACGTTCGCGGTCGTGTGGAACAACGCCGCGCTCGCGTCCGGTGAGGGGCGCGTGAGCTTCGAGGCGGTCTTCGACGAGGCCTCGGGCGCCATCACCTTCCAGTACAAGTCGGTGCCGGGCGCGGGCGCTTCGGCCACCGTCGGCATCGAGGACCAGTCCGGCAGCGATGCCCTGAAGTACTCCTTCGACCAGTCCGTCCTCCGCGACGGCTCGGCGGTCCGTATCGCGCAGGGAGCCACCCGATGAGCAGCAGGAACACCTCGGCGCGCAGCCTCCGGCTGGCCTCCGCGCTGATCGCGGCCGGTCTGACGATGACCGCGGCGCCGTACGCACTCGCCGCCGAAGCGGACCCGGACGGTTCCGTGATGAAGCTGACGAGCGCCGAGGCCAAGAAGCTCGCCGGGCACATCGGGGTCGATGTGTACGGCGACAGGTCGGCGGCCGCCGACGCCACCCCTGAGGAGGCGGCCGCCGACGGCACCCCTGAGGAGGCGGCCGCCGACGAACCGGCGGCGTCCGACCCCGACGCCCCGGTCAAGTTCACCGCCCAGTCCACCCTCGAAGGCGTACGCGGCATCGGCGCGACCGTCCCGGCGGCCGACGGCGGCTACTTCACCGTCCACAGCCTGGGGAACATCCAGCTGCACCGGGCCGACGGCTCCACCGCCTGGGCCCGCACCAACGCCTCGCTGTACGCGGACTGGCAGGTCAAGCCGCTCCGGGTGTGGCAGGCCGAGCCGTACCCGGCGCGGATCCAGATGGGCTACAACGCCGTCAGCCCGTTCACGCCGGGGTCCTCGCAGGGCTTCGACACCGGGGATCTGACCGGGGACGGCACGCCCGACCTCGTGTTCACGGCGTCGGCCGGCGACTCGCCGTACCGGCCGTTCACCTCGCCGGGTTCGTCGCTCACGAGCGGCACGTTCGTGACGGTGCTCGACGGGCGGACCGGCAGGACGCTGTGGTCCAAGCTCTACCCGTACGCCTCGATGGTGAAGATCGTCGAGGGGACGCTTGTCGTCGCCGACGCCCCGCGCCTGAACAACGGCGGTGCGCCGCAGACGGAGACCGCGAAGCTCACGGGCCTCCGGTTCTCCTACGGCGACGGCAAGTTGAGCCCGGAGAAGACCTGGACGTACGACACCGGGGAGGCGCGTCCGGCCACGTGGGGCGGGCTCGCGGACCTCGGGGGCGGCCGGCTCGGCGTCTCGTGGAATCTGCGCAAGACCGCCGACGTGGCCGCGCACGGCACCACGCTCGCCCTCGACGTCGCGGACGGGAAGGTGCGCTGGTCGACGGGCAGCGACCTGTACGGGCGCCAGCTGCACCTGGACGCCGGCCGCAAGCGGCTGGTCGCGCTCGAGCAGGCGGACACCTCGGACGCGGTGAAGTACGAGATCGTCGCGTACGACCTCGCGAGCGGTGACCGCACCGCCCTCGACACCCGCATCAACGCGCTGCCGACGGCGATGACCGTCGGTGACGCCTCCGGCAGTCCGGGGGCCGAGTACGCGGTGAGCGAGTCCACGCTGTCCCCGTCGGGCTACGTGAACGCCGCCACGGTGCGTGTCCTGCGCGGCAAGGACGGTGCGAGCGCCGACTGGACGCACACCTTCAAGCGGGACGCCGCGAACACCGGGGACGGTCCGAGCGTCTGGGACCTGGACGCCGTCGACGGCCGGCTCGTCGTCTCCGCGCAGAGCGACCGCGACGTCACCACGGCCGAGAACCTCGGCGGGATGCGCTACGGCGCACTGACCGTGTTCAACGGCAGCGGCAAGGTTGCCTGGCGCGAGGAGGGGACCGGTGCCTCGCCGCTGCACCACCAGGTGGTCCGCTCGGGCCGCCAGGACTTGGTGCGGCTCATCGACCAGTCGCAGAACGTGCGGACGTACAAGCTCGGCAACGGCCGCACCAAAGAACTCCTGCCGCTGCAGGGCGACTTGAACTACGGCACGACCGCCGACCTCGACGGCGACGAGAAGCCGGACGTCATCGCGGGCGGCTCCTCGAACGGGGTGTGGGCCTGGTCCGGGCCCTCGCTGGTCAAGGGCGGCGAGCCCAAGCAGCTGTGGCGGGCCACCGTGCCCGGCGCGGTCCGTGCCGTCACCACCGGTGATGTCCTCGGGGACGGCCGGCCCGAGGTGGTGGTCGCCGCGGACACCGCGACCGTCGTCCTGGACGGCGCGAGCGGCAAGGTGCTGACCACCATCGACGGCGGCGACGCGTTCGTGCGCTCGGTGACGGTGGCCGACGCGGACGGCGCGGGCAAGGACGAGATCCTCGTCCCGACGGACGCGCTGCGGGCGTACGACGGCCAGGGCGCGAACCTGTGGACGTACGAGGCACCCGTCGACCGCAAGGACGTCGTCTTCTCCGACACCGTGGTCTCCGAGGGTCGGGTGCACATGCAGTACTCGACCGAGGGCGCGATCGACGCCGACGACGCGGTGGTGGGCGCCGCGGCACTGGACGGTGCGACCGGCAAGGCGACCTGGCAGATCCGCCCCGAGGCACCCGCACAGGCCATGGACGGCAAGCTGCACGGTGCGCTCCTCGACCACGGGGTGTTCGCCTCGTCGAAGCTGCCGTACGCGGACGGGCATGCGGTCGTCCACACCTGGATCGTGCTCGCCGACCCGACGATCGCGGGCGACCTGAGCACCGCATCGCCGAAGGTCATCGTGGAGATCCGCGACAGCCGCACCGGTGAGCTGCTGCACCAGGCCGCCACCGGCGGTCCCTGGTCGCACGGCAACTTCTTCATCGACGGCAAGGGCGATCCGCTGTACGCGGCGAGTTTCGGGACCATCTCGGGCTATGCCGGTGACGGCACCGACACGCGCAGCCTCATGACCGCGCCTGTGCGCACCGTCGGATTCGCCACCGGCCCCGGCGGCCGCAAGCTGGTCATGAGCGGCACGGAGGCCGGCCTGGCCGCGTACGACGCGACGCAGCTGACCAACGGCGCGACCTACCACCAGTCCAGCCGGGGCAGCGCGACTCTGATGGGTGGGCGCGCCTACGTGGCCGACGACCTCGACGGGGACGGGGTCGACGACGTGGTGTCGCTCAACTTCGACCACCTCGGGGTCAACCAGGCGGCCGAGCTCCTCGGCGGCGGGGTGCTGTCCCTGGACAGTGCCATCCACCAGATGACGACGTTCACGCTGTCGTGATCCCTGCCTGAATCCCGTGCCGAGGACCCCCCCCCAGGCTCACCCCGGGGGGTCCTCGGCACGAGCGGTTAACCTGGCGCCCTCATGGACGCACCGCAGACGGCAGAGACGGCTCCCGTCCTGCGTCTGCACCTCCTGGGGGGATTTCGGGCCATACGCGAAGGTGGTCCGGCGGCCGCCGAGAAGTGGCCGCGGCCCAGCGCCCAGGCCCTGGTCAAGCTGCTCGCCGTCACCCCCGGCCACCGGCTGCACCGCGAGCAGGCGATGGCCGCGTGCTGGCCGGATGCCGACCAGCAGTCCGCGACCGGCAGCCTCCGCGTCGCGCTGCACGCGGCCCGCCGCGCCCTCGAACCCGAGCTCGCGCCGCGCGCGGCCTCCTCGTATCTGATCTCCGAAGGCGCCCTGCTGCGGCTCGATCCGGCCACCGTGTGGATCGACGCCGACCAGGTGGAGACCTCGGCCCGCCACGCGCTCGACGACGGATCCGTCGCTCACCTCACCTCCGCGCTACGGGAGTTCCGCGGCGAGCTGCTGCCCGAGGACCGCTACGCCCAGTGGGCCCGCGCCCGCCGCGACCAGCTGGCCGCGCTGCGCGAGGAGGTGCTGCTCGCGCTGGCGGCCGCGCACATGGCGCAGGGCGCGCCGGCCGAGGCGGTGACTGCGGCCGAGCAGGTGCTCGCGGCCAGTCCGGCCGAGGAGCGGGCGCACTGCGTGCTCATCGACGCGTTCGTACGGCAGGGGCTGCGGCGCCGGGCCGTGCACCAGTACCACCTGTGTCGCGAGGCGCTCGACGCCGAGCTCGGGGTGCGGCCCGGGCCCGGGACGGAACGGCTGCACCGCGCGGCGCTCGCGGCGCCGCCCGCGCTCTCGCCCACGATCCGGCCGACGCTGCCGGCGCCGCTGCGGTCCGCCCGTACGACGCCGTTGCACGGGCGGGCCGCGGAGCTCGCGCGGCTGCTCGCGGACGAGGGTCCGCCGGTGCGGCTGCTCACAGGCGAGGCGGGCGTCGGCAAGACACGGCTCGCCGGGGAGGCGGCGCGGCGGGCCGTCGCTTCCGGGACGGTGGTGCTCTGGGGGGCCGGGCACGACGCGGAGGGGCACACGCCGTACGGGGTGTTCGCGGAGGCGCTCGACGGGTGGCTGGCCGGGCGGGATGTCGCCGAGCGGGCGCGGGTCGGGGCGGAGTACCCGGAACTCGCCGCGTTCCTGCCCTCGTTGGGCCAGGTGCCCGCGTTCGGACGGCGCAGCCCCGAGGAGGAGCGGGACCGGCTGTTCCGCGCGACGGCCGGGCTGCTCGGCGAACTGGCCTCGTACCGGCCGGTGCTGCTGGTCCTCGACGACCTGCACGCCGCCGACACCGGCTCCTACCAGCTCCTCACGCACCTGGCCCGACGCACGGGCCTGCGCTTCCTCGTCACGTACCGCGAGGAGGAACTCCCTCCCGCGGACCCCCGCCGCGCGGACCTGACGACCTTGCTCCGCCAGCGGCTGGCCGTGGTGGAGCCCGTGCCGCGGTTGGGACGGGCGGCTTGTCTGGCGGTGGCGCGGGATGTGGTGGGGGTGGGGGCGGCCGGGGTTTCTGGGGCCGGGGTTTCTGGGGCCGGGGTTTCTGGGGCCGGGGTTTCTGGGGCCGGGGTTGCCGCGGCCGAGGTCTCCGAGGAGTCGGCAGGGTTTGCGGACGAGGAACGGCTGGGGCGGGTCTGGGAGTTGTCGCTCGGCAACCCGTTGTTCGCGCTGGAGCTGGCGCGGGGGTTGGTGGCGGCGGGGCGGGACGGTGCGGCGGGTCGGGCAGGTGGGGTGGGTGAGCTCTCGGCTGGTGACGGGGTGGCTGGTGACGGCCTGGCCGGTGGCGGGGCGGCTGGATACGGGACGGCTGGATACGGCCCCGGTGACGCGACGCCTTCGCGCACGGCGGCCGAGGCCGTCACCCCGAAGCGCGGCACATCGCCGGTCGAGCCCTCGGAGCACGCCCGGCCGGCTGCCCCCGGTGAACTCACCCCGGGCGCTGCCGCCGAGCCCGGCGCCGGGCCTGAGCTCGTCGCCCCCGACGGGATACGGCAGCTCGTGGCCGAGCGGCTCGTGCGGCTTGATCATGGGGCGCGGCGGATGGTCGAGGTGTTGTCCGCGGCGGGGGCCGTGGCCGTGACCGATGAGGTGCTCGACGTGGCCGCGCAGGGCCTGCATCCGCCCGTGACCGGGGCCGAGGCGGCCGAGGCGCTGGAGCGGGCCATCGCGGCCGCGCTGATCGAGGAGCGGCCCGTCGTCGTGTCGGGGCGGCAGCAGCCGGGGCTCGCGTTCCGGCATCCGCTGGTGCGTCTGACCTGTTACGAAGGGCTGAGTGCCGTACGCCGCCGGCAGTTGCACGGCGCCTTCGCGCAGGCCGTGCAGCGCCGCAGGCCCGAGGCCGTGGACACCCTCGCCACGCACTTCGCCCGAGCCGACGACCCGCGCGCGGCCGACTACCTGCGCCGCGCGGCCGAGCGCGCCGCAGCCCTGTACGCCAACGACACCGCCGACCGCTACTACCGCGACCTGGTGGTCCGCCTCGACGTGGACGCGGCCCGCGCCCGCCTGGCCCACGCCCATGTACTGCGCCGGATGGGCCACTTCGAGCAGGCGGCGGACGTACTGCGGCTCGCGCTCGCCGAGTTCGAGCGGCGCGGTGCCCACGACGACGCCGTCCTCACGGCCGCCCTGCTCGCCGAGACTCTGGTGAAGACGAGCGCCACCGCGTCGGCCCGGCGCATCCTGCGCGCGCACCCCGTCGGTGAGGACACCGCGCCCGAACCGGCCGCGCACCACCACCTCGCGCTCTCCGTGATCCGCTGCGTCCAGGGCCGCTACGCGGAAGGCGCCGCGGCGGCCCGCGACGCGCTCACCGCCGCGAGTGCCGTACCGGGAGCGGCCGGACAGGGCCTCACGGCCCGCGCCTTCGCGCTGCAGGCCGCCAACCTCGGGCTCGACGGCCGCTTCGAGGGAGCCCGCGCCGCGGGCGACCAGGCACTCGCGCCCGCGGAGGCGTACGGCGATCCGACGCTGCTCGGCTCGGTCCTGTCCACCCTGCGCGAGAACGCACGGCGCGCGGGCCGTCTGCACGAGGCGGTGGAGATCGGCACCCGCGCGCTCGGTCTCGCGGAGCGCTCCGGCGACCCGACCGCCGCCGCCTTCGAACGCGCCAACCTCGCGGAACTGCGCCTGCTCCTCGAAGAACCCGGCCCCGCCCGCGCCCTGGCCGAGCAGGCCGTGGCGGGCGCGGAGGCCTACGACGCGTGGTGTCTGCCGTACGCGCTCATGACGCTGGCTCTGGTGCACGTACGCCTCGGCACCCCCGACGAGGCGGGCGCCCTGCTCGACCGCGCGGGATCCGTGGCCGACGCGCGCGGCGACCGGCAGGCGCGGCACGAGGTCCGCGCGGCCCGCGCCGAACTCGCCCTGCGCGCCCGCCGCCCCGACGAAGCACTGGACGTGCTGGCCGGCCACACGGCCGACGACCCCGTCCTGGCCTCGTGGGCCGAACTCCTCGCGGACCGGCCGGAATCCGCCGCCGCCTTCGCCCGTACGGAGGTGGCCCGGGCCGAACGGACCGGGGAGCGGCTCGCGGAGGTGGAGGCACGGATCGCACTCGGGGTGGCGCTGATCCGGCTCGGGCGGGAGCGGGCGGGGGAAACGGGCCCGGCGGGCGAGTCAAGAGCGGCAGGCGAGTCGGGCCCGGCGGGCGAGGGCGAGTTGAGCCGGGCCGCATCGCTGGCCGCCGCCCTGCCCTACCCGGCGGGAACGCGGCGGGTGGCCTGGGCGCGGGAGCTTCTGGGCACGTAGGAGCCTCCGGCGCGAGGGGGGCTCGCGGCCGGAGGCTCCGGGGGTGGCCGTCAGCCGGGGGACACCTGACGGCGGCGGGGAGGGGGACGGGGGTCGGAGGTCGGGGGTGGTCGGTGGACCACCAGGGACGTGCGGGGCGGCCTCGGCCGCGGCCGAGGCCAGTGGACCTCAGCGGCGGGCGATACGTCCCAGCCGAAGCCGGTCAGCCGCCGTCACTCGACGTCAGCCCTCGTTGCGGTCGTCGCGGTCGTCGCGGTCGTCGCGGTCGTCGCGGTCGTCCTTGTCATCGTGGTCGTTCTTGTCGTCCCGGTCGTCGCGGTCGTCCGCCCGGTCGTCGCGGTCGTCGTTGTCGCTGCCCCGGTCGTCCAGGTCCTCCGTGATACGGGACGACTTGAGGTCCACCTTCCAGTCCCCCTCCGTGCCCTTGGCGTTCGTGGTCTCCACGTCCCAGGCCGGGGCGGCGCGGCGGTCGTCGTCATCGTTCTCGTCGAGGTCGACCGAGGTGACGAAGCCCTTGGCGGAGGCCAGTTCGGCGGCTTCCTTCGCGGTGGTCGTCGAGCCGCTGAGGGCGTTACGGGCCTCGCGGGCGTCGTCGGCGTCGTCGCGGTCGGTCTCCGTCGCGAGGATCTTGCCGGTCTTCGCGTCGACGTCGATCTCGTACCAGGTGGAGCCCTTGCCGAGGACGTCGACCTGCCACGTGCGGGAGTCGTCGTCCAGGTCGGCGGAGACCGCCGTGCCCGTCTGTGACTTCAGGGCCGCGTCGATGGCCTGGGCGGCGGTGAGGCGCGAGGTGGAGGACTGGGGGTTCGTCTTGCGGTCGTCGTCACGGGAGTCGTCACGCGAGTCGTCGCGGTCGTCGTCCCGCTCGGCCGAGGAGGACGACGAGGCCGGGGACGGCGAGCTGCCCGTGGCGAATGCGTACGCGCTGCCGCCCGCCACCAGCGTGGCGACCGCGACCCCGGCGATGACTATGTTGCTGCGCTTCATGACTTCGGTTCCTCCGTGAGTGGTCGGTCTCTGCGATGACCCCAAGGTGCCTGGAGGAGACTGAAGGGAACCTGAAAGCACCTGAAATGTCCTTCAGGTTCGGAACACCGAGAAGGCTTGGCCCGTGTCGGGGGACACGGGCCAAGCCCTCTGCTCACGCGGCGGCGCTCTCGCTCACCCCCTCCTTCGACCCGGCCGCGCTCCCGTCCGCCGCCGGCTGCTCGCGGCGGATCGTGGCGAAGGCGGCAAGGCCGCCCACCGCGGCGATCGCGGCCGCGGCCAGGAAGGCCGCGCCGAACCCGTCGGTGAGGGCGGACAGGTCGCCGAGGCGGTCGGCGCCCTGGGTGGTGGCCAGGGCCGTGAGGGCGGCCAGGCCGAGGGCCGAGCCCACCTGGTAGGTGGTGTTGACGATGCCGGAGGCCAGGCCCGCCTGCTCCTGCGGGGCGCTGGACAGCGCGGCCATCATCGCCGGGATGTACGCGAGGGACATGCCGAGCGCGGCGACCAGGGAGGCCGGCAGGACGTCCACCAGGAAGCTGCCGGTGGGCTCCACCGCGGACAGCCAGAGCAGTCCGGCCGCGAGGACGAGCAGTCCGCCGCCGATCAGCGGACGGGCGCCGAAGCGGGCGAGGAGCCGGGAGGTGATGGCCGTCATGAAGATCATGAGGAGCACGGTCATCGGCAGCAGCGCGGCGCCGGAGGCGAAGGCCCCGTAGCCGAGTACCTGCTGCAGGTAGAGGTTGAGGAAGTACCACATCGGGATCCACGCGGCGCCGAGCAGGGTCATCGCCAGGTTGGCGGGGGCCAGGCGCGGCACGCGCCAGATGCCGAGCGGCATCAGGGGCTCGCGGGACTTCTTCTGGATGAGGAGGAAGAGGGTCAGCAGGGCTGCTGCCGCGGCGAGTTCGAGGAGGGTCTCGGCGGAGCCCCAGCCGGTCTCCGGTGCCCGGACGACCGCGAAGACCGCGAGGGCGAGTCCGGCGGTGACCGTCACCGCGCCGAGCAGGTCGACCGCGCCGCGGCGGGGTGCGACGGCGGGCAGGATGCCGGTGGCGGCGAGAGTGGCCAGGCCGATGGGGATGTAGATGATGAAGACCCAGGGCCAGCTCAGCCACTCGGTGAAGACACCGCCGAGGAAGACGCCCGCCGTGCCGCCCGCGGGTGCGGCGGCTCCGTAGAGGGCCATGGCCTTGCCGAGTTCACGTGGTTCGTGGGCGAAGAGCATCATCAGGAGGGTCATCGAGGCGGGCGCGATGAGTGCGCCGCCCGCGCCCTGGACCGCGCGGCCGAGCACCTCGACCCAGGCGCTCTGCGCGGCGGCCGCGACGACCGAGCCCGCGAGGAGGACCACCCATCCCGCGGTGAACACCCGCCGGGCGCCCAGGAGATCGGAGAGGCGGCCGCCGAGCAGGAGCAGACCGCCGAAGGCGATCACGTACGCGTTGAACACCCACTGCAGGTCGCCCGGCGAGAAGCCGAGGTCGCGCTGCATCTCGGGAAGGGCCACCCCGATGATCGAGGTGTCCATGATGACCATGAACTGCGCCGTGGCCAGGACCCCTAGGGCCCACCAGCGGCGGGGATTGACGGTTGACATGACGGTCCTCGCTTGAGGGAGAGGGAAGGAGGGCGGTTACGCGGGCAGTCGGCCCGCGAAGTCGTAGCCGGCCTCGTCGACGGTCTCGGCGATGAGTGCGTCGAGGGCTTCGTCGGGCGGGGCGGCGGCGGTCACGGTGACCCGGCCGGTGCCGATCTCGACGGTGACGGCGGCGACTTGGGGCAGTGCTCCGACGGCCTGGCGGACGATGCCCTGGCAGTGGGCGCTGCCGATCCCTTCGACCTTGTAGACGACCTCGGTGGACGAAGTGGCGGTCGCGGCGGCGGCTGCGGGCGCGGCGGGGGTGGTGTGGGTGGTGTGGCACGCGGACATGGCGGTCTCCTCTGCACGAGTTCCGGTCGGCGACCGGGATCCTGGATACCCCTTGGGGGTATCTTGGCTGCGGACATAGATATACCCCCTGCGGGTATCGTCCGCAAGGGGTAGATCTCTTTCGTCGTACAGTCCGCGGGCTCCGAGCCCCGCGCGCGCGGCCCTACTTCGGGTGCACCAACTCCCTGAGCGCCACGTTGAGTTCGAGCACGTTCACCCGCGGCTCCCCCACGAATCCGAGGATCCGGCCGTCCGTGTGCTGCTCGACGAGCCGCTCGACCTGGCCGACGGAGAGGCCGTTGCGCTCGGCGACGCGGTGCACCTGGAGTTCGGCGTACGCGGGCGAGATGTGCGGGTCGAGGCCCGAGCCCGAGGACGTGACCGCGTCGGCCGGGATGTCCGACGGGTCGACCGTGTAGCCGGTCGCCTTGTTGTCGGCGGTGACGGCCGCGAGCGCGTCCTTCACCTGGGCGCACAGCGTGCCCTCCGCGGGCTCCGCCGGGCAGGACGCCTTTCCGGTCTCCTTGTCGTGCTCGGCGCCGTCCTCACCGGAGCGGTTGGTGGCGCCCGAGAGGATCAGCTCGTACTGCGTGTTGACCGAGTTGGTGCCGAGGCCGTTGGACGGCCGGGGCTGGAACCACTTCAGGTCGGGGCGCGGGGTGTCCTCGCCGTCCTTCAGCGGCAGGTTGTACGTCTGCCCGATCAGCGAGGAGCCGACGGCCTTGCCGGAGGAGTCGGTGATCTCGGACCCGTTGGCCTTGCCGGGGAACAGGGCCTGCGCGACGCCGGTGACGGCGAGCGGGTAGAGCACGCCGGTCACCAGCGTCAGGATGAGCAGCGCGCGCAGTGCGGCGCCCGCCAGGCGTGCGGTGTTTCCTACGGATTTGTTGTTCATTGCGGTCAGCCGATCCCGGGGATGAGCGAGAGGAGGAGGTCGATGAGCTTGATGCCGACGAAGGGGGCGACCAGGCCGCCGAGGCCGTAGATCCCGAGGTTGCGGCGGAGCATCCTGTCGGCGCTGGCCGGCCGGTACTGGACGCCCTTCAGGGCGAGCGGCACGAGCGCGATGATGATCAGCGCGTTGAAGACGACGGCCGACAGGATCGCCGACTCGGGCGAGGCCAGGCGCATGACGTTGAGCGCGTCGAGCTGCGGATAGGCCACCGCGAACATCGCGGGAATGATCGCGAAGTACTTGGCCACGTCGTTGGCGATGGAGAACGTGGTCAACGCGCCGCGGGTGATGAGGAGTTGCTTGCCGATCCCGACGATCTCGATGAGCTTGGTCGGGTCGGAGTCGAGGTCGACCATGTTCCCGGCTTCCTTCGCGGCGGAAGTACCGGTGTTCATGGCCACACCCACGTCGGCCTGCGCGAGGGCGGGCGCGTCGTTGGTGCCGTCACCCGTCATCGCGACCAGCTTGCCGCCGGCCTGCTCGCGCTTGATCAGCGCCATCTTGTCCTCGGGTGTGGCCTCCGCGAGGAAGTCGTCGACGCCGGCCTCCTCGGCGATGGCCTTGGCGGTCAGCGGGTTGTCGCCCGTGATCATGACCGTCCTGATGCCCATGCGGCGCAGCTCGTCGAAGCGCTCGCGCATGCCTTCCTTGACGACGTCCTTGAGGTGGATGACGCCGAGCACCCGGGCGCCTTCGGCGTCCTCGACCGCGACGAGCAGCGGCGTACCGCCGGATTCCGAGATGGCGTACGAGAGGTCGGCGGCGGCTTCCGGCACCGTGCCGCCGCGTTCGGTGACCCAGGCGATGACCGAACCTGTCGCACCCTTGCGGATCTTGCGGCCGTCCACGTCCACACCCGACATCCGGGTCTGGGCCGTGAACTCGATCCAGGTGGCTTGCTCCAGTTCCCCTTGGTGCCTCTCACGCAGCCCGTACTTCTCCTTCGCGAGGACCACGATCGAGCGGCCCTCGGGGGTCTCGTCCGCGAGGGAGGAGAGCTGGGCGGCGTCGGCGACCTCGGCGGCCGTCGTCCCGCGCACCGGCACGAACTCGGCGGCCTGGCGGTTGCCGAGCGTGATGGTGCCGGTCTTGTCGAGCAGCAGCGTCGAGACGTCACCGGCGGCCTCGACCGCGCGGCCCGACACGGCCAGGACGTTGCGCTGCACGAGCCGGTCCATGCCCGCGATGCCGATCGCGGAGAGCAGCGCGCCGATCGTGGTCGGGATGAGGCAGACCAGGAGCGCCGCGAGGACGATCATCGAGGTCTGCGCGTCGGCGCCCGCGTAGATCGCGAAGGGCTTCAGCGTGACGACCGCGAGCAGGAAGACGATGGTGAGGGACGCGAGAAGGATGTTCAGCGCGATCTCGTTGGGCGTCTTCTGGCGGGCGGCGCCCTCGACCAGGTTGATCATGCGGTCGATGAAGGTCTCGCCCGGCTTCGTCGTGATCTTGATGACGATCCGGTCGGAGAGCACCTTCGTACCGCCGGTGACCGCGGACCGGTCGCCGCCCGACTCCCGGATGACCGGGGCGGACTCGCCGGTGATCGCGGACTCGTCGACGGAGGCCACGCCCTCGACGACGTCGCCGTCACCGGGGATGACGTCACCCGCCTCGCAGACCACGAGGTCGCCGATCCTCAGCTCGGTGCCCGGGACGTGTTCCTCCGTCGTCCCGGTGAGCCGTCGCGCGACGGTATCCGTCTTGGCCTTGCGCAGGGTGTCCGCCTGCGCCTTGCCGCGGCCCTCGGCGACGGCCTCCGCGAGGTTCGCGAAGACGACGGTCAGCCAGAGCCAGGCCGTGATGACCCAGCCGAACCAGTCGCCGGGGTCGGTGACCGCGAGCACCGTGGTGACCACGGACCCGATCAGCACCACGAACATGACCGGCGACTTGACCATGACCCGCGGGTGCAGCTTGCGCACCGCGTCCGGAAGGGACCTGACCAGCTGCTTCGGGTCGAAGAGGCCGCCGCCGACCCTGCCCGGCTCCTTCGGAGCGGGAGGCGTCGCCCGCGGGGGCGTACGAGGGGGAAGGGTGTCGGTGTGGGTCATGACGCCAGTCCTTCGGCGAGCGGGCCAAGGGCCAGGGCCGGGAAGTAGGTGAGGCCCGTGATGATCAGGATGGTGCCGATCAGCAGGCCGGTGAACAGCGGCTTTTCCGTACGGAGCGTGCCCGCGGAAGCCGGGACGGGCTTCTGCTCGGCCAGCGAGCCGGCCAGCGCGAGGACGAACACCATGGGCAGGAAGCGGCCGAGCAGCATCGCGATGCCGATGGTGCTGTTGAACCACTGGGTGTCGGCGTTGAGTCCGGCGAAGGCCGAGCCGTTGTTGTTGGCGCCCGAGGTGTACGCGTAGAGGATCTCGGAGAAGCCGTGCGCGCCCGAGTTCGTCATCGAGTTGCCGGGCGTGGACAGGGCCATGGCCGCGGCGGTGAAGCCGAGGACGAGCGCCGGGGTGACGAGGATGTAGCAGGCCGCGAACTTGATCTCGCGGGTGCCGATCTTCTTGCCCAGGTACTCGGGGGTGCGGCCGACCATGAGGCCCGCGATGAACACCGCGATGATCGCCATGATCAGCATGCCGTAGAGGCCGGAACCCACACCGCCGGGTGCGATCTCGCCGAGCTGCATGCCGAGCAGCTGGATGCCGCCGCCGAAGCCGGTGAACGAGGAGTGGAAGGAGTTGACCGCGCCGGTCGAGGTCAGCGTGGTGGCGACGGAGAAGAGCGCCGAGCCGCCGATGCCGAAGCGGGTCTCCTTGCCCTCCATCGCGCCGTGCGCGAGTTCGAACGCCGGGCCGTGGCCGGAGAATTCGGTCCACATCATGAGGCCGGTGAAAAGGAGCCAGATCCCGGCCATCGTGCCGAGGATCGCGTAGCCCTGCTTCAGGGAGCCGGTCATCCGGCCGAAGGTGCGGGTCAGCGAGAACGGGATGAGCAGGATCAGGAAGATCTCGAAGAGGTTCGAGAGCGCGTTGGGGTTCTCGAAGGGGTGGGCCGAGTTGGCGTTGAAGTAGCCGCCGCCGTTGGTGCCCAGCTCCTTGATGACCTCCTGCGAGGCCACCGCGCCGCCGTTCCACTGCTGCGAGCCGCCCGCGAACTGGCCGACCTCGTGAATACCGGCGAAGTTCTGGATGGCGCCGCACGCCACGAGGACGATCGCGCCGATCACGGCGATCGGGACGAGAATGCGGACGGTGCCGCGTACCAAGTCGGCCCAGAAGTTGCCCAGTTCACCGGTACGGGACCGGGCGAAGCCCCGTACGAGCGCCACCGCCACGGCGATCCCCACGGCCGCCGAGACGAAGTTCTGCACCGCGAGGCCGCCGGTCTGCACGACGTGGCCCATGGCCTGCTCGCCGTAGTACGACTGCCAGTTGGTGTTGGCGACGAAGGACGCCGCGGTGTTGAAGGCCTGGTCCGGGTCGATCGCCACGAAGCCGAGCGAACCGGGCAGGACGCCCTGGGCGCGCTGCAGCCCGTACAGGAAGAGGACACTGACCGCGGAGAAGGCGAGGACGCCCCGCAGGTAGGCGACCCAGCGCATCTCCGCGTCCGGGTTGGCGCCGATGGCCTTGTAGATCCACTTCTCGACGCGCAGGTGCTTGTCCGAGGAGTAGACCTTGGCCATGTAGTCGCCGAGGGGGCGGTAGGCGAGGGCCAGTGCCGCTATGAGCGCGAGCAACTGGAGCACGCCGGCGAGTTCGGAACTCATATCCCTGGTACCTAGAACCTCTCCGGCTTGATGAGGGCGAGGACCAGATAGCCCAGGAGGGCGACGGCGACGATCAGGCCGACAACGTTTTCGGCACTCACAGCTTCGCCACCCCCTTGGCGATGAAGGCCACCAGCGCGAAGACCGCGATCGTGGTGACGACGAAGGCCAGATCGGCCATCGCAAGCTCCCGGTTCAGTAGGTGCTTCCGCAGAGATCCTCGATTGGAGTCTTCGAATGGGATCTTCGAATCGGATCTTCGGAAACGATCGGACGCTTCGAGGAAAGCTCCGTTTATGACCGGCACAGCTGTCGTTGACGGCTCCCATACGCGGGAACGTCCGGACTTGACGCGGCACTGACGGGTCTTGACGCCGCCCTGACGCGCGGGGACGCCAGGACACCCCTGACCGGCGGGCGGGCGGATCCGGCCCGCGTTCCGGCGAACCGGCGGGGGCGTCAAGAATGAGTGCGCAGACCATCAGTACGGCGTCAACGCGGCGTGGGCCGGGCCGCCGTGCTCCTACCGTCGTGGCATGGGACACCCAGCCTCCGAACCCGAGCCTCCCGATCGCCCCGACTCCTCGGCCGAGGACCGGCATTGGGGATCGGAACTGCGCGACGCCACCCTCTGCGCCCTCTCCCTCGCCTCCCTCCTCACCTTGGTCGACGGGGCGGCGGGCTCGCTGACCTGGCCCCGCGCCCTTCTCTGGGCGGGCCTCGGCGCCCTGCTGTACGTGATCCTCTTCCCGCCCCGCGTCCGCGCGGGCGACGGCTGGCTGGAGCAGCGCACGCTCCTGCGCACCCGCCGCGTCCGCACCGACCGGCTCGTCTCGGTCCGCTGGCTGGACGGGGTCTCCCAGCGCCTGCTGCTCCGCGACGACCACGGCGTACGCGTCGAGCTCGACCCCCGGGTCCTCACCCGCAACCCGGACCTGTGGCAGCTGGTCGACGCGGGCGCCCGCACCTCGGTCGAACGCGGCCTGCTGCGGTGCGGGGCCACGGCGCTGCGGCAGCTGTCGCGGCGGGTCGAGAGCGAGACGGCGCGGGTGCTGTTCCGGATCTCGGGGATGAAGTAGCGCTGAGGCAAGGGCCGACGCAGGGTCGATCAAACCCGGGCGGCTACAACTCCTCGTAGTGCGTGTCGCGTTCCCACGCGACCATGGTCCGCCAGCGGTCGTCGCCGGCCAGATAGCTGAGGAACGCCGCCATGACGATTTCGCGGGTCGGCACGTTCACCTGGTAATGCCGTGAGGGTCCGCCGTCGCGGTAGTCCAGATTGAACAGGTCGCGGTCCGCGAGGTAGTTGGTCTGGATATAGACCTGGTCGGCGCTGCCGAGGATCGCGATCGAGTGGTCGCCTTTGCCCAGCGACTCGATCAGGTCGATCACGTCATCGCGTGTCGCTTCGTCGGCAACAGTGGCGAAATCGGTTTCCAGGTACACGGTTTGCCTTCCGCAGGAGGAGCCGAACCTAGCCGAGCGGACCGCCGCGCGGCCAGGTTCCGGCACGCCCCCTCAGATCACTGCCGTCCCCTCCACCTCCACCATCAGCTCGGGCAGCGCGAGCCGGGTCACCCCGAGGACCGTGGTCGGCGGGGTCGCGCCCGTGCGGCCGAGGCGGGCCGCGAGGGTGCCGTAGTGCTCGAAGAGACGGTCCATGTCCGTGGCGTAGACCGTGAGACGGACCAGATGCGTGAGGTCCATCTCCGCCTCCGCGAGCACCGCCTCCAAGTTGTCGAGGGCCAGGGCGAGTTGGGCCGCCATGTCGTCCGGATGCTGCGGCTTGCCCTCGGCGCTCGTCGCGGTCTGGCCCGCGCAGTAAAGGGTGCGGGTCTGGCCCGTGACCACTTCGCCCTGGTGGTAGCCCAGGCCGGCGGACCAGGTCCACGGGTTGACGGCGGTGCGTTCGATCGTCATGACGGCTCCTCGGTTCGTCGTACGCGAAGATCGCTCGGTCGTACGGGGGCGTGGGCGCCGCCCGCGTCGATCTCCTCGCGACCCACCCTCCCCGGGCATCACGACACCCTCTGTCATGTATGTGCTTAAGCTCGCCGCATGCGCGCCGACCGGCTGGTCTCCCTCGTTCTGCTGCTGCGGCAGCACGGTCGGATGTCCGCGGCCGCCCTCGCCCGCGAGCTGGAGGTGTCCACGCGGACCGTCCTGCGCGATGTCGAGGCGCTGTCCACGGCCGGGGTCCCGGTGTACGCCGAGCGCGGGCGGCACGGCGGCTTCGCGCTGCTGCCAGGGTTCCGTACCGAGCTCACCGGGCTCACGCACGACGAGGCGCTCGCCCTGCTGGTCGCCGGATCGCGGCGCGGTACGCAGGCGTTCGGGCTCGGCTCGGCGCTCGCGTCCGCGCTGCTCAAGGTCGTGGACGCGCTGCCCGCGGGCTACCGGGACGAGGCCGCCGGAGCGGCGGAGCGGCTGCTGATCGACCCCGGGACGGATCTCCTCGCGCGCCGGCCGGCCGTCGAGGAGGTGCCGGACGCCGTCCTCTCCGTGGTGCGCGGCGCGGTCCTCACCGGGCACCGTCTCCGGATCGAGTACGCGGCCGCCGACGAGGCCCCGGCATGGCGCACCGTCGACCCGGTGGGCCTGGTGACCGTACGCGAGAAGGGCTATCTGCTCGCGCTGCGCGCCGGAGCGGACCGTACCTACCGCCTGTCCCGCATCCGGGCCGCCGAGGAACTCGACGCACCGGCCGACCGGCCCGCCCGCGTCGATCTCGAACGGACCTGGCAGGAACGGGCCACGCGGTTCCGGTACGGCGGCGGCGGTCAACTCACCGTGCGCGTACGGCTGAAGCGGGCCCGCCGCGAGGAACTGCTCGGGACGGCACTCGCCGTCCACCGCGAAGAGGCGGACGGGGAGGGCTGGTCGGTCCTGGAGGCCACGTTCCAGGACGCCCGCCACGCGGAGTGGGCCCTGTGGCAGCTCGCCACGGACGCGGAGGCCCTCGCACCGGAATCCCTGCGGGAGGCGCTGGGGCGGCGGGCGGCGGGGCTGGCGGCGCACTACGGGGGTGCGGGAGCGGACCGGGTGCGGTGAACGTACCGGTGCCCTACAGGGGCAGGTCGTCCGGCAGGATCCGGTACGCCTTGTGCCGACTCAGCGGGCGGACCGCGCGGAAGTCGCGCCGGTCCAGCGTGAGGATCGCGTCCGTGTCGTAGTCGGCGGCAAGGGCCATGTTCACCGCGTCGGCCAGATCGAGGTCGAGGTCCTGACAGCGAGCGCGGACGGACTGGGCCGCACCGAGGTGCTCTTCCGTGATCTCCGGCGCGATGACACGACCTCGCCGCATCCAGCCGCGGATGTCGTCGATCGCACTGATCGCGGCCTCCCTGCCCAGCTCACGGGTCGCGACGTGGTCGAGTTCGGCCAGCAACAGCGGGGACAGAACGAGCAGGCCTGCGGCGAGGATCGCCTCGCCCGCCGCCTCGTGCTCGGGGTGCGTGGAGTCCAGAGCCGCCAGCAGGCCCGAAGTGTCGGCGATGACGATGATCACGCGGTGGTTCCGGAGTCTGCCTCACGCTGCACGGCGTCCGCCACCGTGTCGCGCACCTCGCCCTTCGAGAGCGTCCGTCCGGGCCCTTCGAAGGTGCGCGAGAAGAGCGGCTCGTCCCACACACGGTTCGCCATCGCGGCCAGGTGGATGCCCTGGCGGATGATCTCGGCCTCGCTTATGCCGCGCCGCTTGGCGGCTTCCTTGAGCCTCCCCGCCCCCGGCTACGCTCGGACGACCCCCGACGCAGCGGCCCGTGAGGAGATCATGTCTCTGTCCTTCGCCTTCGAACTCGTACGCCGTGGGTACGACCGTGCCGAGGTCGACGCAGTCATCAGCACGCTCGTCGCCGAGCGCGAGCGGGCGCTTGCGGAGCTTGTCGCGCTGCGGGAGAAAGTCGGGAAGCTGTTCCCGCAGGAGCCGCTCCCCGATGCCGCGGACCTCTCGTTCCCGCCGTCACCGGAGGGTGTGCCGACGCAGGGCCTCACGATCGTGCGCCGCGGCTACGACCGCGAGCAGGTCGACACGAGCATCGGCCGGCTCGTCACCGACCGGGACCGCGCCCGGGCGCAGGCCGCGGCGCTGAAGCAGCGGTACGCGCTGAGCTGACCACTGGCACCCCGGGTACGCCACCGCAATCCTCACAGCGCGCCCTCCCCGGGGTGCGCCTCCCGCCACGCCGCCATCGACCGGTTCCAGTCCTCGCCCGACAGCGCGGTGAGGGAGGCCGGGAACAGGCCGTCCTCCTCCTTCGCGATGTGCAGGTGCAGCTCGTGGACCGCCTCCTTGAGCGTGTGGACGTCCGCGGGGTCCGTCAGGTCGAGGGCGGGCAGGAGTGCGGAGAGCTCGCGGTGTTCGCGTACGAGGTCGGTGATGTAGTCCGTGTACTCGGGGTCGTCCCGCATCACCGCGAAGAGCCCGTTCTCCTCGCCCGACCAGTGCGAGGCCAGTTCGGCGGCCATGACGGTGACGAGTTCGCGGGCCCGCTCCACGTTCCCGTGCTCCAGCGCGCGGAGCGCGTCTCCCGCCGCGTCGGTGACCCGCTCGTGCTCGGCGATGAATTCCTTGATCAGCGGGATGTCCCGGCAGCCGCAGTAATGACACATGCCTCTCTGTGTACGGGGTGCAGGTCCCCGCGCGCGGAAACGACAGGCCGGTGTCAGTGCCGCCGCCTATCGTTCCAGGCATGACCCCCGCACTGATCGGGCGCGAGCACCCGGCCCGTGTCCTGCGTACGGAGATCGACCGGACCGCGGAGACGCACGGCGGGCTGCTCCTTGTCACGGGCGAGCCCGGGATCGGGAAGACCACCCTGGTCGGCGAGGCCGCGCAGCAGGCCCGCGAGCAGGGTGTCCTCGTGCTGCCCGGGGCGTGCTGGGAGTCCGGGGGCGCGCCCGGGTACTGGCCGTGGGTGCAGGTCGTGCGGGCCCTGAAGCGCTGGGCCACGCCCGAGGAGGCCGCTCTCGCCGAGGAGGCGGCGGGCGACGGGCTCGGGGTGCTGCTCGGCGAGGTGCGGGCGCGGGCGGGCGGTGCCGGTGCGGATGACCCGGGGGCGTTCGCGCTGCATGACGCCGTGACCAGCGCGCTGGTGGCCGTCTCGCAGGAGCGGCCCGTGATGCTCGTCCTCGACGATCTGCACTGGGCCGATCCCGCCTCCCTCAAGCTCCTCGAATTCGCCGCCGGCCACGCCTGGTTCGAGCGGCTGCTGCTCGTCGGCACGTACCGGGACGCCGAGGTGGAGGCCGAGGGGCATCCGCTGCGGGAGCTGATGCTGCCCCTGGTCGCGAAGGCGACGACGGTGACGCTGACCGGGTTCGACGAGGCCGGGACCGGCGCGCTGATGGAACGCACGGCCGGGCAGCGGCCCTCCGGCGACCTGGTCGCCGCGGTGCACCGCCGCACGGGCGGCAATCCGTTCTTCGTCGAGCAGACCGCCCGGCTGTGGGCGAGCGGCGGGTCCGTGGACGCCATCGCGCCCGGCGTGCGCGAGATGGTGCGCCGCCGCCTCGCGTTGCTGCCGGAGCCCGTGTCCGGGCTCCTGTCGACGGGCTCGGTGCTCGGCCGCGCGTTCCACCGCCAGGTGCTCGCCGCGGTCGCGGGCGCACCGGCCGCGCAGGTGGACCGGCTGCTCGACCAGGCGGTGACCGCGCGGCTCGTGGTCGCGCACGGCGGCGGACGGTTCGGGTTCGTGCACGATCTCGTCCGGGAGACGCTGTACGAGGCGCTGGACGAGGGCGAGTTGAAGGAGCGGCACGCCGCTGTCGTCCGGGCGTGGGAGCAGCTGCCGTCGGTGGCCGCGCGGCTGCACGCGGGCGAGCCGGCGCGGCACGCGTATGCGGCGGGTGACGCGGTGCCCGCCGAGACGGCGGTGCAGTTGCTGCGCGAAGCCGCCCAGGACGCGGCCTCGCGGATCGCCACCGACGAGGAACTCACGCATCTGCGCCGGGCTCTTGAGCGCTCGGCCGGGCTGCCCGACCCGGGGCTGCAGGTGATCGCCCGGCTCGCGCTGGCCGACGCGCTGCGGCACGGCGCGGCGCCGCAGGACGCGCGCCGTGAGTTCGAGGAGGCCGTCGACCAGGCCCGTGCGCTCGGCTCGGCGGAGCTGCTCGCGCGGGTCGCGCTGTCGCTGCACGGGCACTGGCATCCGATGCCCGAACTGCGCCAGGGCACCGTCGAGGACCTGCTGCGCGAGGCGCACCAGGCGCTCGGCGCGCGGGGATCGGCGGAGCTGAGCGCAGAGCAGCTCGCGCAGGAGCTGAGCATCCGTACGGCCGTCCTCGCGCGGCGGCACGGCGACGACGAGGCGCTCGGCTTCAGCCTGTGGGCGCGCCACCACGCGATCTGGGGCCCGGGCACGGCGGCCGAACGGGTCGCGCTGGTCGAGGAGTTGACCGCCCTGACCCGCCGGTCGGGCGATGTCCAGGGCGAGCACTTCGCGCGGGCGCTGACCTGGGTGGGCCTCGTCGAGCTCGGCGATCCGCGCTATCTCACCGAGTTCCGCGCGTACGTGGCGATGGCCGAGCAGGCGGATCTGCCGCGCCTGGACATCGGGGCCGCCGTGGACCAGGCGATCATCACGGCCCTCGCCGGCCGTTTCGCCGAGTCGGAGGCGCATCTCGCGGAGGCGGCCGGCCTCGCGGAGCGCGACCGGCACGGCGGCGACTACATGGTGCCGCTCCTCGACCACCACCGCTGGACCCTCTCGCTGCTGCAGGGCCGCGAGGACGTGACGCCCGCGCCGCTGCCGTGGATCAAGCGGATCGTGGAGGGGATCACGGCGGTGGAGCGCGCGGGCCTGGCGGGCGCGGTGGGCCGTCCGGGCTCGGGGGGATCCGGCGGGTCAAGCGGCTCGGGGGGATCCGGCGGCTCGGGTGGATCTGGCGGGTCCAGTGGATCCGGTGGATCCGGTGGATCCGGCGCGGAGCTGACCGAGGCGATCACGTACGCCCGTGAGCTGCTCGACCGCGGTGCCGAGAGCGACCAGGGCTTCCTGCCGCTGCGGCTCCGCTTTCAGGCGCAGGCCGCGGCGGCCTCCGGTGATCCGGAGCTGTGCGCGCGGGCGCGCGAGGCGATGCTGCCGTACGCGGAGCACTGGGCGGTGTCGATGTTCGGCTGGGACATCAGCGGCCCCTTCGCGCACTGGATCGCCCTGTGCGACCAGGCGCTCGGCCGTCTCGACGAGGCGGCGGACGGCTTCACGGCCGCGGCCCGCTCGGCCGACCTCCTCCAGTCACGGCCCTGGGCCCTGGAGGCCCGTTCCCGTCTCGCCCAGGTCGAGGCGGCCCGCGGCCGCCCGGGCGCGTCGGCGCTCGCGGCGCAGGTGGGCCGCGAGGCGGACGCGATCGGGATGCGCCAAGTGGTCGCCCGGATCAAGGACTTGGCGTCCATCACCCCGGACCGTCCGGCCCACGAGTTCCGCTTCGACGGCGCGGTCTGGCAGCTCACGTACGACGGGACGACCGTCGCGATGCCCGACGCCAAGGGCCTGCGCGATCTGCGGCTGCTCATCAGCCGCCCCGGCACCGACGTACCGGCCACGCATCTGCTCGCGCCCGAGGGCGGGGCGCAGGCGGTGGCGGCGAGTTCGCTGGGCGGCGACCCGGTCCTCGACGACGAGGCGAAGCGCCGCTACCGCGCGCATCTCTCCCGTCTGGACACGGCGATCGACGAGGCCTCCGAGGCCCACCGCCCCGCTCTCGAAGCCGAACGGACCGCGCTGCTCGACGAGTTGCGCCGCGCGGCCGGTCTCGGCGGCCGCACCCGCCGTCTCGGCGACGAGGCGGAGCGCGCCCGCAAGGCCGTCACGGCCCGGATCCGCGACACCCTCCGCCGCCTCGACGACCGCCACCCGGCGCTGGCCGCGCATCTGCGGGATGCGGTGAGCACGGGGGCGGTGTGCGCGTACCGGCCCGGGGAGCCGGTGCCGGGGTGGCGGCTGTAGCGCGGGCGGGAGCGAGCGGCGGAAGGGCTCCGCACGCGAAGGGGCGGGGCGGAAGGATCCGCCCCGCCCCATCGCCGTACAGGCCGCCCTACTTCTTCGCGTACAGCCGCATCGTGATCGGCCCGAACACGAGGAGCAGCAGGCCCGCCCAGCCCAGCGACCAGGCGATGTCCGCCGCCGGCCAGTCGCCCGCCATCAGGCCGCGGACCGCGGAGGCGAGGTGGGTGATCGGGCTGTTGTTGACGAAGGCCTGCAGCCAGCCGGGCATCGTCGTCGGGGAGACGAAGATGTTGCTGAGGAAGGTCAGCGGGAACAGGACCATCATGCTGACGCCCATCACCGACTTCTCACTGCGCAGCAGCAGACCGAACATGGTCCAGATCCACGAGAACGCGAACGAGAAGAGGATCAGCAGGGCGATGCCGAGCACCACGCCCACGAAGCCGCCGTCGGGACGGAAGCCCATGATGAGGCCGACGGCCAGCATCACGACCGACGCGATCGCGTAGCGCAGGGCGTCACCCAGGAGGTAGCCGACCATCGGCGCGGGCCGCCAGATCGGCAGCGTGCGGAAGCGGTCGAAGACACCCTTCTCGATGTCCGTGTTGACCGCGATGCCCGTGTACATCGTGATCATCACGACGCTCATCACCATGATGCCGGGCAGCAGTTGCTGGATGTACGCGCTCGGCGAGCCCGCGATCGCACCGCCGAAGAGGTACGTGTACATCACGACCATCATGATCGGGAAGGCGGTCACGTCGAAGAGCTGCTCGGGCACGTGCTTGATCTTCAGGATGGCCCGCCACCCGAAGGCGAGGGAAGCGGACCACGCACTGGGCCGTGGCGGCCGCTCCTTGGCGATGAGCAACTCGGCGAGGGATTCGGTGGAGACCGGGGCGAGGTCGGCGGTCTCGGTCGTGGTGGTCGTCGCGGTGCTCATGCTGCTGCCTCCTCGGCGAGCGCCGACTCCTGGCCGGACTCGGGCTTCTTGTCGGTGAGGGCGAGGAAGACCTCGTCCAGGCTCGGCTGGCCGAGCGAGAAGTTGTCGACGGTGATTCCGGCGCGGGCCAGCTCGGCCAGCGCGCGCGAGGCCTGCTCGGCGGCGGCCTCGCCATTGCCCGCGCCGCCCACGCGCGCGGTCAGCGCGACCGGGTCGGGCTCCAGGGTGACGGCGGCGTCGAGGGCCAGCTTCAGGAGCTGTTCGGCCTCGGGCCGCTGGTGTGCGTCCCGCAGCCGTACGTGCACGGAACCGGCGCCGACCGACGCCTTGAGCTCGCCCTTCGTGCCCTCGGCGATGACCTTGCCCTTGTCGATCACGGCGATACGGGAGGCCAGCTGGTCGGCCTCGTCCAGGTACTGCGTGGTCAGCAGGACCGTGGTGCCCTGCGCGACGACCGCGCGCACGATGTCCCAGACCTGGTTGCGGCTGCGCGGGTCGAGGCCGGTGGTCGGCTCGTCGAGGAAGAGCAGGTCGGGGGTGTTGAGGATGGACGCGGCGATGTCGATACGGCGCCGCATGCCGCCCGAGTAGTTCTTCACCTGCCGCGCGGCCGCCTCGGTCAGGCCGAAGGCCTCCAGGAGCTGCGCGCTGCGCTCGTACGAGGCGGGCTTGGAGTGGCCCAGCAGACGGGCCAGGAGCACCAGGTTCTCGGTGCCGGTGAGGTCCTCGTCCACGGACGCGTACTGCCCGGTCAGGCTGACCCGGCTGCGCACCGCGTCGGCCTCGCGCACGACGTCGTGGCCGAAGACATGGGCCTCGCCGCCGTCGGGGCGGAGCAGGGTGGCGAGCATCTTGACCGCCGTGGTCTTGCCGGCGCCGTTGGGGCCGAGGACTCCGTAGACGGTGCCCGCCGGGACGGCGAGGTCGATGCCGTCGACAGCGCGGTTGTCGCCGAAGGTCTTCACCAGACCCGCGGTCTCGATCGCCAGACCTCCTGACGATGCAGAGGTGTTCTTGCTCATCTTCCGTTCCTTCCGGAGGTGTTCGTGCGGTTCAGGAGGCCGTTCAGGAGGTGCCTGGTCTCATGTCGTACGGCGGTTCATGAGGTGTACGGGCGCCGGGCCCGTGCGTCCCGCAACGCGAGCCCCCACCACACGAGCTGGTCGAGCAGGGCGGTGGCGGCCCGGTCGGCGCGGTCCCCGTACGGTCCTGGGCCCGGTCGCTCGGTCCCCGGGTCTTCCCCGACGAGATGCAGACCGACCGTGTCCCGCAAACTCATCGCATGCAGCTCGGTGAATACGCAGCGCAAGTGCTCGACCGCGTACAGTCCCCGGCTGTCGTAGCCATAGGCGACATAGCCGACGGGCTTGGCGTGCCACTCGTCGTAGGCGTAGTCGACGGCCTGCTTGAGGGAGGCAGGGAAGCTGCGGTTGTACTCGGGCGTCACGATCACGAAGCCGTCCGCGCGGGCGATCCGGTCCGTGAAATGGGCCATGGCGCCGTTCGGGGTGGCGGGGTAACTCCCGGGGAAATCCGGGTAGTCGGCGAGGTCGATCACATCGAGCAGCAGATCGTCCCGCTTGCCCGCCCGCTCCGTGAACCAGCGCGCCACGTCCGCGCCGACCCGCCCCTCGCGTGTGGAGCCGATGATGACGGCGACGTCGAGGGGGCGATCGTTGTCATCCCGCATGGTCCGGCCTCCCTCGTCCCCGTCCTCGTACCGCCTCTCACCCCGTAGGCGCGCGATGCCGCCAGGCAGTCCGCCAGATCGGATCTGGCGGGCCGCGCGGCCCGTCGCGCGGGGCCTGTGCACGCCCGTGACCTGCGGCTCGGGTGGCAGCTCGGCCGAATGGGGGATTTGCTTGAGGTGGGGGTCCCCGAGGGGTGAAGGAGGGCGATCATGCGCACTTCCCCGGTCCTGCGCACCCTGTCCGCCGCGGTTCTCGCGGCCGGCGCGCTGACGGTCTCGGCGGCGGGACCATCCGCTGCCGCGGCGCCCGCCGCCGCCACCGTGGCACCCGCCTGGGAGGACGGCCCGATCTGGGGCACGGTGGTCTCCGGCAGCCTCAACCTGCGTGCGGAGCCCAACACTTGGTCCAAGGTGGTCGGCAAGATGTCGCACGGGGCGAGCGACCGCATCAAGTGCGGGGTCTACGGCGAGAAGATCAACGGGAACGCGTCCTGGTTCTGGCTGACCGGTGAGCGGGCCTGGGCGAGCGGTGCGTACATGTCCACGAGCCGCGGCGTCCCGGACTGCGGGGAATGGCGGCCCTCAGGGAACGACTCCTGGAACCAGCACCGCGACAACCACCGCCACGATCACAACAACCCGTGCCGGAACGACGACTGGTGCGACGCGTGCCGGGAGCAGTGGCGCTGACCGCGCCCGGTGCGGCCGGAGCGGCGTGCCGCTGCGGCCCGAGGTGGCGGGGACCGACGGTCCCCGCCACCTCGCGTAGTCCGTCAGTCCTCCGTCGTGTAGAAGCGGTAGAACGCGGCGCAGGCGACGGCCGCGCCGAAGAGGCCGGCCATGCAGATGCTGCGCAGGACGCTGGCGTCGGTGAGGCTGTAGAGCCAGCCGAAGGCGATGCCCGCGAAGGCACCCCAGGCGAAGGCGCGCATCTCGCGCGGCAGGCGCGGGGCGAGGCGGAGCACGCCGAGGTAGACCGCGCCGAAGACGACGGTCGAGATGATGCCGAGCCAGACGTCACCGGCGGTGATCGGACCGCCCGAGCGGTGGTTCGCCGCGGCCCAGTAGCCGTAGACGAGGGCGAACACGGGGGCGAGCTTGGTGAGCGCGCCGCCGCCTATGCCGCTGGTCCTGATCCCGGTGGGCCGGGGTGCCGCATGTGCCATGAGGTCGTCCTCTCCGGTACCCCCTTCTTCCAGGGCACACCGGCGACGGGGCGACGGCAACTCCTGCGGACGCCCTCGGCTTCTGGGGGCACGGCTCAGCGCCGCAGTCCCGGCACCCTCCGCGTCAGGTACACGACGAGCGCCACCACGAGACCGACCGCCACGATGACCCACACCGCCGTCCTGAGGCTCGACGTGAGCGCGTCGAAGACCGCGCCGGCCGCGCCCTTGGAGACGTCCGGCGGCAGATCGGAGAGCGTCAGCCGGCGCGAGATCCACAGCGCGAGGCCGAGCAGCGCCGACGCGAGCGCGACCCCGAGCGCGGTGGCGATCACCGCGCGCCGTCTCCGTACCGCGAGCGCGATGCCCGCGACAG
Organism: Streptomyces sp. NPDC050418; assembly: GCF_044458745.1. Taxonomy (NCBI): domain Bacteria; kingdom Bacillati; phylum Actinomycetota; class Actinomycetes; order Kitasatosporales; family Streptomycetaceae; genus Streptomyces; species Streptomyces sp. NPDC050418. The sequence goes on from NZ_JBITIG010000007.1 coordinate 325,959, forward strand.
CGCACAGGACGGCCGCGACGGGCAGCCAGATCCCCGCGACCTGCAGCATGTGCAGCCCCTTCCGCAGAAACACCATGTCCTTGGACTTCATGACCTCGACCTCGGTGTGCTGCACCGGGATCCGCTGCGCGAACGGCACCCCGTCCGCCACCAGCTGGTCCTTGATCTGCTGGGTGATCGGCGCGAGGTCGATCACGACACTGCCGTCGTCGCCGCTCTTCAGCGCCTGCTGCACGGCCTCGTGCGCCGCGCGGCTCGCCGCGTCCCAGGCGGTCCGGTAGGCGGCCGTGTCCGTGAACGAGCCGACCGCCTGCCGGATGAACTCCGTCAGCGTCTCCTGCAGCGGCCCCGCGTCGATGTTCCGGCCGATCTCGTCGGCGACTGCGGTGGAGACCGCGTCCTGCACATCGGGGTCGGAGGCGAGCGGCGCCATCGCGGCGACGTAGTTGTCGGTGTCGCCGATCTGGTACTTCGCCCAGGTCGACAGCGCACCGAGGGGGGTCAGGACACAGGCGAGCACGAGCAGCACCACCGCGATGGTTCCCCGAGTCCTGTGCACCCTTCCCACGCTCAGTGACCGAGGTGCGGGCCGCCAGCGGGGGTGGTACGCGCGGGTGTAAGCGGGCTTGCGTCACCTATCCTGGACATCTAGCATCCAGATTATGAAGATGAACGAGGGCGTGGAGTGGGCGCTGCACAGCTGCCTCAATCTCGCGTGGATCGGCGAGGACCGCGCGGTCACCGCGGCCCGGCTCGCGGCGTACCACGCGCTGCCCACCGCGTACCTCAACAAGCAGCTCCAGGCGCTCGCCCGCGCCGGGATCGTCTCCTCGGCACCCGGCCCGAAGGGCGGTTTCCGGCTGGCCAGGCCGCTGGAGCGGATCACGCTGATGGATGTCGTGACGGCGATCGAGGGCCCCGACGAGGCCTTCCGCTGCGCGGAGATCCGCAAGCAGGGCCCGGGCGCGCTGCCGGAGTCGGCGTACCCCCTGCCGTGCGCCATCGCCGAGTCGATGGCCGCCGCCGAGCTGGCCTGGCGCAAGGAACTGGCCGGGCGCACGCTCGACGACGTCCGCGAGCGCGCGGAGCGGCGGGCGCCGAACGCGCCCGGGGCGATCCGGCGCTGGTTCGAGAACAGCTGAAGCCATGCCCCCGCCGCGGGGGCCAGGAACAGGGGGTAATTCTGGATGTCGAATGTCCAGGTAAGGACGAAGGAAACAGCCGTGGCCGGATGGCTCGCCGTGGCCGCCGTCACCCTCGGCATCTTCACCGTAATGACCGCCGAGCTCCTGCCGGTCGGCCTTCTCACGCCGGTCGGTACGGAGCTGGGGGTCTCGGACGGCACGGCGGGACTGCTCGTGACCGTCCCCGGCCTGGTCGCCGCGCTCGCCGCGCCCCTGCTGACCGTGGCCTCGGGGCGGCTCGACCGGCGGCTCGTCCTGGCCGCCCTGGCCGGCCTGGTGGCCGCCGCGCACGCCGTGTCCGCCCTGGCCGGGCACTTCGCGTACCTGCTCGGGGCGCGGGTACTGCTCGGCGTCGCGATCGGCGGCTTCTGGGCGTTCGCGGGCGGGCTGGCCCTGCGGCTCGTACCCGCCGCGCAGGTGGGCCGGGCGACCGCCGTGATCTTCGGCGGGGTCTCGGCGGCGTCCGTGCTCGGGGTGCCGGCGGGCACGCTCGCGGGCGATCTGGGCGGCTGGCGGCTCCCGTTCGCCGCCGTCGCGGTGCTCGCGCTCGGGGTGCTCGGCGCGCTCCTCGTCCTCCTGCCGCCGCTGCCCGCCCAACGGTCGCTCTCCGTCCGGGACTTGACCGGTCTCCTCCGTACGAACCGCAAGGTCCGCACGGGACTGGCCCTCACCGGGCTCCTCGTCACGGCCCACTTCCTCGCGTACACCTTCGTACGGCCCGTCCTCACCGAGGAGTTCGGGGTTCCGGACGGTGCGGTGGGGTGGCTGCTGCTCGGGTACGGGGTGTGCGGGGTCGGCGGGAACTTCCTCGCCGGATCCCTGGGCGGGCGGCGGCTGCTGCTCATCGCCGCGGCCCTCACGACGGTGCTCGCCGCGCTCGCCGCGCTGCCCGGCGGCGGTGTCACCGGCGCCGTGCTGCTCCTCGCGTGGGGGCTCGCGTACGGCGGCGTTTCGGTGGCGCTGCAGAGCTGGTTCCTGGCCGCCGCGCCCGAGGCCGTGGAGGCCGTCACCGCCCTGAACGTCAGCGTCTTCTGTCTCTCCATCGCCCTCGGCGCGCTGCTAGGCGGCCGCCTCGTCGATGCCTTCGCCCCCGCCGCGGCACCAGCCGCTGCGGCCCTGCTCACGCTCGCGGCGGCCTTCGTGTCCGTACGGGCGCTGCGCACCGCACCAGCTCACCGGAAGGAAACCCCGTCATGACCCGCACCCTTCTCAACCCGCCCGCCCTGCACGACCCTTCGGCCTACGGCTACACGCACATCGCGACCGCGCCCGGCCAACCCGTGTACATCGCGGGGCAGTACGCCTCCGACGTGAGCGGGGCCGTCGTCTCGGAGGACTTCGACGCGCAGGTCGCGCAGGCGCTCGCGAACCTGGGGACGGCGCTCGAAGCGGCCGGGCTCGGCTACGGCGACGTCGTACGCATCGGCACGTACATCACCGATCACGACGAGACGAAGCTGCACATCCTGCTCGAGCATCTGCACGCGGTGTGGGGCACGGAGCTGCCCGCGCAGACGCTGGTGGGGGTCGCGGCGCTCGCGCTGCCCGCGATGCGGTTCGAGATCGACGCCGTGGCCGTACGGTCCTGAACTGCGGCTTTCCGACGGGATGGCGCACGCCGCGCGAAACCCCCCACAGGCCTCGCGCGGCGTGCCGCTTCTGTCCTATGCGGAAACAAGTGGTCCAGACAACGATTCGGTCTGGCCCATTGCGGTCCCTGGCACACACGGGCCACCATCCCCGCATGTCCCACGAACCACCCGACACGGTCCGCACCCAGCTCACCGCGGCCGGCGTCGATCCCTTCGACGAGCGCGTCTACCGCGAGGTCCTGGTCCGCCACACCGCCGCGCCCGCCGATCTCGCCGAGCCCCTGGAGTGCTCGGCGGACCGTGCGGCCCGCGCCCTGGACCGGCTGCGCGAACTCGGCCTGGTGGGACGGCTTTCGGGCAACCGAAGACGGTATGCGGCAATTGAGCCCGGTGCCGCGATCGATGCGCTCGTCCGCTCCCGTACCGCCGAACTCGACACGGTCCGTGAGGCCGCGGGCGAATTGTCCCGGCTGTTCGACGCGGCCCAGTCCGGCGGTACGGAGGAGGTCGAAGTCGTCGTCGGCAGCGAGGCCCTGGGGCGCTGGTTCGTCCGGCTCCAGCAGGAGGCGCGCGAGGAGGTCATCACCCTGGACCGTCCCCCGTACGCCCTGACGACCTCCAACCCCGTGGAGGCGACGGCGCTCACACGCGGAGTGCGCTACCGGGCCGTGTACGCGCCCGAGGCGCTGGAGTGGCCCGGCGTGCTGGGCGACATCCGCGAACTGGTGTCGCGCGGCGAGGAGGCGCGGGTGCTGCCCGGCCTGCGCGTGAAACTGGCGATAGCCGACCGCAAGCTCGCCCTGCTGCCGCTCTCCCTGGACTTCGAGGGCGAGGTGCGGGCCGCGGTGCTGCGGCAGTCGGCGCTGCTCGACAGCCTGGTCGACTACTGGGAGCTGTGCTGGCGTACGGCCACCCCGCTGGATGCGCCCGCCGAGGACCCGCTCGGCGAGGACGACCGGCGGATGCTGACGCTCCTGGTCGCCGGGCTCAAGGACGAGGCCATCGCGCGCCAGCTCGGCTGGTCGGTGCGCACGATGCGCCGCCGCATCAGCGCGCTCAACGACAAGCTGGGCGCGGCGAACCGCTTCCAGGCCGGGGTGATCGCGACGCGGCGGGGGTGGATCTGACCCGGCGGGCGCCGACGCGAGCCGGCGGGGGCCGGACTTATCCCGTTGGGCGGCCGCCGCGGCTCGCCTAACCTCTCGCGTATGGCGACCGCACAGCTCAACGGCATAGAGATCGGCTACGAGGACGAGGGGACCGGCCCCGCGCTGGTACTCGTCCACGGGCACCCCTTCGACCGCTCCATGTGGGCACCCCAGATCGCGGAGTTCTCCCGTGACTTCCGGGTCGTGGCAGCCGACCTGCGCGGCTACGGCGCGTCCACGGTCGTCCCCGGGAAGACCACGCTCGACGTGTTCGCCGCGGACGTCCTGGCGCTCGTCGACCATCTGGGCATCGGGGAGTTCGTGCTCGGCGGGCTCTCCATGGGCGGGCAGATCGTCATGGACGGCTACCGCCAGTACGGCTCCCGCGTCCGGGGCCTCGTCCTCGCGGACACCTTCCCGGCCGCCGAGACCGAGGACGGCAAGGCGTGGCGGCGCGAACTGGCCGACCGTGTCGTACGGGAGGGCCTGAAGCCGTACGCCGACGACGTGCTCTACAAGATGGTGGCACCGGACGCCGAACCGTCCGTGGCGGACCACGTCCTGCGGATGATGACCGCGACCGCCCCCGAGGGCGCGGCGGCGGCCCTGCGCGGCCGCGCCGAACGCCCGGACTACCGCGACCTGCTGACCCGCGTCACCTGCCCGTCCCTGGTCGTGGTCGGCCGCGACGACGCGTACACCCCGGTCTCCGACGCGGAGGCCATGCACGCCGCGCTGCCGGACTCGACGCTGTGCGTGGTGGAGGGAGCGGCCCATATGCCGAACCTGGAGAAGCCGCAGGCGTTCAACGCGGCGCTGCGGGGGTTCCTGGACGGGCTCGGCTGAGTCGTGTGCGGCGGGCTCGGCTAGGAAGCGTGCGGCGGGCTCGTCCGGTTCTTCGACGTGCTCGTCGGTGAGGCGATGGCGCGGGCCGCCTGGATCTCGCGGCGGAGCGGGGCGAGGACGGAGTCGTCGTCGCCCTCCGGGAGCGGGACGCAGACGGCCTCCAAGGTGTCCGTGTCCCGCAGGCCCGCGGCGAGTTCCTCCAGGTGGCGGCAGAGTTCGGCCGACTCCTGCGGGGCCGGGCGGGGCGCGCCGTGCCGGATGCGTACGCGGGCGGCCGTCGTCGCGTCCACGACCCGCTCGACCGCGACGACGAGCGGCCACCAGGCGGCGGCCCGCGGCCCGGTGGGCGGCGGCTCGGTGAGGGCGCGCTGGAACTCCGAGCGCACGGTGGACAGATCGCGGAAGAGGCGGCGGCGCATCCGGGCCCGGGCCGCGGGGTCCGGGACACCCGGCGTGGAGGGGTCGAGGAAGGCCATCTCCACATAGCGGGCCGTGTCGGCGACGGCGTCCGCGAGCCGGTCCCCGATCCGCGTCGACCAGCTCTCCGGCCACAGCAGATACCCGGCGACGAGCGCGATGGCGCAGCCGATGAGGCTGTCGTAGAGGCGGGGCATCACGAGCCCGAAGCCCTGCTGGTTCATGGTGTCCGACAGAAGCAGGATCACCGGCGTGATGGCCGCCGTCTGGTACCCGTATCCGCGCGGCGTCAGCGCCGGGATCAGCGGGGCGAGGACGGCCAGGACGAGCACGTCCCACCAGCCGCGCGGTACCTCGGCGAGGACGGCCGCGGCGACCAGGAGACCCGCGGCGGTGCCGACCGCGCGCATCACGGCCCGCGAGAAGACGGAGCCGAAGTCCGGCTTCATGACGAAGGTGATGGTCAGGGCGACCCAGTACGAGCGCTCCACCTCGACCAGCGAGACGAGGGCCTGCGCGATGCCGATGCACAGGGCCAGGCGCAGTCCGTAGCGCCAGGACTCGGCGGAGATCAGGACGTTGCGCGCGGCACGCCGGGCGCGCTGGGAGAGGGCGCCCGGGGTGCCGAGGCGGTCGTCCGCGTTGTGCAGGTCCTCGTCCACGAGGACTTCGGCGGCGTGCTGCACCGCGTGCTCCACGGCGCGGCCCGCGGTGGACTCGGCGGGCGGCAGCGCGAGCGTGACCGACTCCGGGTCGCCGTGCTCGACCCCGTCGGCGAGCGCGCGGACGGCGGCGGGCACCTCGGGCGGCAGCGGACGGCCGCTCAGATGGGCGGCGGGCGCGGCCTCGACGATCAGCGTCAGCGCGTTGAGCTGCGTCACGAGCCGCACCAGGTCCTGGTTGCGGCCGTGGTCGAGGGTGCGGCGGGCGAGCACCAGGTCGTAACTCTGGTTGAGGGACTGCGTGACGGCCTGCCGCGCGTCCTCGTACCCCTCCGGCTCCCCGGCGGCCGCCTCCAGGAGCGCGGCCGCATGCCGGTACGCCTCGGCCACCTCGGCCCGCTCCGCACGGCCCTGCCGCAGCGGCCAGGCGAGCAGCGCGAGCGCGAGGACGAGCAGCCCGCCGCCGGTCATCAGGAGCGGCGCGAGCCACCAGGGTCCTGGCATCGGCAGACCGGCCCCGACGATCGCGTTCAGCAGCAGCAGAAGCCCGGATACGGAGGCCACGGCGCCGATCGTCGAGATCATCCCGGAGACCAGCGCGACCAGCGTGACCACCGCGACCGCCCACCAGCCCTGCCCGAACACGAGCGAGCCGAGGGTGATGCCGATGGCGCCGACGAGCTGCGGCACGGCGATGTTGATGACCCGCATCCGGTACGCGGACGCGGTGTCGCCGATGACGCCGGAGAGCGCGCCCATCGAGGCGATGGCCCCGTACGCGACGTGGTCGAGGGCCAGCCCGATCGCCAGCGGAAGGCTCATCGCGACCGCGGCACGGAAGACGGCCGGCCACGGGATCGGCGCGGGCTTCGGCTTCAGCGTGCCCAGCGTCCTGACCAGCCACTCGGGCGGGGTGTGGGCCGGGGCTCCTGGACTGGGCATGCGCACATTATGGGCACCGACGGGCGGCCGGGGCCGCCCCGGGCCGCCGCCGTCGGGCGCTCAGCTGTCGTGGTGGTGGCCCTGGCAGCCGCAGCCGCGGGCCGTGCCGCGCGGCAGGCGTTCGGTGAAGGCGGACTGCGAGAAGACGGCGAGCAGCGTCGCGTCCTCGTCGCCTCGGTTCACCAGGGTGATCTCCTTGCCCGCGGGCAGCATCGCGAACGTCCCCGGCTCGACGACCTTCGTCCCGCACTTGCAGCTCGCCTCGACGACCCCCGTGACGCCGGTGAGCAGCAGCTCGGACTCCCCGTGCGCGTGCGCCGGGACGGTGCCGTGCGCGGGCACCTGGATCCGGACGGCGGCGAGGCTGCGGAACGGGCCGCCCTCGGGGTCGAGGCGGAGGGCGGGGCCCTGGGACTCGGGGGCGAGGGCGGTGTCTATGGCCATGCCGAACATGGGCAACTTCCTTGCGTAGTAAGGGGATTTGCGTAGTAAGGGGATTTGCGCAGTGAGGGGATACGGGGTCAGCGCGGACTCGGGTGCAGGTCCGCGCGGCAGAGGTCGGGGGTGACGAAGGGGACGAGCGCGGCGGTGGTGCCGCTGTGCTCCAGGAGGCCGTCGAGGACGCCCTGATGGAGGGCGCACACGATCTCGGGGCGTTCCCGGGCCAGTTCGCGGTACGGGCAGGCGTGCAGCAGCAGCCGTTCGGTGCCCGCGGGCGCGGGGGCCGGTTCGGGGGCGAAGCCCATCCGGGCGGCGTGCGCGAGCACCCGCTCGGCGGGGGCCGCGGTGCCCTCGGACGCCGCGGTGAGGCGGCGGCCCCAGGCCCGCCCGGCCGCCCGAGCGGCGGGCTTGCGGCCCTGCGCGGACTGGGCGGCGAGGGCGTCCACCAGCGCGGTCGCGAGGTCGCGGTACGCGGTGTCGTCGGCGGCCGGGTCGGCCGGGGCGGCGCGGACGGCCGTGTAGCGGAGCTTCGGCCGGCCGCGCCCGGGTCCCGCGGCGGCGGTGGCCCGCACCAGTCCGGCATCGGCCAGCGCGGCCAGATGGTGCCGGACGGTGGTGACCGAGAGGCCGGCGGCGGCCGCGAGCTCGTCCACGCCGAGCAGGCCGTCCGCCTCCCGCAGCAGGGACATCAGACGCCGTCGCGAAGGAACGGCCAGGGCGCGGTGCACGCGCTCGGCAGCCTCACCACCGGCTTTTTCGGTCATAGCTCGAATATAAACGACAACCGTCGCTTATAAGGCAGAGCACAAGGTCCCGGACTTTCCCGCCCCCCGGCAGGAGTGCGACAGGAGTGCGCCCCTCACCCCGCCCGCAGCCCCAGCTCCACCATCAGCGCCCGGTGGTCGGTGTCGGCGAGTTCGAGGAAGCGGGCCGCGCGCGGTACCAGCGCGGGCGAGGCGAGGACGTGGTCGATCTGGGCACCCAGGGGCAGCGACGCGGGCCAGGTGGGGGTGCGCGAGCGCCCCACCACGGCGGCCGCGTCCCGCAGCCCCGCGTCGAGGAGCGCGCGGAACGCCGCGTGGTCCTGTGAGGCGTTGAAGTCCCCGGCCACCACGAGCGGCCCGGACGAACGGTGCCGCTCCACCCAGTCCCGTAGCGCCGCCAACTCCCGCCGCCACAACGCCACCCCGCCCGGCACGGGCGGCACGGGGTGCGCCAGCTGCACCCGCACCCGCTGCCCTGCGACCGTCACCACGGCCCCCGGCATCTCCAGACGCGAGGGGATCCCGGGCGCGGGCTCCAGGGGGTGGCGGCTGAGGATCGCCGAGCCGTGCGAGCCAGGGGACGGGACGGCCTCCTCGTACGGGTAGTCGAGGCCGGAGCGCAGGGCGGCCAGGCAGGCCGCGTCGCATTCCTGCACGAGGACGAGGTCGGGGCGCTCCTCGCGTACGACCTCGACCAGGCCCGAAGTCGCCTTGCCGAAGAGGACGTTCGAGGTGAGGACGGTGAGGCGGGCTGTCTCGCGCCCGCCGTCCGCGCGGGCCGACGCGGTCGTCGCGGCCGGGTCGTACGGCTGCAGGAACCAGGCCGTGACGACGAGCAGGAGCACGGACCAGGCCATACCCGTGCGCCAGCGGACCAGCGCCGCGCACAGCAGGGCCGCCGCCGCGGGGACAAGGAGCCACGGCAGGAAGGCGAGCAGCTGCGGTACGGGCGTGGTGGCGTCCACGTCGAGCACACGGCAGCCGATGACCACCGTGAGTCCGGCGAGCACCAGCCCCGCGCCCCAGAGCGCGATCCGCCGCCCCAGCGGCGCACGGCCGGGCGTCACGGCGTCCAACTCCCGCCCCTTTCCGCCTGGTTGCCCCTTCACTAGGGGACGCGACCGCGCCCGGATCCGTTGCGGCGGCCTTGGTGCCCGCTACCGGTCCGTCGCCAGGGCCCAGATCACGAAGACGCCGAGCGCGATGGCGATCACCGACCAGACGGGGGCGTACGGCAGGAACAGGAAGTACTCGACGACGTAGAGCGCCGCGATGCCGATGCCCGCGCCGCGCGCCCAGTCCTGGTTCTTGAGGATGCCGAAGCCGACGACCGCGACGACGATGCCGAGCAGCAGATGGATCCAGCCCCACGTGGTGAGGTCGAAGGAGAAGACGTAGTCGCCGATACGGGTGTACACGTCGTCGTCGGCGATGGCGGCGATGCCCTGCAGGGCGCCGACGATGCCCGCGACGCCCATCATCACGCCGGCGAACATGGTGCCGCCGACCGCCCACTCCGCCTTGGCGCCGCTCGCGGGCGGCTGCGGGGCGGGACCTCCGGAGGCGGCGGCCCAGCCGGGATGGGTGTCGGTGCCTGCGGACTTCCCGGCGCCCGGGCCCGCGGACGTTCCCGCGTTCGGGTCGGCGGACGAGCCGGCGTTGGGGTCGGCGGACGAGCCGGCGTTGGGGTCGGTCGGCTGGGTCATGACGGTCTCCTCGCACTGCCGGGCGTATGCCGCATTTCGGACGCCTGTCAGGCAAGGATCACCCCGCACCCTCCCCTCCGCACCCGTACGGTCCCCGCCACCGGGTACGCACCGCGGCCTCTCGCGAGGATGGGCCCATGGCTCCCCTCGGCGTCCGCCGCGCCCCCGCCGCCCTGATGCTCGGCGCCGCGCTGTCCCTGTGCGCCGGGTGCACCGACGCCGAGGGGCTGCACTCCGAGGGCGACTCCGCGCCCGTCACCGCGCCCCTCTCCCTGTGGCAGGACATCCACCCGAGCCCGGCCGCGCCCGGCCAGAGCGCGGGTCAGCCGACGAAGGTGCCGGGGCTCGCGGCGGTCACGTCCGGTGACATGCACCAGGCGGAACCGCTCGCCGTCGTCAAGGCGGACCTCGCGGAGGACCTGCGCAAGGACAAGGGATCCGGGCGGCTCGTGCACCCGGCGACCGCCAAGAAGCTCGCCGCGTGCGAGGGCTCCGCGTGCCCCGTGCGCACCCCGGTCCTGCACGACCTCACGGGTGACGGCAAGGACGAGCTGATCACGGCCGTGGACATCGACGGCCGGCTGAGCGAACTGCGCGTCTACACGGCCGAGGACAAGGCCGTCGTCCGCGTCCTCTCGCGCCGCGCCGTCCTCGAAGGCGTCGAGGTCGCGGCCGGCCACCTGGCCGTGCGCGAACCGACCAGCAACCCCACGTACGTCTCCGTATCGGACTACGTGTGGGACGACGGGCGCGGCGGGATGTTCCTGCAGCAGCTCACCCTCGACACCTGCCGTGCGCCGGAGCGGCCCGACCGGCCCTGCCCCGAGACCGGCTGATGAGCCTGCGCTGGCGGATCGCGCTCGTGATCACGGTGGTGAGCTGCGCCGTCGCGGCCGTGCTCGGCGTGCTCGTGCACAACGTGGTCACGCGCCAGGTCGTCGGCGAGATGCGCAAGGAGGTGCGCGACGGTCTCGACCAGGCGATGAGCGCCTACGAGTACGGCACGACGATGCCCGACCACGCGGCCCTCGACCCGCCCCAATTGCCCGGCCGGCTGCGCACCCTGGTCGCCGACGGCAAGCGCGGCACGGTCGTCGGCGAGCGGGACGGCCAGGCGGTGATCTGGAGCGCGGCGCCCGCGGACGGCAAGGCGCTGACGATCTGGCTGCCGTACGGGGCGACGCGCTCGCGCCTGGAGACCATCGACACCGCGATCCTCGGCTCGTCGCTGCTCGCGGCGGGCGCGGTGACGCTCGCCGGACTCTTCCTCGCCGCGCGCATCAGCCGCCGGCTCTCCGCGACGGCCGCGGTCGCGCGCCGCATCACGGACGGCGATCTGGACGCGCGCGTCGGGATGGGGCCGCGGCGGCCCGGCAAGGGCGGTCGGGACGAGGTGCAGGACGTGGCCATCGCCCTGGACACCATGGCCGAGTCGCTGCAGCGGCGCCTGGAGTCGGAGAAGCGGTTCACGGCGGACGTGGCGCACGAGCTGCGCACCCCGCTGACCGGGATGGTCGCGGCGGCCGGGCTGCTCCCCGAGGGCCGCCCCAAGGAGATGATCAACGACCGGCTGCAGGCGCTGCGCGGCCTCACCGAGGACCTCCTGGAGATCTCGCGCCTCGACGCGGGCGCCGAGCGGCCCGAGCTGTCCGAGCACCGGCTCGGCGCGCTGGTGGAGCACGCGGTGCGCGGCACCGGCCTGGAGGCGGAGACCGAGGTCGTACGGGACGTGGTGGTGCGCACCGACCGGCGCCGCCTCGACCGCATCCTGGCCAACCTGATCGTCAACGCGCACAAGCACGGCCGCCCGCCGGTCACGCTCACCGTGGACGGTCCGGTGGTCACGGTCGAGGACCAAGGGGACGGGTTCCCGCCGGAGTTGGTGGCCGAAGGACCACAGCGCTTCCGCACCGGGGATCCGGGGCGCGGACGCGGGCACGGTCTGGGTCTGACGATCGTGATGGGGCAGGCGGGGGTGCTCGGGATCGACGTCACGTTCGGGGCGGGCGCGCGGGGCGGGGCCCGCACGACCCTCCGCCTTCCGGAGCATTAGCGCAGGTCAGGGGTGCTTTACAGAGGTGTGCCCTGGTTTGCGGTGAACCGTTACGTTACTTACGCATGACCCAGACATGACCTCCGTAGCTTCATATCCGTCGCCACCGCAAAGGGGCACAAACAGGGCAAGACACGATCACTGAGCCACGAGGAAGTCACCACATGCGCGCCACCCGCCGTACCGCCGTCCGCTCCGCCGCCGTCGCCACCGCGGTCATAGCCGGTCTGTCCCTCCAGGCCACGCACGCCTTCGCCGACTCCCCGGCCACACCGGACACCGGCCAGGAGCAGGTCCTTCCGGGCAACGAGACGAAGCCGGGCGATGAGGTCAAGCCGGGGGACGAGACGAAGCCGCCGACCGACGAGACCAAGCCGGGCGACCAGGACCGTCAGCGCACGAGCGAGCCGCAGGGCCGTCAGCTCGTGAAGACCGTGTCGCTCCCGGACGGGTGGAGCGCGAAGGTCTACAAGGAAGCCGGCAAGGGTTACGACGCCGATCTGCTCAAGAACGGCAACCTCCAGGCCAAGCTGAGCCCGGGCGCCAACAACGTCATGGGCTGGACCTTCACGCTGACCACGGACGGCAACGTGACGGCCAAGAACAACGAGGACGGCAACAAGCCGAAGCCGGAGGCGAAGGAGAAGCGCGTCGTCACCGAGCAGGACAAGCACCTGGTGGACGGCTACCGCTACACGCTCGGCAAGATCGTGAAGGGTGACAAGACCCTCGGCTGGTTCGCCGAGATCACCGGACCCGGCATGAAGAACCTGCCCCTGGAGGCGCGCGGCACGAACAACGCCTCGGCCAAGCACAACGGTTACACCTTCCAGCTCACCTCGATCGGCAAGCTGGGCTACTCCAAGGACAGCAAGCCCACCCCGAAGCCCGACGAGCGCAAGCACGTACACACGTACAAGAACATCGGCGGCTCCGGCTTCGACGCCAAGGTGTTCAAGGTCAAGGGCGGCTACGACGCCGAGATGTGGGGCAAGGACCCGGCGAGTGGCAAGTACATCAAGTGGGACACCCTGCAGCAGCGCGGCAGCAAGTCCGTGACCGGGCAGCACAACGGCGCGTACTTCGTCCTCAACCCCGACGGCACCATGAAGGGCTGGACCGAGGGCAAGAAGGACTCCGGCAAGAAGGAGCAGCCGAAGAAGAACGAGCAGGGCAAGGTCGTGCCGAAGGGCGGCGTCAAGGCGGGTGCCGAGAACGTCACGCCCGGCGACGACACCGCACTGCTCGCGGCCGGGGGCGGCATGGCGGCCGCCGGCGCGGCCGGCCTCGGCTTCGCGCTGCTGCGCCGCCGCGGCGACCAGCAGGGCTGAGCGAGCGGGCGGCCGGATGAGCTGAGGACGGGGCACCCCCTGGCAGGAGGGTGCCCCGTACTCGTATGCCCAAGCGGGCGCCGTACCCCGGGTGCCTACACCCCGATGTCGCACCCGTCCTTGCGCCACACGGCCACCACCGACGGGCGGACGTACTTGCCCGGTCCGTCGGGCCACGCGGACAGCGGGTTGTCGACCGTGGCGCCGTCGATCTCGCCCGGGTGCTGGACCGCGACCAGGACACGGCGGTCCTGGACCAGCGGGCCGCAGGTCTCCGCACCGTTCGGCACCGTGAGGAACTGCTTCAGCTCACCGCGGCGCGCACCGGCCGTCGCGACGCCGAACAGGCCGTCGTGGGAGCCGAGCTGGGCGCCGTCGGTGGAGATCCACAGGTTGCCGTGGTCGTCGAAGGCCACGTTGTCCGGGCAGGAGATCGGCGAGACCTTGTCCTTCGGGAAGCCCGCGAAGTAGGTCGCCGGGTCCTCCGGGTCGCCCGCGACGAGGAACAGCGACCAGGCGAACTTCGTCTGCGTCGGGTCGTTCCAGCGCTCGGTGAGCTCCAGGATCTGCCCGTGCTTGTTGAGGTTGCGCGGGTTGGCCTCGTCCGCGCCGGCCTTGCCCGGCTTGCCGCGGTCGGTGTTGTTGGTGAGCGCGATGTAGACCTTGCCGGTGCGCGGCGAGGGCTCGACGTCCTCGGGGCGGTCCATCTTGGTCGCGCCGACCTTGTCGCCCGCCAGGCGCGTGAACACGAAGACCTCGTCCGCGGTCATGCCCTCGACGTGCGAGACGGCACCCTTCGCGGTGGCGGTCGCCAGCGGGATCCACTCGCCGCTGCCGTCGAACTCGCCGTCGCCGGGCAGCTTGCCCGTGCCGTCGATCTCGATCGCCGGGGAGTCGCCCGTCAGCTTCGCGACGTACAGCGTTCCCTCGTCGAGGAGCGTCATGTTGTACGCGCGGTCGGAGCGCGAGCCGCCCCGGCGCATCCGCTTCGAGGAGACGAACTTGTAGAAGTAGTCGAAGCGCTCGTCGTCACCGCTGTAGACCACGGGACGGCCGTCGCGCGTGAGCCGCACGGTCGCGCCCTCGTGCTTGAAGCGGCCGATCGCCGTGTGCTTCACGGGGGTCGAGTCCGGGTCGTACGGGTCCAGTTCGACGATGTAGCCGAAGCGGTGCACCTCATTGGGCTCCTGGGCCGCGTCGAAGCGCTTGTCGAAGCGCTCCCACTTGCGCTCGGAGGCCGTCGCGCCGATGCCGTACCGCTTGTCGGTGGCGCGGCCGGCGTTGGCGAAGTACTGGTTGAAGTTCTCCTCGCCGTGCAGCGTCGTGCCCCACGGGGTCCGGCCGCCCGCACAGTTGTTGAGCGTGCCGAGGACCTTCGTGCCCGTCGGGTCCGCCGAGGTCTTCAGGAGGTCGCTGCCCGCCGCCGGGCCCTGCACACGGAACTCGGTGGTGGCGGTGATGCGGCGGTTGAGGTGATGACGCGGTACGTAGGTGAGCTTGCCGGTCCTGCGGTCCTCCTCGACCACGACGACACCGAGGCCGTGCGCGGCCCAGGCGATCTCGACCTGCTCCCGGGTCGGGTTCGCGGCGTCGTAGTCGCGGAACATCAGGATCTCGTCGGTGTACTCGTGGTTCGCGACGAGGATCTGGCGACCGCGGCCGTACGGCAGCAGCGCCAGGAAGTCGTTGTTGTAGCCGAACTGGCCGGCCTGCGCCTTCGCGGTCTGCTTCTCCGGGTCGAAGTCCGGGGCACCGCGCAGGATCGGGTCGCCCCACTTGATGACCACGTTCTGGGCGTAGCCGTCGGGGATCGTGACCTGGTCGGCGGTGTTGGGCGCGACCGGCGCGAAGCGGAGGCCGCGGGCGGCCTTGTCGTGGCCGTGGCCGTGGCCGTTGCCCTTGCCATGGGCCGTGGCCTGCGGGGCCGAGCCGACGACGGCCGCGCCCGCGGCGCCCGCGACGGTGACGACCGCGGCGGCGCGCATCATCGAGCGTCTCGACAGGGCACCGGCTATGACGTCGCCGACATATTCGTTGTCGCTGGTGTTGGGCACCTCGTGGAAGCAGGCGTCACCACAGCGGAAGCGGCACGTCATGGCCGACCGTCCACCCGGGTGCGCACCGTCCTTCGTGATGAGCGGCAGCAGTTTGCGCACGTTTCCCTCCGCGTGACGTGGCTGATTGCCGACGGCCTGTCGGCATATCTGACAGCGGTGACGCTAGGTGCGGAGACGGGCAGTGCGGCGGCCGTGACATGAACGGTGGGTGAACCGCCGTCGGCCTCCCGGGAGTTGGTGCCGGGGTGCGGGCGAGCGGGTGACCCTCCCCATGATCGCCTGGAGGCCCCGCTAACCTTACGTGTCCGCCCTGGCCAGGGGTGACGGATGACCCGGACATCCGGGGTGAACTCACGTTGAAGGGTTGCGCACATGGGCATTCTGGATCGCCTGCGGAACGTTTTCGGCCGGGGCCGTACGGTGCCTGCGGCGCGTCCCGAGGAAACGGTGGCCGCGTCCGCCACGGAGCCGACGATCCCGGCGCCTGCCGCGGAGACGGTGCCTGAGGCTTCTGCTCCCGCCGCGGAGACGGTGCCCGTGGCGGCCGCCCCCGACCCGGCACCCGAGTCCGAGCCGGCGCCCGCGGCGTCCGCCCCGGTCACGGTGCCCGCCCCTGCGGCGGAGCCGTCACCGTCGACCGTCGACGAGCTGGTCGCGGCGGCATTCGACAACCCGTCCCTGACCTCGGTCCCGGCGCCGGCTTCCTCGGTCGAGACGGCTGCCGCACCCGCCGAGGAGCCGCAGGAAGAGCCTGCCGCCGAGATCGCGCCGGAGCCGGTCGTCGAGATCGCACCCGAACCGGAGCCCGTCGTCGAGGTCGCACCCGAGCCGGAGCCGGTCGTCGAGATCGCACCCGAGCCGGAGCCCGTCGTCGAGGTCGAGCCCGTCGTGGCTGTGGCGGAGGTCGAGCCCGTCGCGGACGAGGCGCTCGCCGTGGCGGAGACGGCCACCGAGCCGGCCGAACCCGTCAAGGAAAAGGAATCCGGAAAGCCCGCGCTGCCCCTCGCCAGGGTCAAGGCCAAGGCCCCGGCCCTGGCCACCGCCTACCGCGCAGCCGGAGCCGTGCTCAAGAAGCACGAGCTCACGGGCGCCCGGGCCGACATCTACCTCGTCCTCGACCGCTCCGGCTCGATGCGTC
Organism: Streptomyces sp. NPDC050418; assembly: GCF_044458745.1. Lineage (NCBI taxonomy): Bacteria > Bacillati > Actinomycetota > Actinomycetes > Kitasatosporales > Streptomycetaceae > Streptomyces > Streptomyces sp. NPDC050418. The sequence continues at coordinate 342,240 of NZ_JBITIG010000007.1, forward strand.
CGTACTTCAAGGACGGCAGCGCCCAGAACCTCGCCGACCAGGTCCTCGCCCTCGCCGCGCACACCGACGAGACCGCCACCGTCGACGTCGTCTTCTTCTCCACGGAGCTCGACGGCACCGGAGCGCTCACGCTCGACGAGCACGAGGGCCGGATCGACGAACTGCACGCGGGCCTGGGCCGCATGGGCCGTACGAACTACGACCGCGCCATCGCCGAGATCGTCGCCCTGCACGAGAAGGCCGACGACCCGGACCGCCCGGCCCTGGTGATCTTCCAGACGGACGGCGCCCCCGAGTCCAAGACGGCCGCCACACAGGCCCTCAAGGACGCGGCCGAGCACAAGATCTTCTGGCAGTTCGTGGCCTTCGGTGAGACGGACGCGAAGGCCTTCGACTACCTCCGCAAGCTGGACCTGCCGAACACCGGCTTCTTCCACGCGGGCCCGGTCCCGAACGAGCTCACCGACGCCGAGCTCTTCAAGGGCCTCCTCGCCACCTGGCGCCCGTAGGCACCATCCGCTCACAGGGGCCGTCTCGCCGGGAAAACCCCGGGGAGGCGGCCCCCGCGTGTCGGCTACGATTTGTGGATTCCAGAGGGCGAGCCGCGATCCAGCCGCTCGTCACCGCACGTAGCGACCCGGGAGCAGCCCGCAATGGCTCGACACCTCATCACCAGCGCCCTTCCCTATATCAACGGGATCAAGCACCTGGGCAACATGGTGGGGTCCATGCTCCCGGCGGACGTGTACTCCCGGTACCTCCGCCAGCGCGGCCACGACGTCCTCTACATCTGCGCCACCGACGAGCACGGCACCCCCGCCGAGCTCGCCGCCAAGGAGCGGGGCCTGCCCGTGGACGCGTTCTGCGCGCAGGCGCATGACGCGCAGAAGGCCGTGTACGACGGCTTCCAGCTCGCCTTCGACTACTTCGGCCGCAGCTCCAGCGAGCAGAACGCCGAGCTCACCCAGCACTTCGCGCGCAAGCTCAACGAGAACGGCTTCATCGAGGAGCGCGCGATCCGCCAGGTGTACTCGCCGGCCGACGGCCGCTTCCTGCCGGACCGCTATGTCGAGGGCACCTGTCCGCACTGCGGCTACGACAAGGCCCGCGGCGACCAGTGCGAGAACTGCACGCGCGTCCTGGACCCGACCGACCTGATCAACCCGCGCAGCGCCATCTCCGGCTCCACCGACCTGGAGGTCCGCGAGACCAAGCACCTCTTCCTGCTCCAGTCGAAGCTGCAGCAGGAGGTGGAGACCTGGGTGGCGGCCCACGAGGACGAGTGGCCGCAGCTCGCCTCCTCCATCGCCCGCAAGTGGCTGACCGAGGGCCTGCACGACCGCGCGATCACCCGCGACCTCGACTGGGGCGTCCCGGTCCCGGCCGACACCTGGCCGGAGCTGGCCGCCGAGGGCAAGGTCTTCTACGTCTGGTTCGACGCCCCGATCGAGTACATCGGCGCGACGAAGGAGTGGGCGGACGCCGCCCCGGCCGGCGAGGTCCGCGACTGGAAGTCGTGGTGGTACGAGGCCGAGGACGTGCGCTACACGCAGTTCATGGCCAAGGACAACGTCCCGTTCCACTCGGTGATGTTCCCGGCCACGGAGCTGGGCGTCCGCGAGCCCTGGACGATGGTCGACTACCTCAAGTCCTTCAACTGGCTGACGTACTACGGCGGGAAGTTCTCCACCTCGCAGAAGCGCGGCGTCTTCACCGACCAGGCGCTCGAAATCCTGCCGGCCGACTACTGGCGCTACTTCCTCATCGCCAACGCGCCCGAGTCCGACGACTCCTCCTTCACGTGGGAGCACTTCACGGCCACCGTGAACAAGGACCTGGCCGACACCCTCGGCAACTTCGTCAACCGCGTCCTGTCCTTCTCGCGCAAGCGCTTCGGCGACGACGTCCCCGCGGGCGGCGAGCCGGGCGAGGCCGAGACGAAGCTGGGCGAGGAGATCTCCCGGCTCCTCGCCGAGTACGAGGAGCAGATGGAGGCCCTCCAGTTCCGCAAGGCCGCGGCCGCGCTGCGCGCGCTGTGGTCGGCGGGCAACTCCTACCTGGAGGAGAAGGCCCCCTGGCTGGAGATCAAGACCAACCCCGAGGGCGCGGCCCTCACCCTGCGTACGGCGATGAACCTCATCCACCTCTACTCGGTGGTCTCCGAGCCGTTCATCCCGGCTTCCTCGGCGGCGATGCGCGCGGCGTTCTCGCTGGCCGATGACACGGCCACGTGGGTGTCCGCGGACGAAGCCCGCGCGCTCGGCTCCGTGCCCGCGGGCACGCCGTTCACCGTCCCGCCGGTCCTCTTCGCCAAGATCCAGGACGAGGATCTGGCGGCGTACAAGGAGCGCTTCGGCGGGGCGCCCGAGTAACCGCCGTACTCCATCAGCGCGTCGAGGCCCCGGAACCGTACGGTTCCGGGGCCTTTCGGCGCGGCGGGGTGGCGGCCGGTGCGCGGTCAGGGCGCGGGCGTGTGGAGGATGCCGTTGAGCAGGACGTCGAACGCCCAGGTGTCGCGCGCGCCGGGGGCGAGGAGGGTCTGCCTCAGTGAGGTGATCATCGGGTAGCGGTCGGCCGGCAGGGCCGCGTAGTGACGGTCGGCCGCCGCAATGGTGCTCTCCTCGTCGGAGTCCTTGGTCGCGTAGGTGCTGTGCTCGGCCGCCGCGGCGGCGATGTGCAGCCAGAGCAGATCCACGGCCCAGGCGGCGGTGGTGTCGTCGACTCCGCCCTGCTTGAGCAGGGCGAGTACGCGGTCGAGGACGAGCAGGGCGTTCGCGCCGGTGGGGATGGCCCCGAGGGCGACGGCGGCGACGCCCTCGTGGCGGCCCATGGCCTGCTCGGTGGCGGCGACAAGGGTGCGCAGCTGCTCTCGCCAGGTGCCCGGTGCGGTCAGCGGTACGTGCGCGAGCGCCTCGTCGAGCATCGCGGCCATGAGGTCGTCGCGGTTGGCGACGTAGACGTACAGCGAGGCGGGACCGGTGTCGAGTTCCTTGGCGACACGGCGCATGGTCAGAGCGTCGAGGCCGTCACGGTCGAGGATCTCAAGACCGGTGCGCACGATCACGTCGCGGCTGAGAGGGGCCTTCGCGGGCCGCGCGCGGCGGCTGATCGGCTGCGAGCTCATGGGGTCAGCGTAACCCTCGCCACGAACACCGTTTGAAACGAACACTGTTTGACACGAACATCGTTCGTCTCCTACCGTCATCGTAACGAACAGCGTTCGTTACGAATTCAGTTCGCCTCGTGTCCCCGGTCCGCAGAAGGCCGACCACGGCCACCGGTTGCCGGCACCGACCAGCAGAAAGCCATCCACAGCCATGATCCTGATCACCGGCGGCCGCGGCGCGGTCGCCACCCGCCTGACCACACTGCTCCACCGCGACGGCCTGCCCGTCCGGGTCGGCTCCGCCCGCCCCGACGGACTCACCCCGCCTGACGGAGTGGAGACGGTCCGCCTCGACCTCACCGACCCGGCCACCTTCCACGCCGCCCTGTCCGGCGTCACCACCGTCTTCCTCTACGCCAGCGCCGAACGCATCACCGACTTCATCGACCACGCCCACCGGGCCGCGGTCACCCACATCGTGCTGCTGTCGTCGTCCTCCGTACTCGGCGACGACCCCGGCAACGACCCGCTCGCCGCCGCGCACCACGACGTGGAGCGTGCGCTGCTCGCCTCACCGATCACCACGACGATCCTGCGGCCCGGCTCGTTCGCCTCGAACGTCGCAGGCTGGGCCTGGGCCATCAAGGCCGGCCGGTCCATCTGCCTGCCCTTCCCCGAGGCCCACGACGCTCCCCTCCACGAAGCGGACCTCGCCGAAGCCGCCCACGCCGCCCTCACCGACTCCCGGCACCGCGGCGGCCGGTTCACCCTCACCGGTCCCGAGTCGCTGACGTTCGCCCAGCAGGCCGGCCTGCTCGCCGCAGCAATCGGCCGGCCCGTCCCGGTCGACCGGGTCACCCCGCAGGCGTGGAAGCAGCAGATGGCCGACCACCTCCCCGCCGCGTACGCCGACGCCCTGCTGAACTACTGGGAGTCCAACGACAAGAAGCCCTTCACGCCCACCGGCACGGTCGAGGACCTCACCGGTCACCCTGCCCGTACCTTCAGCACCTGGGCTGCCGACCACGCCCGGCAGTTCACCGCCCCGTGACCCGCACCGCCTCCGGGTCCGCGCCGTCCTCCGGGTCCGCGTCATCCTCCGGATCCTCGTAACCGTCCGGTTCGACGACCGCGGGCGGCAGGCCGCGCAGCCATCGGCTGACCGCGCGGCGGATGCCGCGGGCCCTGCGCAGGCGGGCCCACGCGGACCAGCCGCCGACCCGGATCACCGTGAAGGCGGCCGGGGCGTGCGCGTCCTGGGCCAAGGTGTCGAGGACGCCGAGCGCCGGCTCCGCGTCCTGGGAGCGGGCCGTCGTGAGGAACACCCACAGCACGGGCTGTCCGGCCGTCTCGCGCATCGCCTCCACGAGCTGCTCCTCGTCGAGCGGCCCGTCCGTGAGGAACACCAGGGCCACCGTGGGACGGGAATCCGCCGCGGCGCAGAACCCGGCGACCGCGCGCTGCACCGGTGCGAGCTGCCGACGGCCCTGGAACAGGTGCCCGCTCGCCGTGGCCAGGCCGTTCCGCTTCTTCCCCGCGGGAGTCGAGGTCCCGTCGGGCTCCAGCGTGAGCCAGCGGTCGGCCCATTCCTCGGGCGTCTCGCGCCGCGGCGGCGGGATCCGTACCGGCTCGGCGTCGAACAGCCAGACGGGCATGGCCCGTTGACCCAGTTCCTGCTCGGAGAAGTCCAGCGCGAAGAGGCCCGCCTCCCGCATCAAGGACGTCTGGAAGGGCCCCCGGCTGAAAGCCCCGAGCGCCAGCACCACGTGCATCCGACCACCCCCGGCCGGATGCTACTGCGTTCCGCTTGCGCACCCGGGGCGAATCGGGGTCGTATCAACCTGAGTTCGCATGACCGCGGCGCCGGTTCGGTACCGGCGTTCGAGTGTCCGCGCGTATGCCCGGCCGCTTCAGCGGAACACCGTACGGCTTGTCCGGGGACTCGGCCCCAGGTCAACACGCTGCTACAGTGCGGCGTTTGAAATTTCGGCATGTGCATCAAACCGTCACAGCGCAGCCGCACGACAGGCCCGAGGGGGGACCTTGAGCGCGCAGTTGTACCCGGCTGCCAAGGAACTGGCGAAAGTTCTCTGGCAGCAGCACACCCTTTACCGCGAACGCGACGGCGGAATGGTCATCCGCGGCGAACACGTCCAGCGGTGGATCAGTCTCGGCGTCGCGGGCACCCGGGGGGATGTCCGCATCCGCGCGGGCCTCATCCTCGACGGCGGCACCACGGCGCCCGCCCGCACGGAGACGGTGGTCCCGCTGGCCGCGGGGACGCAGGAGCTGGCCGCGGCCTGCCGCCGGCTCCTCGCGGATCTGACCTCGGCGGCGGAGCCGCCGACGGACACGCGGCCGCCGCGTGAGGCACGCGGGCCGAAGCCGCCCAAGCGGCCGAAGGCTCCGAAGCAGCCCAAGGCGCGGCGCAGCCGGGGCCGCAGGGCGGTCACCTGGGTGCTGGCCGTCGCCGCGGTCAGTGCGGCCACGCTCTATGCGCTGGCCTCGTATTCGGCGGCGATCGGCGGCTGACCGGTCCGTCGGCAGCGATCGGTGGCCGACCGCTCCGGCCCGCCGTATGCGGCCTGATGCGCGAAGGGCCCGGAACCGCATCGGTTCCGGGCCCTTCGTGCGTACGCCTTACTCGGCCGCCGGCTTCTCCTTCTTCTCCACCGGCTTGCGCAGCGAGATGTTGAGCTCGCGCAGACGGGTCTCCTCGAGCTCCGTGGGGGCGCCCATCATCAGGTCCTGCGCGTTCTGGTTCAGCGGGAACGCGATGGTCTCGCGGATGTTGGGCTCGTCCGCGAGGAGCATGACCATGCGGTCCACGCCCGGGGCGATCCCGCCGTGCGGCGGGGCGCCGAAGCGGAAGGCGCGGAGCATGCCCGCGAACTCGTGCTCGACGGTGTCGCGCTCGTAGCCCGCGATCTCGAAGGCCTTGAGCATGATGTCGGGCTCGTGGTTACGGATGGCGCCGGAGGACAGCTCGATGCCGTTGCAGACGATGTCGTACTGCCAGGCGAGGATGTCGAGCGGGTCCTTCTCCTCCAGGTCGGCCATGCCGCCCTGGGGCATCGAGAAGGGGTTGTGCGAGAAGTCGATCTTGCCCGTCTCCTCGTCCTTCTCGTACATCGGGAAGTCGACGATCCAGCAGAAGCGGAAGACGCCCTCCTCGAAGTGGCCGGCGCGCTTGGCGGCCTCGACGCGGACCGCGCCCATGATCTTCGAGACCTCGTCGAACTCGCCCGCGCCGAAGAACACGGCGTGCCCGGCGACCAGGCCGAGGCGCTCGGTGAGGACCTTGACGTTCTCCTCGGTGAGGAACTTCGCGATCGGGCCCTGGAACGAGCCGTCCTCGCCGACGCGGACCCACGCGAGGCCCTTCGCGCCCTGCTCGACCGCGTAGTCGCCGAGGGAGTCGAAGAACTTACGGGTCTGGCCCGCGGTGTCCGGGACGGGCAGCGCGCGCACGTGCTTGCCCGCGAAGGCCTTGAACTCGGAGCCCTCGAACACGTCGGTGATGTCGGCCAGTTCGAGCTGGGCGCGCAGGTCGGGCTTGTCGTTGCCGTACTTCAGCATCGACTCGCGGAACGGGATCCGCGGGAAGGGGGAGGTGACCTCGCGACCGCCACCGAACTCGGTGAAGATCTCGGTCATCAGCTTCTCGATCGGCTGGAAGACGTCCTCCTGCTCGACGAAGCTCATCTCGACGTCGAGCTGGTAGAACTCGCCCGGCGAACGGTCGGCGCGGGCGTCCTCGTCGCGGAAGCAGGGCGCGATCTGGAAGTAGCGGTCGAAGCCCGAGATCATCAGCAGCTGCTTGAACTGCTGCGGGGCCTGCGGCAGCGCGTAGAACTTGCCGGGGTTCAGCCGGGACGGCACGACGAAGTCGCGGGCGCCCTCGGGGGAGGTGGCCGTCAGGATCGGCGTGGCCATCTCGTTGAAGCCGAGCGCGACCATCTTCTCGCGGATCGAGGCGATGACGGCGCTGCGCAGCATGATGTTCTTGTGCATGCGCTCGCGGCGCAGGTCCAGGAAGCGGTACTCAAGGCGGCGCTCCTCGCCGACCCCGTCATCCGCGTTGACCTGGAACGGCAGCTGCTGGGAGGCGCCGAGCACCTCGACCTCGGCGACCTCGACCTCGATCTCGCCGGTGGGCAGCTCCGGGTTCACGTTCTCGGCGCCGCGGGAGACGGCCTTGCCGTCGATCCGTACGACCGATTCCTTCGTCTGCTTGTCGAGGGCCTCGTACGCGGGCGTGCCGGGGCGGGCGACGAGCTGCGTGATGCCGTAGTGGTCGCGCAGGTCGATGAAGAGGATGCCGCCGAGGTCGCGCCGGTTGTGCAGCCAGCCGCTGAGCCGGACGTCCTGGCCGACGTCGCTGGAGCGGAGCTGTCCGCAGGAATGGGACCGGTACCGGTGCATGTTCTTCGTCCAGTTCTTCGCGGACGCGCCGTCGAGGGCACTGCCGCGGTCATGTTCGCGTCGTTCGTCGCGAGACAGGCGGGAATCAACGCGTCAAGGTTACCCGCCACCGTTGTCCGCCCCCGCACCCTTTTCCTCCGGGCCCCACGCCGCCGTCCCCTCGGACCTACACCCCTGTACCCCATGAAAGTGCACCTTCATCCTGTACGAACTTAAAGTGGGGCAATGCGAACGGACCCCGATGACGAGCGGGCCGCCTGCCTGCCCCCCGTCGGGGACGTGCTGGGAGCCGTCGCCACCGGGCTGTGGCGATGGGACAGCGCGACCGGCGTCGCCGTGATCGACGCCGAGGCGGCCCGGCTGATGGACCTGGGCAGTGCAGGGGCCCAGGCCGAGGGCGCCGTCGCGGTCACCGAGGCCGCCGTGCGCTCCCGGTTCCACCCGGTGGACTGGTCCGAGATCAGCGGCGTCGTCAACCTCGCCATCCTGGAGGGCACCCTCGCCGAGGCCCGGCTGCGCGTCATGGACGACCGCCACCAGGTCCTGCGTACCGTCCGCTGCCGTACGAAACCGCTGGTGCACCCCGACCGCGTCGAACTGATCGGCACGATCCAGGAGGTCAGCGAGCCGCACCCGGACGCCTCCGCCCGCGCCCCCGTCACCGGCGACTGGCGCCGCTCGCGCGAGGCCTTCCTCCTGGACGCGGGCCGCGCCCTCGCCGAGGCCCGCTCCACCGCCGAGGTGCTGCGCGTGGCCGGCGCCCTGTCCATGCCCGGCTTCGAGCCGAACGGGCTCGCGGTCTTCGGCGTCGAGGGCGACCACCTCACCGTCATCGGCCACCACGGCCATACCGACGACGACGAGAAACCTTTCCGCAACTTCAAGCTGGACGCCCACTACCCGGCCGCCGACGTGGTCCGCAGCGGCCGCGCGATCTACCTCTCCAGCCCCGAGGAGTACCGCACCCGCTACCCCGCCGCCTGGCCCTTCGTGCAGCGCTTCGAGCGCCGGTCCTGGGCGTTCCTGCCGTTGACCGTCGCGGGGCGCACCATGGGCGCGTGGATGGCGGGCTTCGCCCACCCCGTCTCGTTCACGCCCGACGAGCGCTCCGTCCTGACGACCGTCGCCCGGATGCTCGCCCAGGCCCTGTCGCGCGCGGGCGCCGCCGAGTCCGAGCGGGAGCTCACCGAGGGCCTGCAGCGGTCCATGCTGCCGACCCTCGGCCCCGAAATACCGGGCCTGTCCATCGCCGCCCGCTACATCCCGACCGGCGGCGGACTGCAGGTCGGCGGCGACTGGTACGACATGATCCCGCTGCCCGGCGGCACCCCCGCGGGCGGCGGCCGGATCGCCCTTGTCATCGGCGACGTCCAGGGCCACGACGTGCGCGCGGCCGGCCTGATGGGCCAGCTGCGGATCGCCCTGCGCGCGTACGCGGCCGAGGGCCACCGCCCCGACGCGGTCCTCTCCCGCGCCTCCCGCTTCCTGTACGGCATCACGGACTCGATCACGTACGGCTCCACCGGCGGCCCCGACGCGGGCGGCACCGCGGACCCGCGCTTCGCGACCTGCCTGTACGTGGAGGCCGACCCGACGACCGGACGCCTGGAGATCGCGCGGGCGGGCCACCCCGACCCGGTGGTGCGCACCAGCGACGGCACCGCCATGATCCGCCCCACCGCGGGCGGGCTGCCGCTCGGCATCGACCCCGACGCCGACTACCCCACGACCTCGATCACCCTCGAACCCGGCGAGCTGATGATGCTCTGCACCGACGGCCTCATCGAGACCGGCGGCCACGACCTGTACACCGGCTTCACACGGCTGCAGCCGATCATCGAGGAGCACGTCGGCGACGACCTCGAAGTGCTCGCCGACGCCCTCGTCGAGGGTGTCCACGGCCCGTCCTCGCACCGCTCCATCGGCCATCTCGCCGACCGCCGCGAGGACGACATCGCCGTCGTCCTGCTCGGCCGCCCGAGCCCCGGCGGCGACCGCCCCGCCGTGCACGAGACGGTCCGCCGCATCATGCTCTCCGTCGCCCAGGCCGAGCCCGCCCGGATCGCCGAGTGCCGCCACCAGCTGCGCGATCTGCTGCGCGACTGGTCCGACCCCGACCAGGTCGACTCGGCGGTCCTGCTGGTCTCCGAGATGGTCACCAACGTCCTCGTGCACACCGACGGCGACGCGCTGCTCGTCGCCGAGGCCCGCGGTGACGTCGGCGAACGCCGGCTGCGCGTCGAGGTCTCGGACTCCAGCGACGACCTGCCGCACAAACGCCGCCCCGGCGAACTCGCCTCGTCCGGCCGCGGCCTGGTCCTGATGGAACTCCTCGCGGACGCGTGGGGCGTGGACCCGCGGGGGCAGGGGAAGGCGATCTGGTTCGAGCTGTACGAGATGCTGCAGCTCTGACGGTCCGTCACCCCAGCGGGGGCGCCCGCCGTGCGCCGCCCGCGCGGTGATGATCGGCTGGGAGGGTGCTGACCCTGCTGCCCGAACCCGCCCGCCGACTCGGCGCCTGGTGCGTCCTCGCACTGCTGCTCATCGCGCTGGCCGCCGTCGGGATCTGGCTGTGCGTCCACCTCAAGACCGCGGTCACGCCCGTCCTGCTCGCCCTCCTCGGGACGGCGCTGCTCGGGCCGCTGTACCGGCGCCTGCTGCAGATGAAGGTGCAGAAGTCCCTGGCGGCCGGGCTGACCTGCGCGGCCGTGGTGCTCGTGGTCGGCGGCGCCGGGTACATCGTCGTCAGCGCCCTGATCGAGACCGGCGACCAGATCATCGCCTCGCTCCGGCAGGCCGCGAAGTCCCTCGCCGAGCACCTCGGCGCGGCCGGCACCTCGCTCGACGATCTCGCCGCGAACTCCAAGGACCTGCTCAGCAAGTTCGGCGGCACCGCGGCGTCCGGCGTGATCAGCGGGGTCAGCGTCGTCGGCGAGATGATCGCGATGGCCGTGCTCGCGCTGCTGCTCGTCTTCTTCTTCCTGCGGGACTCCGAACGCGCCGTCACCGCGATGCACTCGCTCGCGCCCCGCGGCCGCGGCGAGGCGATCGAGACCATGGCCCGCCGGGCCTTCGAGGCCATCGAGGGCTTCATGCGCGGCACCACGCTGATCGCGCTGATCGACGCGATCTGCATCACCGTGGGCCTGCTGATCCTGCAGGTGCCGGGCGCCGTCGGACTCGGTGCGCTGGTGTTCGTCGGCGCCTACATCCCGTATCTCGGAGCGTTCATCTCCGGCGCGGTGGCCGTGCTCGTGGCGCTCGCCGACCGCGGCTGGGTCATCGCGCTGTGGGCGCTCGGCGTGGTGCTCGCGGTGCAGGTGCTCGAAGGACACGTCCTGCAGCCGATGATCCAGAGCCGGACCGTGCAGATGCACCCGGCGGTCGTGATGATCGCGATCACGGCGGGCGCTTCGGTCGCGGGCATCCTCGGGATGCTCCTCGCGGTACCGCTGACGGCGGCGGCGTTCGGGATCTACTCGGAGCTGCGGGAGCAGTACGGGCACGGACGGGAGCAGTACGGGCACGGAAAAGACGCGACGGCCTGAGCAGCCGGAAGGCTCCTCAGGCCGTGCGTTCTCCAGGCCGTGCGTCAACCAGGCCGTGCGTTCTCGACCGTCGCCACGCGTCTTACGTGTGCGGCATCCGCTCCGTCGTCGGGACGACGCCCAGGCGGCCCGCCTGGAAGTCGTCGAAGGCCTGTTGCAGCTCGGCCTTGGTGTTCATGACGAACGGGCCGTAGTGCGCCATCGGCTCCCGGATCGGCTGCCCGCCGAGCAGGACGACCTCGAGGTCGGGGGTGTGCCCGTCCTGCTGCTCGTCCGCCCGGATCGTCAGCGAACCGCCGTCACCGAAGACGGCCGTCTGCCCCATGTGCACGGGACGCCGCTCCTCGCCGACGGTGCCGCGCCCGGCCAGGACGTACGCGAGACCGTTGAAGTCGGAGCGCCAGGGCAGCGTGACCTGGGCGCCCGGCCGCACGGTCGCGTGGATCATCGTGATCGGCGTGTGCGTGATGCCCGGGCCCTCGTGCCCGTCCAGCTCACCGGCGATGACCCGGAGCAGCGTGCCGCCGTCGGGGGAGCTGAGCAGCTGGACCTGGCCGCCGCGGATGTCCTGGTAGCGCGGGTCCATCATCTTGTCCTTGGCGGGCAGGTTCACCCACAGCTGCAGCCCGTGGAACAGGCCGCCGGACATGACGAGCGACTCCGGCGGGGCCTCGATGTGGAGCAGGCCCGAACCGGCGGTCATCCACTGGGTGTCACCGTTCCGGATGGTGCCGCCGCCACCGTTGGAGTCCTGGTGCACGAAGGTGCCGTCGATCAGATACGTGACCGTCTCGAAGCCGCGGTGGGGGTGCCACGGGGTGCCCTTGGGCTCGCCTGCCCCGTACTCCACCTCGCCCATCTGGTCCATCATGATGAACGGGTCGAGGTACTTGTAGTTGATGCCCGCGAACGCGCGGCGCACCGGGAAGCCCTCCCCCTCGAAGCCGGACGGAGCGGTCGTCACGGCAAGGACCTTGCGCGCCACCGCGTCGGCGGGAGCGGCCACCTTGGGCAGGGTCAGCGGGTTCTCGACAGTTACAGCAGGCATGGTCGGTACCTCCTTCGTGATTCGAGAGTAGTTGAATCTCGAACTTTCTGCCACCCGGAACGAGGAACGCCCGGGAGGTATTCCTCCCGGGCGCCCACGAAGACCTGTGCAGGGGCGGTCAGCCGTACATCCTGCGCATCGCGAAGTCGACCATCTGCTCCACGGCCTTCGCGTCGAAGACCATCCGGTGCTCGCCCTCCATATCGAGGACGAAGCCGTACCCCGTCGGCAGCAGGTCGATGACCTCGGCGCCGGTGATCACGAAGTACTTGGACTCCTTGCCCGCGTAGCGCCGCAACTCCTTGAGCGAGGTGAACATCGGGATCACGGGCTGCTGGGTGTTGTGCAGGGCGAGGAAGCCGGGGTTGTCGCCGCGCGGGCAGTAGACCTTCGAGGTCGCGAAGATCTGCTGGAAGTCCTCGGCGGCCATCGAACCGGTCGTGAACGCGCGCACCGCGTCCGCGAGGGACGGCGGGGACGGCTCGGGGTAGAGCGGGGGCTGCTGGCCGTATCCGCCCTGCATACCGCCCTGCATGCCGCCGGGCATCTGCCCCTGCGGCGGGGGCATGGGCGGGGTGTACTGCTGCTGCCCGCCGGGGCTCTGGTCGTAGCCGTACATGGGGTCGAGCGTATCGGGTCACAAATGGCGACGGTCACAGATGGCCGGTTTGGGGTTGCGTCTTATTACCGACGGGTAGCATCATTCTTACTACTAGCTGGTACGCATACGAGGATCCTGCCGGACCGTAGGCCGGATCCACTCCTCCCGGACTTATACGGAGCCGTCGCCATGGGGCACTACAAGTCGAATCTCCGCGACATCGAGTTCAACCTCTTCGAGGTGCTCGGCCGCGACAAGCTGTACGGCAACGGCCCGTTCGCGGAGATGGACACGGACACCGCCAAGAGCGTGCTCGCCGAGCTCACCCGCCTCGCGGAGAACGAGCTGGCCGAGTCCTTCACCGACGCCGACCGCAACCCGCCGGTCTTCGACCCGGAGACCAACACGGCCCCGGTCCCGGCGTCGTTCAAGAAGTCGTACAAGGCCTTCATGGACTCCGAGTACTGGCGTCTGGGCCTGCCCGAGGAGATCGGCGGCACCACCGCCCCGCCGTCCCTGATCTGGTCGTACGCGGAGCTGATCCTGGGCGCCAACCCGGCGATCTGGATGTACTCCTCCGGTCCCGCCTTCGCCCGGATCCTCTTCGAGGAGGGCACGGAAGAGCAGAAGAAGTGGGCGAAGATCGCCGTCGACAAGCTCTGGGGCTCCACCATGGTCCTCACCGAGCCGGACGCCGGCTCGGACGTGGGCGCCGGCCGCACCAAGGCCGTGCAGCAGGCCGACGGCTCCTGGCACATCGAGGGCGTGAAGCGCTTCATCACGTCCGGTGAGCACGACATGGAGGAGAACATCCTCCACTACGTCCTCGCGCGCCCCGAGGGCCACGGCCCCGGCACGAAGGGCCTGTCCCTCTTCCTCGTGCCGAAGTTCCACTTCGACTTCGAGACCGGCGAGCTGGGCGAGCGCAACGGCGTCTACGCCACGAACGTCGAGCACAAGATGGGCCTCAAGGCCTCCAACACGTGCGAGATGACCTTCGGCGACCAGCACCCGGCCGTCGGCTGGCTGATCGGCGACAAGCATGACGGCATCCGCCAGATGTTCCGCATCATCGAGTTCGCCCGCATGATGGTCGGCACGAAGGCGATCTCCACGCTGTCGACGGGTTACCTGAACGCCCTGGAGTACGCCAAGGAGCGCGTGCAGGGCCCGGACCTCGCGCAGTTCATGGACAAGGCCGCGCCCAAGGTCACCATCACGCACCACCCCGACGTGCGCCGCTCGCTCATGACGCAGAAGGCGTACGCGGAGGGCATGCGCGCCCTCGTGCTGCACACCGCTTCCGTGCAGGACGAGATCATGGTCAAGGAGGCCGCCGGCGAGGACACCTCGCACCTGGAGGCCCTCAACGACCTGCTCCTGCCGATCGTGAAGGGCTACGGCTCGGAGAAGGCGTACGAGCAGCTCGCGCAGTCCCTGCAGACCTTCGGCGGCTCCGGCTATCTGCAGGAGTACCCGATCGAGCAGTACATCCGGGACGCGAAGATCGACACCCTCTACGAGGGCACGACCGCGATCCAGGGCCAGGACTACTTCTTCCGGAAGATCGTCCGTAACCAGGGTGCCGCGCTGAACGCGCTCGCCGAGGACATCAAGAAGTTCCTCGCGGTCGGCACCGGCGGCGAGGAGCTCTCCACCGCCCGCGACCAGCTCGCCAAGGCGGCCGTCGAGCTGGAGGCCATCGTCGGCCTCATGCTCACCGACCTCGCGGCCACCGAGAAGGACGTGCGCGAGATCTACAAGGTGGGTCTCAACACGACCCGTCTGCTGCTCGCCTCCGGTGACGTGGTCGTCGGCTACCTGCTCCTCAAGGCCGCCGCGGTGGCCGCCGAGAAGCTGCCGACCGCCTCCGCGAAGGACGTCGCCTTCTACACCGGCAAGATCGCGGCCGCGAAGTTCTTCGCCGCGAACGTACTGCCCGGCGTCACGGGTGCGCGCAAGCTCGCCGAGGGCGTGGACCTCGGTCTGATGGACCTGGACGAGGCGGCGTTCTAGCCGTTCACCTCGTTCCGTACGGTTACGGCCCGCCCCGGTCGGGGGGCGGGCCGTCCGTATGATCGGCGGCGTTCACGAGGAGGGGCCGGTCATGGGTTTCAAGAGGTACGGGTCGATCGCCGCACTGGGGACGGCCCTGGCGCTGCTCGCCGGATGCGGCGGTACGGAGGACTCCGCGGCCGGGCCGCTGGACAAGAAGCAGGTGCAGTCCGTCCTGCCGGACGGCGAGGCCGTACCCGGCTGGAAGGTCGGTCTCCGGGACGCGGCGGAGCCGCTGCCGAAGATCTCCCGGGCCGGGGTGTGCGGTGTCGCGGAGGAGAAGAAGACCGCCTGTGACGGGCTGCGGTTCTACACCCAGGGCAGCTATACGCCGCCGGGCGCACCGTATTCGGTGACCGTCACCGTCCTCGCGGCCGAGGACGCCGACGGGGCGCAGCCCGCGTACGACTTCCTGTGGAAGCGCGTGTCCGAGTCCGTCGCGAAGCCGCAGAAGCTGGACGCCGGGGATCTCGGCGACGAGCGCGGCGCTGTGCGCAGTGACTACGGCTCCAGGGGCGGTCCGGTCGCCCATGTCCAGGTGCGGGTCGGCGCGACCGTGCTGCAGATCAGCGGAGAGGCCGCCGCCGACAAGAAGGTGGACCTCGACACGCTCGTGGACCTGGCCGCCGTGGTCAGCGAGCGGGCCGGGCAGGCCGCCGGCGGTGACACCCCTTCGGCCGCCCTGGGCGACTGAGTCCGGCTCCCCGGGAGCCCACGCGCCCCCGTCGTTAAGGTGAAGCCATGAGCAGCAGCGCAACCGCCCGGTTCGACCGTGGCCACACCGACGACCTGATCTCCTTCCTCGCCGCGAGCCCCACCCCGTACCACGCGGTCGCGAGCGCGGCCGAGCGGCTGGAGAAGGCCGGGTTCCGGCAGGTGGACGAGGCGGCCGAGTGGGACGCCACGAGCGGCGGCAAGTACGTGCTGCGCGGCGGCGCGATCATCGCCTGGTACGTGCCTGAGGGCGCGAGCGCCCACACCCCGTTCCGTATCGTCGGCGCCCACACCGACTCCCCCAACCTGCGTGTGAAGCCGCTCCCTGACTCGGGTGCGTACGGCTGGCGGCAGGTGGCCGTGGAGATCTACGGCGGGCCGCTGCTCAACTCGTGGCTCGACCGCGACCTGGGCCTCGCGGGCCGCCTCTCGCTGCGCGACGGCACGACCCGCCTGGTGAACGTGGGCCGTCCGCTCCTGCGCGTACCGCAGCTCGCGATCCACATGGACCGCGGGATCTACGACAAGGGCCTGCAGCTCGACAAGCAGAAGCACATGCAGCCCATCTGGGGCCTCGGCGACGCCCGCGAAGGCGACCTCATCTCCTTCCTGGAGGAGGAGAACGGGATCACCGCGGGCGACGTGACCGGCTGGGACCTGATGGTGCACTCCATCGAGCCGCCCGCCTACCTCGGCCGCGACAAGGAGCTGCTCGCGGGCCCGCGGATGGACAACCTCCTGTCGGTGCACGCGGCGACGGCCGCGCTCGCCGCCGCAGCGACCGACGGGAACCTGTCGTACATCCCGGTCCTCGCCGCCTTCGACCACGAGGAGAACGGCTCGCAGTCCGACACGGGCGCCGACGGACCGCTGCTCGGCAGCGTCCTGGAGCGTTCCGTGTTCGCGCGCGGCGGCTCGTACGAGGACAAGGCGCGGGCCTTCGCCGGCACCGTCTGCCTGTCCTCCGACACCGGCCACTCCATCCACCCCAACTACGCCGAGCGCCACGACCCGACGCACCAACCGCGCGCCAACGGCGGGCCGATCCTCAAGGTCAACGTCAACAACCGCTACGCGACGGACGGTTCGGGCCGTGCGGTCTTCGTCGACGCGTGCGAGCGCGCAGGGGTCCCGTACCAGCACTTCGTCTCCAACAACGCGATGCCCTGCGGCACCACGATCGGCCCGATCACGGCGGCGCGGCACGGCATCAAGACGGTCGACATCGGTGTCGCGATCCTCTCGATGCACAGCGCCCGCGAACTGTGCGGCTCGGACGACCCGCACCTGCTCGCGAGCGCGCTGACGGCGTTCCTGGAGAGCTGAGGCGTACGCGCCGCAAGGAGGGCCGAACAGGCCGTACGGATGAGCGAGTTGAGGGAACTGGGGCGCGGCAGTCGTCGTCTTGCTGCACGGGACGGTACGAAGGCCGCACCCAGACCGCACTTCAGCACGGGGGACTCATCATGCGTACGACGCTGCGCGGGCGCGCCGCACTCGCCATCGCCGCCACGGCGGCACTCGGCCTGGCCCTGACCGGGTGCTCGGACTCCGACTCGGGACGCAAGTCGTCCGGGGGCAGTTCGTCCTCGAAGGGCTCCTCGAAGGACTCGTCGAAGGATTCCGGCAAGGGGTCGGACTCCGGCACGGGCACGCCCTCCAAGGACAAGGGCAAGGACTCCGGCGCCGCCACCACGCCCACGAAGAAGCCGTCCAAGCCCGGCACGGGCGGCGGCGGTTCCGGGCCGTGCACCGGCGCCGAGACCAAGATGACCGTCGCGAAGGCCCCGCGCCCGGTCAACTACCAGCTGATCACGCTCACGAACACCTCGCAGCGCACCTGCACCGTGCTGTCGTACCCGGTCGTCAGCTTCAGCCCCGACCTCGACGGCACCGCGGAGGGCCGCGAGGACACCAAGCCGCAGGCCGTCGTCACGCTGAAGCCGGGCGCCTCCGCGTACGCCGGGCTCAACACGAGCCCGGCGGACCAGGCGGACGACGGCACGAAGTCGCACGCCAAGACCGTCTCCGCCGACCTGATCAAGAAGATCGGCGCGGACGGTTCGACGCTGCAGTTCGGTCAGCCGGAGACCTTCAAGGTGGACGACCTGTTCATCTACGAGCCGAAGGTGACGTACTGGCAGCAGGACCTGGACATGGCGCTCAGCTAGACGGCCAAGGGCATCCGGGGGGTGGGCGCTACGCGTCCATCCCCGCCAGGACCAGCGCCAGCCGGTCCGTCGCACCCTCGGTGAGGCGGACCGGGACGCCCCAGTCCTGCTGGTGGACGTGGCAGGCCGGGTACTCGTTCGCCGGGTCGTCGTCACACGACGCCGCCATCGCCGACACGTGCAGCACGCCCTCCGTGACCTCGGGGTTCAGGTCGAGCGAACGGGCCAGATCCGTCCCCGCGCCCTCACCGGCGAGCAGCAGCTCCGGCGGGGTGGACGAGACGAGCAGACGGGTCGACGGGCCGTACCGCGTGTCGAGCTTCTGGCCGGCCGGGGCCTGGAAGACCACGTCCAACTGCAGCTTCCCGGGGGCGACTTCGGTCGCCGCCCGCTGCGTACGGTGCGCGACGGCCTCCACCCGCACGGCCTCCTCGGGAAGGCGCAGCCGGGTCAGACGGTGCCGGGCCGACTCGACGACCACGATGTCGTCGCCGGCGAGCACGGCGGCCGAGGGCTCGCGCAAGTCCGTGGCCAGCGTGGTGACTTCGTCCGTCGACGGGTCGTAGCGGCGCAGCGCGTGGTTGTACGTGTCGCTGACCGCGACCGAGCCGTCGGGCAGCGCGGTGACGCCCAGCGGGTGCTGGAGCAGCGCCTGGTCCGCCGCGCCGTCGCGGTGACCGAAGTCGAAGAGACCGGTGCCGACGGCCGAGTGCACGACCCTCTCCCGGTCGATCCACCGCAGCGCGCTCGTCTCCGAGTCGGCGATCCAGAGGCGCTCCTCGGTGGCCGCGAGGCCCGAGGGCTGCGCGAACCAGGCCTCGGCGGCCGGACCGTCGACCAGACCCTCGTTGGTCGTCCCCGCCGCGACCTGCACGGTCCCGTCCGCGGGGTCGTACGTCCACAGCTGGTGCACACCGGCCATGGCGATCCAGACAAGGCCGTCGAACCACGCCACGTCCCACGGCGAGGACAGGTCCACGTCACGGGCGGGCCCGGAGGTGGGCGAGCCCTGCCACCACTGGCGTCCCGTGCCGGCCACCGTCTCCACCACGCCGGTCGACGGGTCGTACGTCCGCAGCGCGTGGTTCACGGTGTCCGCGACGATCACCCGCCCGTCGGGCAGCAGCGCGAGCCCCTGCGGCTCGCTGAACTGCGCTGCGTCGGACGGCCCGTCGGCGAGGCCGCGCTCACCGGTGCCGGTCCGCCGTACGACCGTCTCGCCGTCGGCGTCCATCTCCACGAGCTGGTGCCGGGTCGAGTCCGAGACCAGGAAGTTCCCCGTGGGCAGCAGCAGCGCCTTGCCGGGGAAGCGGAGGTCGGTCGCGACCGGCTCCGGCGCCACGTAGGGACCGTCACCGCGCCGCAGCGTCCCCTTCGCCTCGTGCTCGGCCTCCAGCTCCTCGACCAGCTTCTCGATCGCGTGCGCATGCCCCTCACCCGCGTGCTGGGCGACCACATAGCCCTCGGGGTCGATGACGACGAGCGTGGGCCAGGCCCGTACCGCGTACTGCTTCCAAGTGGCGAGCTCGGGGTCGTCGAGCACCGGGTGGTGCACCTCGTAGCGCTCGACCGCGTCGACGACGGCGGCGTGCTCGGCCTCGTGCACGAACTTCGGCGAGTGCACACCGACGATCACGACGGTGTCGGCGTGCTTCTGCTCCAGCTCGCGGAGTTCGTCGAGGACGTGCAGGCAGTTCACACAGCAGAAGGTCCAGAAGTCGGCGATGACGATGCGTCCGCGCAGGTCCGCGAGGGTCAGCTCCTTGCCTCCGGTGTTCAGCCAGCCGCCCTTGCCGATCAGCTCGGGGGCACGGACGCGGGCACGGCGGGGGGCAGGGGCTGCATCGTTCATGGTTCAAGCTTGCCACTCGCGCGGGCCCGCTCGGAACCGGGCCCGCTGGGTACCCATACCGGCATGAAATATCTCGTACGCGACCGGCTGCTCGGCATCGGTGACGACTACTGGATCGAGGACGAGCAGGGCCACAAGGCCTTTTTCGTCGACGGCAAGGCGATGCGGCTCAGGGAGACCTTCGAGCTGAAGGACCGTGAGGGCCGGGTGCTGATCGACATCCGGGCCAAGGTGTTCAGCCTGCGGGACGCGATGACCATCGAGCGGGGCGGCGAGGCGCTCGCCGTCGTCCGCAAGAAGCGGTTCTCGCTGCTGCGCAACCACTACCGCGTCCGGCTCGTGGACGGCACCGAGCTGGACGTCAGCGGGAAGATCCTCGACCGGGAGTTCGTCGTCGAGTACGAGGGCGAGATGCTCGCGCACATCTCGCGGCGGTGGCTGCGCGTCCGGGACACGTACGGCGTCGATGTCGTACGCGAGGAGGCCGACCCCTCGCTGATGATCGCCATCGCGGTGTGCGTGATCCGGCTCGCGGAGAAGGAGCGGCTGGACGGGCCGGTGGACTGAGGAGAAGGGGTGAGTCAGCCGCGGGGCGGGGCCAGGCCCAGCACGCGGTCCTTCAGGGCCGGGAACTGCTCCCGCGTCGCCGCCGTCTTCGCCGGGTCGAACTCCACCCGCAGGACCTCCTCGCCGGAGCCCGCCTCGGCGAGCACCTCGCCCCAGGGGTCGACGACCGTCGAGTGCCCGGCCTGTTCGACGCCCGCGTGGGTGCCCGCGGTGGCGACCGCGAGGACGTAGGACTGGTTCTCCACCGCGCGCGCCTGCGCGAGCAGCGTCCAGTGGGCGCGGCGGCGCTCGGGCCAGCCGGCCGAGACGATCAGGGTCTCGGCGCCGTGGTCGACGAGGGTGCGGTACAGCTCGGGGAAGCGCAGGTCGTAGCAGGTGGTGATGCCGAGCGTGGTCTCCGGCAGCGCGACGGTCACCGGCTCGGTGCCCGCGCCCATCAGGACGGCCTCGCCCTTGTCGAAGCCGAAGCGGTGGATCTTGCGGTACGTGGCGGCGAGTCCGCCGTCCGGGGACAGGATGAGCGCCGTGTTGTAGAGGGTGCCGTCGGCGGCCCGCTCGACGACCGAGCCCGCGTGCAGCCAGACCCCTGCGTCCCGCGCCGCCTTCGCCATCACGGTGTACGTGGGCCCGTCGAGCGGTTCGGCCTCGTCGGCGAAGAGTTCGTAGGCGAAGGCTCCGGTCGGCCACAGCTCGGGCAGGACCACCAGATCGGCGCCCGCCTCGGCGCGCACGAGTGAAGCCGCGCGCTCACGACGAGAATTGACCGGTTCATCCGGGTTTACATCGATCTGAATGAGCGAGGCGCGCACAGTACCACCGTCCTGGCATTCGAACCGGCAGGCCACGGGTCGACAACGCCTACGATCGTCATTCGAAAGCACTGCGTGGGGCCCTTGCGGCAGCGTAACTTAAGGGCGCGAGAGCCTCCCCGTATGCCTTACGCCGTCGCCGAGCCCGCGCACCCGAACCGCCCGAGGGGTCCCGTCCTGTGAGTCTCCATCCCAGCCTTCAGTCCTACGCCGACGCCTGGACCCACTCCGTGGAAGCGATATCCGAGCTGGTGCAGCCGCTCGCGGAGGGCGAGTGGAACCGGGCGACCCCCTGCCCCGGCTGGTCGGTGCGCGACATCGTCTCCCATGTCATCGGCCTCGACTGCGAGATGCTCGGCGACCCGCGGCCCATCCACACGCTGCCGCGCGACCTGTACCACGTGAAGACCGAGCTGCAGCGGTACATGGAGATGCAGGTCGACGTGCGCCGGCACCACACCGCGCCGGAGATGACCTCCGAGCTGGAGTACACGATCATCCGCCGCTCGCGGCAGCTGCGGAACGAGACGCGCGACCCGGGCCACAAGGTGCGCGGCCCGCTCGGCAGCGAGGAGACCCTCGAAGAGGCCACGCGCAAGCGGGCGTTCGACGTGTGGGTGCACGAGCAGGACCTGCGGTCCGTGCTCGCCAAGCCCGGAAACATCGACTCCCCCGGCGCCCTCGTCACCCGCGATGTGCTGCTCTCCGCGCTGCCGAAGGTGGTCGCCAAGCGGGCCGGAGCGCCCGCGAGTTCGGCCGTCGTCTTCGATGTGCACGGCCCGGTGGACTTCCTGCGGACGGTACGGATCGACGCCGAGGGCAAGGGCACGATCGACGGTGCACCCTCGCTCGGCCCCGCGGTGACCCTCGCGCTCGACTGGGAGACCTTCTACCGGCTGGCCACCGGCCGTGTGAAGCCGGCCGCCGTCGCCGACCGCATCAAGGTCGAGGGGGACCAGGCGCTGGCGCAGGCCATCCTCGACAACTTCGCCGTCACGCCGTAGAGCGAGGTCTCGCTACGCCGGCACGTGCACGGCCTCCACGCGGCTGGCCACGAGCCGTTCGCGCTCGCGGCGGGCCGCGTGCCGGCGCAGCCGGAGGATCTGGGTGACGCCCAGGGCCTGCAGGACGAAGAGGGAGCAGAACGCGATCCGGTAGTTGTCGCCGGTCGCGTCGAGCAGGACGCCGACCGCGAGCAGGGTCGTCATGGAGGCCACGAAGCCGCCCATGTTGACGATGCCGCTCGCGGTGCCCTGCCGTTCGGGCGGGTTCGCCGGGCGGGCGAAGTCGAAGCCGATCATCGAGGCCGGGCCGCAGGTGCCGAGTCCGACGCAGAGCAGGATGAGCAGCCACAGCGGCGCGTCGTCGCCGAACGGGCCGAGAGTGAGGGCCCAGAGCGCGGCGGTCAGCGCGATCGTGCCGAGCGCGAGCGGGGTGCGGGCCGTGTGGTGGCGGGCGATGATCTGGCCGTAGACGAGGCCGATGGTCATGCTCGACAGGACGGTGAGCGTGAGGAGTTCACCGGCCTCGCCGCGGCTCAGGCCCTGTGACTCGACGAGGAACGGCAGCCCCCACAGCAGGGTGAACACCATCATCGGGAACTGTGTGGTGAAGTGCACCCACAGCCCGAGCCGCGTCCCGGGTTCCCGCCACGCGGCGGCTATCTGGCCGCGTACGAAGGCAAGTCCCTGGGACTGCGCGGGAGCGGGGGCGTGGCCCTCGGGGTGGTCCTTGAGGAAGAGCAGCATCAGGGCGAGGACGACCACACCGGCCAGCGAGCTGCCGACGAACGCCGCCGTCCAGCCGACGCCGTGCAGGAGCCGGGCGAGCAGCAGGGTGGAGACGAGGTTGCCGCCCATGCCGATCAGTCCGGCGAGCTGGGCGACGAGCGGGCCGCGGCGGGCCGGGAACCAGCGGGTGCCCAGGCGCAGGACGCTGATGAACGTCATCGCGTCGCCGCAGCCGAGCAGGGCGCGGGCGGCGAGCGCCATGCCGTACGAGGGGGCGAGGGCGAAGGAGAGCTGGCCGAGCGTGAAGAGCACGGCGCCGATGGTCAGCACCCGCTTGGTGCCGAGGCGGTCGACGAGCAGGCCGACGGGTATCTGCATGCCCGCGTACACGAGCAGTTGGAGGATCGAGAAGGTGGACAGGGCGGAGGCACCGACGTCGAAGCGCTCGGCGGCGTCGAGTCCGGCCACGCCCAGGGACGTACGGAAGATGACGGCGACGAAGTAGACGGCGACGCCGACCGACCAGACGAGGACGGCCTTCCGGCCGCCGGGCGGGTCCCCGGGGAGCCGTACGGAGGCTGGGCTCATCGGGCTTCCCCGCGGGCGAGCGTGTGGAACCAGCCGATGTGGCGGTGGATCACGGCGACCGCGGCGTCCGTCTCGCCCGCGCGCAGCGCCTCCAGGATCTCGGAGTGCTCGCCGAGGGTCTTGGCGGTGCGGTCCGGGTGGGAGTGCATCACGGCGATGCCCATCCGCAGCTGGCGGTCGCGCAGCTGGTCGTAGAGCCGGCTGAGGATCTCGTTGCCGCCGCTGCGCACGATCTCCGCGTGGAAGCAGCGGTCGGACTGGGCGGCGGCCGCATAGTCGCCGGCCTCGGCCTGTTCCCGCTGCCGCGCGAGGAGTTCCTCCAGGCGGGCGATCAGGCGCGGCGGGGCGGGCACCGCCTTGCGCACCGCATGCTCCTCGACGAGCAGCCGCGTCTCGACGACGTCGGCGATCTCCTGCGCCGATACCGGCAGCACCAGGGCGCCCTTCTTCGGGTACAGCTTCAGCAGCCCCTCGACCTCCAGCTTCAGGAGCGCCTCGCGTACGGGGGTGCGCGAGACGCCCACGTCGGCCGCGAGTTCCCCTTCGGTGAGGAGCGTGCCGCCCTCGTAACGCCGGTCCAGGACGGCCTGCTTGACGTGCTGGTAGACGCGTTCGGCGGCGGGGGGTTGCTTGAGGCTCGCCGTGGGAGCGGGGGTGGGGGCCGAGGCGGCTGGGGCAGGCATGCGCACAGCTTAGATACAACATGTGTGCGTGCGGCGGAGGGGTCCGGGATACGGACGGTTCAGCGGCTGTTCTCGGCCACGGGGGCGGGCAGGACGCGCGGATCACCGGCCGCCACGATGCGCGGAGTGCGCCGTCCGGCGACGGCGGCCAGCGCCACGGCCCCGAGAGCGAGGGCGGCTCCGGCGAAGGTGGCCGCGGTGACCTCGGCGTCACCGTGGGGCAGCAGCAGGTCGAGGCCGAGCGAGCCGATCAGCTGGCCGGTGATGGTGCACAGACCGAGCACCAGGACCCCGAGTTTGTGCACGGCGGCGACGGCGATGGAGATGAAGACGATCCCGATGACGCCGCCGGCGTAGAGATAGGGCTGCGAGGGCAGCCCGTCCGGCAGCCCCTTGATCGCCGCGTGTACCAGGAGGACGGCGAGCAGCGCGGTCGTGCCGGTGGCGAAGTTGAAGAAGGTGCCGGTGTACGCGGAGCCCGCGGTGTTCTTCACATGGCCGTTGACGGCCTGCTGCCAGCTGACGAAGACGCCGGCGACGAGGGGGAGTGCGAGCATCGCGTACGGGAAGCCGCCGCCGACCTTGTCGGCCATGGAGATCCCGACGGCGAGCAGCACCAGCGCGGCCCCGACGACCCGTCTGCGGGTGGGCTTCTGCGGGCCCGCCGGCCCGAGCCCCATCCGGTCGAAGACGAGCCCGCCGCCGACCTGACCGGCCACGACGGCGACGGTGAACAGGGCGACCCCGAGCGCGGTGACCGTCAGCCCCTGGGCGAGCACGAAGGTCGCGCCCCCGAACCCCCCGAGCACCTGCCACCACTTGAGCCGCTGCCCCCGTACGGCATCGCGCACGCGTCGCACCCCGCGCCGCCCCGCGGGAAACGCGAGCAGCCCGAGCGCCAGCACGACGAGCCCGGACCCGAACGAGACCACCGCCCCGGCGAACCCGTCTCCGCCGAGCCCGGCGGCCAACTCCCCGTTGATGCGGGACTGGAGGGCTATGAGGGTGCCCGAGAAGGTGGCGAGCAGCACCCAGGGGGCGGTGGAGAGACGCATGGTGGGACTTTCTGCGGGTTCTGCTGACGTGCACAGGGCCCGGGGTGCTCAGCACCCCGGGCCCTCGTGTGCGGGACGGGCGGTTACGCCCAGGTGATCAGCCTCTTCGGCTGCTCCAGGATCGCTGCCACGTCCGCCAGGACCTTGGAGCCCAGCTCCCCGTCCACCAGACGGTGGTCGAAGGAGAGGGCCAGGGTCATGACCTGGCGTGGCTTGACCTTGCCCTTGTGGACCCACGGGGTCGGCTTGATCGCGCCGACGGCGAGGATCGCCGATTCGCCGGGGTTGAGGATCGGCGTACCGGTGTCGACGCCGAAGACGCCCACGTTGGTGATCGTCACGGTGCCGCCCTGCATGGCCGCCGGCGTCGTCTTGCCCTCGCGTGCGGTGGACACCAGCTCACCGAGCGAGGCCGCCAGCTGGGGCAGCGTCTTGTCGTGCGCGTCCTTGATGTTCGGCACGATCAGGCCGCGCGGGGTGGCCGCCGCGATACCCAGGTTCACGTAGTGCTTGAGCACGATCTCCTGGGCCGCGTCGTCCCACGAGGCGTTGACGTCGGGGTTCCGCTTGATCGCGACGAGCAGCGCCTTCGCGATCAGGAGCAGCGGGTTGACCCGCAGGCCCTGCATGTCCTTGTCGGACTTCAGGTCCTCGACCAGCTTCATCGTGCGCGTCACGTCGACCGTCACGAACTCCGTGACATGCGGCGCCGTGAACGCCGAGCCGACCATCGCGGCCGCGGTGGCCTTCCGTACGCCCTTGACGGGGATACGGGTCTCGCGGGCACCCGCGACCGGGGTGGCCTGAACGGGCGCCTGCGCAACGGGGGTTGTTTCACGTGAAACGGGCGCTGGCGCGGCCACGGGGGCCGACACCGCGGCCACGGCCGCGTGTACGTCCTCCCGCGTGATGATCCCGTCCGGACCGCTCGGCGTGACCGTGGCGAGGTCCACGCCCAGGTCCTTGGCGAGCTTGCGCACCGGAGGCTTGGCGAGCGGACGCGCGCCACCGGCCGGGGCGACGGGCGCGGCAGGAGCCGCGACCGGGGCGTGCCCGTTCAGTTCGCCCTGGATCGCCGCCGCGGGCGAGGCGTAGTACGTGCCCGCGGGCGCCGGCTCCTGGACGGGAACCTCGGCCCCCTTGCGGGCCCGGCGCTTGGTCGAGCTCTGCGCGACCCCGTACCCGACGAGCACCGGCTGGCGGCCCTCGGGCTCGGCGGCCTCCGAGGCGGGCTCCGCGGCAGGAGCGGGCGCGGGAGCCGCGGCGGCCTCCACGGGCCCGGACCCGGGCGCCACGTCCACCGAGATGATCACCTGGCCGACATCGACCGTGGTGCCCTCGGGGAAGCGCAGCTCGTGCACCACACCGTCGTACGGAATGGGCAGTTCGACCGCGGCCTTGGCGGTCTCGACCTCGCAGACGACCTGGCCGTCGGTGACGGTGTCACCGGGCTTGACGTACCACTTGAGGATTTCGGCCTCGGTGAGTCCTTCGCCGACGTCCGGCATCTTGAACTCGCGGAAGCGCTGTTCAGTCATGACTGTCACGACCCTCTCCTCAGTACGCCAGCGAGCGGTCGACGGCGTCGAGCACCCGGTCGAGCCCGGGCAGGTACTCCTCCTCGAGCCGCGCCGGCGGATACGGCGCGTGGAAACCGCCGACCCGCAGCACAGGGGCTTCGAGGTGGTAGAAGCACCGCTCGGTGATCCGCGCGGCGATCTCCGCACCCGAACCGTAGAAGACGGGCGCCTCGTGGACCACCACAAGACGGCCGGTCTTCTCGACGGAGGCCTGGATCGAGTCGAAGTCGATGGGGGACATCGACCGCAGATCGAGGACCTCGACCGACTTGCCCTCCTCCTGGGCTGCCGCGGCCGCTTCGAGGCAGACCTTCACCATCGGGCCGTACGCCACCAGCGTCAGATCCGTGCCCTCACGGAGGGTGCGGGCCTGGTGCACGGGCGCCGGGATGGTCTCGGTGTCGACGTCGGACTTGTCCCAGTAGCGCCGCTTGGGCTCGAAGTAGATCACCGGGTCGTCGCTCTGGATGGCCTGCTGGAGCATCCAGTACGCGTCGTGCGAGTTCGACGGCGAGATCACCTTGAGGCCCGCGACGTGCGCGAACAGGGCCTCGGGCGACTCCGAGTGGTGCTCGACCGCGCCGATGCCGCCGCCGTACGGAATGCGGATGACGACCGGCATTTTGACCGTGCCGAGCGAGCGCGCGTGCATCTTGGCGAGCTGCGTGACGATCTGGTCGTACGCGGGGAAGACGAAGCCGTCGAACTGGATCTCCACGACCGGGCGGTAGCCGCGCAGCGCCAGACCGATCGCGGTGCCGACGATGCCGGACTCGGCCAGCGGGGTGTCGATGACCCGCTCCTCACCGAAGTCCTTCTGCAGACCGTCGGTGACGCGGAAGACACCGCCGAGCTTGCCGATGTCCTCGCCCATGAGCACGACCTTCGGGTCGTTCTCCAGGGCGGTACGCAGCGATTCGTTGATCGCCTTCGCGAGGGGAAGCTTCTGTACGGCCATGGTTACTTGCCCTCTCCGTGGCCCGCGTCCGCGAAGGACGCCTGGTAAGCGGCGAACTGCGCGCGCTCCTCGTCGACGAGGGCGCTCCCGTCCGCGTAGACATTCTCGAAGATCGCCATGAGATCCGGGTCCGGCATGGTGCGCACGGCCTCGCGGACCTGCTTGCCGAACGCCTCGGACTCCTTCTCGAGGTCCTCGAAGAAGGCCTCGTCGGCCATGCCCTCGGCGAGGAGGTAGGTGCGCAGGCGCAGGATCGGGTCCTTGGCCTCCCACGCCTCGCGCTCCTCGTCCCGGCGGTACTTCGTCGGGTCGTCGGAGGTGGTGTGGGCACCCATCCGGTAGGTGAAGGCCTCGATCAGCATCGGACCCTCGCCACGGCGGGCCCGGTCCAGGGCCGCACGGGTGACGGCGAGCACCGCGAGGACGTCGTTGCCGTCGACGCGGACGCCCGGGAAGCCGAAGCCGTGGGCACGCTGGAACAGCGGCACGCGGAACTGCTTCTCGTTGCTCTCCGAGATCGCCCACTGGTTGTTCTGGCAGAAGAACACGACCGGCGCGTTGTAGACGGCGGCGAAGTTGAAGCCCTCCATCACATCGCCCTGGCTGGAGGCGCCGTCACCGAAGTACGCGACCACGGCCGAGTCGGCGCCGTCCTTGGTGACGCCCATGGCGTACCCGGTGGCGTGCAGCGCCTGCGAGCCGATGACGATCGTGTACAGCTGGAAGTTGTTGGTGTTCGGGTCCCAGCCGCCGTTGTTCACGCCGCGGAACATGCCGAGCAGCTTCGCCGGGTCGACCCCGCGGCACCAGGCGACGCCGTGCTCGCGGTACGTCGGGAAGACGTAGTCGTCGTGCTGCGTGGCGCGGCCCGAGCCGATCTGGGCGGCCTCCTGGCCGAGCAGCGAGGGCCACAGGCCCAGCTCGCCCTGGCGCTGCAGCGCGATGGCCTCGGCGTCGAACTGCCGGGTCATGACCATGTCCCGGTACAGGCCGCGCAGCTCGTCGGCGCTCAGGTCGATGGCGTAGTCGGGGTGCTCGACGCGCTTCCCCTCGGGGGTCAGCAGCTGGACGAGCTCGGGCTCGGCATTCCGAGCGGCCTGGGTGGCCTTCGCCGTCGTCTTGGCGCCGGCCTTGGTACCGGCTTTGCTCGCGGCGCGCTTGCCACCGCTGGTGCGGCGCGGTGTGCGCGCGGCGGTGCTTTCCACGGTCACGTGTACTCCTCCGTCGGTCCGGCCCCCGGGATCGGCCGGGAACCAGTGCGGCTCACCTGTATCCGTACCCGCGCACGGGGTGGGTGCGCTCGGGGTGGACGGGATCAGGCGTGACAGGTGCCCCGGCGAGCGCCCTGTACAAAGCACGTTACCCAGGGGATCGCATATCTGCGAAACCCCGTCTGACCTGCGATTTTGCTTGGATTTCCAAGTAAATCCCGGAGAACGGGAACAGCCGCTGGTCAGCGCCTTGCAAGGGGCCGGAACACCGGCACGTTATCCCGGTCACCCTGGCCATTGGAAGAGTCTCTTTTCCCGGGGTGCCCCCTCGCCCTGCGCGACGTGAGGACCCGTGTGTGACACTGGCTTCGTGCGCGAAGATGGAAAAATCACCGTATTTCTTCTCGACGACCACGAAGTGGTCCGTCGCGGCGTCCACGAGCTGCTGTCCGTCGAGGCGGACATCGAGGTGGTCGGTGAGGCCGGTACGGCCGCCGACGCCCTCGTGCGCATCCCCGCGACCCGCCCCGACGTGGCCGTGCTCGACGTCCGGCTGCCCGACGGCAGCGGCGTAGAGGTCTGCCGCGAGATCCGCTCGCAGAACGAGGACATCAAGTGCCTGATGCTCACCTCGTTCGCCGACGACGAGGCGCTCTTCGACGCGATCATGGCGGGCGCGTCCGGGTACGTCCTCAAGGCGATCCGCGGCAATGAGCTGCTCACGGCGGTACGGGACGTGGCGGCGGGCAAGTCGCTGCTCGACCCGGTCGCCACGGCCCGCGTCCTGGAGCGGCTGCGCGACGGCGGCAAGAAGAGCGGCGACGACCGGCTCGCGAACCTCACCGAGCAGGAGCGCAAGATCCTCGACCTGATCGGCGAGGGCCTGACGAACCGGGCGATCGGCGAGCGGCTGCATCTGGCCGAGAAGACGATCAAGAACTACGTCTCCAGCCTGCTCTCCAAGCTGGGCATGGAGCGCCGCTCCCAGGCGGCGGCGTTCGTGGCCCGGATGCAGGCCGAGAAGCACTGAGCTTCCCCCGGGCTGCCTGGCGGCCTCACGCGTTCTTTATTCGGGACTTACGTCCCATCGCGTGAGGGGCGCCTGCCCCTTTCCCGACACACTGTCCGTAACGGATGGTGGAAGCATGTCCACCGATGAGAACCGCGCCCTCGACCTGCTGTCCCACGTCCCGCACGGGCGTGTGGCCACCAGCATGCGAGCGCTGCCCTTCCTCGCCCTCGCCCGGCACATCGTGGTGGACGGCCGTGTCCTGCTCCGGATGCACAAGGGCTTCGGCTACCACCAGGCCTGCGTCGGCAGCGTCGTCGCGTACGGCGCGGACAACCTGAACTCCGGGACCGACTCGCTCTGGTCCGTACAGCTCGTCGGCCTGTGCGAGGCGGTCGAGCCGACCGTCCGGGAACTCGAACTCTTCGGCCCCGCGCCGCACTTCGTCGACGGTGAGCTGTTCGAGCCGGTCTACATGCGCATCGAGCCGCAGGTGGTCACCGTGCACAGCATGAACGGGGCGTACGCGCGGCAGCTGCAGCAGGTGCTGTGAGCTCTGACCTGGTCTGTGAGCTCTGAGCTGGTCTGTGAGCTCTAGCCCGCCGAGTCGCCGCCACCCGTCGGCGGGTCCTCGCTGACCGAGTCCGAGGGCTCCGGGTCCGACGGCTCCGGGTCCGAGGGGTCCGGGTCGTCCGTCGGGTCCTTCGTCGGATCCTTGGTCGGGTCCTTCGTCGGCGGCTCCGTCGTGGGCGGCTCCGTGGTCGGGGCCTCGGACGTGGGTGCCTCGGAGGTCGGGCCGGTCGTCTGCTGACCGCCGCTCCCGCCGGGCTCCGTCTCCTCGTCCGTGGACTCGTCGTCCGACGGCTCCTTGGACTTGTCGTCCGCGGGCTGCGAGGAGGACGGCGTACCGCCCGGGTTCTCGCCCTTGTCGTCATCGGCCTGCGACAACGCGTACGCGACACCGGCGATCACGGCGATGGCCGCGAGCACCAGGAAGATCCACGCCTTGCCGCGGCCGCCGCCCTGGCGTCCGTCCCCGTCGTACCCGCCGTCGTCGTAGCCGTCGCCCTGCCTGCGCGGGATCAGCGGCTGCTGCGGGATCTGCGAGGTGCCGCTGTCGGGGTGCGGCAGCGCGGGCGAGCCCATCGCGGGCGTGCCGGCGCTCTCGTGCATCATCACCGGGCCGGTGTTCCAGGTGCCGGTGTGCCCGCCCTGCTCCTGCAGCATCTGCAGCGCGTACTGGACGAGGCCGCGCATCTCCTCGGCGCTCTGGAAGCGGTCGTCGGGGTCCTTGGCGAGCGCGCGCATCGCGAGCCCGTCGAGCTCCGGCGGCACCCCGTCCGACATCTCGGACGGCGGGATCGGCATGTCCTGCACGTGCTGGTAGACCACCGACAGCGGGGTCTCGCCCATGAACGGGGGCCGCAGCGACAGGAGTTCGTAGAGCAGACAGCCGGTCGCGTACAGGTCGGAGCGGTGGTCGACCGCCTTGCCGAGCGCCTGCTCCGGCGAGAGGTACTGGGGCGTGCCCATGACCATGCCGGTCTGCGTCATGGTGTTGGACGCACCGTGCAGGGCGCGCGCGATACCGAAGTCCATCACCTTCACCGCACCGGTGTTGGTGATGATCACGTTCGCGGGCTTGATGTCACGGTGCACGATGCCGTGCTGGTGGCTGTACGCGAGCGCTTCGAGCACACCGGAGACGATGATCAGCGCCTGGTCGGGGCCCGGCGCCTCGGCGTTGAGCAGCAGATCGCGGATCGTGCGGCCCTCGACGAGCTCCATCACGATGTACGGGATGGTGTTGCCGCCGATGATCTCCTCACCGGAGTCGTACACCGCCACCACCGCGTGGTGGTTGAGTCCGGCGACGGACTGCGCCTCGCGCGTGAAGCGGGCCTTGGAGACCGGGTCCTCGGCGAGGTCGGAGCGGAGCAGCTTCACGGCGACGGTACGGCCGAGCCGTACGTCCTCGGCACCGAAGACCTCGGCCATGCCGCCGCGGCCGAGCCGGTGGGTCAGGCGGTACCGGCCGTCACCGACCAGTCCTCCGTTGCCCCAGTACTCGGGCGATTCCGACATTCCGCCACCGCCAGTCGCCTCGGGGTCGGACGGGCCCTGAGCGCGCTGCTGGTCCATCGGTCCTCGCCGTCGTTTCCTGTCGTGCCTACGTTTCGTGCCTGCGGTCTCCGTCGGGCCACGCTACAGCCTTGGCGCGGCACGCCGGTGGGAGACGGCCTCCGGGGTTGACCGGCCATCAAACCCGCAGGAGGGGCGGCTGAGCAAATCCTGTGCGGACTCCGTAACGCTTACAGGACGGTTCTTGCGCGTACGGTCACGGAACGGGCACCTGGCTTGACGTGTCAGTGCCCTACGGCAGACTTGGCCCGGAAATACAAGGGATCTTCGCGCACTTGGGCGTCCGGGCAGGGCGCCGATGGGGGACGGACGGACATGAGCCAGGACAGCGCACACGGCGGCCGGTACGCAGGGCGCTCCCTGGCGGGCGGCCGGTACCAGCTGCGGGACCTCCTCGGCGAGGGCGGCATGGCCTCCGTGCACCTCGCGTACGACGCCACGCTCGACCGTCAGGTCGCGATCAAGACCCTGCACACCGAGCTCGGCCGCGAGCAGTCCTTCCGCGAGCGCTTCCGCCGCGAGGCCCAGTCGGTCGCCAAGCTCACCCACACCAACATCGTCTCGGTCTTCGACACGGGTGAAGACGACATCGACGGCTCGACGATGCCGTACATCGTCATGGAGTACGTGGAGGGCCGGCCGCTCGGCTCGGTGCTCGACCAGGACGTGGCGCAGTACGGCGCGATGCCCTCGGACAAGGCGCTGAAGATCACCGCCGATGTGCTCGCGGCCCTTGAGATCAGCCATGAGATGGGCCTGGTCCACCGCGACATCAAGCCGGGCAACGTGATGATGACCAAGCGCAACGTGGTCAAGGTCATGGACTTCGGCATCGCGCGCGCCATGCAGTCCGGCGTCACCTCCATGACCCAGACGGGCATGGTCGTCGGCACCCCGCAGTACCTCTCGCCGGAGCAGGCCCTCGGCCGCGGCGTCGACGCGCGCTCCGACCTCTACTCGGTCGGCATCATGCTCTTCCAGCTGGTCACCGGACGGCTGCCGTTCGAGGCGGACTCGCCGCTGGCCATAGCGTATGCGCACGTCCAGGAGGAGCCGGTCGCTCCGTCCTCGATCAACAGCTCGCTGCCGCCGGCGGTGGACGCGCTGGTCGCCCGCGCCCTCAAGAAGAACCCGAACGAGCGCTTCCCCACCGCCGAGGCGATGCGCGACGAGTGCCTGCGCGTGGCCCAGTCCTTCCAGGCCGCGGCGCCGTCGATCGTCCCCGGCGCGCAGACCGCGTCCGGCGCGGGCGTCGGTTCGGCGGTCTTCCCGCCGGTCGGCACCGGCACCCCGGCGCCGGGCCCGGGCAGCGTCCAGCAGCCCTACAACCCGAACCCGTACGGCGGCCCGGCCACCCCCGCGCCGACCCCGGGCTACGGCTACCCGCAGCAGGGCGGCTACCAGACCCCGGCCCCGGCGGCGTACAGCCCGCAGCAGGCAACCTCGACGCCGCCTCCGTACAACATGACGCCGCCGAACTCGACGATGTCGGCGGGTGCGAACGGCGGCTCGGGCGGCGGGCGCAAGAACAACAAGTCGGTGATCATCGGTTCGATCGTGGTGGCGCTGGTGGCGATCGGTGGTCTGATCACGGCTCTGGCCATGAACGGCGGCGACAAGGAACCGGGCGGCGATCCGACGCAGTCCGTGGCGGCCGGCCACAAGGGCCCGGACACCACGAAGAAGATGGACACGGAGAAGTGCACCGAGCCGCGTGAGGGCCAGGACCCCGAGAAGTTCGTGGTTCCCGACTTCAAGTACAAGAACCTGGACTCCGTGAAGCTCTGCCTGCAGGCGGCAGAGTGGAAGTACAACCAGAAGTCCGTGGACGAGAACACCTACGGCAAGGACACCGTCATGGGTCAGTACCCGGAGTCGGGTACGGAGATCCGCGAAGAGGACTTCACCATCACCCTCGAGGTGTCGTCAGGCAATCCCGCGCAGTAGCCCTCCCCAGCACATGGAGAAGGCCCGGTCGAATCGACCGGGCCTTCCGCGTTTCCCTACGTTCTAGAGGTACGGGCCCCCGGTGCGGCCCGCCACCCCGCCCTCCTCGTCGTCATGGCCGCCGACACCCGGCGGCAGAGCGCGGCGCATCTGTTCCAGTTGGGCGCGGGCGGCCATCTGCTGGGCGAAGAGCGTGGTCTGGATGCCGTGGAAGAGGCCTTCGAGCCAGCCCACCAACTGGGCCTGCGCGATGCGCAGTTCGGCATCCGTCGGCGTCGCCTCGTCGTTGAAGGGGAGGCTGAGGCGCTCCAGTTCCTCGACGAGTTCGGGCGCGAGGCCGTCCTCCAGCTCCTTGACCGAGCTGGTGTGGATCTCCTTGAGGCGGGCGCGGCTCGCCTCGTCGAGAGGTGCCGCCCGCACTTCCTCCAGAAGCTGCTTGATCATGCTGCCGATGCGCATGACCTTGGCGGGCTGTTCGACCATGTCCGTCACCGGGACCTCCCGGGACTCGTCGTCGCCATCGCCTCCGCCGAGAGCCATTCCGTCCTGGCCCACGACCAGGATCTGGGGGTTCTCCGGCGACCTGTCGTTCCTCGGCATCTCCATGCCGCCATTCTCTCGCACACACGCCTCACATCACGGTGGTGCCCCCGTTCCGGGGTGATCCACCCTCACCAACGACGCAACCGCAGCGCCAGGAAGCCGAATCCGAGACCGATCAGGACCAGGCCCATACCGAGCGGCAGCACGGTGACCGCCGGGTCGACGCCGCTGTCCCCCGAAGCCGCGGAGACCACCGTCTCCCGCGGCGCCTCCTCGACCACGTCACGCCGGGGCTCGGCCGAGCGCTCCCGGGCGGCCTGCGGCGACGGCGGCGCGATCGACACCACGCTCGGCGCCTCCCACCGCCCCGGCCGCTCCCGGCCCGCCCCGGCCCGGCTGCCCGCCAGGGACGGGGAGGCGTCCGGCTCGGGCGAGGCGACAGAGGAGACAGGTGAGGAGTCGGGCGAGGAGACGGGCGAAGGGGATCCCGGCAAGTGGGCCCCGCCCGCCGCGTACGCGCAGGAGACGGGCGCCACCACCAGCAGTACCACCGCAAGCAGCAGAGCCCTGAGCCGTCCCGTCATGGTCCGACCCCTCCCCGTACGCGTCGCCAAGAAGCCGTGCTGCCAGCGTCACACGGCGTAGCGGGTCCGGCATCTCGGGTCGCTCCCGCACCCCCTGTGACAGGGGTGCGGGAGCCGGGCGTGTGCTCAGCCGGCCGCCAGGATCCTGCGTACCTGCCGGCAGGCCGCCGGAATCGGTCCGATCACCGGCACCGGGAAACGGTCCCGCAGCGCCTCGGCGGCCTCGCCCAGCGGTCCGCCTCCGATGATCACCGCCTCGGCTCCGTCGTCGGTGATGCACGCCTGGACCGCCTCGGCCAGGCGCTCCCGCATCAACTCCGGTTCCGCGGCCAGTTGTTGGGGATCACCGGGGGTGAGCCGGATGCCCGTGAACCGGTCGCGGTGGCCGAGGCGCCCGACGCGCTCGGTGATGGCGTCGACGAGCCCGGGCGTCGTGGTGGCGATTCCGAACCGGCGCCCCGCCTCGGCCGCCTGCGCCATCGCCGCCTCGGCGATCCCGACGACGGGGACGCCGACCTCGGTCCGCAGGTCCTCGATCCCCGGGTCGCCGAACGCGCTCACCACGAGGGCGGAGATCCGCCGCCCGTCCGGAGCCGTGAGGCTGCGCCGCGCCGCGGCCACCACCTGGGGCGCAGACGCGTGCAGCAGATCCTCGTCGACTAGCATCGAAGGACCGTCGGCGACGGTGACCCCGAAGACCTCGAAGCCTTCCTCGGGGCGCAGGGTGCGCCGGGCGATGCCGGCCATCATGTCGGTGGCCGCCTGCGAGGTGTTGGGGTTGATCAGGGCGATGACACTCACTCGCTGTTTTCCTCCATGGACTTGCCGAAGGTCTCCGGCGGGACCTGCACGGATACCGCGAGGCCCACGAAGAGCACTCCGATCAGGGTGAACATGCCCGACATCCCGTACGAGTCGAAGGCGGCGCCGGCCAGCATCGGGGTCAGCCCGCCGGCGAGGGAGCCGAGCGCCAGGATGATCGAGGTGCCGAACGCCCTGACCCGGGTGGGGAACTGCTCGGGCGCGAAGATCCAGATCGTGGTGTTCATGGTGATGATGCAGCAGTTGACCAGCGCGCCGAGGATCAGGATCAGCGTCACGCCCGAGGCCAGGAACCCGAAGGCGAACGCGGCCGCGCAGCCCAGGGCGGCCGCGACGGTGAGCACGAGCTTGCGGGGCAGGTAGCGCGCCGCGGTGGAGGCGATGAGCGCTCCGAGCAGCGAGCCGGACTGCATGACGAGGGTGAAGAGCAGCGACTTGGTGATGCTGTGGCCCTGCGCCACGAGAATCGTCGGCATCAGGGACAGGATCGATATCTGTGCGCCGTACGACATGCACACGGCCACACCGAGCGCGAGGGTGCGCCGGCGCAGCGCCCCGGCGAAGACGTCACGCAGCCTGTTGCGCTCGGGTACGACCTGCTCGCCGCTCTCGACCGCGGTGATGTAGCGCTCCGGCTTGTCGAGGGCGCCGCGCAGGCGGCCGGAGGCAAGCCGGTTGAGGACGAGGTTGGCCTCGTCGACCTTGCCCCGTGACAGCAGGTAGCGCGGCGTCTCGGGGACGTAGCGGCGGTAGAAGAGCACAAGCAGCGCGGGGACGGCGAGGAGGCCGAACAGCCAGCGCCAGCGGTCGGGGCCGGAGAACAGGGTGAAGACCAGGACGCCGAAGGCGGGCGCCAGCATGTTGCCGAGGCCGCCTGCCGTGACGTTGATGATCCCGACCGCGGTCCCACGGTGCCGGGCCGCGAAGAACTCCGACATCATCGTCACCGCGATGGCGATCTCGCCGCCCAGACCGAAGCCGACGATGAAGCGGCCGATCGCAAGCACCGCGTAGACGGGGGCGAAGGCGCAGATCAGCGCGCCGAGCGAGAACAGCAGCAGGTTGACCGTGAGCATCGACCGGCGGCCCATCTTGTCGCCGATGATGCCGGTGGCGAGCCGGCCGAGGGCCGCGGCGGTGAAGGTGATGGTGTTCAGGAAGCCGAGTTCGGCGGCCGAGGTGCCCCATGCCTCCTGCAGGACGGGGCCCACCAACCCGACCGCGTTCTGTTCGAGCGCGTCGAAGAACACGCCGAGCAGCACCATCGCACCGATCTGACGGTGGGCTCCGGTCACACCGATCCGGTCGAGGCCGTCTTCCAGCTGGCGGTGGCGCGGACTTGCCGCGGCCGTCGTTTCCATCGGTGGAGCTTCCATGCGCGTCCCTCCGAGCAGAGTGGAGTTCCGAAAATGGGATCCCATTTTCGGCACCCGGAAGTTTTCTCAGCCGCCGAAGAGGGCGTCAAGGGTTTGGACGTGATTTGGAATCCCAAATCACGGAGCAGGGAAGGGGCAGCTACGGAGCGGGCCCGAAGGAGCCGCTCCGGAGGACTACGGGATGGTGTCAGCCGAAGAGCTCGCGGAGCGTTCGCTCACGCGAAGCGCGAACATGCTCACCGGCCGCCGTGGCGGCTCGTTCGGGATCACCCGCCACGATCGCGCGGGCCAGCGCCTCGTGCTCGGCATGGATGTGCGGGAAGTCCTCGATCCGGTGCCGCAGCCACCGCACCCGGCCGACGATGGGCTCCAGCGTCGCGGCGAGCATCGCGTTGTCGCACAGCGTCGTGATCTCGTCGTGCAGACGGGAATTGGCGGCATGCGTGGCCGCCGTGTCATCCGCGGCCGCCGCCGCTCCGGCCTGCTCAAGGGTGGCGGTCAGGCCGTTCGGCGCCCCCAGGGCGACCCGTTCCGCGGCCTGACGCGCGGCCAGCGACTCCAGCGCCTCACGGATGTCGTACAGCTCCGACACCTGCCGCCGGTCCAGCGTGCGCACCACGACACCGCGCGTGGGCAGGTACTCCACGAGGCCCTCGTGGTGCAGGATCCGCAGCGCCTCACGGACCGGAAGCCGGGACACCTCGTACCGCGCGGCCAGTTCCTGCTCGACGAGGCGGGTGCCGGGGGGAAGCGAGCCGTCGTATATGCGATGGCGAATCTGCTCGCCGACGATGTCCCGCAGGGGCTTCTGGTTGCGGTACAGCTTGGCCGAAGGCGAGGTCACGGATCAGAGCGTAGACGACGGACGGCTCCCGGCTCCCCGGCCGGAGAGCGGAGCGTGAACTCCTGGCTCTCCGGCACGGACTTCCTGGCTCTCCGGCACGGACCCTCCTAGACGGTGAGCAGCACCTTCCCCACGTGCCCGCTCTCCTCGAGCACACGGTGTGCCTGGGCCGCCTCGCTCATCGGCAGCGTACGGTCCACGACCGGCCTGATCCGGCCCGCGCCGATCAGCGGCCAGACATGCTCGCGCACGGCCGCGACGATCGCCGCCTTCTCGCCGAGCGGCCGCGCCCGCAGCGAGGTCGCGGTGATCGCGGCGCGCTTGCCGAGCAGCGTGCTGAGGTTGAGTTCGCCCTTGACGCCGCCCTGCAGCCCGATGATGGCGAGCCGGCCGTTCACGGCCAGGGCGTCCACGTTCCGTTGGAGGTACTTGGCGCCCATGATGTCGAGGATGACGTCCGCGCCCGCCCCGTCGGTGGCGGCCTTGATCTCCTCGACGAAGTCCTGTTCGCGGTAGTCGATCAGGATGTCCGCGCCGAGCTCGGCGCAGCGCGCCAGCTTCTCCTTGCCGCCCGCGGTCACCGCGACCTTCGCGCCGACGGCCTTCGCCAGCTGGACCGCCATCGTGCCGATGCCGCTCGCCCCGCCGTGCACGAGGAGCGTCTCGCCAGGGCGCAGATGGGCCACCATGAACACGTTCGACCAGACCGTCGAGACGACCTCGGGCAGCGCGGCCGCCGCCACCAGGTCGACGCCCTCGGGCACGGGCAGCAACTGCCCTGCCGGTACGGCCACTTGCTGGGCGTAGCCGCCGCCCGCGAGCAGCGCGCACACCTCGTCGCCGACCGACCAGCCGCTCACCCCCGGGCCGAGCGCGGTGATCCGGCCGGAGCATTCGAGGCCCGGGTACGGGGACGCGCCGGGCGGCGGGTTGTAGAAGCCCATACGCTGCAGCAGATCGGCGCGGTTGACCGCGCTCGCGGCCACCTCGACGAGGACCTCGCCCTCGCCGGGTACGGGGTCGGGGACCTCGGCCCACTGGAGCGCCTCGGGTCCGCCGGGTTCGGGGATCGTGATCGCATACATGCGGGCGAGGCTACTCGCCCAGCGGGCGCGGCGGTTGGGCGCGCCCGGCCGCGTACCGGGGCCGTGAACCTGTGGCGGAGGCCGCTACTGCTACTGCTGCGGCAGCGGCCGGGTGTCCGGGCGGGGCGGTGCGGGCGGTGTGGCGCGGACGATGGTGATGAGACGGTCCGTCAGCTGCAGCGGGGAGGCCGCCGGGTCGTCGTACGCGAGCAGCCGGTGGCCGCGCAGCACGCTGACCACGAGGTCATCGGTCTCCCGGACGCCCTTGCCGACCTCGGCCTTTATCACCGGCCGTTCCACCAGATCGAGTCCGGAGCCCTGCTGGATCAGGTCCTCCATGACCGTGCCCGCGCTGGGGCTGAGCACCGAGAGGCCGAGGAGGCGGCCGGCCGCGCTCGCGCTGGTGATCACGGCGTCGGCGCCGGACTGCCGAAGCAGCGGGGCGTTCTCCTCCTCGCGCACGGCCGCGACGATCTTCGCCGAACGGTTCAACTGCCGTGCGGTGAGCGCCACCAGGACCGCGGTGTCGTCGCGCTGGGTGGCGATGACGATCTGGCGGGCCTTCTGGAGTTCGGCGCGGAGCAGGACGTCGCTGCGGGTGGCGTCGCCGACGACACCGACGAAGCCCTCGGCGGTGGCGGCCTCGATCACCTTGTTGCTGGGGTCGACCACGACGATCTGCATCTTCTTCAGACCCGTCGCGAGCAGGGTCTGGATCGCCGAACGGCCCTTGGTGCCGAAGCCGACGACGATGGTGTGGTCACGCAAGGCAGACCTCCAGCGGTTCAGCCGCCACTCCTCCCGGGTCCGTTCCGTGAGGACCTCGAGAGTCGTACCGACCAGGATGATCAGGAACAGCACACGCAGCGGCGTGATGATGAAGATGTTGATGAGCCGTGCGACGTCACTGGCCGGGACGATATCGCCGTAGCCGGTGGTCGAGAGCGTGACGGTCGCGTAGTAGAACGAGTCGAGGAAGTCGACGCCGCCGTCGGTGTTGTCGTGATAGCCGTCGCGGTCGAAGTAGACCAGCAGACCGGTCGTGACCAGGACGCTCAGCGCCATCGCCAGGCGCTTGGCCACCTGGCGCATCGGGCGCTCGACGACCCGTTTGGGCAGCCGGATCCGGCCGTTGGTGAGGCGCTCGTCGGCATCGCGCGCCATCACGTCGCTGCCGTGCTGTTTCACGTGAAACGCCCTTCCGGTGCCAGGGGTGACAGCGCCCACGGCAGATCGAGGATCTCCAGCTCCTGCCCGGGCCTCGCTCCGCCCGGCGGCACCACCGCGAGCCCGTCGGCCGCGGCGATACCCCGCAGCATGGCAGGCCCGTTGTAGTGCAGCGGCACGGCCTCCTCGGAGCGGTCGCCGCGCAGGACCACGGGCACGAGCCGGGTGTCGTACGGGTGGCCGTGGATCTCGTCCCGCGTGGGGGCGTGATACGGCGCCACGGCGGGACGGCCCCCGAGCCGGCGCAGCAGCGGCTCGGCCAGCGTGAGCAGTCCGGAGACCGCGGCGAGCGGGTTGCCGGGGAGGCCCACGAGGTGGCGGCCGCCCGGGAGTTCGGCCAGGAGCATGGGGTGGCCGGGCCGCACCTGGACGCCGTCCACGAGCAGGTCGGCACCCAGCTTGTGCAGGGTGGGGTGGACGTGGTCAACGGGCCCCGAGGCGGTGCCGCCGGTGGTCACGACGAGATCGGCGGTCGAGTCCTTGACGGCCTTGAGCAGCGCGTCGGCCGCATCCCCGAGGCGTCGTACGGACAGGACCTCCGCGCCCAGGCTGCGCAGCCACGGCGGCAGCATCGGGCCGAGCGCGTCCCGGATCAGCCCCTCGTCGGGCAGGCCCTCGGTGAGCAACTCGTCACCGAGGACGAGCACCTCGACCCGCGGCCGGGCGACGACCCGCAGCGTGTCATAGCCCGCGGCCGCGGCGAGGCCGAGCACCGCGGGGGTGATCTGGGAGCCCGCGGGCAGCAACTGGTCGCCGCTGCGGCACTCCTGGCCGCGCGGCCGGATGTCCTGGCCGTGCACGACGTCGCGCTGCGGATGCAGTCCGCCGTGCGCGTCGAGGACACCGTGCTCGCTGCGCAGGACCGCGGTGGCCTCCTGCGGTACGCGGGCTCCGGTGGCGATCCGTACCGCCTCGCCGTCCGCGAGCGGGAGCGGGCGGGCGTGACCCGCGAGGATCGCGTCCGCGCGGACGTCCCAGGGGCCGGGGCCCGCGACCGCCCAGCCGTCCATGGCCGAGGTGTCGAAGGAGGGCAGGTCGGTGAGGGCGTTCAGGGGTGCGGCGAGGATGTGGCCGAGCGCCTCGTCCAGGGGGACGGGGGCGGCGGCCGTACGCGGGCCGCGGCGGCCGGCGCGGGCGGCCCGGGCGCGGGCCTGTGGCCAGGGGGTCGCGCGCGGGTGGCCTTCGGTCTTCCTCGCGCGCTGGGGGTTCTCCGCGGGCTCCGTGTGCCGCGCCGGTGCGGGGGGCTCCGGGGTGCGGCCGCCGGGGATCGGATCGGGACCCGTGGCTGCGGCGGCCTCGTTGACCAGCGCCAGCGCCTCGTCGACGGCCGGGTCGGCGTCGTCCGGCGAGGTCGCGCAGCCGGTCTGCGCGGAGTAGCGGCGCGCGGGTGCGGCGTCCTGCGTACGGCGGCCGGGGCCGGGCGCGGGGTGCGCGCCGGGCGCGGGGTGCGCGGTCACGCGGGGTCCGGCTTGGTGTCGGGGCGGTCCTCGTCGGCCCGGTCCTCGTCGGCCCAGCGGTTCGCGAGCGCCACGGCCTTGCGGGTGGCCTCGGCGACGGCCTCGGGGCCGCCGCCGGACCGCGCCGCCGCGTAGCCGACCAGGAAGGTCGTCAGCGGAGCCGCGGGCCGTGCGACACCGTGGGCGGCGTCGCGCGCGAGGTCGAGGAGCAGGGCGGTGTCGACGTCCAGGTCGAGACCCAGTTCGTCCTTGACTGCGGTGATCCATTCATCCAGCACGCGTTCATGCTCCCTGATCCTGGCCCGGGCTTCGGCGATGTCCTCCCAGGTGTCGCAGTCGAACACGGCACGGGAGCCGTCCGGCTCGCTCACCCGGGTGAGCGCGAGTCCGGCGGTGAGCAGTCTGAGGGGCAGCCCGGCCAGTCCGCCGTGCTCCGCCTGCAGCCGGTCCAGTTCACGGTGCAGGGCGGCGCGGCGGTAGACGGCGACGAGGGGCTGGTCGCGGCCGGTGGGGTCGGTGAAGAGGGTGCCGTCGGGGCGGGGTTCGGGTCCGTCTCCGGCTTGGGCACCGGCCTCGGATGCGGCAGCGGCTGCGGCTGGTGGGTCGGGCGCGTGGGCGGCTGCGTGGCCGGGCGCGTCTCCGGCTGCGTGGCCGGGCGCTTCGAGGGCGCCGAGGAGTTGGGTGACCGTCGCCTCGGTGAGGAAGGGGAGGTCGGCGGAGAGGACGAGAACGAGGTCGGGGGCGGGGTCGGGCGCGAGGTCGGACGCGGCGTCGGCTCCCGCGTGCGCCTTCGCCAGGGCCTCAACTCCCGCCGCCAGCGCGGCGAGCGGTCCGCCGCCCGGTGGTTCCTCACGGGTCCATACGACGGGACGGACCGTGGGACGCGGCGGTGCGACCACGACCGTGGTGCGCGCGTCGGCGCAGGCGGCGAGCACCCGGTCGAGCAGCGCACGCCCGCCCACCTGCACGGCGGGCTTGTCGACACCGCCCAGGCGCCGGCCCGCGCCCCCCGCGAGCACTACGGCGTCATACGTGGTCATGCCCCGAGTATGAGCGCGCGAAGGATCATTGCCACCCCTTCGAACGGCCTGGGTGCGGCGGGACTTACGTCACACCGCCGCACCGGGACACGCTCGGGGCCGCGCTCAGGCCGCGCTCAGGCCGTGCTCACAGCGTGCGCAGCATCACCACCGGCCGCTCCACGCAGTCCGCCACGTACCGCAGGAAGCCGCCCGCCGTTCCCCCGTCGCACACACGGTGGTCGAAGGTCAGGGAGAGCTGGACGACCTGACGTACCGCCAACTCGCCCTCGTGGACCCACGGCTTCGCCACGATCCGGCCGATGCCGAGCATCGCCGCCTCGGGGTGGTTGATGATCGGGGTCGAGCCGTCGACGCCGAACACCCCGTAATTGTTGAGCGTGAACGTGCCGCCCGTGAGCTCGGCCGGGCTGAGCCGCCCCTCGCGCGCCACCTCGGTCAGCCGCGCGAACTCGGCGCTCAGCGACTCCGCGTCCCGGGACTGCGCGTCCTTCACCACGGGGACCATGAGCCCGCGGTCGGTCTGAGCGGCGAAGCCCAGATGCACCCGGTCGAGCCGGACGATCTCGCGGGAGGCCAGGTCCACCGTGGAGTTGAGCTCCGGGTGGCGGGTCAGGGCCGCCGTGCAGATCCGGGCGAAGAGCGCGAGCAGCGAGATCTTCGGCCCGCCCGCCGCGTTCATCGCCGTGCGCGCCGCGAGGAGCTCCGTGGCGTCCGCGTCCACCCAGACCGTCACGTCCGGTATCTCGCGGCGGCTGCGCGACAGCTTGTCCGCGACGGCACCGCGCAGCCCGCGCAGCGGGATCCGCTCGCCCTCGTCGCCCCGCACCGCGGGCTCGGGCCGGGGCGCGGCGGGCACGGCGGCCGCCTGCTCGGCCGCCCGCACCGCGTACTCGACATCGGCGCGCAGGATCAGACCGTCGGGCCCCGAGCCGTTCAACTCCCGCAGGTTCAGCCCGTTCTCGCGGGCGATCCGCCGTACGAGAGGGGAGATCACCGGGACGGGGCTCTCGGCCGCACCCGTGGTGGGGAGACTGTCGAGCTCCACCGCGGCGGCCGCCACACCACCCACGACCGCGGCGACGCTCTCGGCACGCGGGGCGCTCCCGGCACGCGCGGCGCCCGGAGCAGCGGCACGCACGCGCCGCCGTCGCGCCGGCGC
Organism: Streptomyces sp. NPDC050418; assembly: GCF_044458745.1. Taxonomy (NCBI): domain Bacteria; kingdom Bacillati; phylum Actinomycetota; class Actinomycetes; order Kitasatosporales; family Streptomycetaceae; genus Streptomyces; species Streptomyces sp. NPDC050418. The sequence goes on from NZ_JBITIG010000007.1 coordinate 386,179, forward strand.
GGCCCCGGTCCCGTATCCGACCAGGACGTTCCCCGAACCCTCGCTCTCACCGGCCGAGGACGCGGGCGCGGCCTCCGCGGGAGCCGAGGACGCGCCCACCGCCACGGTCAGCAGCGGGGCGCCGACCGGCAGTTCGGCCCCCTCCTCGCCGAACCGTGCCGTCACCACGCCCGCATACGGGCAGGGCACCTCGACCATCGCCTTGGCCGTCTCGACCTCGACCACGGGCTGGTCGACGGCGACCACCTCGCCCACGGACACCAGCCAGCGGACGATCTCCGCCTCGGTGAGCCCTTCGCCGAGGTCGGGCAGCTTGAACTCCAGGACCTGCGCCATCAGCCCACACCTCCGCCCGTGCTCTCGGCCTCCCACTGCAGCCGCCCCACCGCGTCGAGGATCCGGTCGACCCCGGGCAGGTGGTGGCGCTCCAGCATCGGCGGCGGATACGGGATGTCGAACCCGGCGACGCGCAGGACCGGCGCCTCGAGGTGGTGGAAGCACCGCTCGGTGACCCGCGCGGCGATCTCCCCGCCCGGACCGCCGAAGCCGCCCGACTCGTGCACGACGACCGCGCGGCCCGTGCGCCGCACCGACGCGCAGACCGTCTCGTCGTCGAACGGCACCAGCGAGCGCAGATCGACCACTTCGAGGTCCCAGCCCTCGGCCCGCGCGGCCTCGGCCGCCTCCAGGCAGACCGGGACCGAGGGCCCGTACGTGATGAGCGTGGCGCTGCGCCCCGAACGGCGCACCACGGCCTTGCCGATCGGCTCGACGGACGTCGGCGCCTCGGGGTTCCAGGAGTCCTTCGACCAGTAGAGCCGCTTGGGCTCCAGGAAGATCACCGGGTCGTCGGAGGCGATCGAGGCGCGAAGCAGTCCGTACGCGTCCTCGACGGTGGCCGGGGTGACGACATGGAGGCCGGGCGTCGCGATGTAGTACGCCTCGCTGGAGTCGCAGTGGTGCTCGACGCCGCCGATGCCGCCGCCGTACGGCACGCGGATGGTCAGCGGGAGCGCCATCGCGCCCTTCGTACGGTTGCGCATCTTCGCCACGTGCGAGATCAGCTGCTCGAACGCCGGGTACGCGAAGGCGTCGAACTGCATCTCCACGACCGGCCGCAGCCCGTACATGGCCATGCCGACCGCCGTGCCGAGGATGCCCGCCTCGGCGAGCGGGGTGTCGGTGACGCGGTCCTCGCCGAACTCCTTGGCGAGCCCGTCGGTGATGCGGAAGACACCGCCGAGCGCGCCGACGTCCTCACCCATCACATGGACGGTGGGGTCCTCGGCCAGTGAGTCCCGCAGCGCGCGCTGCAGGGCCTGCGCCATGGTGGCCGGCTTCCGGTCCGTACGGCCGGCCGCGGTGCCGGTGGTTGCGGTGGTCATCGGGATTCCTGCTCCGCCTCGAGTTCGGCCCGCAGCTGCGCTGCCTGCTCGCGCAGCTGGCTCGTCTGCTCCGCGTACACATGACTGAAGAGATCCATGGGGTCGAGCACCGGATCCTGGTTCATCCGCTCGCGCAGCCCGGCAGCGAAGTCCTCGGCCGCATCGCGTGCGGCCTGGATGCCGTCCTCGTCGAGCAGCCCGCGGCCGGTCAGCTCGCGCTCCATCAGCGCGACCGGGTCGTGCGCGCGCCAGGCCTCGACCTCGGCGTCGGTGCGGTAGCGCGTGGCGTCGTCCGCGTTCGTATGGGCGTCCATGCGGTACGTGACGGCCTCGACGAGCGTGGGGCCCTGGCCCGCGCGGGCACGCCGGACGGCCTCGGAGAGCACCTCGTGGACCGCGGCGGCGTCATTGCCGTCGACCAGGCGGCCCGGCATCCCGTAGCCGACCGCCTTGTGGGCGAGCGACGGGGCGGCGGTCTGCTTGGCGAGCGGGACGGAGATCGCGAAGCCGTTGTTCTGCACGAGGAAGACGACGGGGGCCTTCCATACGGCCGCGAAATTGAGCGCCTCGTGGAAGTCGCCCTCGCTGGTGCCGCCGTCGCCGACCATGGCGAGCGCCACGACGTCGTCGCCCTTGAGGCGCGCGGCGTGCGCGAGACCCACGGCGTGCGGGAGCTGGGTGGCGAGGGGGGTGCTCAGCGGGGCTATGCGGTGCTCACGCGGGTCGTAGCCCGTGTGCCAGTCGCCGCGCAGCAGCCCGAGCGCCTGGACGGGGTCGAGGCCACGGGCGACGGCGGCGAGGGTGTCGCGGTAGCTCGGGAACAGCCAGTCCTGCTCCTGCAGGACCAGGGCCGCGGCGATCTCGGCAGCCTCCTGGCCCACCGTGGACGGGTAGACGGCGAGGCGGCCCTGCTTGGTCAGGGCGGTCGCCTGCGCGTTGTAACGGCGCCCGCGCACCAGCTCCCCGTACAGCTTCAGGAGCAGCGCGGGGTCGGTGCGGTCCGCCTCGTCCGTGCCCAGGACCCGGTACGGCTCGGGGTCCGGGAGCAGCGGGGCAGGGTCCGTACGGGGCTTCCAGGCGGGCGGCGGCGTGGGCTGGTGAGCCCCCCGCTGCTCCATCACCGGCGTGCTGTGCTTGGACACCGCTGGCACCTCCTTGTGGAGCGGCTTGGCGGCTCCTCGTGGGAGCGCGCCTCGGCAGCGCGTTTGTGATGCGCCTCACCAACCGATTGTTCGGTCGTCGGCACATTTTGGCTACAGGCCCCTCCAGGCTGTGGACAAACGGTTCTCCACAGCCTGGGATAGATGCATTACGTCCATGGTAGGGAGGCGGGGGGACATGGCATCTGAACGAATGGCCGACGACGGATCCGAGCGGGTCCCCGAGTCCGCCGATTCCGCGTCCGGCCCGGAGGGCACGGCGCCGCGGCCGCTCGACTCGATCGACCGCTCGATCCTGCGCATGCTGCAGACGGACGGTCGCGCGTCGATACGCTCCGTGGCCGAGCACGTCCACGTCTCGCGGGCCAACGCGTACGCGCGGATCAACCGGCTCATCGAGGACGGGGTGATCCGCGGCTTCGGCGCCCGCGTCAACCACGAACGCGCGGGTCAGGGGGCGTCGGCCTACATCACCCTGAAGATCGTCCAGAACTCGTGGCGCACGGTCCGCGAACAACTACGCGAACTCCCCGGGGCCGCCCACATCGCCTTGGTCAGCGGCGACTTCGACGTCCTTCTCCTGGTCCACACCCCGGACAACCGCACCTTGCGCGAACTCGTCCTGACCCGCCTCCAGTCGATCCCGGAGATCCTGAGCACCCGCACGCTGCTGGTGTTCGAGGAGACGGATCTGGATCCGGAGGCGTGACGCCCGGAGTCAGTCCTCCACACGCAATCCGCGGAACGCCAGCTGCACCACCGCGTCCGCGATCTCCTCGCTGTCCGCGCCTCGCGTGTCCGGGCGGAACCACTCCACCAAGGAGTTGATCATGCCGAAGAGGAGGCGGGTGGCGAGGCGGGCCTCGACGTCGGCGCGCAGGTCGCCCTCGGCGATGGCGGCCTTGAGGAGGTCGGCGACCTTGTGGTCGAAGTCGCGGCGGCTCTCCATGGCCCACCGCTCGGTCTCGGTGTTCCCGCGGACCCGCAACAGCAGCGTCACGTACGGGAGTTCACTCGTCAGGACACCCACCATGCGACGCGTCACGTATTCGAGCCGGTCCACGGCCCGCCCCTCGCGTGCGCGCTCCTCGTCGAGGATCCCGAAGAGCCCGTCGAGCGCGCGGCTCACGGCACGTCGGAGCAACTCCTCCTTGCCCGAGACGTGGTGGTAGATCGACGACTTGGAGATACCGGCCGCCTTGGAGAGGTGCTCCATCGACGTGCCGTCGTACCCGCGCTCGTTGAAGACCTGGACCGCCACGGCGAGCAGGGTCTCGGGGGTGTACGTGTCGCGCGTACGGGCACCGCGTGCGGCCCCGTCCCGCACCGCTGTCCCGCGCGCTCGTCCTGGAGTGCTCATGCCTCGCCTTGCTTCCGGTCGATGTCGCTGCGGTGGTCCAGGGCCCGGGAGGGCGCGTACCGCGGCCCGGGATGGCTCGCGTCCATGTGGGAAAGGACCTCCCGCAGCCAGGTGGCGCCCAGCTCGCGGCCCCATTCCAGCGGCCCGCGCGGGTAGTTCACACCGAGCCGCATCGCGGTGTCGATGTCCTCGCCGCTCGCGACGCCGCGGCCCACCGCGTCCAGCGCGAAGTCGGCCAGCATCGCCACGGTGCGCGCCACGATCATGCCGGGCACGTCCTCGATGAGGCTGACCTTCTTGCCGAGCGCCTGGAAGAGCCCGGTCGCGGCGCGGACATCCGCCGGGTCCGCGTCGGCGCCGGGCGCCAGGGCGACCCGAGTGCAGGTGCGGTAGTCGAGGGCGAGGTCGACGAGGATGCAGGGCCCGTCGGCACGCGTGGCGGTCCGGCCGTCCGTCACCTTGAGCCAGGTGCCGCCGGGCAGCACGAAGCAGCCCTCGGGGTCACCGGGCTGCGCGGTCCTGCGGAACTCCACACCCGCCTGGCCGAACAGCTCCATGAGCGTGGCCATCGGCCCCTCTATGCGCCCGAGGACCCGCAGCGCCTCGGGCGCCTCGCAGACGTCCGCGGTACGCGGTGCGGGGCGCTCGACCCCTTCCTCGTACGAGAACCAGCCCTGCCCGGTCTTGCGCCCGAGCCGCCCCGACTGGACGAGCCGGTGCTGGGCGAGCGAGGGCGTGAACTTCGGGTCCTGGAAGAAGGACTCCCAGACGGAGCGCGTCACCGCCTCGTTGACGTCCTGGCCGATCAGGTCGGTGAGCTCGAAGGGCCCCATGCGGAAGCCGCCGCTCTCGCGCAGGACCGCGTCGATCGTGGCGGGATCGGCAGCCTGCTCCTCGTAGAGGCGAAACGCTTCCGCGTAGAAGGGGCGCGCGATGCGGTTGACGATGAAGCCCGGGGTGTCGGCGCAGCGCACGGGCGTCTTGCCCCACGCGCGGGCCGTGTCGTACGCCCGCGTGGCCGCGCTCCGATCGGTCGCGAAGCCGCTGACGACCTCGACGAGCGGGAGCAGCGGCGCGGGGTTGAAGAAGTGCAGTCCGACGAAACGGCCCGGCACGCGCAGGGCGCCCGCGACGGCCGTGACGGAGAGGGAGGAGGTGTTGGTGGCGAGCAGGCAGTCGTCGGCGACGACCTTCTCCAGATCACCGAACAGCGCCTGTTTCGCGGCGAGCTGCTCCACGATCGCCTCGACGACGAGCCCGCACTCCGAAAGCTCACCGAGCGCGGTCGCGGCGGTCAGCCGGGAACGCGCCGCATCGCGTGCGTCCGCGGTCAGCCGGCCCTTCTCGACCAGCCGGTCAAGGCGGCCCACGATCGCGTCCACGGCCGCGGCGGCCCGGCCCTCCAGCGCGTCGTACAGCTGGACGGGATGCCCGGCGACCAGCGCGACCTGGGCGATTCCCTGGCCCATCGTGCCGGTGCCGACCACCGCGACGGGCGTGGCGGGGTCGAGCGCTGCCATGTTTTCCACAGGCTCCCGAAGTCCGTTATCCACAGGTTTCCCCGTCCCCCTTGTCCCGACCGATCGTTCGGTTACTCTAACTCTCGTCGCCCGTCCCTGCCCAGCTCACCGGTTCAGCGTCGAACCGGCACGAGGAGGAGTTGGTCTCCATGGCCGCCCAGCTCACCGCACACCAGCTGACCGAGAAGCACAGCCCCACCCTCTTCAAGGCCCTGGACGCGATCGCCACGCGCGCGTACTGGTCCCCGCACCCCGAGCACCCGAAGGCGTACGGAGAGGGCTCCGCCCTCGAAGGCAGCCTGGGCGCCGCCGAGGGCAAGGCCGCCTTCGACGCACTGCTCGGCACCCGGCTCGACCTGGGCCAGCCGGGGACCGACGGCTGGGTCGGCGGCAGTCCCGCCGAAGGCGGTGAAGTGTCACCGTACGGCGTCGAGTTGGGCGTCGAGTATCCGCATGCCGATCTCGATGTGCTGCTGCCCGCGATGCGGTCGGCCATCCCGGCCTGGCGCGATGCGGGGCCCGAGGCGCGGGCCCACGTCTGCCTGGAGATCCTGGCGCGGATCAGCGCGCGCACCCACGAGTTCGCGCACGCGGTCATGCACACGAGCGGCCAGGCGTTCATGATGGCGTTCCAGGCCGGCGGCCCGCACGCCCAGGACCGCGGCATGGAGGCGGTGGCGTACGCGTATGCGGAGCAGACCCGCACCCCGGGTGCCGCGGAGTGGAGCAAGCCGCAGGGCAAGCGCGATCCGCTGCACCTCAGCAAGCAGTTCACGGCCGTGCCGCGCGGCATCGCGCTGATGATCGGCTGCAACACCTTCCCCACGTGGAACGGGTATCCGGGCCTCTTCGCCTCCCTCGCCACCGGCAACCCCGTGGTGGTCAAGCCGCATCCGCGCGCGGTCCTGCCGCTCGCGCTCACCGTGCAGGTGGCGCGCGAGGTGCTCGCCGAGGCAGGGTTCGACCCCAACCTCGTGTGCCTGGTGGCCGAGGGTCCCGGCGAGGGCATCGCCAAGACGCTGGCCGTACGGCCCGAGGTCCGGATCATCGACTACACCGGCTCGACCTCCTTCGGCGACTGGCTGGAGACCAACGCCCGCCAGGCGCAGGTCTACACGGAGAAGGCCGGGGTCAACACGGTGGTGATCGACTCCACCGGGGACTACAAGGGCATGCTCTCCAACCTGGCCTTCTCGCTCTCGCTCTACAGCGGCCAGATGTGCACCACCCCGCAGAACCTGCTGATCCCGCGGGACGGCATCAGCACCGACGCGGGCCCGAAGTCGTACGACGAGGTGGTCACCGACCTCGCCGGCGCGGTCGCCGGCCTGCTCGGGGACGACGCGCGGGCCAATGCGCTGCTCGGCGCCCTCGTCAACCCGGACGTGAAGGCCCGGATCGAGGCGGCACCCGGCCTCGGCGAAGTCGCCCTGCCCACACGCGAGGTGGCGAACCCGGAGTTCCCGGGCGCGGTGGTCCGCACCCCGGTGATCGTCAAGCTCGACGGGGCGAAGCCCGACGCCGAGGCCGCGTATCTCAGCGAGTGCTTCGGGCCGGTCTCCTTCGCCGTCGCGGTCGACTCCGCGGCGGACGCGGTGGAGCTGCTGCGCCGCACCGTGCGGGACAAGGGGGCGATGACGGTCGGCGCGTACACCACGTCGCAGGAGGTGGAGCGCGCCATCGCGGAGACCTGCCTGGAGGAGTGCGCCCAGCTCTCGCTGAATCTGACCGGCGGGGTGTACGTGAACCAGACGGCCGCCTTCTCCGACTTCCACGGCTCGGGGGGCAACCCCGCGGCGAACGCGGCGCTGTGCGACGGAGCGTTCGTCTCGAACCGCTTCCGTGTGGTGGAGGTGCGCCGGGAGGCGTGAGCAGCCCCGGGAGCCCCACGGTACTCAGCTGAACTCGTGCCCCACGGAGCTCAGTTGAACTCGTGCCCCGCCGACCAGTGGAAGAGGGCCATGCCGACGCTGGTCGCCAGGTTGTAGCTGGAGACCTGGGACCGCATCGGCAGGGACACCAAGTGGTCGGCGCGGGCACGCAGTTCGCGCGAGATCCCGCTGCGCTCCGAGCCGAAGGCGAGCAGTGCGTCGTCGGGCAGGGTGTACGAGCGGATGTCCTCGCCCTCGGGATCGAGTGCGTAGAGCGGGCCGTCCGGCAGCTCGGGGACGGTGAGCCGCTCGACGGTGGTCGCGAAGTGCAGCCCCGCCGCACCCCGTACGACCGTGGGATGCCAGGGGTCGAGGCTGCCCGTGGTGACCACCCCGGCCGCCCCGAAACCGGCGGCGAGCCGGATCACCGCGCCCGCGTTGCCGAGGTTGCGCGGCTCGTCGAGCACCACGACGGGTGCGCGGCGGGCGGTGAGCGCCTCTCTTCCGGCGGTACGAGGGGGGCGTACCGCGAGCGCCGCGATCCGCGTCGGGTGCAGGCGGGGCACGAGCGTGCGCAGCACGTCATCCGCAATGGTGACGGCCCGTGCGGCCAGCTCATCGGCCACGTCGGGGGCGAGGTCGGCCGCGAGGTCCAGGGCCCCCTGACGGTCCGACGTCAGCACGAGAGGGATCTCCGCGCCGAAGCGGAGTGCGTGCTTCAGGGCGTGGAAGCCGTCGAGCAGGACAGCGGCGCCGGCAGGGTCGTCGGCATGGGCACGCCATTGCCGTACGACCTCGGACTCGTTCATGGCGTGCAGCCTACGTGCGGCCCGTACCGCCCTCAGGCCCGGACGTGCTCCACACCCTCCGGCCGCTGCTCGCCCTCACCGGGCTCCGGTGCGCGCTGCTCCGGGAGACGCGGCTTCCGCTTGGGCAGGACGTCCTCGCGTACGAGGGCGGCGAACCGGCCGAGGCGGCGCAGGAACGACGTCGGCAGGAACACCGCGTCCGCCGCGATCATCGCGAGCGAGAAGAACGGCAGCCCGAGGATCACCGCGATCACCGCGTGCTCGGTGATCATCGCGACGAGCAGCACGTTCTTGACCCGCCGGTTGAACAGCGTGAAGGGGAACGCGACCTGGACCGCGACGGTGCCGTACGTGATCAGCATCAGCGGCAGACCGTACGAGGAGAGCAGCTCGGAGAGGGCCGGCCAGGGCGAGAAGTAGTCGAGGTGCAGCGGATAGTGCACCGCGGTGCCGTCCTGCCAGCGGCTGCCCTGGATCTTGTACCAGCCGGCCGTCGCATAGATGAGACAGGCCTCGGCCATGATCACGACGAGCGCGGTGTTGTGCAGCAGATTGCGGGTGACCTCCGCGAGCGCACGCGGCTGCTCGCCACCGAACCGCCGGATGGCCCAGCTCAGAGCCGTGCCCAGCCACACCGCCCACAGAAGGGTGGAGATGACCGGCAGATTCCAGGGGAGGTCGCGCTCCCAGTCGAGCTTGCCCGCGAGCGTGGCGAACACCAGCACCCCGCCGAGCCCGCACCACAGGAGCGGGCCGACCCGGTCGTCGGCGTCCGGCTTGCGCAGTGCGCGCCGGGCGTCGAGGGACCAGACGCGGCCGCACTGGGTGAAGACCAGGTAGATCGCCATCAGATGGATGACGTTGTCGCCGCCGTCGCCCACGAAGACGCTGCGGTTCTGCAGCGAGAGCACCCCGACCATGAACAGCACGGACATCGTCCGCGTCCGCCAGCCGAGCAGGAGCAGCGCGCTGGACAGCACGGCCACGAGATAGACGAACTCGAACCAGCCGCGCCCGTCGTCCCACATCAGGACGGTGAAGGCGCGGTTGTCCGCGATCAGCTGCTGCGCCATGTCCCAGCTCCACGGTCCGTCGGGACCGTAGAGCTCATGACGGTGGGGGAACTCGCGCAGCAGGAAGAGGAGCCAGGTCAGCGAGAAGCCGATCCGGATGATCGCGCTCTGGTACGGGCCGAGGGCCGCGCCCGTGACGCGCAGGACGGCGCGGGCGACGGTCTCGGCGAGGCGGGTGCGGGCGGCCGGCTTCGCGGCGGGGCTTCGGGGGCCGTCGGTGGGACGGATCCCGTCGGCGGGACGGATCCCGTCGGCGGGACGGGTCTCGTCGGCGCGGCTCATCGGTCGCTCACCTCAAGGTCGCGGGACGTGACCGTCCACCAGGGCAGCTCGCGCCGGGACGGCTTCGAGTCGAGGCGCTCCTGACTCCACTCCGGCGGCTGGACGTTGGTGGTGACCGACCGCAGCTGGACGCGCTGCACGGTGCCGTCGAGGGCCGCGCGGTCGAAGCGGAGGAGGGCGATCCGGCGGAGGTAGCGCTCGGAGAGGTCGCCGCGCAGTCCGTTGGAGACGTTGTCGCTGCTGTGCGAGCCGACGTAGAAGTCCCAGGCGCGGCGCAGCTCGTTCTGCTGCGTGTGGCTCGGGATCAGGTTGTTGTCGATCGCGGCGCCGTCCTGCGCGGAGAGGTTGATCCAGCCTGTCTCACGCAGCTGCCCGTCCTCGGTGCGCACCTCGGCGCGGGCGTGCACGGCGACGTTCTGCTGCAGCGGGTTGGGCGCGAACAGCTTCCAGTTCTGCTCGAACTCCGGGTAGATCCAGCCGTCCACCGCCTCGCCGTACTCCTTGGACGCGGTGTTCGACGGCGCCACGTGCAGGAACACCATCCCGAGATGCACGGCCCCGACGACGGCGACCACGGCGAGGACGAGCGCGGCGGCGATTTGATACGGGAGGGTGAGGGTGGTGAGGGGGGAGGGCGGAGTCTCGGCGCCGGGCGCAGCCCCTGTGCCGGACAGTCCCCTCCCGCCCGGGGGCCGAGCCCCTTTCAGGCTATCGGCGCCCACTGACAACGCAGCCTCGCCCGAGTGCGGAACGGCCTCTCCCGAGTGCGGAACCGCCTCACCCGAGTGCAAAGCCGCCTCCCGGCCGGCCACCGTCGGCGCACCGCCGCCCGACGAAGGCGCACCCCCGGAATCCGGGCTCGCGCCCCCGCCCTCTTCGTACGCGTCCATTCCGCCCCGATCCGATCCGCCCGGCACCGCGCTCACGCCACTACGGGTCGGAACGGTACTCAGCGGCGGTCGCCACGCACACCCGTCGTGACGTTATCCACAGGCTTGACACCCTACGGCCGCCGGTCCCACCATGGAAACCAAGCGAACCGAACGATCGGTCGGTAGATTGATCAAGGCAGCCGCAGCACCGCGGCCGGCCGCGAGATCGAGTGCCGAGGCAAGGGGGCCGGGCATGGCGACGGTGACAGAGGCAGGTCGGACAGCGGTCGACGCCGCTCGTACGGAGGTGTTCGACGCCGCCGTGGCCGCCGACGAGCGCATCGAGCCGCGGGACTGGATGCCGGACGCGTATCGCGCCACGCTCGTGCGCCAGATCGCGCAGCACGCGCACTCCGAGATCATCGGCATGCAGCCCGAGGCGAACTGGATCACGCGCGCGCCCTCCCTGCGCCGCAAGGCCATCCTCATGGCGAAGGTGCAGGACGAGGCGGGCCACGGCCTCTACCTCTACAGCGCCGCCGAGACCCTCGGCACCAGCCGCGAGGAGCTCCTCGACAAGCTGCACGCGGGCCGCCAGAAATACTCGTCGATCTTCAACTACCCCACGCTCACCTGGGCCGACGTCGGCGCGATCGGCTGGCTCGTGGACGGGGCGGCGATCACCAACCAGGTCCCGCTGTGCCGCTGTTCGTACGGGCCGTATGCCCGCGCGATGGTGCGGATCTGCAAGGAGGAGTCCTTCCACCAGCGCCAGGGGTACGAGCTGCTGCTCACCCTCAGCCGCGGCACCGAGGCCCAGCACGCGATGGCCCAGGACGCGGTGGACCGCTGGTGGTGGCCCTCCCTGATGATGTTCGGCCCGCCGGACGACGAGTCCTCGCACTCGGCGCAGTCGATGGCCTGGAAGATCAAGCGCCACTCCAACGACGAACTCCGACAGCGCTTCGTCGACATCTGCGTCCCGCAGGCGGAGGCGCTCGGCCTGAGCCTGCCCGACCCGGACCTGAAGTGGAACGAGGAGCGCGGGCAGCACGACTTCGGGGCCATCGACTGGACCGAGTTCTGGGACGTCCTCAAGGGCAATGGTCCGTGCAATGAGCAGCGGATCACCCAGCGCCGCACGGCCCACGACGAGGGCGCCTGGGTACGGGAGGCGGCTGCCGCACACGCCGCGAAGAAGGCAGCACACAGCGAGCAGGAGGCGACGGCATGAGCGGGGACTGGCCTTTGTGGGAGGTGTTCGTGCGCTCGCGCCGCGGGCTCTCGCACACCCATGCCGGCAGCCTGCACGCACCGGATGCGGAGCTGGCCCTGCGCAATGCCCGCGATCTGTACACGCGGCGCAGCGAGGGCGTCTCGATCTGGGTGGTCCCCTCCACCTCGATCACCGCGTCCTCGCCGGACGAGAAGGACCCGTTCTTCGAGCCGTCCGCCGACAAGCCCTACCGGCACCCGACGTTCTACGAGATCCCGGACGGGGTGAAGCACCTGTGACCGCCACCGTGGACACGCGCGCCGCGCTCCCCCTCGGCGACGACGCCCTGGTGCTCTCGCACCGCCTCGCCGAGTGGGCGGGCCACGCGCCGGTCCTGGAGGAGGAGGTCGCGCTCGCCAACATCGCGCTCGACCTGCTCGGCCAGGCCCGCGTGCTGCTCTCGATGGCGGGTGACGAGGACGAGCTGGCGTATCTCCGCGAGGAGCGCGCCTTCCGCAACCTCCAGCTGGTCGAGCAGCCGAACGGCGACTTCGCACAGACGATCGCCCGCCAGCTCCTCTTCTCCACGTACCAGCGTTTCCTGTACGAGGCGCTGGCCGGCGATCCCGTTCTCGGGCCGCTGGCCGTGAAGGCGGTCAAGGAGGTGGCGTACCACCAGGACCACGCGGAGCAGTGGACGCTGCGCCTCGGTGACGGCACGCAGGAGAGCCATGCGCGGATGCAGCGCGGGCTCGACGCCCTGTGGCGGTTCACCGGCGAGATGTTCCGCCCGGTCGAGGGCCTGGATGTCGACGGGCCGGAGCTTGAGGCGCGTTGGCTGGCCTCGGTCACCGCGGTGATCGAGCGCGCCACGCTCACGGTCCCCGAAGGCCCGCGGAGCGGTGCGTGGGCCGCGGGCGCGGGGCGCGAGGGTCTGCACACCGAGCCGTTCGGGCGGATGCTCGCCGAGATGCAGCACCTGCACCGCAGCCACCCGGGGGCGACGTGGTGACCGCCGAGCGGGAGCGCACGGACGGCACGCGGACCGCGGTGGAGCAGCGGCTCTGGGAGCTCGCGGGCGCCGTGCCCGACCCCGAGCTGCCCATGGTCACCCTGCTCGACCTGGGGATCCTGCGGGATGTGCGGATGTTCGGCCCCGACGAGGTCCGGGTCGAGATCACTCCCACGTACACCGGCTGCCCGGCCGTCGAGGCCATGTCCTCGGACATCGAGAGCGCGCTGCACGCGGAGGGCATCGCGGAGGTGAAGGTCGCGGCGGTGCTCGCCCCGGCCTGGTCCACCGACGACATCACGGCCGAGGGCCGCCGCAAGCTCGCCGAGTCCGGCATCGCTCCGCCCCGCCCGCAGCCGGCCGACGGCGGACCGATACCGCTGACGCTCGCCGTGCGCTGCCCGCACTGCGGCTCCGTCGACACCGAGCTGCTCAGCCGCTTCTCCTCCACCGCGTGCAAGGCGCTGCGCCGCTGCGTGCGCTGTCGTGAACCCTTCGACCACTTCAAGGAGTTGTGATGGCGCCCGCGGCCAAGTCCCGTTTCCACACCCTGCGGGTGTCGGCGGTCGACCGGCTCACGGACGACTCCGTCGCGCTGACCTTCGCCATCCCGCCGGAGCTGCGCGCGGAGTACCGCTATGCGCCGGGCCAGCATCTGGCGATACGGCGCTTCGAGGAGGCCGCCGGTGAAATCCGGCGTACGTACTCGGTGTGCTCGCCCGCGCTCGGGGCGGACGGTCCCGCCGAGGTACGGGTCGGGGTGCGCCTGGTCGAGGGCGGCGCGTTCTCGACGTACGCGCACAAGGAGATCGCCGTAGGCGACGAGCTCGATGTGATGACGCCCGCGGGCCGGTTCACGCTGGAGCCGCGTCCCGGGCACTTCGCGGCGATCGTCGGCGGCAGCGGGATCACCCCGGTGCTCTCGATCGCCTCGACCCTGCTCGCTCGCGAGCCCGAGGCCCGTTTCTGTCTCATCCGGAGCGACCGCAGCGCCGCGTCGACGATGTTCCTGGAGGAAGTCGCCGACCTCAAGGACCGCTATCCCGAGCGGTTTCAGCTGGTCACCGTGTTGTCGCGGGAGGAGCAGCAGGCGGGTCTGCCGTCCGGGCGGCTCGACGAGGAGCGGCTGACCGGGCTGCTTCCGGCGTTGCTCCCGGTCGACGGGATCGACGGCTGGTTCCTGTGCGGGCCGCTGGGCCTGGTGCAGGGAGCCGAGCGTGCGCTGCGCGGGCTCGGGGTGCGGCGGGCCCGGATCCACGAGGAGATCTTCCATGTGGACGCGGCCCCGGCACCCTCCGTCCCGGCCGTCGCGCACAGCACCGTGACGGCCCAGCTGGACGGCCGCTCCGGAAGCTGGCCCGTGCAGGACGGCGAGTCGCTCCTGGAGACCGTGCTGCGCAACCGCCCCGACGCCCCGTATGCCTGCAAGGGCGGAGTCTGCGGCACGTGCCGTGCGTTCCTGGTCCAGGGCGAGGTCCGCATGGACCGCAACTTCGCGCTGGAGCCGGAGGAGACGGAGGCGGGATACGTCCTGGCCTGCCAGTCCCATCCGGCCACGGAGAAGGTGGAACTGGACTTCGACCGCTGACACCCCAGCCCATTCCAGCCCCTCGGCGCTTACCTCTCAGCCCCTCCGGCGTTTGAGGAGATCCGAACGAAGTTCGGATGCACGGGGCCCGAGGCCGCAACCCCATTCCATTCCCCTAGAACCTGTTCTATCTTGACGCTCCGTCAGCCGACGCGCGCCGAAAGGACAGACCGTGGACTTCGACTTCACCGAAGAACAGCAGGCAGCCGTCGAGGCAGCCAAGGCAGTCTTCGCCGGGGTGGACCTGGACGCGGTGCCGAGCCCGGCCCTCAGCCCGCAGGCCGTCGCCGATGACTTCGACCGCGCCCTGTGGGCCAAGCTGGCGGACTCGGATCTGCTGAGCCTGCTGCTCTCGGAGGAGTACGACGGCGCGGGCCTCGACCCCATCGCGCTCTGCCTCGTGCTGCGCGAGTCCGCGAAGGTGCTGGCCCGTGTGCCGCTCCTGGAGTCGAGCGCGGCCGCCAGGACCCTGCAGACGTACGGGAGTTCCGAGGCCAAGGCGCGGATCCTGCCGGGTGCCGCGCGCGGCACCACGGTCCTGACCGTCGCCAGCAACGGCCGCACGGGCCACGACGGGGCCGAACTCGCGGTCTCCGCCCGCCCCGACGGCGGCGACTGGGTGCTCGACGGCGTCCAGACCGCCGTGCCCTGGGCCCAGACCGCGGATTACACGGTCGTCCCCGCGCACACCGCCGACGGCCGCTCCGTCCTGGCCCTCGTGCCGCGCGTGCGGGACGGGCTGACCTACGCCGACCAGTTCTCCACCTCGGGCGAGCGCTACGCCGAGCTCCGTCTGGAGTCCGTACGCATCCCCGCCACCGACCTCATCGACGCGGACGGCGCCTGGGAGTCACTGCACCAGCTGCTCGCCACCGGCACATGCGCGCTCGCGCTCGGGCTCGGCGAGGGGGTGCTCCGGATGACCGGCGAATACACCAGCAAGCGCGAGCAGTTCGGCTTCCCGGTGGCCACGTTCCAGGCCGTCGCCGTGCAGGCCGCGGACCGGTACATCGATCTGCGCGCGATGGAGGTCACGCTCTGGCAGGCCGCCTGGCGCACCTCCACCGGCGCGGGCGGGGCGCTCCCGGCCGCAGGGGACATCGCCGTGGCGAAGATCTGGGCCTCGGAAGGGGTACGCCGGGTGGTGCAGACCGCCCAGCACCTGCACGGAGGCTTCGGCGCGGACACGGACTACCCGCTGCACCGCTACCACGCGTGGGCCAAGCAGCTGGAACTCGCGCTCGGCCCGGCAGCGGCCCACGAGGAGACCCTCGGCGAACTGCTCGCCACGCACACGCTGGCCTGAGCGGACCGCAGAAGCAGGCTCAGACGACGAAGCCCGGCTGCCCCTTCGTATCGACGACGGGGCGGCCGGCCGCGTGCCAGGCCTCCATGCCGCCGTCCACGTTCACCGCGTCGATGCCCTGCTGGACGAGGTACATCGTGACCTGTGCGGAGCGTCCGCCGGAGCGGCAGATGACGTTCACCCGGCCGTCCTGCGGCGCCGCCTCGGTCAACTCGCCGTAACGGGCGACGAATTCGCTGATGGGGATGTGCATCGCGTGAGCCGCGTGCCCCGCCTGCCACTCGTCGTCCTCACGGACATCCACCAGGAAGTCGCTGTCGGAGAGCGCGTCGACACCGACCGTGGGCACACCAGAACCAAAAGCCATACCCCGACGCTACCCGACCCCGGCGCTCGCGCCGCCCCAGCCCTCCGGCTCGGCACCGCAAGCGCTCAGTCCCTCAGGCCTCCGGTCCCTGAAGGAACGAGGCCAGCTCCGCCTCGCGCTCGCCGACCTGCGCGAGCAGCTGCTCGGCGATCTGCTCCAGGAGGCGGTCCGGATCGTCGGGCGCCATCCGCAGCATGGACCCGATCGGGCCCTCCTCCAGATCCTTCGCGATCACACTGAGCAGCTCCTTGCGCCGCGCGAGCCACTCCAGCCGCGCATAGAGCTCCTCACTCTCGCTCGGCTGCTGCTCCGGCGGTACGGGACCGGCGGCCCACTCCTCGGCGAGCTCCCGCAGCAGGGCCTCGTCGCCGCGGGCGTAGGCGCCGTTGACCCGCACCATGAACTCCTCGCGGCGCTCCCGCTCCTTGTCGTCCTGGGCGAGGTCGGGGTGCGCCTGCCGTACGAGATCGCGGTAGAGCTTGCGGGCCTCGTCGCCGGGCCGCACCCGCTGGGGCGCCCGCACCGGCTGGTCGTTGAGCATCGCGGCCGCCTCGGGCGAGAGGCCGTCGGAGTCGATCCAGTCGTTGAACAGCTCGGACACGTCGGGCATCGGCATGACGCGGGCCCGCAGCTCGTGCGCCACGCGCACATCCTCCGGGTCGCCGGTGACCGCGGCCTTGGCCTCCGCGATCTGGGCGTCGAGCTCCTCCAGACGCGCGTACATGGGGCCGAGCTTCTGGTGATGGAGCCGTGCGAAGTTCTCCACCTCGACCCGGAAGGTCTCGACGGCGATCTCGTACTCGATCAACGCCTGCTCGGCCGCCCGCACGGCCCGCTCCAGCCGCGCCTCGGGCCGCTCGGCCTCGGTCTCGGCCGTGGCTCCGGCCTCGGGCCCGGCCTGTCCAGTGGGCTCAGCAGCGTCCGCGTTCGTCACCCGCCCAGCCTAGGCCACGGCCACACACCCCAGCCTCAGTCCCGCCTCAGACCTCCACCTCAGTCCCGCCTCAGACCCCCACCTCCGCCGCAATCCGGCCCTCCCGCACCGCCGCCTCCAGCTCCGCGTGGTCCGCCTCCGTGCGGTCCGCGTAGGCCACGGCGAAGGCGGCCAGGGCCTCGTCCAGCTCGTCGGTCTTGCCGCAGTAACCCGAGATCAGCCGCGGGTCCGCGCCGTGCGCATGGGCGCGGGCCAGCAGGGCCGCGGTCATCCGGCCGTAGTCGTCCAGCTGGTCGTGGGCGAGCTCCGCCGGGTCGACGCTGCCCTTGCGGTTCCTGAACTGCCGTACCTGGAACGGCCGCCCCTCGACCGAGGTCCAGCCGAGCAGGATGTCGCTGATCACCTGCATCCGCTTCTGCCCGAGCACCACCCGGCGGCCCTCGTGCTCCACCTCGGGCGCCTTGAAGCCGGCCACCGGCAGATGCGGGGCGAGCGCCGAGGCCCGTGCCTCCTTCACCTGCAGCACGAACGGCTCGCCCCGGTGGTCCTGCAGCAGCACCACATAGGACCGCGTGCCGACCGACCCGGTGCCGACCACACGGAAGGCCACATCCTGGATCGCATGCCGTGCGAGCAGCGGCAGCCGGTCCTCGCCCAGCGTGCCCAGGTACTCCTCCAGGGAGGACGCCACCGCCGCGGCCTCCGCGTCGGGCACCCGGCGCAGCACCGGCAGCGCGTCCACGAAGCGCAGGCTGCCGTCCTCCAGCGTCTCGGTGGACTTCGCCGCGAAGCGCCCGCTTGTGTTGCGCCGCGCCTTCTCGCCGACCCGCTCCAGGGTGCCGAGCAGATCATGGGCGTCGCTGTGCGAGACCAGCTCCTCGTCGGCTATCGCGTGCCACGCCTCCAGAGCGGGCAGCCGCGCCATCAGCCGCATCGTGCGCCGGTACGCCCCCGCCGCATCGTGCGCCGCCTCGCGGCAGGTGGACTCGCTCGCGCCGGCCACGCGCCCGGCCACCACGAGCGAGGTGACGAGCCGCTTCAGATCCCACTCCCAGGGACCCACGACCGTCTCGTCGAAGTCATTGAGGTCGATGACGAGGCGGCCGCGCGCATCCCCGTACAGCCCGAAGTTGCCCGCGTGCGCGTCGCCGCAGATCTGGGTGCCGATACCCGTCACCGGGGTGCGCGCCAGGTCGTACGCCATCAGGCCGGCCGAACCGCGCAGGAACGCGAACGGGTTGGCGGACATCCGCCCCACGCGCAGCGGTGTGAGGTCGGCGATCCGCCCCGCGCTCGACTCCTCGACGGCCTGGACCGCGTCCGGACGGCGGGCGTCGGCGGCGAACTCGGCGTGCGCGGACCGCGGCGTCTGCTCGCGCAGCGCCTTGCCGCGGCGCTTGGGCGACTCCTCGGTCCCCCACTGCGCGAAGCCCGGCACCTTCGGTATCCGCTGGTCCACGCCACCATCCTGTGCCGGAATCCGCGCCTTGCGCCGCCGCACGCTCGCCTTGGTCTCGGCCACGAAGGACCGCCTCCCCGTTCTCGCAGGTCCGCCGGGCGCGGACATCGACTGCCCCAGACCGTACGCCCGAACGACCAAGATCGTCAGAGCCTGTGGACAACTTCGCCGCCACCCCTCGTCCACAGGCTCCGACGCACCCGCCGAACCGCCGGGTCACCCCTGCGAAGCCCGCCATTCCTCCGCGTAGTCGTCGAAGATCGCCCGCAGATGGTGCCCGATCTTCAGGTAGTCGAGGTCGTCGAGGTTCGCCAGCGAGACCCGCACCGACCACTCGGGACCCTCGAACCCGCCGCCGTTCAGGAGCACCACACCCGTCTGTTGCGCGAGACGGAACAGCGGGTCGATCGGCTCGTAGCTCTTCTCCAGATACGCCGCGAACTCCTGCCCGTGCTCCAGCTGCGCCTGCGCGAGCAGATCGAGTTCGATGTAGTACCCGGCGCGCTTGGGGTCGTCGGCGATCTTCATCCGCGAGCCCTCCAGGAGGAGTTCGAGCCGCTGCCGCACGATGGCGCGGATCCGCTCCTTGTACGTCTGGCCCTCCTCCAGGAGGTCGAAGAGCGAGAACAGCGCGAGCATGACCTGCTGCGGCAGTGAGAGTCCCGCCGTGTGGTTGAGCGCCACCTGCCGCGAGTCCGCGACGAGCCGGTCGATGAAACGGATCTTCTCGGGTTCCAGGGTCAAGGACCCGTACCTCTTGGACAGGCGCTCCTTGGCCTCCGCCGGCAGCCCCGCGATCATCTCGTCGATCACGTTGTCGTCGTGCAGCCCGATGACACCGAGCCGCCAGCCCGTGCAGCCGTAGTGCTTCGAGTACGAGTAGACGAGGAGCGTGTTGCGCGGCAGATCGGCGGCGATGGAGCGGAAGCCCTCCACGAACGTCCCGTACACGTCGTCCGTGACGATCAGCAGGTTCGGGTTCTTCGTCGCGACGATGTCCTTGATCTGGTCCGCGACACGCTGACTCAGCGCAAGGGAAGGCGGGTTGGAGGGATTGACCAGGCAGACAAGCTTGATCTCCGGGTCCTCCAGCTTGGCGACCTCCTCGGCCGGATAGCGCCACTCGCGCACACCTGTCTCCGCGAACATGCTCGCCTCGACGTACGTCACGTCGAATTCGTAGGTGTCGAGTTCGGGGATCTCGATGTACGGCGTGAAGACCGGCACCATGAGGGCGATCTTGTCGCCCTTCTTCAGGAGCCCGTTCTTCATGAGCGAGTCGAAGATGTAGCACATGGCGGCCGTGCCGCCCTCGGTCGCGAAGTACGAGATCTGCCCGGCCGGCGGCTTCTTGCCGAACATCTCGTCCGCGATGTAGCCGCGCACGATCTCCTGCACATGCTCCAGGATCCGGTCCGGCACGGGGTAGTTGTCGCCCACCGAGCTGTCGGTCAGCTCGTGCACGAACGCGTCCTTGTCGAACCCGAACCGCTGGATCCCCAGCTGCACGCACTGCGCGAGGAGTTCGATGCCGGGCAGGTCGGGGTGGCGCCGTACGAAGGTGTCGAACCGTTCGTACGAGCCCGCCAGTTCGGGCATCCCGCCGAGGTCGTCCGCCGTCCACACCCGCCGCGACTCGGACAGCGCGAAGTAGCCGAGCGCATAGAAGGCCTCGCGTGGCCCGGTGGCCACCCAGTTCGGGTTGCCGCGGCCCGCGTTGAGCATCTGGACGCTCGACGTGCCCTTCTGCCCGGGTTTGTCGGCCTGTGCCTCCTTGGCGAGGTCGATGAAGATGTTCTTCAGCTCGAACGGCGACAACTGGGCGTACTGCTGGATCTGTTCACGGGAGAGGGGCGTCTTCGGCATGACAGGGCTTCCTTACGGTGCTCAGTGGTTGAGGAGGACGATGACGGCGCCCCAGATCGTCAGCAGCACATTGCCGATCGCGTACGGGACGGTGTAGCCGAGCGTCGGCACCTGGGATCTGGACTGTTCGTTGATGGCCCCGATCGCGGCCGTGGTGGTCTGGCCGCCGGCCAGGACGCCCATCAGGATCGGGAAGCGGATCTTCTGGATGTAGTGCCCGACGACGAAGCCGACGAGCAGCGGGATCACCGTCGCCACCGCACCCCACACGAGCAGTCCCCAGCCCGCGGACGACAGCCCCGAGGTGAAGCTCGGCCCGGCGTTCAGACCGACGACGGCGACGAACAGACAGAGCCCCAGCGTGTCCATGAACCACTGCGCGCCCGGCGGCACATTGCCGAAGGTGGGGTACTTGCCGCGGATCCACCCGAAGACAAGCCCCATGATCAGCGCGCCACCGGACGTGGAGAGCGAGATCGGCACGCCGCCGGCCGTCAGCGCGGGAATCCCGATGCAGCCGCCGAGGAAGATCCCGAGCCCGACCCAGATCATGTCCGTGGCGAACGAGGTCGGCACCGGCTTGCCGAGCGCCTCACCCGCGGGATCCACGAGCCGCTTGGGGCCGGTCAGGACCAGCGTGTCACCGCGTTCGATCTTGGTGGAGAGCAGATACGGATACTCGGAACCGGAGCGGTACAGCTTGTCGAGGTAGACGCCGACCATGAACGGCTCGGTCCGCAACTCCGCGACCGTCCGCCCCAGTTGCGCCTTCTCCGAGGCGATGACGTGCAGCGTCTCGGTCTGGTAGCCGAGCAGCTCCGCATCGTCCGTCTCGGCCCCGATGTGCGTCCGGGCGTCGTACGAGACGAGATCACCGCGCAACGCGCTGACGGCGACGATGTCCCCTTCGAGCAGCACGCGTTGCTGGTCGTGTGCGAGCACCTTGCCGTCGCGCCGCACATTGGTGACGTAGATCCGCCGCCCCAGCGCCTTCTGCTGGTTCTCGAAGTCCTGCACGGTACGGCCCACCACATCGGGCCGCTGGACGGTGTACGCCCGCAGCACGACCTCGTAGTAGCCCTCGCCGAGGTCGGGGTTCTCGGCCGGTACGTCCAACTCGGCGGCCAGCTGCGCCGATTCGGCCGCCAGGTCCTTGCGGTAGAGCCGCGGCAGGATGTTGGCGAGCAGGATCGCGCACAGGATGGTGCCGAGCGGGTAGCAGACGGCGTAGCCGACGGCGACGAGGTTCTGCTCGTCCTTGATCTGGTCCGCGGACAGACCGGGCAGATTGCTGATCGCGTCCTGCGCGACGCCGATCACGGCGGACTGGGTCAGCGCCCCGCCGAGGAACCCGGCGCTCAGCCCGGGACCGTATCCGAGCATCGCGACGAAACCCCAGGACACCAGCAGACCGGTCACACACACCACGACCGCGTTGATGACCTGCGGAACGCCGTCCTTCTTGAGCCCTTGGAAGAACTGCGGCCCGACCCGGTAGCCGAGCGCGAACAGGAACATCGTGAAGAACAGGTTCTTCACGGTCCCGTCGATGGTCACCTTCAGCTGCGCCCCGAGCAGCAGCCCGGCCACCAGACACCCGGTGACGGCGCCGAGCGCGATCGCCTTGTAGCGCAGCTTCCCGAAGAGGAAACCGATGGCCACGGTGAGGAAGACGAGCAGCTCGGGGTGCGGCTGGAAGATGTTCCGGTTCAGAAAATCGATCACGCGCGCCTCCCCGCCAGGGCGCCCTTAGGCACCGAGGATCCCGACGAGGATCGGACCGGTCAGGGGCAGCAGGAAGTTCGAGAGGGCGTACGTGATCGTGTAGCCGAGCATCGGTACGGAACTCTGTGCCGTCTGCGTGACCGAAGTGATCGCGGGTGTGGAGCACTGCTGGCCCGCGATGGCGCCGATGAGCAGCGGCGTCTCGATCCTCAGGAGCTTGCGTCCGACGATCAGCGAGATCGTGGCGGGGACCAGCACCATCGCGATCCCGGCGAACGGCAGCAGCGCCCCGTACTCCTTGAGCAGCGGCCAGGCCTGCGGCCCCGAGACGAGACCGGTGCACGCGATGAACACCGCGAGCCCCATGTCCTTCAGCGTGGTCGCGGCCTGCGGCGGGAACGCGCCGAAGGTCTGCTTGCGCGAGCGGAACCAGCCGAAGAGCAGCCCCGAGATCAGACAGCCGCCACCGGTCCCGAGCGACATCGGCACATCGCCGAAACGCACGACGAGCTGCCCGAGCAGCGAACCGGCCGCGATGCCGAGACCGAGGTAGATGAAGTCGGTCGCGTCGTTCTTGACGACGGCGCCGATCTTGGCGGTGAGCTTGCCGAGCCCCGACCGCGCACCGGTCAGGGTGAGGACGTCGCCGCGGTGCACCACGGTGTCGCCGTTCGCGGGCATCAGCTGGTCGCCGCGCACCACTTCGGTGACGTACACCCCGTCCTTGATGAACTCGGGGTTCGCGATGAGCATCTGGTCCAGGGTCTTGCCCTCGGTCGCCTTGTCCGTGACCGCGACCTGGGTGGTGGCGAGCGGCGAGTCGAGCCCGGGCACACCCGGCGTCTCGACGCCGACCTCGCGCCCGGCCTCGATGACGTTGGCCCGCCGCCCCACGATGAGCACCAGGTCGGACAGGGTCAGCACGAGACCGGGCGCCGGCGTGAGCACCTTGCTGCCGCGCTTGATCTGCTCGACGGTGATCCGCCCGTCCATGGCCCGCTCGAGCTCCCCGACGGAACGCCCGTCCGCCGTGGTCACCAGATACGTCCGGCCTACGAGCCCCGGCAGCGCGGGCCGCTCGTCGTGCTCCAGCGCGCCCGACGCGCCGCGCATCTTCTCCCACAGCTCCCGCGAGGCCTCCCGCAGGTCGGTGCGGAGCAGCCGCGGCATGATCTGGCTGGTGTAGAGGACGATCGTGACCAGGCCGAAGAGATAGCAGACGGTGTACGCGGTGGCCACGTGCCCCTGGTACTGGGTGATCTGGTCGGGCGTGAGCCCTTCGAGCTTGCCGATCGCCTCGGTCGCCGTACCGACGACCGCGGACTCGGTGGCGGCACCGGCGAGGATGCCGGAGGCCGTGCCCACGTCCAGGTCGAAGGCCTTGGCCAGGGCGATCGCGATACCGAGGACGCAGACGACCTCGATGGCGCACAGCGCGAAGTAGCGCAGGCTCTTGCGGTTGAGGTTCGCGAAGAACTGCGGCCCCGCCATGTACCCGAGCGCGAAGATGAACAGCGCGAAGAACACCGTCTTCACGTCGTCCGACACCGTCGCCTTGGTCCACGCGCCCAGCAGCAGCGACACGATGAGCGTGCCGCAGATCCCGCCGAGGACGATGGGGCCGACCCGCACCTTGCCCACGAGGTAGCCGAGGGCGAGCGAGATGAAGAGCGCGAATTCCGGATGGTCCTTGATGACGCCCATGGCGGCTCAGTGCGCCGTCGCGCGCGGGGCGCAATGAGTGAGATGTCCCATACGCGAAAGATAAGTGCACCGGCCACGCCTCACACCCGGGGTGAGCCAGTGGGGCAGCGGAGCCGTTGCCCGCAACTGCCGCGCCACGCAACGCGCCTCCTGCTCCGAGGACTGACTCGGGGCAGGAGGCGCGCTGCTGTTCGGTCCGCTGTGTTCAGCGCGTACGTCCCGTCACGGGGTGAGCGGCGTACTCGGCAGGGCGGAGGTGTCCGGAAGGGTGCCGACGGGCGGCACCACGCCGGGCGGGGTGGGCAGTTGCGGCAGGGTGCTCGGGTCCGGCACCGCGACCGGCGGCGTCGGGACGCCGGGGAGGGTGGGGAGCGCCGGCAGGCCCGGAAGGTTCGGCGCCGGAAGGGCACCGCCCAGGATCGTGGCCGCGAGGACGTTCACCAGGTTGGTGACCACGGTGGTCGCAGCGGCCGTCACGCCGGTCACGTCCCCGGCGACCGCCGCCTTCGCCAGCGCGTCCACGGAGGACTGGAGCGCGGCGAGCGCGTCCGCCTTCAGATCCGCGGCCTTCGCCTTCGCCTTCCCCTTCGCACCGGGGGCGGGCACCGCCGTGTCCGGCACCTCCGGCACGGTGCTCGCGATGACCGACTCGACCGGTTCGGGCACGGCACTTGTCACGGGGTCAGGAACCGCACTGGTCACCGGATCCGGAACCGCACTGGTCACCGGACCGGGCACCTGGGCCGTCGCGGCCTCGATGGCCTTCTTGATCTCCGCGACCTTCGCCTCGACCTCGGCGGCCGGAAGCTTGCCGTCCTCGGCCGCAAGGGCGTCCTGGACGAGCGCGGTGACCGGGGCGAGCACACCGGCCGTGTCCTGCAGTGCCTTTGCCTGCTGGAGAAGTTGATCGGCAGGAGCGGCCTTGGCCGCGCTGCGATGAGTCGGGGTGGAGTCGATGGAAGCCGCTACGACCGGAGCGGAGGCCCCGATCAGCAGGGCGGTACATACGGCCGCGGTGGTGACGAGACGGCCCTTGGGCAGGACAGGCACAGCGTTCCCTTCGGTGGTCAGGATCTTGGGATCACCGTGCGGGGGGGCTGCCAGCGGCTGCAACCGGATGAAGTTTTACGGCGCTACCGCGCGCCTTCACCAGATGATGGCGACGGGTGTGCCATCCTCCGCAATTTCTCCTGAACGCAGGCAACTTGGGACGAGCACGCCCAACACACGCCCCACAGGAGGCATTCCCCACGCGGAACGGCCTTGGGGTGACGCGTCACGCGAATGGCCCTGACGCACCGCGCCCCACCCTCGGCGCGAGCGCGAGAGCGGGGCGGGGCGGGAAGCCGCGGGTGGCGGCGTCGGGCTGACGGCGTCAGGACATCAGGAGGTTGGTGACCGGCTGCGCCTGGTCGGTCAGCTGACGCAGCTCGTTGAGCTTGCCGAGCTGGTCCGAGACGGCGGGGACCTCGTCGCGGTGCTCCTCCGGAACCGAGCTCGTCGCCACGGTGTCGAGCGTGTCGTTGACCGAGAGGGCGGCGGGACCGTCCACCGGAGCGGCGGCGGCCGCGGAGGCCGTGAGACCGGTGACGCCGACGGCGAGGACAGCGGCGGAGAACATGCGCTTTGCGTTGATCATGCCGGGTATAACGCAGCCCGCGAGGGCGCGGACACGAGAGCGGCCGGCCCGTCACCCGAAGGGCCGCAGCCCGCCCCGCCGGGCCGCACAGGGGTACCGGAACGCGGCTCGGCCCCCGGGGTTGCTCCCGGGGGCCGAGCCGCAGTGCCGCGACGAGCGGTCAGTGGTTGGCCGAGAGAACCGAGAGGTCCTGGAGCAGGTTCGAGAGCGGCTCGTCGCCCTTGGCCTGCGTCGAGTTCTCGGTGCACTGCTGGTTCTGCGGGTTCGACAGGACGGGGATGTCCTGGACGGCGACCGGCACGATGCCGGCGAGGGAGCCGACGTTGCCCTTGACCGGGAGGCCGATGCAGGGCTTGTTCAGCGAGCCCTGGACCACGCCGAGCTGCGGGCTCATGTCGCCCTTGGTCTCGGAGTTGCCGAACGACTGCGTGGCGCCGTTGCCGCTCTGCGACGCGGTGTTGTCACCGTCGGCGAACGCCTGGCCGGCGCCGAAACCGGCGACGGTCAGAGTGACAGCAGCGGTGGCCATAGCCTTCTTGAACATTTCCTCGTCCTTATGTCGCACGAATGACCGGTATCGGTGCGACAGGTACAACTCAGGCCGACAGGTTTGGTTATCCACGTTCACGCGAACAGAGCAACTGCTCCGAACAGGGCTATTGCACCGTGGGGCCGTGTCATCCCCTCCGCAAAGACGTTCCGATACACAGGGGTCCGCGTTCGGGACCCCGGAACTCTGAAAAAAGGTGCACCCCATGAAGACTTCCAAGAAGGCCGCTCTGGTCATCGCCGTCGCGGGCCTCGCCGCCGGTGCCGGTGCCGGCAGCGCGTTCGCCGACGCGGGCGCCGAGGGCGCCGCCCACGGTTCGCCCGGTGTCGGCTCCGGCAACGTGCTGCAGGCCCCGATCCACGTCCCGGTCAACGTGTCCGGCAACACCGTGAACGGCATCGCCGCGCTGAACCCGGCGTTCGGCAACCAGGCCGTCAACAACTGACGCTTCCCTCCGGGGCTGCGGTCAAAAATGCACGGCGGCACCAGGTCACCCCTGGTGCCGCCGTGCATTTGCGTGGTGGAGCCGCGCTCAGAGGCTGCCGGTCTGCAGCCCGCCCAGCAGCGGGGCGGCCTGGGAGGCGGAGCCGACCACGGTCTGCGGCGCGTCCTGCACCTGCTGCAGCGCGCCCGTGGCGTCGGTGACCGGCTTCAGCACGCTGCCGTCCTTCGAGACACCCTGGGTGGCCTGCAGCGGGTCGGTGTCCACGGCGCCGCCGGACAGCGCGTCGCTCACCGCACCGTTGAGGCTCATCGGAGGCAACTCACCGATGTGATCGGCGGCCAGGGCCGGGGTGGCAGCACCCATGGCCATCATGGTTCCGGCGACAGCGGCGGCGGCCTTCATGTACTTCACTGCGATTCCTCTCTCGGGGTGTCCTCTGGACGGCAATTTGTTCGCCACGGTGATTGACATCGGGCGAATTACCGTCTTCGAGTTGCTTAACGATCGCCCTCCGAGCGAGAAACCCAGTTCAGGCAGGCTTTCTCGATGCCACCCGAACGACGGGCGCGGTCGGACTATTCATATGTCCCCGTAATAACCGGCCCCGGAGGGCTCCGGTGCGTAAGAATGTTTGGAAAAGGCAAACGGGTGACGCCGTGCCCCCGCGCACCGGGCGGGTGCTTGAATTGCCAGGGCGTTCTTGAGCAGGTGCCGGCTCCCAGCTGCCGACGCGTCGCGTCGTCGAGCCACCCGTTTCCTCCGTCGCGGGGCACCAAACGCTGTTGAGGGTGGGAGCCGGCCGGCTCCCACCCTCAATGTTGTCTCCGCGACGTGCGCTCACCGCACCCGGTGATCAGCCGTCCGTACGGGAGCGCCGGTACAGGACCATCCCCCCGAGGAGCAGCGCGGCACCGCCGCCGGCGAGCGCCGCGGTCGACGCGGATCCCGTCTCCGCGAGCTGCGGCGCCGGGTGGTTCGCCGGCTCCTCGGGCAGCTCCGGGGCCGGGGCCGGCGGAACGGCGGGGTTGCTCGACGGGGTGGGCTCCGAGGGAACCGGAGCGGGCGTCTCCTCGACGCCGGACGCACAGGAGTTGCCGCTCGCCGCGTTGCCCACGCCGACGACGTTGACGGAGTTCCCGCACGCGTTGACCGGCACGGAGACCGGGGCCTGTACCTGGTTGCCGGAGAGCAGGCCCGGCGAGCCGTGCGTCTCGGCCTCGCTGTGGCTGCCCGTCGCGCTCTCCTGCGCACCGTCCTGCGGGGCCGTCTCCTGCGCGGCCGTGTCCTGCTGAGCCTCGTCCTGGGGCGCCGCGTCCTGCGGGGCCTCGTCCTGCACGGACGGGCCGGCGAGCGTGTCGGCGCCACTGTCCGGCGCCGACTGCCCGGTGCCGGGCGCCGGCTGGTCCGCGGCGACGGCGGCGCTCGCGAAGCCCAGGCTGGAGACTGCGACCGCGAGCGAGATGGCGCCGCGGCGTACATAGGTCTGCATGTGTTCAGATCGCCTTCGTCTTGATCGGCCGACGGCCATTAAGGGGCGAGGGCCCCGACGCGAGATCGCGTGGGGCCCTCTCACATCTGACTGGCTTGAGCCGGAAGTCAGTTGTTGACGCAGGTGTTGCCGAAGGCCGGGTTGAGCAGGCCGATGACGTTCACCGTGTTGCCGCAGACGTTCACCGGGACGTGCACCGGCACCTGAACGACGTTGCCGGAGAGGACACCGGGGGAGTCCGTCGCAGCACCCTGGGCGCCGGCGTCGGCCATGGCGGTACCCGCGGAGCCGAGGGCGATCATCGAGCCCGCAACGAGGGTCAGAACCTTCTTGTTCATTTCTACCTTCCCGCAGCGCTGCGCTACGCACGCGACGTTCGCGTACGGCCGCAGAGGATCATCACTGCACTGGGATAACGAGGACTCCAGTCGCAGGAAACCTAAAACTACGTCTGCCAAACCCAACTCACCCGAATGCACCAATGCTTCGATTTCGCCGGGACATGCCTCTGCCCGGGCACGTCCGAATGACGGCGCCCGGGCAGGCCGAGGATTTCCGTTCTCAGTTGGCCGAGAGAACGGAGAGGTCCTGGAGCAGGTTCGAGAGCGGCTCGTCGCCCTTGGCCTGCGTCGAGTTCTCGGTGCACTGCTGGTTCTGCGGGTTCGACAGAACCGGGATGTCCTGGACCGAGACCGGGACGACGCCGATGAGGGAGCCGACGTTGGCCTTGGCCGGCAGGGCGACACAGGGCTTGTTGAGCGAGCCCTGGACGAGGGCCATCTGCGGGCTCATGTCGCCGTGCGTCATCGAGTTGCCGTAGCTCTGCGAGGCGTTGTTGCCGCTCTCCGAGATCGTGTTGTCGCCACCGTCGGCGAAGGCAGCCGGAGCCATGGCGGCGCCGGTACCGAGGACGGACGCCGTGACGGCAGCAGTGGCCAGAATCTTCTTGATCACTTGAATCCCTTTTCTGGGTTTTTGCCCGATGGTGCAACAGCCTGAACAACTGCCCAAGTCCGGTTCCGGTTCCTGGGGTTCACCCGATTGCCGCAGTTGAGACGGCCGGACAGGCCGGGAATCCGGCCTGTCCGGCCGGTACCCAGGGGGTGTGTCGTTCCTACTCGTTGACGCAGGTGTTGCCGCCGGTCGGGTTCAGCGCGGCGAGGACGTTGAGGCTGTTGCCGCAGACGTTGACCGGCACGTGGATCGGCACCTGGATCAGGTTGCCGCTGAGGACGCCGGGGGAGTTGTGGACGTACCCGGAGGCCGCGGCGTCCGGCGCGCCGTCGTCGGCGACCGCCGCACCGGCACCGCCGAGAAGGAGCAGCGCGCCCGCGGCGGCCATCACACCGGCCTTCATGACGAACTTCATGTGCATTCCCATCGTTGAGCGATCTCGGCGGCCGGCGGGCGGCCGCCTGAACGCAAGCCATGTTCGCCACGCCGCATCCGCATGGTGATGCGACATCCCGACAGGCATCACAATTACGCCCGACTTCCGTATCCGTGCGGCACGGTGTATACGCCCATTCCGCCAACACAATGGAGTTGGTCACCGCAGGAGGGGAAACCGCGATTAAACTCTCCCGCCTACGCCCGTCATCCGAGCTCGAGCCGGCTGTTTCCAGAACTGGCAGACAATTCCCCAACCCTCGTCGGCCCTGCTCAGAGAAAGCCGCACGCGCAGTGACAACAGAACGCAGTTTTACGGCTTTTCATATTCTTCAGCCTGACGGCGGGGGTGTGCCGCGGGTGGTGGCCGACCTGGTGCGCGCGCAGGCGCGGGCCGGGGTCCGGGTGATCGTCGCGTGCCATCCCGGGCTGGCGGCGGCCGAGGAGATGCGGGCCTCGGGTGCGCGGGTACTCCCCTGGCGGGCGACGCGCTCGCCCGGACCCGCCGTCGCCGGGGAAGTGCGCGCGGTGGCACGCCTGGTGAGGGACTGCGCGCCGGACGTCGTGCACGCGCACAGCGCGAAGGCGGGACTTGCGGCGCGGCTGGCCGTACGCGGCCGGATCCCCACGCTGTATCAGCCGCACGCGTGGTCATTCCTCGCCGTGGACGGCCTGGTGGGGCGGGCGACGCGGCGGTGGGAGCGCTTTGCCACGCGCTGGACGGACCGCATCGTGTGCGTCAGCGCGGCCGAGCGCGCGCTAGGCGAGGCGGCGGGGATCTCGGCGGACTGGGAGGTCATCCCCAACGGCATCGATCTCGGCCGCTTCGGCCCAGGAGCCCCTGGTCAGCAGCCGGTTGAGGCCGGCCTTCACGTGGTGTGCGTGGGGCGGCTCTGCCGGCAGAAGGGGCAGGACGTCCTCCTGGAGGCGTGGCCGCGGATCCTCGCGCAGGCACCCGACGCCCGGCTGACCCTCGTGGGCGACGGCCCGCTGCGCGGCGCTCTGGAGCAGACGGCGCCCGCCGGGGTGGAGTTCGCCGGCGAGGTCTGCGATGTCGTGCCGTGGCTGCGGCGGGCCGATCTGGTGGTGCTGCCCTCGCGTTGGGAGGGCATGGCGCTGGCGCCGCTGGAGGCCATGGCCGTGGGCGCGCCCGTCGTCGTCACCGACGTGGCCGGGGCACGGGAGAGCCTGCCGCCCGGGCAGGCCGGCTGCGCGCTCGTGCCGCCGCAGGATCCCGGGGCCCTCGCCGCGGCCGTGAGCCGCATGCTGACCGATTCCTCGCTGCGTCGGCGTGCCGCGGGGGAGGCGTACGCGCATGCGCACCAGGAGTTCGACGTGCGGCGGTCCGCCGCCGCGGTGATGGCGTTGTACGAGCGCGTGGCTTCCCCCACGGACCTGCTAGCCCGGGAGCGTATGAGCGCATGAGTACCGACGAAGCCTCCGCCGACGGCAGCGGAGTGGGGACCGTCTCCGGTCCCGCTCCCCGCGACCGGCTCGCGGACCGCCGCCCGCCCCTGGCACCGCCCGGACGGTGGAACGGTCTGGCCGCCGCTCTCGTCGCCGCCGACGCCCTCGCCGTCGCGGCCGTCGCCTGGGGCCTGTACGGCGTCGAGGCCTCGCTCGTGTACGCGGTGGCGCCCCTGGCGCTGGGGCAGGCCGTGATGCACGCCCACCGCGGCGCGTACCGGACCCGGTTGAGCTACTCCGCGCTGTCGGACGTGCCGGCGCTGGCCGAGTCGACGCTGGTGCTGTGGTGCGCGCTCGCGGCGCTGCTCGCCACCTGGGACCCGCAACGCGCCCTGGCCTGGCAGGTGCTGGCCCTGGCGATGGCCGTGCAGGTCGTGGCGCTCGGGCTCCTGCGGGCCGCCGTCTACCAGGGGTGGCGGGCGCGGGCGGCCCGGCAGCCGCGGCGCGCGCTGGTCATCGGGCGGGGCGCCGACGCGTACCACCTGGTGAGCCTGTTGCAGCAGCAGCCCGCGCTCGGGCTCCTGCCGGTCGGTCTGGTCACCAGCAATCTGATCCCGCCGCCCGCCGCCGAGGGCAGGGCGCCCGCGCTTCCGGTGCTGCGGGACGCCGAGGACGTAGCGCGTGCCCTGATCCAGAACGGGGTGCAGCACGCCGTCATCACACGCGTGTCCGGGTCCCCCGCCACCGCCGCGCCCGAGGTGCTCGACGTGCTGCGCCGCCACCATCTGCAGGTCTGGGTGGTCGACTTCGCGGTGGACGAGTACCACTGGCTCACCGCGCCCACCTGCCGTGACCACGTGTACGGCTATCCCGCGCACGCCACGAAGAGGGAGCCGGTCCGCTCGCCGGGTCTGGTGGTCAAGCGGCTCGTCGACATCGTGTTGTCCGGGACCGCCCTCGTCGTCCTCTCGCCCGTCCTGGCCGCCTGCGCCCTGGCCGTACGGTGGGCCGACGGGCCGGGTGTGCTGTTCCGTCAGGAGCGCATCGGGCGGGACGGGCGGCCCTTCACGGTGCTCAAGTTCCGTTCGCTGAAGCCCACGGACAAGGCCGAGTCGGACACCCGGTGGAACGTCGCGGGGGACGTACGGCTGAGCCGGGTCGGTGACTTCCTGCGCCGCAGCTCCCTGGACGAGCTCCCGCAGCTGTGGAACGTCCTGCGCGGCGACATGAGCCTGGTGGGGCCGCGGCCCGAACGGCCCTTCTTCGTCGAGCAGTTCACGGAGAAGTACCCCGGCTACGCGGCGCGGCACCGTATGCCCGTCGGCATCACCGGGCTCGCGCAGGTGCACGGGCTGCGCGGCGACACGTCCATCCCGGACCGCGCCCGGTTCGACAACCGCTACATCACCACCTGGTCGTTGTGGCAGGACGTGTGCGTGATGCTGCGGACCGTCGCCTCCCTGCTGCGTCCGGGAGGGGGCTGATGGCCACGCCCCTCGCGGTGGACCTGATCCGGGTCGCCGCGCACCGCACACGCAGGGAGCCCGACCAGTTGGCCGGGCTGTTCCTGCTGACGCTGCCCGTGGCGCTCCTCGCCCTCCCGTACGGGGGCGGGGACGTGACCGCCCGGAACATCACCCCGGCCGACGCGGCCAGCGCGCTGCTCGTGGCCTTCTGCGCCGTCCAGATCGCGCGCGGCCGGGTGCGCCCGCTGCCCGCCACCGCCGCGTGGGTGCTGGCCGCGCCCACGGTGGCGCTGACCGTGGCGACCGTGACCGCCGTGGATCCCGCGGCCGCGCTGCCCGGGCTCGTGCGGTATCTGCAGATCTTCGTCCTCGTACCGGCCGCGGTGGTGCTGCTGGTGCGCGACGCCGCGGACTTCCGCTGGGTGGCGTCGGGTCTGGTGCTGCTCGCGGTGCTCGAAGGCGCCGTGGGGCTGCACCAGTTCGTGACCGGGACCGGCGCCTCGTACGCCGGGCAGGACATCCGCGCGGTGGGGACCTTCGGCGCGACCGACGTGATGGGCATGGCGACCGTGGTCGCGCTCGGGCTTGTGACCGCGCTCGGGCTGGCGGTCGGCTCCGCGACGGGCGTGCGGCGGCCCGGCTGGCAGCAGCCCGCGCTCGTCGTCACCTGTGCGGCGCTGTGCGTGCCGCTGGTGCTGTCGTTCAGCCGTGGCGCCTGGATCGCGACCGTGCTCGTGGCCGCCGGACTCGCCGCGTTCCTCGGCCGGCGCCGCCTCCTGCAGATGACGGCCGTCACGGTCGCGTTCGTGGTGGTCCTGGTCGGGGGGTTCGGGGTCGGCTCGGCGATGCTCGACCAGCGGCTGACCAGCATCACCCAGGTCACGGACAGCCCCGACCAGTCCGTCACCGACCGGTACACGATGTGGGCCGCGGCGGCGGACATGTGGCGCGAGCGGCCCGTGACCGGTGTGGGGCTCAAGGGCTTTCCGCAGCACCGGGACGGTCACGCGGGTCTCGCGCTCTCCTCGGGCAGCGACACGGGGGGCGCCGGACAGGACTTCCACCGCCAGCCGCTTCTGTCCCCGCACAGCATGTACCTGCTGGTCCTGGGCGAGCAGGGCCTGGTGGGCATGGTCGGTCTGGCCGGCAGCTGGCTTGCCGTGCTGGTCCTGGGCCTGCGCGCGGCGGTGCGCGCCCGGCTCCGTACCGGAGAACTGGGCGTGGGCCTGGTGGCCGTGGGTCTCCTGGCGTGGCAGCTCGTGGACTTCGTCTACGCCGACATCGGCGGTCCCGCGACCGCCCTGGTCGGCATCGTCTTCGGGCTGGCCGTGTGGTGGGCCTGTGCGGAGCGGCCGGGCACGGTCTTGTACGGGACGGGGCGCGTCCGCACTCTCGGACGGCAGAACACGGCCGCGTATGAGTAGGACCCTGCGCAGCGACCCACCGGTCACGGCACCGAGGACCGGACCGGCGCCCGGCCCCGAGCGGCTGGGCCGGTTCCTGGCGCGGGCGGCCGCCGTGACCGCGGTGCTCTCCCTGGCCGGGGCGGTTCTCGGTCTCGTACGGGACCAGTCGATCGCGCATCTCTTCGGGGCGGGCGCGGAGAGCGACGCGTTCCTCGTCGCCTGGACCGTGCCGGAGATGGCCTCGACGCTTCTCATCGAGGACGGCATGGCCCTGCTCCTCGTACCGGCGTTCAGCCACGCCCTGGCCCGACGGCAGGCGCACACGACGGGCCCCGACCCCGTACGGGCCCTGATCGCCGCCACGTTGCCGCGGCTGCTCGTCTTCCTCGCGTGCGTCACCATCCTGCTGCTCGTCGGCGCCCCCGTCCTGGTGGAGCTGCTGGCGCCGGGCCTGCAGCGGCCCGATGTGGCGGTCGCCTGCACGCGGTTGACCGCGGTCACGCTCCTGACGTTCGGGGTGGCCGGGTACTTCAGCGCCGCGCTGCGCGCGCACCGGCGCTTCCTCTCCCCCGCGACGATCTACGTCGCGTACAACGTCGGCATCATCGGCAGCGTCCTGCTGCTGCACGGGATCTGGGGGATCCAGGCCGCGGCGGTCGGCGTGGGTCTCGGCAGCGTCCTGATGGTGCTCGTGCAGCTGCCGTCGTTCCTGCGCTCGCGCGCGCAGGGCGCCCCGCTGCGGCGCACCGACCGGATGGACACGGCCCGCCCCGCGCTGGTCAGCCTGGCGGTCCTGGCGCCCGTGGTCCTGTTCACGGTGAGCCGCCAACTGCAGGTCGTGGTCGAGCGGTTCCTCGCGGCCGGGCTTCCGGCCGGGGCGATCTCGCATCTCAACTACGCGCAGAAGGTCGCGCAGATGCCGATGGTGCTGTCCCTGATGATCTGCACCGTGACCTTCCCCGTGGTGGCCCAGGCCATGGCCGACGGGAACGCGCACATCGTCAGGGAACGCGTCCGCCGCGACCTGGCCGCGGCCGCGCTCGTGGTGCTCACGGGCACCGCGCTCGTCGTCGGCTACGCGCCGCAGATCATCGAAGTGCTGTTCCAGCGCGGCGCCTTCGACGCGACGGACACTGCCGCCACGGCCCAGGTCATGCGGGTCTACGCCCTCGGGCTGCTCGGCCAGTGCCTGGTCGGGGCGCTGTGCCGGCCGTACTTCTCCGCGAGCCGGCCCACCTGGTACCCGCTGGCCGCCATGGCCGCCGGTCTCGTCACGAGCACCGTGCTCGGGGCGCTCAGCGTGGAGCGCTGGGGGGCGTACGGGATCGCCGCGGCCAACGCGACCGGCATCACCCTCGCCGGGGTGCTGCTGCTGCGCGGCCTCGGCTCACGCGTGGCCGCGATCCCCGTGGGACCCGTCCTGCTCACGCTGTCCCGGCTGATCGCCGCCTGCGCGGTGACCGCGGCCGCGGGCTGGTGGCTGGGGCCGCAGGTTCCCAACGCCCTGCTCAGCCTGGGGCTCGGCTGTGTGCTGGTGCCGGTGCTGTTCGCCGCGTCGGCGCTTGCGCTGCGCGCCCCGGAGGTCGGTGACGTACTCGAGCTGCTCCAGCGAAAGGTCGGTCATGCCCGCTGACACGAGAGCGCCCCGCGCCCAGGTGCCCGCCGTGGAGCACCGTACGTCGATCTGGATGTACCACTCCGTCGCGAGTGCCGACGACGACCCGTACGGCATCACCGTCGAGCCCGAGCGGCTCGACCACCAGCTGCGCTGGCTGCGGGAGCGCGGGCTCAAGGGGGTCGGCATGTCCGATCTGCTGCGCGCCCGCACCACCGGCCGCGGCGCCGGACTGGTCGGGCTGACCTTCGACGACGGCTACGCGGACTTCCTCGACCACGCCCTGCCGCTGCTGCAGCGCTACGGGTTCACGGCGACCGTGTTCGTGCTCGCCGGGCGGCTCGACGGGGTCAACGGCTGGGATCCGCTGGGGCCGCGCAAACGGCTGCTGTCCCTCGGCGGGATCCGCAGGATCGCGGCCGCCGGGATGGAGGTCGGCTCGCACGGGCTGCGGCACACGCGGCTGACCCAGCTCGCGCCCTCCGAGCTGCACCGCGAAGTCGTCGAGAGCCGTACGGTCCTGAGCCACATCACCGACTGTGTACCGCCCGGCTTCTGCTATCCGTACGGCGAACTGAACGCGCGTGTCGTCGAGGCGGTGCGCGCCGCCGGCTACTCCTACGCCTGCGCGATCGCACCGCAGCCCGAGCACGGCATCTTCGCCCTGCCGCGCATCCACATCAGCCAGGCGGACCGCTCCTGGCGGCTGCGGCTCAAGCACCGGCTCCAGGGAACGTCGCGCTGCGCCGGCGCGTGGCAGCTCCCGCCCGGATCCGACAGAGGCGGCCGCCCGTGAAAGCACTGCATGTCATCACCGGCCTCGGCATCGGCGGAGCCGAGCAGCAACTCCGGCTGCTGCTGCGGCAGCTCCCCTTCCGCAACGACGTCGTCACGCTGACCAACCCCGGGCCGGTCGCGCAGCAGCTGCGCCGCGACGGCGTCCACGTCACCCACCTGGGGATGGGCGGCAACCGGGACCTGCGGGCGCTGCCCCGGCTCACCCGGCTCATCGCCGCGGGCGGCTACGACCTGGTGCACACACATCTGTACCGCGCGTGCGTCTACGGGCGGCTCGCGGCACGCCTCGCCCGCGTGCCCTCCGTCGCCACCGAACACTCGCTGGGACAGCACCAGTTGGAGGGGCGGCCGCTGAACCGCGGCAACCGGGGCCTGTATCTGATGACGGAACGGATGGGCGAGGCCACCGTCGCGGTCTCGAACACGGTCGCCGACCGGCTGGAGCACTGGGGTGTCCCGGCCCAGCGCATCCATGTCGTCCCCAACGGCATCGACGCACGGCACTTCCGCTACTCCGCGGAGCGGCGCCTGCGCGCGCGGGCGAGCCTGGGGATCGCCGAGGGCACGTACGTGGCGGGGGCGGTCGGCCGGCTCGTCCCCGGCAAGCGCTTCGACCTGCTGCTCCAGGCGGCGGCGCAGGCCGACGACGTCCACGTCCTGCTCGTCGGCGACGGACCCGAGCGGCAACGGCTCCTGGAGCTCGCGGCGGGCCTCGGCTGCGCCGAACGCGTCCACCTGCCCGGCGAGTTCACCGACGCCCGTACGGACCTGAGCCTCGCCGATCTGCTCGCGGCGATGGATGTCTTCGTCTCCACCTCCCAGGAGGAGGCCTTCGGTCTGGCCGTCCTCGAAGCCCTCGCGGCCGGGCTGCCCGTCCTGCACACCACGTGCCCGGCCCTGGAGGACCTGCCGGCCTCGTTCACCGTGGGCTCGCAGGCTGTCAGCGGCCGCCCCGGGGAGCTCGCGCGGGAACTCGCGCGGCGCCGGGACGCGGGCGCGCGGCGGATCGCACCGCCCGGTGCCGTCGCGCACTACGACATCGCCCGCAGCGCCGCTCTTCTCATGAACCTGTACGAGCAGACCCTCCGCACATCCGTCAGGAGCTGACTTCCGTGGGATCCCACACGCTTCCCTCCGCCGTGAAACTCTCCCTGCCCCGGCGCACCCGCCGCCCGCTGCCGCGCTGGTGGCCGCTGCCCGCGTGCGCGGCGCTCGGGCTCGCGGCCGGAGCCGCTTACGGGGTGCTCGCCGAGCCCCAGTACGCGTCGACCACGTATCTGATCGCGGTGCCCGCCAAGGGCACCGACCCGCAGGTGGCCATGGGCTTCGCCCAGGCCTACGGACGGCTTGCGACGAGCACCAGCACGCTGGCGTACGCACAGGCCACCGCGGGTGTTCCGGCGCGGCAGCTGGCGAGCCGGGTACAGGTGGAGACCTCGCCCGACTCCCCCATGCTCGCGGTGACCGGCACCTCCGCGAAGCCCGCGGGCGCCGCCGACATCGCGAACGCCGTCGCGGACTCCCTCGCCCTCAAGGCCAACAAGCAGCAGACCAGCACGAACGTGAGCCTGGTCCTGTTCTCGCGCGCCGTGAAGTCACCGGCACCGGTCTCGCCCTCGCTGCCGCTCGGCGCGGGGGTGGGCCTCTCGGGCGGGGTCCTGGTCGGCTCCGTGATCCTGCTGGCCCGGCCGCGCAAGGGGCGGGAGGCGGAAGGTGCCGCGGTGCCCGCGCCCGCGCACGAGTCGTCCGCCGCCAAGGAAACCCAGCCCGTCTGACGTACGGCCTTCGGCCCTACCGGCAAGGAGTGACGCAGATGGATCCGATCAACGGGCCCGCCGACGTACCGGCGTCCCTGACCGTGGAGATCTGCCGGGACTTCGAGAAGTTCCTCGCCCTGGAGAGCGACTGGGACCGGCTGCACCGGCGGTGCGGCGCGGCCACGCCGTTCCAGACGCACGCGTGGCTGCGCTCTTGGTGGCGCGGTTACGGCAAGGAGGGCCGCCTGCGGATCCTGCTCGTCCTGGACGGGGGCGAACTCCTCGGCGCCGTACCGCTGATGCTGACGTACCGGCCGTGGCCCGTCCTCGTCGGCTGGGGCGGTGCGATCTCCGACTTCAACGATGTCCTGGTGGCCGACGAGTACGCCGCCGAGGTCCTGCCGGTGCTCACGAAGGCCCTGCACCGCCGCTCGCCCGGCCGCGTCATCGATCTGCGCGAGGTCCGCCCGGACGGCGTGGCGCAGCGGGTGTTCGACCGGTGGCCCGGAGCGCGGCACCGCACGGACGACTCCGTCTGCCTCGAACTCCCGGCGAAGGACATGGACGGCCTGGTGAGCCGGCTCGCGTCGAGCCGGGCGCAGCGCGCGCGGTCCAAGCTGCGCAAGTGGGAGGCCGCCGGGGTCCAGGTCCATCCGGTCACGGAGGCGGCCGAGATCCCGCAGGCCGTCACGACCCTCATCGAACTCCATCTGCGGCAGTGGGAAGGGCGCGGCGTCACCCCGGAACACCTCACGCACCGCTTCGCCGAGCATCTGGGCAACGCGGTGCAGGGCATGGTGGCGACGGACAACGCCTCCCTGACCCTCTATTCGCTCGACGGCCGTACGGTCGCGGCCAACGTGACCCTGCAGTCGGGCGAACTCTCCGGCGGCTACCTGTACGGCGCCGAACCCGAGCTGCGTGAACGCAAGCTCGACGTGGCGACGCTGCTGCTGCGCGAGGAGGCGTCCGGCGCGGCGGCGGGCGGACGCACGGTCATCAGC
Organism: Streptomyces sp. NPDC050418; assembly: GCF_044458745.1. NCBI lineage: Bacteria > Bacillati > Actinomycetota > Actinomycetes > Kitasatosporales > Streptomycetaceae > Streptomyces > Streptomyces sp. NPDC050418. The sequence continues at coordinate 424,653 of NZ_JBITIG010000007.1, forward strand.
CTGCTGCGCGGCAACGAGCCGTACAAGCAGCACTGGAAGCCGGAGGAAATCGTCAACCAGCGCCTTGTGCTCGCCGGTTCGGGTGCCGCGCTGCCGTGGCGGCTGCACGCCGCGCTGATCCGGCTCCGCAAGGAGCTCGCGGCGCGCGGGCGGCGGCACGCGCCTCTGGTGACGCTCTGGCGGAAGCGTCTCGGTGCCCTGCGAGTGGGCCGGCCGCGCTGACGGCCGGCCCACTCGTCACACCCGGATCACCGGCTCAGAACGGCCAGTCCGGCATCTTCGGCATGGTGGGCATGGTGGGCATCTTCAGGTCCATGTCCCACTTCCAGTCGGTCTTCTCGCGCTCGACGCAGACCTTCTTGTCCTCGACCCACTGGTTCATCCAGTCGCTGAAGTCGAAGGGCAGACACCATTCGTCGTCGTTGTTCTCCAACGGCTCGGGCGGCGTGGTCGGCTCGGGCGGTTCGGTCGGCTCGGGCTTGGTCGACGGCTTGGGCGTGACGGACGGCTCCGGCTTCACGGACGGAACCGGCTTGGACACGTTCGGGGTGGGGGTCGGGGTCGGCGTCGGGGTGGGGGTGGGGGTCGCCGTCTCGGTCGGCTTCGGTGTCACCGTCTCGGTCGGCTTCGGCTTCGGTGTCACCGTCTCCGTCGGCTTGGGCGACACGGTCTCGGTGGGCGCAGGCTCCGTCGGCTCCACCGGCTCCGGCATCGTCGGCTCGACGGGCTCCGGCATCGTCGGCTCCACGGGCTCCGGAAGCGTCGGTTCGACCGGCTTCGGCACCGTGGGCTTCACGGGCTCCGGCAGCTTCTGACCGAAGAGCTTGGAGCGGAACAGCTTCGACGATTCCGGATTGTCGTCGCACTGCCAGACGCCGTGCGGGCAGTAATCCGTGATGGTCTGGTACAGCGGCTTGTGCCGCGCGAACCAGTCGAGCATCCCTCTCATGTACTCGGGATTGTCGCCATTACGGAACAGGCCCCACTCGGGGTAGGAGATCGCCTTGTTGTGCGCCTTGGCGAAATCGACCTGGTCCTGCAGTCCGTACGGCCCGGACACCTGCTCCTGGAAGGAATCACCCGGCGGCTGGTCGTACGCGTCCATGCCGATGATGTCGACGACGGCGTCACCCGGATAGCACTTCGTCCAAGGCACCGCGTCGGGCCCGCGGTTGGGCGCGAAGTCGAATTTGAATTTCTGGCCCGGCACCGCGCGCATCGCCGCCACGATCCGCTTCCAGTACGCCTTCCACGCCTCGGGATCGGGACCGCAGCGATGGGTGTACGTGATGCCGTTCATCTCCCAGCCCAGCACAATGACCGTGTCGGGGACTCCGAGATGGACGAGCCGGCGGGCCAGCTTGCTGAAATGCTGGTCGAAATCACCCCGGGCACCGGCGCGCAGCATCGTGCGCACCTCGCCGTCCGGGACATGGTCCTCGTTGCGCTCCAGCATGGGGACGTTGAGGACGAACATCCGCTCGGGACTGCCGCGCTTCCAGCGCGCCCAGGACCGCAGGAACCCCGGTCTGCCTTCGATGTTGGACCACACATCCCCTGGCAAATACGTATGCCCTACGCGAATGGACGATCCCCCGAGCCACTGGGAGAGTTTCTCCATCCGCTCGATCCCCTGGGGCCCGTAATCCAGATAGGCACCGAGTGCGACCGAGGAAGCCGGTGGCGCCGGTTCACCCCGGCGGGCTCTTGGCGAGGAATCGTCCGCCTGGGTGGTCGGTGCGCAGAGCATGGCCGAAGTGGTCAGCAGGCCTGCGGTCACGGTCGCCAGGCACGTCCGCTTCGTCAGGTGGCGAGAGGGCACGGTTCCTCCACTGATCCGTCAAATCAAGACATCACTCTCAGTAAGAGACCGTCCTACGGTTTGCTAATAGGAGCATCCTGCGGTAGTCCATTGGTGCAGAGGGCCTCGAAAATATCGCCGAATGCAGTAGGTGTTTTCCCGTGTTTTCCCCGTGCGCGAAGGCCCGCGCATCCGGTGCGCGGGCCTTCCATTTCTGCCCCGGGCACAGGCCCGGGATGCCCCCTTCGCAAAAGCTCTCCGGGAGTCGAGATGCGTGCGCTTGTCGTGATGGCGGCGGCTTTTCTGTCGGTCCTGCTGATGGGCTCGGCCGGCCATGCCGCCACTCAGTCCAGGTACCCCGCGGACGAATGTGCCGCGACCTGGGCGTCCATGGCGTCGCCCTTCGGCGACGGCTGCTGAACCTCCTGCACGCCGCCCCCTGCTTCACCAGCGGGTCACGTCGACCTCCCGCTCGTCGGCCGCGAGGAAGGCCGGCATGAGCGGAATCAGGCCCTGGCCCTGACGCAGCTGCATCAGCGTGCTCTGCACGGTGGCCCGGCCCGGCCTGAGGTGCATGACATCGTCGTGGCGGGTCTCCACGCGCCACGTCCTGATCTGACCGTCGCAGACGGCGGTCTGCGCGTCACCGGAGACGGTGGTCCGCCCCTGCCGCACGCTCGACGTGATCCACACGGGTTCGGGCGTCGTGCTGTAACACCGGTACGAGCCGGTCGTGGTGACGGTGCGTTCGTCGACGACGACGGCCGTGCCGTCGACCGTGACGTGGTCGTACGGAGCCGAGGCGGCGGCGGCCTGGGCCGTCAGGACCGTGGCCAGAGCGGCGACGGCGGTGGCGAGCTTGGCGTACATGCTGCGGACCCTCCTGTGGTGCGTGGACGCTGAGATGCGCGTCGGGGAACGTCGGGGGAACGCGGCAGGGGCGCACCGGGTGACGCTGGGCCGCCAGGTTTCATCCCGAAGCGCTGATCAGGTGATTGTCGGCCGGGGGCGGGGACGCGCGGAGCCGGCGCGGGCAGGGCAGAGGTAGCCGATTCCCGGCCCGAGAGGCACATGGCGATGCAAGAACACCTCGACGCGTCCGGCCCCGCGGCCGGACGGCGGACCCCTCCGACCGCTCGGCGGACCCCTTCGGCCGTACGGCGGATCCCTTCGGCCGTACGCGGCCTCGTGGCGCGCGTCGCCGCCGTGGCGGTCCTCGCCACGTCGGTGACGGCGACCGCGGCCGCCGCGCCCGCGGGGCCGGGCGACCGCGCCGCCCCGGCGAAGCCTCTCAACCTGCTCGTCGTGGGCACCGACGGCCGGGACACGATCACCCCGCGGCAGAAGAAGGCCTACCGGCTCGGCGGCGAGGCCTGCAACTGCACGGACACGATCATGCTCGTCCACGTGGCGGCGAACCGGCGCTGGGTGAGCGCGGTGAGCCTGCCCCGGGACACCCTCGCGCAGCTCCCGGACGGCCATGTGGACCAGCGGACCGGGGAGCAGCACCCCGCCCACCCCGGAAAGATCAACTCGGGCTTCGCCGAAGGCGGTACACCCCTCGCCGTCCAGGTGATCGAGCAGAGCACCGGCGTCCCCGTGGACGGCGTCCTCGACGTGGACTTCTCGCGCTTCATGAAGGCCGTGGACGCCGCGAAGGGCGTCCCGGTGTGCACCGACCGTCCGATGCACGACCCGGCGACCGGTATCAACCTCTCCCCGGGCACGCACCGCCTGGCCGGTGGCCCCGCGCTGCAGTACGTACGGTCCCGCAAGGTCGACAACCGCGCGGACTTCGGCCGGATCCAGCGCCAGCAGCGCTTCGTGACGGCGCTCCTGGGCGAGTTGATGAAGCCGAAGGACTGGACGAGCGTCGGCAGGCTGGCGAAGGTCGCGGCCGCGCTGTCGCCCGCCGACTCCGGTACGGGCCGGATGAGCACCCGTGAACTCCTCGACCTCGCCGTATCCCTGCGGCATCTGAAGCTCCGGGATCTCACCTTCGCCACCCTGCCGATCCAGGGCTTCCACCCGCTCATCGACGGCGTGGGTTCCACGCTCGCGGTCGACGAGGCACAGGCCGCTGCCGTGTTCCGGACGTTCACCGACGACGTGCCGCTGGAGCGCGCCCGCACGAGTGAACCGGTCAGGAACCAGTCGCCGGGGCCCCGCCCCGTGACGTTCGCGCCGGTCAAGGCCTCCCAACTCGCCTGCTGACCCCCTGAAACCGCCGGTTTCTCCCGTGCGGGCTGTCCCCCTGACAGCCCGCACGACGTGCGTCCCGGGCGCATCGTCGGTCTGATGTCAGGATGAAACGCTCCATAGCCCGCCCGCCGCGCGCGGGCATCTCACGACGCAAGGCACTCGGCATGACCTCCGCTGTCGTCGGCGCAGCGATGGCCGCCGGCGCCGCTTCCTCCGGGACGGCCTGGGCGGACCCGGACCCGGACCCCGACTGCGGCATCGCCTTCGACTCCGACTTCGAAGAGGCCCTCAGGGCGGGCGACGAACTGCTTCCCGAGCAGTCCGACCGCGCCGAACTCACGGAGCTCTCGGGGGCCCAGGCCGCCGGGCTGTACGTCCCGTGCGCCCGTCCGCTGCGCCGCACGTACCGCGTCACCTCCCGCTACCGCACCCGCGGGAACTGGCTGGCCGGGTACCACACGGGCATCGATCTGGCGGTCCCTCAGGGCACCGCCCTGTACGCCGTCGCCGCGGGCGTGGTCGTCCTGGCGTCCTGGTCGGGCTCGTACGGCAACGCCGTCACCGTACGGATGCCGGACGGGTACTACGCCGTCTACGGGCATCTGCATCGCATCCGTACGCGCGTCGGGAGCCGTATCTCGGCGGGCGCGCGCATCGGCGACACCGGCAGTACGGGACGGGCCACCGGGCCGCATCTGCATCTGGAGGTACGGGCCAAGCGCCACTACGGATCCGACGTGGATCCGGTCGCCTACCTGGCACGCGGAGGCGTGCGGCTGCTCTAGGGCGACCCCGTATGTTCCACAGGTCCCATGGATCCCGAAGGGTCCATACGGGTGAACTGTGCGGGGATACGTGCCAGTTGCACGACTACGCTGCCCAACCATGGTCGACGCCTCCACACTTCCCGCCCACGCCCTGGGAACGCTCTCGATCCTGACGTGGATCGGAGCGCCCGAAGAGGGCAACACCACCCCGTACCTGCTCGCGTACCCCCTGGGCGACGGCCCGCAGGGCGCCGAGGGCGCGCAGGACGCGATGGTGGGCCTCGCACAGGAGTTGTCCCTGACGCCCGGGGGAGGGATGACGGACGGCTCGGCCCCGAGCTTCCCGGTCAAGCTCCTGGTCGAGTCGGGACAGGCCGTGCTCACGATGGGCGCGTTCCGTGCGCAGTGCGCGGTGCCGCCGGAGTGGGCGGCGGCCGTGGACGCCGGCGAGAAGGTCCATCTGATCGTGAGCCCGAGGGCGTGGCCGCAGGCCGTCCCCGGCGAACCCGTCGCGCCCGAGACCCTCAGCGCCTACATCGGCGACGAAGCGGTCTTCGCGCAGGCCGCGCACTGTGCCCTGCCGGCGGGCCGGCTCCGCTGAGCCGGTGCGGCGGCCGAGCTTGTGTGACTAAGGCTGCGCCCAGGCGAATTAACGCGGTCTTCGGCGGTCTCGCTCGTTGGCCCGGCTGACGGCAGTCCCGCTCTGCAGAAGGTGGATGTCATGAAGTTGGCGAAGCGTGCCGGTCTGGCGGTGGCGATGACGTGCATCGCCTCGGCCGCGGCGGTGTCCCCCGCCCTGGCCGACTCGGCACCGGTCCCGGTGCCGCTGGACGGCCTGGAGAACGCCCTGGGTTCGGATCTTCCGGACGTACGCGGCGGTGTGCCGCTGATCATGCCGGGCGATGTGTCGGCGCCCCGGATCGACCCCGAGCACCTCCAGCTGGAGGGTGTGGTCCCGCAGGTGCCGCTGCGGACGGCGCTTCCGCAGACTCTCGTGGACGCCCCGCTCACCGATCCGCTGAGCAACGAACGGCTCGCGGGAGCCGCGTTCTCGGTGCCCGACATTCCCGTGGACGCGACGAGCCCCGGGGCGTCCGTGGGTGCTCCGCAGGTGCGTCAGCGTCCCAGCGGTGCGCGGCTGCCGGAGCTGCCGCTGCCGCAGGCCGCCCTCCTGCAGCCCACGCTGCAGACCGCGCCCAGCGCCGACGCGCTGCTGTCCTGAGGTGAGCGGGTGCTCTTCCAGGGACTGAACGAGGCGCACCGCACAACGGTGCCCGCACCGCAGGACGCGCAGGACGCGCAGGACGTTCAGGACGTTCAGGACGTTCAGGACGTTCAGGACGCGACCACCACCGGGGAGACCGACAGGCCTCGCCGCTGGTGGTCGCGGCGCGTGGCGCTCAGGGCGCTCCTGGGCCTGGCGTCCGTGGGCGGAACCGCCGCCGCGCTGAGCCCGATCGTCCTGACCGACCCCGATACGGGTGCGTCGGGCCCGGCTCCGCACACGCGCGGGAACACCTTCGACGAGGTGTACCGGGGGCGGCACATCCGGGGCCGGGAGTGGCGGGTGCGGGCGCCCGGCGGAGGCGAGCGGCCGATGGTCGAGATCTTCATCGACGGCCAGTCCCTGCACGTCATGCGCCGCGCGGACGGGACGTTCATGAGCGCGCTGCATCATTTCGAGTCCTTCCCGACGCTGCATGACGCGGCCCGCGCGGCCGTCGACGAACTGGGGCCGGCCGAACTCGTCTGACAGCGCGGCCCCGTGACCCGGGCCGCGCCGCGGCCCCTGTCGAGGAAGTGTTTGTGTACACACGGAAGAACCAGCGGGACCTCACCGGCGGGGAGAAGCGGAAGTTCGTCGATGCGCTGCTGAAGCTGAAACGCAGCGGCCGCTACGACGAATTCGTCGAGGTCCATATGAAGTACTACGTCGCCGACGGCGAGGAAGGGCTGCGCGTCGGGCACATGACGCCCACGTTCTTCCCCTGGCACCGGCAGTTCCTGCTCGACTTCGAGCGGGCCCTGCAGTCCGTCTCCCCCGGTGTCACCGTCCCGTACTGGAACTGGACCGTGGACACCAGCCCCACGGGCTCCCTGTGGGCGAAGGACTTCCTGGGCGGTACGGGGCGCGACGGCGACCGGCAGGTCATGACCGGACCGTTCGCGTACGAGTCGGGGGACTGGCCCGTCAGCGTGTCCGTCACGCGCAGCCGCTTCCTCACGCGTGACCTGGGGCGAAGGGGCAGCCTGCCGAGCCGGCGCGAGCTGAACTGGGCCATGGACGACCCGGTGTACGACGTGGCGCCCTGGAACTCCCTGCCCGGCGAGGGCTTCCGCAACAAGGTGGAGGGCTGGGCGGGTGGCCGGCGCGGGGACTGGCGCAACCACAACCGGGTGCACCAGTGGGTCGGCGGCCTGATGAACGGGGCCTCGTCGCCCAACGATCCGGTGTTCTGGCTGCACCACTCGTTCATGGACCGGCTGTGGACGCAGTGGCAGCGCAAGCATCCGAAGGCGCACTTCTATCTGCCGCGGCGGCCGTTGCGCCGCGACGACCCGCAGTACGGGCGGGTGCTGAGCGCGGACGAGCCGATGCCGCCGTTCGGCAAGCGCCCCAGCGAGCTCATCACGCAGAACGTGTACCGCTACGCGTAGAGGTCCGGCGGCTCAGGGCCGCGAGCACATGACTGCGGGGCGCCGGGAAAGGGGAAATTCCTGGCGCCCCGCAGACTGCTCACCGGTGGGCGGTTCAGCCGCCGTAGCCGCCGTCGCTGCCGTTGGTGCACTGGTTGCCGAAGGCCGGGTTGAGCAGGCCGATCACGGACACCGTGTTGCCGCAGGCGTTCACGGGCACGTGAATCGGAGCCTGGAGCACGTTGCCCGAGAGAACGCCCGGCGAGTGGGAGGCCTTGCCCTGGGCGTGGCTGTCAGCAGCGGCGACACCGGCGGCGCCCGCGAGGGCCGCTCCGGCACCGGCGGCGACGGCGACGACCTTGTACATACGCGACATGCTTTCCTCTTCCATGGTCAGTTGGCCGCACAGTGTGCGACCTCGACGGACTGTCAACGCGGCAGATACCGCCTGGTCACGCATGGGGCGCGGAACCCCGCTGATGGGTCAATTCCGTAGGCCCCTTCGGGTGCGCGACGCGTTCGTGGGACGCCCTCGTTCATGGCGTCTCGCCTTCGGGGTAGAGGTCGATCCGGTCCACGCCCGCGTCGGCCCGGCCGCCGCCCCTCGCCTCGACCGTCAGGGTCAGACGGTGCAGCCCTTCGGTGAAGTCGTGCGTGCCCAGATGCACGGAGTCGGTGGTCGGCCGTGAGCTGTGGCCGTCGAGGACCGCGCCCACGGGCTTGCCGTCGATCGCGAAGCGCACCCGCCCGAAGTCCGGGTGGCGCGTGACAGCGACGTTCAGCGAGTGAGGCCCGTCCAGGGGGACGGCGAATGACAGGTCCACCTCGTCACCAGGGGCCGCGGGCGACAGGAGCCGCTGGTGGCGTCCCGACCACGAGGCCGTACAGCAGTTGCGCTGGATGCCGGTACGGCCCGTGGCGCGGCTGGTGACGACTTCCGCCTCGTACGAACCGCTCAGCGGGAAGACCTTCAGGAGGTCGACGCCGATACGCGGGTCGCGGACGGAGGCGGCGGTCAGGGTGAGAAGGTGCCGGCCCGGCTTGAGGTAGTGGATGCCCAGGTCGACCGGGGTGGTGCTCAGCCGCTCGCCGGACGGCTGTTCCCTGAGCGCGGTCAGCTTCGTCCCGTCGAGGGCGTACTCGACGCGGCCGTGGTCGGGTCCGGTGGTCTGCTCGGTGCCCACCGCGTACCAAGCCGCCCGCTGGACGTGGAAGGGGAGCGTGAAGCTGTCGCCGCGGCGCTGGGCGCGGAAGGCCAGTTGGGCTCCCCCGGACCAGTGCACACCGCAGCAGTCGGTCTGCTTCGCCGCCTTGCGGCCGGCGCGGCCGAGCGGGGTGATGTCCTCGGCCTCGCGCAGCAGGGCCGGGCTCAGTTCCAGGTAGTCGACGCCCACGCGGTGGCCGGCCGAGCGCGGGTTCTTCCCGCGGACCTCGATGCCCAGACGGTGCTTGCCCGCCTTCAGGACGTGCAGGCCCAGGCGGACCGCGCGGGACCCCGGACGCTTCGCGTAGCCGTCCCGCGCGCCTCCCAGGGGCTTCCCGTCGAGGGTGAACGACGCGATGCCGTACGTGCGCCCCAGGGTCTGCTTCAGCGCGAGGCGGAATTCGCCGGGGGTGCGCACCGTGAAGTCCAGGGTGTGCGTGCCTCCCGGCGCGGTGGCGTCCACGAGGGTCTGGGCGCCTCCGGAGAAGCGGAGGCCGCGCTGGTTGCGCTGGACGCGGAGCACGCGCCGGGACGTGTCGTCCCGCGTCATGGCCTCGGATTCGAGGCGCTGGACCTGCAGGTCCGTAGCGCCGGGGTTGCGGTTCAGGAAGGTGAAGTGTGCCGTCCGCCCCGCTGACCAGGTGCCCTTCCCGTCCTGCGCCTGGACGACCACGGGGTGGGCGACGGTGTCGTCGAGCGTCGCCGGTACCGAGACGCGCAGGAGGCCGGTGCTGTCGCTGTTCGTCTGGTGGACCGGGCCGTCGGCGCCGATCCGGTAGCGGTAGGCCATGGCGTCCGGAACGCCCCCGGGCGTGAACACCAGTTGGTGGCGCTTCTCGTCGTGGATGACGCGCGGCACCGGGGCGTTCGCGTCCGCGGCGACGCCCTGGGGCCCGCCCTCGCCCGCAGGCCGGTCGTCGCCCACCGTCGTGGCGGGGAACGACCGGTCCAGCGGGTCCACGTCGATCGTGATCGTGCCGAGGAACAGGGCCGCGCAACTGGCGGCGGCCACCCAGCCGAGAGCGCGTCGCAGGGGGAAGGGCTCCTGGCCGAGGAGGTCCGACACGGGGTTCCCTCTCCTAGTGACGGGGCTTGCGGCGGGACAGCATGACGCAGGCCGCACCGACGGCGATCGCGCCGATCGCCGCAGTGCCCGCGACCCAGTGCCCGGTACTGGACATGCCGGTCTCCGGCAGCTCGGGCGGGGCGGAGGACGTGGTGGTCGTAGGCGGGGGTGTCGTCGTGGACGGCGGCGGAGTCGTGGTCGACGGCGGGGGTGTCGTCGTGGACGGCGGAGGCGTCGTCGTCATCGTCGGAGGCGGTGTCGAGGTCGTCGGCGGCGGTGTCGACGTGGACGGCGGCGGCGTCGAATACGTCGGCGGAGGCGTCGTGGTCGTCGGCGGAGGCGTCGTCGAATACGTCGGCGGCGGAGTCGTCCCCACAGGCGGAGTCGTCGTCATCGTCGGCGGAGGCGTCGTCGAATACGTCGGCGGCGGAGTCGTCCCCACAGGCGGAGTCGTCGTCATCGTCGGCGGAGGCGTCGTCGTATACGTCGGCGGAGGAGTCGTGGTCGCCGGCGGAGTCGTCTCACACGGGTACTCGCCATAGCCGACGTCCGAGCCATAACCGTCGTCCGAGCCATAGCCGCCGTCCGAGCCGTACCCGTCGGACGGACCCGGTGCCGGAGCGTCGCCGTAACCGTGGTCGGAGGTCGGGCACGGCTGGGGTGAAGCCGTGCCGGGATAGGGCGCCGTGGCAGCGTTCGCTCCCATGACGGCGAAGCTGCCGAACGTGGCCAGGGCAGCTGCCAGAAGAAGCGCTCGAGGTGCGCGGAATGGGATGCGCAACGTCCACACCTTCCTTGTGCAAAGGATGACGGGGACATAAATACGACGAATGCGGAGCCCGTCCCCGAAGGCACGCTGCCCGTGCTGGGCAAAATCCGCCGAAGCCGCCCGCATGGCGTAATTCCCGCCCCATCACCGGCCCTTCCTCCCCCTGTCCAGCGTGTACCTTCGACAGCGCCCGCCCGGCAGTGAGGAAGTCGCTTGAAGATCGCATGTGTTGGTGGAGGCCCCGCCGCCCTCTATTTCTCCGTCCTCATGAAACAAAATGCACCGGGCACGGAAATCACCGTCCATGAGCGCAATCCCAAGGGCGCGAACCCCGGCTGGGGCGTGACCTATTGGCCCGACACGCTCGAACTCCTCGAAGCGAGCGACAGCGATTCGGCCCGCGCGATCCACGAACGCTCCGAGTGCTGGCAGGACGGCCTCGCGTTCGTCGACGGCCAGGCGGTCGAGCACCCCGGGGGACTCGGTTACGCCGTCGGACGCGAGCAACTGCTCGACGCCCTCACCGAACGCGCCGGCTCACTCGGCGTCGACCTGCGGTACGGCGAGGAGATCACCGCGCGGGAGCAAGTCGGCCCGGCCGACCTGGTGATCGTGGCCGACGGCATCAACAGCCGGATCCGTGGCCGCTACAGCGACAGCTTCGGCACACAGACGGTCGCCGGAAGCAACCGGTTCCTCTGGCTGGGCACGACCAGAACCTTCGACAACTTCAGCTTCGCCTTCAGCCCCACGCCCAGCGGCTGGATCTGGTGCTACGCCTACCGGTTCAGCGGCAGCCACAGCACCTGTGTCGTGGAGTGCTCGGAGCAGACCTGGACCGGCCTCGGCCTGGACACGGCACCGTCCGCGGACACCCTGCGCCTCCTCGAAGGCCTGTTCGCCTCGCTGTTGCAGGGTCACGAGCTCATCTGCCGCGAGGACGGGCCGGACCGCCGACTGCCGTGGCAGGTCTTCCGTACGGTCACCAATCAGCGCTGGTCGCACGAGGACATGGTCCTCATGGGTGACGCCGCCCATTCCACGCACTATTCGATCGGGGCGGGCACCGCGCTGGCTTTCCGCGACGCCATCGCCCTCGCCGGTCATCTCCGTGACGGAACAGGCCGCGACGAGGCACTGTCCGCGTACGAGAAGCAGCGGAAAGCCGAATTGCTGCCGGTGCAGAGCGCGGCACGGCTCAGCGCCAAGTGGTACGAGAATGTGGACCGTTATCTGGCGCTGCCGCCGCACCAGATGTTCGCTCTGCTCGGGCAGCGGCATTCCCCTCTGCTGCCGTATGTACCGCCGAGTTGGTATTACCGGCTCGATCACGCGATCAGTCAGTCGAAGGCCCTGCGCAGCGCCAAGCGCTGGGCGGGCCCGCGGCTCGGCAGTCTTGTGCAGCGCCGTCGGTGAGCTTTGTCGAAAGGATTTCCATGAAAACGTCCCCGTCGTCCTCGCCCCGCAGGTCCCGCCTCACGGCCGGTGCCCTGATCGCCCTCGCCGGGGCGTCCGCGGCAGGCTGGATGAGCAGTACGCCGGCGGTGGCGGACTCGCCCCTGCCCACGAGCCTGGCGGGGCAGGAGTTGTCCCCGGCCGTCGGGCCCGCCCTGTCCGGTGTGCTGGCCCCGGCGAAGGACCTGCAACTCGACCCGTTCGCCAACACCGCGGTGGATCCGCTGGACAACGCGGTCGGGACGCAGGTCGCCGACTTCCAGCCGGTGTCCTCCGAAGCCGTCACGGGCCCTTTGGCGCGCGGCGCCTCGCTGGACGACCTGCCGCTGCTGGGCGCGGCGACTCAGGTCCTGCCGGGCTGAATTGACGGCCGGTCCTGCCCGTTCGGACTGACGAGCCCCGTCTCGTACGCCGTGACGACGGCCTGAACCCGGTCGCGCAGACCGAGTTTGGCGAGGATGCGCCCCACGTGCGTCTTGATGGTGGTCTCGGAAAGATGCAGACGGGCGGCGAGTTCGGCGTTGCTGAGTCCCTGGGCGAGCAGACGCAGGACTTCGAGTTCGCGCGGGGTCAGGGCGGCCAGGTCGCGGTGCGGCGTGCTGTCCGGTTCCGTGTCCGGTGCGGTGCGGGCGTAGCGCTCGACCAGGCGGCGGGTGATCGTGGGGGCGAGCAGCGCGTCGCCGGTGCGGACCATGCGGACGGCGGCGGTCAGGTGCTCGGGCGTGACGTCCTTGAGCAGGAAGCCGCCGGCACCGGCCGAGAGAGCCGCGTACACGAGGTCGTCCAGGTCGAAGGTGGTCAGCATGATCACGCGGGGGTCGTCGGGCGCCCCGGTGAGGATGCGGCGGGTGGCCTCCAGGCCGTCGAGTTCCGGCATCCGGATGTCCATGAGGACCACGTCGGGTCGGGTGCGGCGGACCGCCTCGACGGCCTCCTCTCCGTCGGCGGCCTCGGCGACCACGTCGATGCCGTCGGCCATGAGGATCATGCGGAAGCCGGTCCTGACGAGGGCCTGGTCGTCGGCGACGACGACCCGCAGCGCGGCGCTCACGCGGCCTCCCGTACGGCGGTGGCGGGCTGGGGCAGCGGCACCTCGGCCGTCACGCGGTAGCCGCCGGTCAGGCGCCGGCCCGCGCGCAGCGTCCCGCCGTAGAGCGCGAGGCGTTCGCGCAGGCCGAGCAGGCCGTGGCCGTTGCCGGACGCGGCCGACGGTGCGGGGGTGCCGCCGGTGTCGGTGATCTCCAGACGGAGCGCTTCCTCGTCGTACGCGACCGTCACCCGGGCGCTCGCGCCGGACGCGTGCTTCACGGTGTTGGTCAGGGCCTCCTGGACGACGCGGTAGGCGGCGAGCCCGATCCCGGGCGGTACGTCGCGCGGGGTGCCGGTCGTGGTGAGGGTGACGGGGACGCCCGAGTTCCGCACGCGGTCCACCAGAGCGTCGAGCCGGTCGAGGTCGGGCTGCGGGGCGAGTTCCGGCGGTGTGCCGTCGCCCGGAGCGGATTCCCCCGGCTCCGACTCCATCGTGAGCAGGCCCATCGTGTGCCGCAGCTCCGTCAGCGCCGCGCGGCCCGCCGCCTCCACGGCGAGCAGGGCCTCGCGGGCCTGGTCGGGGGTACGGTCCATGACCTTGCGGGCGGCCCCGGCCTGGATCGTCATCATGCTGACGTTGTGGGTGACGACGTCGTGCAGTTCGCGGGCGATGCGTGCCCGCTCCTGCGCGGCCGCGCGGCGCAGCGCCTCGGCCTGCTCCTTCTCCAGGGCGGCCATCCGGTCCTGGGTCTCGGCGGTCCGCAGCTTCCACGTCCGGAGCCCGTGGGCGGCGAAGACCAGCGGTACCAGGATCAGCAGCGGCACGTACTGGGTGGGGACGACGGGCGGACCCGCCAACTGCCCCATCGTGCGCTGCTGTTCGTCCGTACCGATCACGAACACGGTCACCGGCAGGGCGGCGAGGGTGGCCACGCGGTACGGGCTGTACACGGCGGCCGTGTACGCGGCGATGGCCACCGCATAGAACGTCAGGCGCTGGGCGTCGGCCGGCGTCAGCGCGGCCGCGGCGGTCACCGTCCACAGGACGGCCAAGGGGTGGCGGCGGCGCAGGGCGAGGGGCAGATGCGCGAGGAGCGCGAGGAGTACGGCGGCGATCAGGCTCCCGGTGGCGGAGAGCGGGCCGAAGCTGCCGAAGGGGCCGATGCCCTCGCCGGAGTCCCGGATGAGGTCCGCGCCGTTCTCCACCGCCCAGTGCAGCACCGTGATGCCGACGACCGCCGTCAGGAGCAGGTCGAAGACCTGGCTGCCCCGGGACAGCCCGGGCTGCGGTCCGGTGCGGCGGCGCAGCAGCGCCAGCGGACCGGGCGCGCGGCGCAGCAGCTCCACGGGGTCGGGCAGGCGCGCCCGCCCGTCCCGCAGCCGGGCGGTCACCAAGGCTCTGTTCACTGCGCCATTGTCGCCGAGCACCTGCCCGTCCCACATCGTCCGCGGAGCGCACCGAGGGGCCGCACCCGGTCCCGTACGACTACTTCTCAGGGAGGACCCGCGGGCGCGGTCGTCCGCGTGCAGGACCGGAAAGGGCACCGGGTGCGGACGCGGTGCGGGGCGGTCCGCTCCTAGCTTCGGGGGAGCCCGCCCAACGGGCCGCACACCGGCCGGCACACCGGCCCGCGCCCCGGTCCGCACAGCCCGTACGAGCCGCCGGCGCGCACCCGTACGAATCGAGGAGCCCCATGCCGAGCACCCCGCCCCCGCCCCCGCCGCTGATCGACCTGCGGAACGTGACCCGCCACTACGACGGCGGCCTGGGCACCGGAGGGGTCCCCGCCCTCCAGGACGCCGGCCTGAGCGTGGCCGCCGGTGAGGCGGTCGCGATCCTGGGACCGTCCGGCAGCGGCAAGTCCACGCTCCTGAACCTGATCGCGGGCCTCGACCGGCCCGACGAGGGCAGCGTCACCGTGGACGGCGTCCGCGTGGACCGGCTCGGCGAGGCCGCGGCCGCCCGCTACCGGCGGGCGAAGATCGGCATGGTGTTCCAGTTCTTCCACCTGCTCGACGACCTCACCGTCGCCGAGAACGTCGTCCTGCCGGCGCAGCTCGCGGGCATGGCCCGCGCCGAGGCACGGCGACGGGCCGCCGAGCTCCTGGAGAACCTGGGCGTCGACCGGCACTCCGGCACGTACCCCGGACGTCTCTCGGGCGGCGAACGGCAGCGGGTCGCGGTGGCCCGCGCGCTGATGAACCGCCCGCCCGTGCTGCTCGCCGACGAGCCGACCGGCGCCCTGGACTCGGCCTCCGGCGAGGACGTCAGCCGCCTCCTGCGCGAGCTGCACGCCGACGGGCAGACCGTGCTCGTGGTGACCCACGACCTGGCGCTCGCCCGCTCCTGTACGACGCGGACGGTGCGGCTGGCCGACGGCCGTGTCCTGGACGACAACGCCCGTATGGAGACGGTCCGTTGAGCGGCCGTGCCCTGGGCGGGGTGGTACGGGCCGGGGTCGGCCGGCGCCGGGTGCAGACCGTGGTGATCGCCCTGGCCACGCTGATGGCCGTGGCGGCCTCCGTCCTCGCCGGCTCGCTGCTCGTGGCGTCCGGAGGGCCGTTCGACGCCACGTTCGCGCGGCAGCGCGGGGCGCATCTCGGGGTGCAGTACGCGGGCTCGGCGGGCGAGGGGGAGCTTCAGAGCACCGGACGGGCCGAGGGAGTCGAGGCGTCGGCGGGCCCTTTCCGTACGGTGACACTCACGCCCGAGTTCGACGAGGACTTCCCCGAGGCCGAACCTCCGCTGACGATCGCGGGGCGAACCGAGCGCACCGGGCCGCGCGCGGCGGTCGACAGGCTCGCGCTCACCGAGGGCCGTTGGGCGACCCGGCCCGGCGAGATCGTGCTGCCCGCCGGAGTCTGGAACGCCGATCGGATCGGCCACAAGGTCACCTTCCCCGACCTGCCGGGCAAGCCCGCCCTGAAGGTGGTCGGCACCGCCCGCTCGGCCACCGGCACCGCGGACGCCTGGGCCACGCCCGGCCAGGTGCAGCGGCTGGCCGCATCCGGAGCGAGCGCCGGCCGCCAGATGCTGTACCGCTTCACCGAGGCCGCGACCGCCGCGCAGGTCGCCGCCGGACGCACGGCCGTGACCGCGGACCTGGCCAAGGGCACGGTCCTCGGCACCCAGTCCTGGCTGACCGTCAAGAAGACCGCCGAACGCGACACCGCGCTGTACGTCCCGTTCCTCGTCGCCTTCGGGCTGCTCGGGCTGGTCATGTCGGTGCTCATCGTCGGCAACGTCGTCGCGGCCGCCGTGGGCGCGGGCACCCGCAGGATCGGCATCCTCAAGGCGATCGGGTTCACACCGGGTCAGGTCGTACGGGCCTACGTGGCCCAGGCGCTGCTGCCCGCGGCGGTGGGCACCGCGCTGGGTGTGGCGGCCGGCCATGTCCTCGCCGTGCCGATCCTCGCCGAGGCCGAGGAGGCCTACGCCGGCGCGGGCCTGGGCATCGACCCGTGGGTCGACGCGGCCGTCGTCGGCGGAGTTCTCACCGTCGTCGCCATCACCGCGTGGGCCAGTGCCTGGCGGGCCGGGCGCCTTCGCACGGTCGACGCCCTCGCGGTGGGCCGCGCCCCGCGCACCCGCCGGGGCCGTCTCGCCTCGCGCCTCGCGGGACGGCTGCCGCTGCCGCGGCCGGTCGCGCTCGGCCTCGTACGGCCGCTCGCACGGCCGGGGCGGGCCCTGGCGATGGGGTCGGCGATCGTGTTCGGCGCCACCGCCGTGACGTTCACCGTCGGCCTGGGCTCCTCGCTCGGCGAGGTGATGGCGGCGCGCGACCACTCCGGCGCCGACGTCACCGTGCACAGCCGCGTCATGGGGCCCGGTCCGGGCGGTCCGGATGGCCCGGGCGGTCCGGGCGGTCCGGGCGGTGGTCCGTCCGCCACCGCGCCGAAGACCCCGGCCGACCCCGCCGCCGTCCGGGAAGCGATCACGGCACAGCCCGGCACCCGCGCCTCGTACGCCATCGCGACCACACGGGCGCGCATCGCCGGGGTCTCCGGCTCGACCACGGTCACCGCGTTCACCGACGACGCGTCCTGGGGCGGGTACGCGATGGTCGAGGGCCGCTGGCTGCGCGCGCCCGGCGAGGCCGTCGTACCGACCGCGTTCCTCACCACGACCGGCAAGCGGATCGGCGACCCCCTCACGCTCGACGGCCGGACGGGACAGGCCGTCCTGCGGATCGTCGGCGAGGTCCTCGACCCGCGGTACGACGGCATGCAGGTCTTCACCGACGCCGCGAGCGCCCGCAAGGCGGACTCCGGACTGGCCCCCGACGAGCACCGGATCGCCCTCGAACCGGGCACGGACAGCGCCGCCTACGTCTCCGCTCTCGACAAGGACCTGGCAGGGCTGGGCCTCACCGCCGAGGCCGGCAGCGGCGGCGGCGAGAGCGAGATGGTCACGACGCTCAACGCCCTGTCCGCCCTGCTCACCCTGCTGCTGGTCGCGGTGGCCGCGCTCGGCGTCCTCAACGGGGTCGTCCTCGACACCCGCGAACGCGTCCGCGAACTGGGCATCCACAAGGCCCTCGGCATGACCCCGCGCCAGACCGTCGCCATGGTGCTGACGTCCGTGACCGTGACCGGCCTGGCGGGCGGAGCGATCGGCGTACCCCTGGGCATGGCCCTGCACGCCCAGGTGGTCCCTGCCATGGGCGAGAGCGCGGGCCTGCGCTTCCCGGACTCGGTCCTCGCGGTCTACGACGCCCCCGGCCTGCTGCTCCTGGGCCTGGGCGGCCTGCTCATCGCGACGCTGGGCGCACTGCTCCCGGCGGGCTGGGCGGCCCGGACGCGAACGGCGACGGCGCTGCGTACGGAATAGAGCCCGGGCGGGACGGCCGAGACGTTGGTCACCGGCCGTCCCGGCCGTCCCGCGTGACCATCACCACATCCGTGCAGGCAGCGGGAGGTTCGGCGCACAGCAAAAAGGTCGGCATCGTGATCACGATGCCGACCTTTTCCATGGTGCGCGAGGGGGGAGTTGAACCCCCACGCCCTTGCGGGCACTGGAACCTGAATCCAGCGCGTCTGCCTATTCCGCCACCCGCGCAAGGTGTTGTCGTTCGGCTTCCTGCTCCCTGCGGAGCGCCTGGCGACATCTGAAGATTAGCACGCCGGACAGGGTGGGTTCACATCCCTTTGTGGGGGCACCTGCCTTCTGGGACGGCCCGCACAGCCGCCCCGTCCGCACCGCTCCAGGAGGTCTGCCGTGCGAGTGCGGGACACTGTCCAAGGCCCCCCTCTACGATCCGTGGAGGCGCGGGCTCAGGACGACGGAAACGACGACGCGTACACAGACGCAGACACAGGCACGCAGAGGTGGCACGAACGGGCGGCCCCGGCCGTTGTGAGAGGCGACACCCCTGCGCTGGGCAGAGAAGGGGAACCAGCCGATTTCCCGGCGCGTGGATACGATCAGTAAGCGGTACGACGACAACAACGGCGGCAAGCACGGAGGAGGTGCCCCATGGGAGTCCTGAAGAAGTTCGAGCAGCGACTCGAAGGTCTGGTCAACGGCACCTTCGCCAAGGTGTTCAAGTCCGAGGTCCAGCCGGTCGAGATCGCCGGCGCACTCCAGCGCGAGTGCGACAACAACGCGACGATCTGGAACCGCGAGCGGACCGTCGTCCCCAATGACTTCATCGTGGAGCTCAGCCCGCCCGACTACGAGCGTCTGAGCCCCTACTCGGGCCAGCTCGGCGACGAGCTCTCGGGCATGGTGCGGGACTACGCGAAGCAGCAGCGCTACACCTTCATGGGCCCGATCAAGGTGCACCTGGAGAAGGCGGACGACCTGGACACGGGTCTGTACCGCGTGCGCAGCCGCACCCTCGCGTCCTCCTCGTCCCAGCCCGGCCCCGGCCCCGGCGGTGCCCCCCACGCGCCCGCCCGGCCCCAGCAGGGCGGTTACGGCTATCCGCCGGCCGCCGCCCCGCCGATGCCCGCGGCCCCGCCCCCCGGCGGCGGCCCCGGCCCCGCGCCCGCCCGTGCCGCACAGCCCGGCGGCGCCGGACCGATGCCCGGCGCGCAGACGCGTCGCTGGATCGAGGTCAACGGGCAGCGCCATCAGATCTCCCGCCCCACTCTGGTCCTCGGCCGGAGCACCGAGGCGGATGTACGGATTGACGACCCCGGCGTCTCCCGCCGGCACTGTGAGATCCGGACCGGAACGCCCTCGACGATCCAGGATCTCGGGTCTACCAACGGCATCGTGGTAGACGGGCAGCACACCACCCGCGCTACGCTCCGCGACGGCTCGCGGATCGTCGTGGGCAGTACGACGATCATTTACCGACAAGCCGAAGGGTGAAGCGGGGGCAATGTCAGAGCTGACCCTGACGGTCATGAGGCTGTGTTTTCTCGCAGTCCTGTGGCTGTTCGTGTTCGTGGCCATCCAGGTCATCCGCAGCGACCTGTTCGGCACGCGAGTCACGCAGCGCGGTGCGCGGCGGGGGGCCGACGCACGTCCGGCACAGGGCGGCCGGCCGGCCGCTCCGGCACCGCCGCGCCAGCAGAGCGGCGGCCGCCAGCGCCGGGGTGCCCCCACGAAGCTCGTCGTGTCCGAGGGCATCCTGTCCGGCACCACCGTCGCCCTGCAGGGCCAGACGATCACGCTGGGCCGTGCGCACGATTCGACGATCGTGCTGGACGACGACTATGCGTCGAGCCGGCATGCCAGGATCTACCCGGACCAGGGCGGGCAGTGGATCGTGGAGGATCTCGGGTCCACCAACGGCACGTATCTCGACCGGACCCGGCTGACCACCCCGACCCCGATCCCGCTTGGCGCGCCGATCCGCATCGGCAAGACCGTCATCGAGCTGCGGAAGTAGTACGAGAATGAGCGAGCGGAGCGAGCGAGCCGCCGGGACCCGTGGTGCGGGTTGCGGCGCGCTCCCGACCGGAGGGTGGGCGCTGTGCGGATGTACCCGGAGTCAGAGTCAACGGGGCAGGTGCGCATGAGTCTGTCACTGCGCTTTGCCGCCGGATCGCACAAAGGCATGATCCGCGAGGGCAACGAGGACTCGGGCTACGCCGGTCCGCGCCTTCTCGCCATCGCCGACGGGATGGGCGGCCAGGCCGCCGGCGAGGTGGCCTCCTCCGAGGTCATCTCCACGATCGTCGCGCTCGACGACGACATCCCCGGCTCGGACATCCTGACCTCGCTCGGCGACGCCGTGCAGCGGGCCAATGACCAGCTGCGCGTGATGGTCGAGGAGGACCCGCAGCTGGAGGGCATGGGCACCACGCTCACCGCCCTGCTGTGGACGGGCCAGCGGCTCGGCCTCGTCCACGTCGGCGACTCGCGCGCGTATCTGCTGCGCGACGGCGTCCTCACCCAGATCACGCAGGACCACACCTGGGTCCAGCGCCTGGTCGACGAGGGCCGCATCACCGAGGACGAGGCGACCACGCACCCGCAGCGCTCGCTGCTCATGCGCGCGCTCGGCAGCGGCGACCACGTCGAGCCGGATCTCTCGATCCGCGAGGTGCGCGCCGGTGACCGCTATCTGATCTGCTCCGACGGTCTCTCCGGTGTGGTCTCGCACCAGACGATGGAGGAGACCCTCGCGAGCTACCAGGGCCCGCAGGCCACCGTGCAGGAGCTGATCCAGCTCGCGCTGCGCGGCGGCGGCCCGGACAACATCACCTGCATCGTCGCCGACGTCCTCGACATCGACGGCAACGACACCCTGGCCGGGAACATCACGGACACTCCCGTCGTCGTGGGCGCTGTGGCGGAGAACCAGCAGCAGCAGCTCCAGGACAACGGAGCGATGCAGACCCCGGCGGGACGCGCCGCGAGCCTGGGCCGTCCCGTCCCCCCGCAGCCCTCGGGTGGCGGTTTCGGGCCGCCCGGCTCCGGTGAGCCGGACGCGTATGCACCCGACGGCGGCTTCGGGGCGTACGACGACGAGGACTTCGTCAAGCGCGGCGGCCGCGGGAAGTGGATCAAGAGATCCCTCTTCCTCGTCCTCGCGCTCGGCGTGATCGGCGGCGGCCTGTACGCGGGCCACCGCTGGACGCAGACGCAGTACTACGTGGGGGCCAACGACGGCCATGTCGCGTTGTACCGCGGCATCAGCCAGGACCTGGCCTGGGTCAGCCTGTCCGATGTGGAGAAGGACCACCCGGAGATCGAGCTCAAGTACCTGCCGCCGTACCAGCGCAAGCAGGTCGAGGCCACGATCACCGCGGGCGGACTGCCCGAGGCCAACGAAAAGATCAAGGATCTCGGCACCCAGGCGTCGGCCTGCAAGAAGCAGGAAGAGCAGCGCAAGGCCGAGGACGAGAACAACGCGCGCACCGGCGAGGGCGAAGCCGGCGGCACCACCGGCGGTGCCAAGAGCCAGTCCGCCGCCAAGGCACCCTCGCCCACGCCCGGCCCCAGCTTCTCCGACGAGGAGAAGCAGCTGGTCGGCAACTGCGACAAGAATTAGGGGCACTGGGGGCCCCGCCTACTCATGAGCAGTACGACACACACTTCGACCATCGGCGCGATCGGCGCTCCGAGCAGGCGCAACACCGAGTTGGCCCTGCTCGTCTTCGCCGTGCTCATCCCGGTCTTCGCGTACGCCAACGTGGGTCTGGCGATCGACGGCACGGTGCCGACCGGCATGATCGGCTACGGCCTGGGCCTCGGCCTGCTGGCCGCCGTCGGCCACCTCGTGGTGCGCAAGTTCGCGCCGTACGCCGATCCGCTGCTGCTGCCGCTGGCCACGCTGCTCAACGGCCTCGGGCTCGTGCTGATCTGGCGCCTCGACCAGTCGGAGCGGCTGCAGAACCTGCAGAAGGCTCAGTTCGGCCAGTTCAACCCCGCGGCCCCCAACCAGCTGATGTACTCCGCGCTCGGCATCGCCCTGTTCGCGGGCGTGCTGCTGCTGCTCAAGGACCACCGCATCCTGCAGCGCTTCACCTACATCTCGATGGTGGCGGCGCTGATCCTGCTGATGCTGCCGCTCGTACCGGGGCTCGGCACCGACCTCTTCGGCGCGAAGATCTGGATCCGCGTCGGCGGCTTCTCCATCCAGCCCGGTGAGTTCGCGAAGATCGTCATCGCCGTCTTCTTCGCCGGCTACCTCATGGTCAAGCGCGACGCCCTCGCGCTCGCCAGCCGCCGCTTCATGGGCCTGTACCTGCCGCGCGGCCGCGACCTCGGCCCGATCCTGGTGATCTGGGCGGTCTCGCTGCTCATCCTCGTCTTCGAGAACGACCTCGGTACGTCGCTGCTGTTCTTCGGCATGTTCGTCGTCATGCTGTACATCGCCACCGAGCGCACCAGCTGGATCGTCATCGGTCTGCTGATGTCCGCGGTCGGCGCGGTCACCGTGGCCTCGACCGCGGGCCACGTCAAGGCCCGTGTGGACGCCTGGCTCGACCCCTTCGCCTGCTACGACACCTCCAACGCCTGTGAGCAGATCGGCCAGTCGATCATGTCCTTCGGCTCCGGCGGCGTGCTCGGCACGGGCCTCGGCCAGGGCAACTCCGATCTGATCGGCTTCGCCGCCAACGCCGACTTCATCTTCGCCACCGTCGGCGAAGAGCTCGGCCTCGCCGGCGTCATGGCCTTCCTCGTCATCTACGGCCTGATCATCGAGCGCGGTGTCCGCACCGCCCTCGCCGCACGCGACCCCTTCGGCAAGCTCTTCGCGGCCGGCCTCTCGGGCGCCTTCGCGCTGCAGATCTTCGTCGTCGCGGGCGGCGTCATGGGCCTCATCCCGCTGACCGGTATGACCATGCCGTGGCTCGCGGCCGGTGGTTCGTCCGTCCTTGCCAACTGGGCGCTGATCGCCATCCTGATCCGTATCAGCGATACGGCCCGCCGGCCGGCACCCGCCCCCGCGGCCAACCCCGACGCCGAAATGACCCAGGTAGTACGCCCGTGAACAAGCCCCTGCGGCGGATCGCGATCTTCTGCGGCCTGCTCGTGCTCGCCCTGCTCATCCGTGACAACTGGCTGCAGTACGTCAAGGCCGACGAGCTGCGCACCCACGAGAAGAACCGCCGCGTCCTCATCGAGCGCTACGCCCAGAAGCGCGGCGACATCATCGTCGACGGCAAGTCCGTCACCGGTTCCGAGCGGACCACCGCCAGCGACTTCGCGTACAAGCGGACGTACAAGAACGGCGCGATGTGGGCGCCCGTCACCGGCTACGCCTCGCAGGCCTACGGCGCCACGCAGATCGAGTCCATCGAGGACGGGATCCTCACCGGCAACGACGACCGGCTCTTCTTCCGCCGCACCCTCGACATGGTGACCGGCAAGAAGAAGGAGGGCGGCAATGTCGTGACCACCCTCAACGGGGCCGCGCAGAAGGCCGCGTACGAGGGGCTCGGCAGCAAGAAGGGCGCCGTCGCCGCGATCGACCCGTCGACCGGCGCGATCCTCGCGCTCGCCTCCACTCCGTCGTACGACCCCTCGCGCTTCGCCGGGAACGGCAAGGCGGACGAGAAGGCGTGGGTCGAGCTGGAGAGCGACGTCAACAAGCCGCTGCTGAACCGGGCGCTGCGCGAGACGTACCCGCCGGGCTCGACCTTCAAGGTCGTCACCGCCGCGGCCGCCCTGGAGCACGGCCTGTACGCGACACCGGACGAGAAGACCGAGTCGCCGCAGCCGTGGACCCTGCCGGACTCGACGACCGAGCTGAAGAACGAGGGCCCGATCCAGTGCGAGAACGTCTCGCTGCGTGAGGCCCTGCGGATCTCCTGCAACACCGTCTTCGGCAAGATCGGCTCGGATCTCGGCAAGGACAAGATGCTGGAGACCGCGGAGAAGTTCGGCTTCAACGAGGAGCAGTTCGTCCCCGTGCGCTCGGCCGCGTCCAACTTCCCGAAGGAGATGGACCGGCCGCAGACCGCGCTGTCGTCCATCGGGCAGTTCGAGACGGCGACCACCCCGCTGCAGATGGCGATGGTGACCTCGGCGATCGCGAACGACGGCAAGCTGATGGAGCCGTACATGATCAGCGAGCTGAAGGCGCCGAACCTCGACACCATCGACCGGCACAGCCCCAAGGAGCTGAGCAGCCCGCTCTCCGCGGAGAACGCGCAGCAGCTGCAGGACATGATGGAGACCGTCGTCCAGAGCGGCACCGGGCGGAACGCGCAGATCCCGGGTGTGACCGTCGGCGGCAAGACCGGCACCGCGCAGCACGGTGTCGACAACAGTGAGAAGCCTTACGCCTGGTTCATCAGCTACGCGAAGACTGCCGACGGTTCGCCGGTCGCGGTGGCCGTGGTGGTCGAGGACTCGGATGCCCACCGCGAGGACATCTCCGGCGGTGGCCTGGCCGCCCCGATCGCGAAGAACGTGATGCAGGCGGTGCTGAACAGCAGCAAATGAACGGCCGAAGTGACGTCGGTCACTGCGGTACCGGTCCTGTATCAGACCTCGGCCACGGCCAGATCATGCTGGAGCGGGCCGGTACGGTATGCCGGGACAGCACACCGCCGGACCACACATCGGGTGCGGTCGGGACTGACGGAGAGGGCTGGTAGGTAGCTATGGAAGAGCCGCGTCGCCTCGGCGGCCGGTACGAGCTGGGCCAGGTGCTCGGCCGTGGTGGCATGGCCGAGGTCTACCTCGCGCATGACACCCGGCTCGGCCGCACCGTCGCCGTGAAGACGCTCCGGGTGGATCTCGCCCGCGACCCGTCGTTCCAGGCCCGGTTCCGCCGTGAGGCCCAGTCCGCCGCCTCGCTCAATCATCCGGCGATCGTCGCGGTCTACGACACCGGCGAGGACTACGTCGACGGGGTCTCCATCCCGTACATCGTCATGGAGTACGTGGACGGGTCCACGCTCCGTGAGCTGCTGCACTCCGGGCGCAAGCTGCTGCCCGAGCGCGCGCTGGAGATGACGGTCGGCATCCTCCAGGCCCTGGAGTACTCGCACCGCGCCCAGATCGTCCACCGCGACATCAAGCCGGCCAACGTCATGCTGACGCGCAACGGCCAGGTCAAGGTCATGGACTTCGGCATCGCCCGCGCCATGGGCGACTCCGGTATGACGATGACCCAGACCGCCGCCGTCATCGGCACCGCCCAGTACCTCTCCCCGGAGCAGGCCAAGGGCGAGCAGGTCGACGCACGCTCCGACCTCTACTCGACGGGCTGTCTGCTCTACGAGCTCCTGACCGTACGGCCGCCGTTCGTCGGCGACTCCCCGGTCGCGGTCGCGTACCAGCACGTACGCGAAGAGGCGCAGGCCCCGTCCGTCTTCGACCCCGAGATCACGCCCGAGATGGACGCCATCGTCCTGCGCGCGCTGGTCAAGGACCCCGACTACCGCTACCAGTCCGCCGACGAGATGCGCGCGGACATCGAGGCCTGCCTCGACGGCCAGCCCGTCGCGGCCACCGCCGCCATGGGCGCGGTCGGCTACGGCGGCCACCCGGACGACCAGCAGACCGCGATGCTCCGCCCGCAGAACGGCGGCGGCGCACCGACCTCGATGCTGCCGCCCACCAACCCGGACGACGGTGGCTACGGCTACGACGACCGCCCGGACCGCAGGCGCGGCGGCAAGAAGGGCGGCGCCTCGACGGCGCTGCTCGTGCTGGCCGGTGTGCTGGTGCTCGTGGGGGCGATTCTGATCGGGCGGGTTGTCTTCAGCGGGAACGGCGACGAGGACAAGCCGTTCGATGTGCCGACGTTTGTGGGGCAGCCCCTGAAGGCGGCTCAGAAGCAGGCGGACAACGCAGGACTCGTGCTGAAGGTCTCCAAGGACGAGTGCGAGGACCAGCCCAAGGGCAATATCTGCACGCAGGATCCGGACAGCGGCAAGGTCGAGAAGAACGACACGATCAACGTTGTCGTCTCGACCGGAGCGCCCCAGGTCTCGGTGCCCAGCGTGATCGGCGACAAGATCGAGGACGCGCGCGACAAGCTGGAGGACGAGGAGTACGGGCTCAAGGTGAAGGTCGAGCCGAAGGAAGTGACGGGCGAGACGCCTGGCACCGTCCTGGAGCAGAACCCGACCCGCGGCACGGAGGTCGAGCGAGGCTCCGAGGTCGTTCTGACAGTCGCCAAGGAGAAGGCCCAGGAGACCGTGCCGAACGTGGTCGGCCAGCAGCTTCAGGCGGCCCGTCAGACCCTGGAGGGCCTTGGCTTCAAGGTCAAGGTCCAGCAGCAGCCCAGCGGTGACGTCCCCGAGAACCAGGTCATCTCCCAGACCCCGACGGCCAACACCCCGGTCGACAAGGGCTCCGAGGTCACCCTGACCGTCGCACAGAAGCAGGAGCAGGTCGGAGTTCCCCCGCTGAGCGGCCAGAAGCTCTCCGACGCCCGCCGCATGATCGAGGAGGCCAACCTCACGGTCGGCCAGATCAACGGCCCAACGGACGACAACGCCCGCGTGGTCATCTCCAACCCCCCAGCCGGCCAGCAGGTCCCGACCGGCACCGCCATCAACCTCAACACCACCGACGGCGGTGGCGGGAACGGCGGCAACGGAGGCGACGACGGAGGCAGCATCTTCGGCCAGTCCGGCCTGAGCCGCTCCGAGGACGACTAGCGCGTCCCGCGCTCAACAACGCGAAGGGCCGGTCACCACACGGTGACCGGCCCTTCGCGTTCCCCCGGACCGTTCCGGCTAGCGCAGCTCCTTCGGCGGCGTCCGCCGGGCATCCACCTTCTCCACCCGCTCCAGCTCACCCCACACGATGAACCGGTACTTCGAGGTGTACACCGGCGTGCAGGTCGTCAGCGTGATGTAGCGGCCGGGCTTCTTCACGCCCGACTCCTTCGGGACCGCGTTCAGGACGTCCACGTTGTACTTCGAGGTCTCCGGGAGCGTCTTGTAGACCTTGTAGACGTACCAGCGGTCCTTCGACTCGAAGACGATCGCGTCGCCCTCGTCGAGCTTGTCGATGTTGTGGAACTTCGCGCCGTGCCCGTCGCGGTGCGCGGCCAGCGTGAAGTTGCCCTTTTCGTCCTCGGGCAGCGCGGACTTCACCGGGTCCGTGTAGTAGCCGGCGACGCCGTTGTTCAGGGTCTTGAGGTCGGTGCCCTTCTTGACCAGGACCTCGCCGTTCTTCATCGCCGGGACGTGCAGGAAGCCGATGCCGTCCTTGGTGTTCAGCTCCCCGGGGCCGTCGTCGCGGCCCGCCCAGTCGTTGCGTACGGCGTCGCCCTGCTTCTGGGCCTCGCGGTCCGCGAGCACGTTCGTCCACCACAGCGAGTAGACGACGAAGAGGCCGAGCACCAGGCCCGCGGTGATGAGCAGTTCACCGAAGACCATCACCGCCGTGGCGATGGGGCCGCGGGCGGCACGGGGGCGTTCGGGTGCGGAAGGCGGTGTCCGCTCCCCCTGGTCGGTGGCTGCCACTGTCTCCCTGCCCCGTCGGTGTCCCTGTGCTGTTGCCGCGCCTATTCAACCAGCGCGGGCGGCTTGCCCTTGTCCCGCGGGCGTTCCTCGGTCAGCTTGCCCCAGACGATCATGCGGTACGTGGAGGTGAACTCCGGTGTGCACGTGGTCAGCGTGATGTACCGGCCGGGCTTGGTGAACCCCGAGCCCTTCGGCACCGGGTTGAGCACCGCGACGTTGCCCGGGTTCGTCTGCGGCAGGATGCTCGCCATCTTGTAGACGAAGTACGTGTCCTGCGTCTCGACGATGATCGCGTCGCCGGGGTTCAGCTTGTTGATGTAGCGGAACGGTTCGCCGTGGGTGTTGCGGTGTCCCGCCACCGCGAAGTTGCCCTGCTTGTCCTCGGGCATCGCGGTCTTGATGGACTCCTCGCCGTAGTGCCCGACCATGCCGCGGTCGAGCACCTTGGGTTTGCTGATGCCCTCGGCGATGGGCACGACGACGTCCAGCTTGGGGATGTGCATCAGGGCGAAGCCCTGGCCGGGCTCGAAGGCCCCCGGCTTGCCCTTGCCGTTCGCCCAGTTCTCCTGGATCTTGTCGGCCTCGGCGCTCGCCTGCTGCTCGGCGCGGATGTTCGTCCACCACAGCTGGTACGTGACGAACAGGAGCATCAGGACGCCGATGGTGATGAACACCTCGCCGAGCGCCCGGCTCGCGAGCACCGCGGGACTCGGCCGCTTGGCGCGCTCGGCCCGCCGGGCCTCAAGGCGCGAGAGCCCCGGCAGCGGGCGCTTGAGCGAGGCAAGGCGGGTGTCGGAGGTGCGCAGCCCGACGGTCTCGTCGTCGGCCACGCGCGAGGGCCGGCCCGGGGCGTCCGCACGCGGGCGCAGCCCGACCGTCTCGCCGGAGACGGGCGGCGGGGCGGTGGCGCCCAGGCTGACGGTTTCACTGGCGGGGTTCTGCACGGAGACCGTGGGGACCGGGCCCGTGCGGTCGTACAGCGCCTCGTAGGCCGCGGCGTCCATGGCCGGACGCTGGGCGGCCGCTTGCGATATCGGGTCGGTGTACGAGGGTTCCTGAGGCGTCGCGTAACCGGCGCCCCCTGCGTACCCCGTCCCCTCCGCGTACCCCGTCCCCTGAGGCTGCTGCCCCTCGAACCAGTCCCGCTCATACCCCTGCGGGTCGTACCACTCCGCCTGCTGAGGCGGCCCGGACTGCTGAGGCGGCTCCGGGGCGGCCGCGCGGAACCACGGCGAGGGGTGCTGCCCGGGCAGCGGATCGTTCAGCGGGTCGTCGAGCCCGTCGACCGCGGCCTCGAACGAGGCACGGTCCCCGTACGCGTCGTCGTACGGGGAGCCGCCCTGCTCGGGTCGCGTGGACGTCACGCGGAGGCCCTGCCCACGACCGGTGCGAGGCCTTGTGAGCGGCCCACCGCCTCCGTGTCGCCGCACTGCACGAGCCAGTTGGCGAGCATCAGATGGCCGTGCTCGGTCAGCACCGACTCGGGGTGGAACTGCACGCCCTCGACCGGCAGTTCACGGTGGCGCAGCCCCATGATGATGCCGTCCTCGGTCCGCGCGGTGATCTCGAGCTCGGCCGGGAAGGTGCCGGGCTCGGCGGCCAGCGAGTGGTAGCGGGTCGCGGTGAACGGCGAGGGCAGCCCGGCGAAGACACCGGCGCCCTCATGCCGTACGGGCGAGGTCTTGCCGTGCAGCAGCTCCGGCGCGCGGTCCACGACGCCGCCGTACGCCACCGCCATCGACTGCATGCCGAGGCAGACGCCGAAGACGGGGACGCCGGTGGCCGCGCAGTGCTTCACCATCTCGATGCAGACACCGGCCTGTTCGGGCGCGCCGGGCCCGGGCGACAGGAGCACCCCGTCGAAACCGTCCTGCGCGTGCGCGGTGGTCACCTCGTCGTTCCGCACGACCTCGCACTCCGCGCCCAGCTGGTACAGGTACTGGACGATGTTGAAGACGAAGCTGTCGTAGTTGTCGACGACGAGAATGCGGGCGGTCATGCGACCACCGAGGTCACGGCCCCGAGCCCTTCGTCGACCGTCACATCGTTGAACGGGAGCAGCGGCTCCGCCCACGGGAAGACGTACTGGAAGAGGACATAGACCACGCCCAGGACGAGCAGCAGCGAGAGTAGTGCCTTCACCCAGGTGGTGCCCGGGAGATGCCGCCAGATCCAGCCGTACATGCTGTCCCTTCCGTCGACGTACGCCCGTCCCTTCCGTTGACGTACGCCACCAGCCTAACGGCGCAGCGCTTCCGGTTTGCCGTCGTCCACGGGCTGGGTGGAATCGAGGTGCGCCCAGACGATCAGACGGTGGCTGTGGCCCCACTCCGGCTCACAGGTCGTCAGCGTGAGATACCGCCCGGGCCCGTCGAAACCCGACTTGCGCGGCACGGGGTCGATCACGGCGACGTCCGAAGGCAGCGTCTTGTACGGCTCCTTGGTGTCGATCCGGTACGTGAACCAGGTCCGCCCGTCGTTCAGGACCACCGCGTCGCCCTTGCGGAGCTTGGGGAAGTCCTTGAACGGGTCGCCGTACGTGCGCCGGTGGCCGGCCACCGCGAAGTTGCCCTTCTGGCCGAGCTGCGCGGTCTTCCCGTAGTGCCCGAGGCCCTTCTTCAGGGTGTCCGTCCTGGTGTTCTCCAGAACGGGCTTGTTCCAGTCCGCGCCGAGCCGCGGGATGTACATGACGGCGAACGGCTGCCCGTCCTCGTACGCCTCGGGCGGCGGCGGGCTCTCGTCCGTCGCGTCACCGCCGGCGCTGCCGCCCGCGGCCTCCAGCTCGGCGCTCGTCATCGAGCCACTGGCCCACTTGTCGTTGAGCCGGTCGATCTGGCTGTCCATCGCGGCGTCGGCCTTGATGCCGGTCCAGTACAGGACATACGTCACGAACAGCACGATCAGGGCGCCGAAGGTGATGCACAGTTCGCTGAAGGTCCTGACGATCACTCGCACCGACACGTGCCGGTCCCTCCCCGGGCCACTCCACGGACTTACTCCACAGGCTGCGCGTAATGGAGATCCACTGTGCCCGAGTAGCCGGGAAGAGTCACTGCTCCCGGTTCGTCGACTTTCCAGCCGAGGCCGTACGCCTTCACGTACAGGAGGTAGTTCTGGATCTCCGGCGACGCGTTGAGCGCCTTCTTGAGCGTCCCGGGATCGCCCACCGCCGTGATCTTGTACGGCGGCGAGTAGACGCGGCCCTGGAGGATCAGGGTGTTGCCCACGCAGCGCACGGCGCTCGTGGAGATCAGCCGCTGGTCCATGACCTGGATGCCCTCTGCCCCGCCCTTCCACAGCGCGTTCACCACGGCCTGGAGGTCCTGCTGGTGGATCACCAGGTCGTTCGGCGAGGGCTCCGGGTAGCCGGGCAGCTTGGCGGTCGCGTCCGGCGGGGCGTCCGCCAGGGTCACGGAGACGGAGTCGCCGCTCAGCTTCTTGGTGCCGGCCTCCTTCTCCAGCGCCTTGAGCTTGGCCTCCTCCGCGTCCGATGCGCCGTTGTCGCGCTCGGCGAGCGACTCGACGTCGTCGCGCAGCGAGCCGAGGGACTCCTCGAGGCCGCCATTTTTGTGGCTGCGCTCCTGAATGAGGTCGGAGAGCTTGAGCAGCGAGGCATCCGTACGGATATTGGTGCCTTTGGCCGTGTTGAAACTCGTCACGAAGATGAGCCCGGCGAGCGCGAAGACACCCGCGGTGAGCACACGCACCGGCCGCCGCCCCGGTCGGCGGCCCTCTTCGGGGCTGTCGGCAGAATTGCTCAACGTACCCTTACTCCTTACGGCGCCGCGGAAGCACTACGCTAACGGACGCCCGGGGGAAGCAAACGGTCCCCCATACGCGCGCCCGCCCCGCTCGGCGCGGCCCAGCCACACACGTCCCCTGCGCGGCCACGCAGCGCATCGACAGGAGAGACCCTCGTGCCGAAGTCACGTATCCGCAAGAAGGCCGACTACACGCCGCCGCCGTCGTCGAAGCAGTCGACCGCCATCAAGCTGACCAACCGCAGCTGGGTCGCCCCGGTGATGCTGGCGCTCTTCCTCGTCGGCCTCGCCTGGATCGTGATCTTCTACGTCACGGACACCCGGCTGCCCATCGAGGCGTTCGGCAACTGGAACATCGTCGTGGGCTTCGGCTTCATCGCGGCGGGATTCGGCGTCTCGACCCAGTGGAAGTAGCGCCTCGGAAGTAGCGCCTTCCTGAGGGTGGGCGCAAGCCTTGCCCTGAGCGCTCCGTGGAGTTATCCACAGGGTATCCACACGCTATGGATAACTCTGACGATCTGCCGACCACCTGTGGATAACTATCGCCAGGTTGACGCCGGTACGACTGCGGCTCCGCCATACGGAACAGCATGTGCCCCTTGCCCTGACTGGGAAAACCCAGCTCAGCGACAAGGGGCACATGCGTTCCCCACAGCGTGCACAAGATCCGGCACGCGCTGTGGATAAGAGGCGGTCAGGTGAGCCGGGACGTCTCCACCATCACCGTGATCAACGTGAGGACGAACACCGCCGCGCAGGTGCCCCACTGCACGAGCGCGCGATGCTCACGCGGCGCGTGCACCATGCCGTACGCGATGGCGGCTCCCGCGACGAGGCCGCCCACGTGGGCCTGCCAGGCGATCCCGTTCATGGTGAACGTGAAGAGCATGTTGATCGCGAGGAGCGCGATCACCGGCCGCATGTCGTAGTTGAGGCGGCGCATCAGCACCGCGGTCGCGCCCATGAGCCCGAAGACGGCACCGGACGCGCCGAGCGAGAAGGTGTACGGCTCCGTCACATACGTCAGCGCGCTGCCGGCGAGCCCGGACAGCAGATACAGGGCGAGATAGCGGACGCGGCCGAAGTGCGCCTCCAGCGGACCGCCCAGCCACCACAGCCCCAGCATGTTGAAGCCGATGTGCCAGATCTCCTGGTGCGCGAACATCGCCGTGAACAGCCGCCACCACTCACCGTTGGCGACGCCCTCGGGCAGATACTGCGGCGGGGTGTCGCCGAGCATCATCAGGTCGCGCAGCAGTTCCTTGTTGGCCAGGCCCACGATGAACACCGCGATGTTGAGCCCGATGAGGATCTTGGTCACCAGGCGCGGGTCCGCCGCGATGGTGCCGCCCGTGATCGTGCGCGGCCGGTTCGCGGTCGGCGCATGCCCCGTCCCCGACCCTTCCCGCACACAGTTGGGGCACTGGAACCCCACCGACGCACTGATCATGCACTCGGGGCAGATCGGCCGCTCGCAGCGCGTGCACTTCACGCCCGTCTCGCGGTCCGGGTGCCGGTAGCACGCGGACAGGCCGGAGGCGCCCTGCGGTTGCTGCGGACTGCCTGGCACCTGATCCATGGGGTCCTCTCCATCTCCGTACGACGGCGTGTGAAGGCATACGAGGCAACACACCGCCCCGCTCTTCCTTACGGACGGGCGGGGCGGTTTGGTTCCCTCGGCGGTTACGGGGTGCCGCCGCGCTTCTCGACCACGACCGACTCGATGATCACGTCGCTGACCGGCCGGTGGGTCGCCGGGTTGACCGCGCTCGCCGCGATGGCGTCGACCACCTTGCGGCTGGGCTCGTCCACGACCTCGCCGAAGATCGTGTGCTTGCGGTTGAGGAAGGCCGTCGCGGCGACGGTGATGAAGAACTGGGAGCCGTTGGTGCCCGGCCCCGCGTTGGCCATGGCCAGCAGATACGGGCGGTCGAAGCGCAGCTCGGGGTGGAACTCGTCGGCGAACTCGTAGCCGGGCCCTCCCGTGCCGTTCCCGAGGGGGTCGCCGCCCTGGATCATGAAGCCGCTCATGACGCGGTGGAAGGACGTGCCGTCGTAGAGCGGGTCCGTGGAGGTCTCACCCGTCCCCGGATGGGTCCACTCGCGCTCGCCGGTGGCGAGCTCCACAAAATTGCGGACGGTCCTGGGCGCGTGGAACGGCATCAGCCGGATCTCGATGTCGCCCTGGTTGGTCCTGAGGGTGGCGTACAGCTGCTCAGCCACGGTGTGCCTTCCGTTGTCGCTTCAACGCCGAGAATCCTCGCACGCAGCAGGGCGGAGGAAGGGGAACGCGACAAGTCCTGCCCGTTCCCTGTACGAGTCCCTGCCGGAAGGGCGCGCATCGCTCCGATCCGTGGCATTGTCAGCCGCAAGCTCGCCTTGCACCGCATTGCCCGAAGATCGGCCGATACCCGGGGATCCGCGCACCGTGACCCGGATGCCCGCCCGCACATGCCGGGGCACCGCCCGACAGGCATGATCCCGAAAAGGGTGGAAAGGTGAAATACCGTACGCCACCGAGGAGGAGGATCCCGTGACCCGCATCGACAGCGCGCGCGCCGCGGCCAGCTCGGCGAAGGAGAGCGTGCGGCACGCCGCGGAAGCGGTGGCGCCCTACGCCGACACGGCGAAGGACCGGGCCGCGCACTATGCGCACGAGGCTCGCGTACGGATCGCGCCCGTGGTCTCCGACGCCGCTCACCAGGCTGCCGACCAGGCGCGCACCCAGTACGGCGCGCATGTCGCACCACGCCTGAAGCAGGCCCGCACCCACGTCCCGCCGAAGGTGGACATCGCCGCCCACAAGGCCGCCGTCCACACCCGCCATGCCGCCCGGCAGGCCGCCGACTACACCCTTCCGAAGGTCGAGCAGGCCGTCGCGGCCGCAGGTCCGGTGAAGGACGCCGCGGTGGACCGCAGCGTCGCCGCCGTGGCCGCGCTGCGCGGCCAGGTCTCCTCGCGGGAGATCCAGCGTCTGGTCCGCCGCCATGAGCGCCGGGCCACGGCCGGCCGCTTCATGAAGCGGGTCGCCGCGGTGGGCGCGATCGGCCTCGCCGCGCTGGCGGCCTGGAAGTGGTGGGACAAGCAGGCCAACCCGGACTGGCTGGTCGAGCCGCCCGAGCCGACCGAGGTCGTGGAGAGCGGTTCGTCGACGACGCTGACGTCGGTGGACGGCAGCGGTCAGTCGCTCCTCGACCCCGAGGTCCAGGCGAAGCAGGCCGAGGCGGAGGCGGCGGGCGGCGACGCCGACTGGTCACCGCACCGTCCGGACGAGCGCGCCTGACGCCGTACGACACGTACCAAAAAATCCCCTCTGACCTGCGTAAATGCAGATCAGAGGGGATTTTTGCCGTGGAGCCTAGGGGAGTCGAACCCCTGACATCTGCCATGCAAAGACAGCGCTCTACCAACTGAGCTAAGGCCCCGGGACGGGAAACGCTGCGGGAGGGTGACTCCGGCGCGTGCGTCGGGGACAAGAGTACCGGGTCACCCCCCGGATCCCGCAAAAGGATTGGGGCTCCCCCTATGCGACCACGCTCCGTAAGATGCTCCGCGAGGTTCGCATGAGCGAAGGGGAGGACGCATCGTGGATGCGGAACAGCAGGAAGCGACTGCGAGAGCCAGAGAGCTCCAGCGCAGTTGGTACGGAGAGCCGTTGGGGGCGCTCTTCCGTCGGCTCATAGACGATCTGGGCCTGAACCAGGCCCGGCTCGCGGCGGTGCTCGGCCTGTCGGCGCCGATGCTCTCGCAGTTGATGAGCGGTCAGCGCGCCAAGATCGGCAATCCGGCCGTGGTGCAGCGCGTACAGCTGCTCCAGGATCTGTCCGGCCAGGTCGCGGACGGCAGCGTGAGCGCCTCCGAGGCGGCCGAGCGCATGGAGGAGATCAAGAAGAACCAGGGCGGTGCCGTGCTGACCACGACCACTCAGGCCAGGGGGGCCGGCGTGGGGGCGCCGACCGTCAAGCGTGTGGTGCGGGAGATCCAGTCGCTGCTGCGGTCCGTGGCGTCCGCCGGCGAGATCATCGAGGCGGCCGACACTCTCGCCCCGACCCATCCGGAACTGGCAGAGTTCCTGAAGGTCTACGGCGCCGGGCGCACCGCGGACGCCGTGACGCACTACGAGTCGCACCAGGGCTGACGGCCGATCAGGCGGTTCAGGTCACGGGGGAGAGGATCTGAACCGGCAGCAGCAGCCGGGCAACCCGCAAGGTCCTGACGGGAGTGCAGCACGGTCATGGGTGAGGTCTTCGCCGGCCGGTACGAACTGGTCGACCCGATCGGACGCGGTGGCGTCGGCGCCGTATGGCGCGCCTGGGACCACCGCAGGCGCCGCTATGTCGCCGCCAAGGTCCTGCTGCAGAGCGATGCGCATGCCCTGCTCCGTTTCGTACGCGAGCAGGCGCTGCGCATCGATCACCCTCATGTGCTGGCCCCGGCGAGCTGGGCCGCCGACGACGACAAGGTCCTCTTCACCATGGACCTCGTCGGCGGCGGCTCACTCGCCCATCTCATCGGGGATTACGGGCCGCTGCCGCCGCGCTATGCGGCGCAGCTGCTCGACCAGTTGCTCTCGGGGCTCTCGGCGGTGCACGCGGAAGGTGTCGTGCACCGCGACGTCAAGCCCGCCAACATCCTGCTCGAGGCGACGGGTACCGGGCGGCCGCATCTGCGGCTCTCCGACTTCGGTATCGCCATGCGCAAGGGCGACCCCCGGCTGACCCAGACCGACCTTGTCGTGGGGACGCCGGGGTACATCGCGCCCGAGCAGAGCGCGTACGACGAGCCGGACTTCCCGGCCGACCTCTTCGCCACGGGGCTTGTCGCGCTCTATCTCCTGGAGGGCGCGAAGCCGGACGCCCAGGCGCTCACGGAGCTCTTCCGCGCCAACGGCACACCGCACGCGCCCCATTCGATCCCCGAGCCCCTGTGGCAGGTCCTCGCGGGCCTCCTGCAGCCGGAGCCGCACGCGCGCTTCCGCAGCGCGACGGGGGCGCGCAAGGCGCTTGCGGAGGCGGTCCTGCTCCTCCCGGAGCCCGGCCCGGACGACGAGCTCATCGAGGTCTTCGACCAACTGGGCCCGCTCCCGGAGGGTTTCGACGAGGACGGCCCGCTCCCCACCCCTCCGACGCCCACCGCCACGCCGTCCCTCGCCACGGCCGACACGACGACGAACGCTCCGGCCGCACCGGCCGCACAATCTGGACTGGCTGCACAGCATGGACCAGCCGCACAGCCCGGACCGGCCGCATCGATACCCGCGCCCCCGCCCCCACACACGGCCCCGGCCCCGATGCCGACATCGCCCCCGGACCCTGCCCCGGATCACACCCCCACCCGCCCGTACACGCTGAGCGCCCCTCACCTGCCCGCGCAGGCACCGCCCTCGATTCCGGTACGGGACTTGGGAGTCGAGCCTCCCGAGGCCCTCGCCCCCTCAACAGCCCCCGCACGCCCGACCCGCCGCAGAGCCCGCCCGAAGCGCTCGGGCCCGCCCGCGAAGGTCGCGATCCCGGTGCTGCTCCTCGCGGCGCTCTGCTTCACGGTGGGATTCTGGGCGCTGACTCGGACCTGAGGCCGGACAGTCCCCTCCCGCCCGGGGGCCGAAGCCCTATTCCAGGCTATCGGCGCCCACTGACAACACCACCCGCACGCCGGTCACCTCTCCGCCCGCCGGTCACCTCTCCGCCCGCCGGTCACCTCTCCGCCCGCCGGTCACCTCTCCGCCCGCCGGTCACCTCTCCGCCCGCCGGTCACCTCTCCGCCC